>NZ_JBIUXN010000001.1:0-659736 GCF_044744005.1 Streptomyces sp. NPDC087440 | reverse complement strand
GTGCCCGGCCGGGGTTGGGGGCCCCCCCCCCCCCCCCCCGCCCGGGGCGGGGGGGGGGGGGGGGGGGGGGGGGGGGGGGGGGGGGGAGCAACCCCCCCCCCCCCCCCCTCCCCTCCCCCGGCGCCGGTGTCCGTGTTGTTGTCCGCGGACAACAAAAGGGAGGCCCACTCCCCCGGCGTGGGCTGCCGCAGGGCAGACCGATGCCTGCGATCAGTCGCCAGAAGTGTTGTCCGCGGACAACAACGGGGACGACGAGGCTGCCAGAGTGGCAACCAAAGCGGCCGCCTCGCCCAAGCGGTCGATCTCTTCAGGGCTCAGATTCGGGTCCTCGGCCCGGCGCGCGCGGGCTCGTGCGAGGCAGCCGGAGCCTGCGTCGCTCAGGTCGATGGCACTGCCTCGTCGCTCCAGCAGCCGCGTGAGCATCGCCCGTGCTCCGGTCGCCATGGCGGCGACTTCCGGCCCGGCTTCCGGCGGCGACGGGACGACGGCCACCTCAGCAAGGATCAGCGCGGTCATTGCCCAGTCCAGTCCCTCCGGTCCCTCGACGGTCGTGCACCAGTCGATGACCATCGGGCCTTCGGCCGTCAGCATCACGTTGTCCGGGTGCAGATCGAGGTGCAGAATCCGGTCTCCCGGATGTGCGGAGACCCTGGCAGGAACCTTGTGCAGGAGGTGCAGGAGGTCGGCGACCATCGCCGCCGCCGTCTGTTCGGTGAGCTCGCCCGAAGCGAAGGCCTGAAGCATCGTCTTGCCGTACAGCCGCCGGATCACGATCTCCGACGGCACCTCTGTGGCACGGACAGCCGGTACGGGATAACCGTGCGCTGCCAGATGGGCCATGACGGCCACTTCTCCGGCAGTGTCCCCGCCGTCCCGATTCCGGCGCAGTACCCACTTCTCGTCGAGCGCGAAGATCTCTGCGCTGCGTCCCGACCCCAACAGCTCCCCTGTGTTCATGCAGGTGACGATATGCCGTTGTTGATCTTCACGGTGATCGTTTCAATCAACTGCCCGGGCCGGGGGAGTCACGGTGGGATGGCGGAAGAACGGGTGGTCGTCGGGAGCCATCGTTGCGGCCGGTGCGCTGCTGCGGAGAAGAACATCGAGTGCGCGTTGGGGATCTGCGGTGTAGCGACCGCTCGCCCAGGCGGCGTTGGCTTCGATGACCGCCCACTGACCGCCGGTCCGGCCGACGTCCACGACGACGGCGGAGGGCAGGGTCCTGCCGCACGCGGACAACAGCTCGGTCCCGAAGGCCGACGCATCCTGGCTCAGCGGGCCAAGGCTCAGCCGACCGTGTTCGGCGTATCTGCTTCCGGTGTGGACCGTCCCGTCGAGCAGATACAGCCGGTATTCGGCGGCGAACTCCACGACATCGCTGACCAGCACCGGGGTTTCCGCGTCCATCTCGTCGGCACCCGGCAACCGGGAGCCGTCGGTGTAGACCATGGCGCGGATCTGCTTGTCGTTGGGCGACTTGACGAATGCGGGGCGCCGCAACGTCTGTGCCTCGCGGAGGGGCATGAGGACGACATCCCGCCGAGTGAAGGCGCGGGGCAGCCGGGCCAGCCAGTCCTCGGGGGCCTGGAGCAGAGCGACGCCGAGTTCGGGCGCCACGACGTCCGCAAAACTGGGCCCAGCATGGATGTGCTCGGCCCGCAACTCGGGAGGCGCCTCGAAGGTGGACAGCTGCACCGTGGTCAGCCCGCGCTCGTGTGCGGCGTCGCGCATCGTCCGGGCGGAGGCGGTGAGCCGGGGAGGCAGTACGAGCGTGGTGTTGTCCATCGGCTCAGTATTGCTTCGGAGGGTCCGGGGGAGAGGAGCCGCCCTGCTGTGCTCCTCTCCGGGAACGCCGAAGGGGCACGCTCCGGCGTGATCGGCCGGGTGCGTGCCCCTTCGGCGTGGTGTCGGCACCTCACATGTGGTGGTGCAATTCCTCGATCAGGGCCACGAGTTCGTCGCCGCTGAGACCCGCGACCAGGGTGCGTGCCTGCTCCGGGGGAGTGGCACCGAGCTGCTGCACGAGTCGTCGAGCAGCGTCGGAACGTACGGACCCGGCCTTGTCGTCCCCTTCGTCCTGAAGCGCAGCGGTGTTGTTCCGAGCCGCCGGGCGGGGGGAGTTGTTGTCCGCGGACAACAACTCTGTTTTCTCCGCGGGCTGTTCCGGCACTGCCTTCACGGGTGTGGGCGTCGGCGCAGGGGCAGCGACGGGGGCCGGTGCGGGAGCCGGAACCGCGGCAGGGGCTGTGGTCTCGGCCGTCACCGGGGTGGCGGGCTCGGGTGCGCGCGGGGTGGGGGCGTCCTGCCAGACCGGTTCCGGCATGTTGTCCGCGGACAACACTTTCTCGTTGTCCGCGGACAACGGCTGCTCGGACTCGGCCTCGGCCTGCTCCGCCGCAAGCTCCGCGTTCTTCTGCGCGAGGGCCTCTTCGACGGCGCTGCGCCCCAGCTTCTTGAGCTGGTCGGCGGCTGCCTTGGCCTCTTCACGGGCCCTGGCTTCCTGCTCCCGGTAATCGCCGAGGTACTCAAGGAGGGCCGGCACGGAGAGTCCGGGTTCTTCCTTGAGTCGACGTGCCAGCAACCGCCCGTCGCGCTCGGGCAGCGACCCCATGCTGAGCATGTTCTGCAGGTCTTCCGGGAGGTCCAGGAGCGCGAGCTGGTTGGTGATCCAGGAGCGGTCGCGGCCGAGGCGCTTGGCAGCCCGGGCGCGGGCGCCCGAGGGGGACTCCTCGCTGCACACCAGTACCAGTTGCTGCACGCCCCGGGCACGCTCGACGACGTCGAAGTCCTCGCGCTCCAGGTTCTCCTTGAGCAGGTGGTCTATGAAGGCCTCGCGGGAGGACGCCAGGTCGTCCCGTACGACGAAGTCCAGCGACTCCAGACCCACGTGCAGGGCGCAGCGATAGCGACGCTCCCCGTTGATCAGGACGTACTGGGCGTTGCCCACGGCATGCTCGTGCTGCGGCCACACCTGGAGGTAGGCCTTGCGGGAGATGGCCACGCAGGCGGCGAGCTGCGTGTTGCGCAGCTCCTCGCCGAAGCGGGTCATCTCCTCTGCCGAGCCGAAGTTACGGCGCGGGTTGAGGGGAGTGGGGGCGACTTCTTCGAGGCGGATGCGGGACAGCTCGTACTCGGGCACGTCGCCCTGGACGAGCGCCTTGGCGCGTCCGCGGGCGCTTCGGCCGCGCGGTACGCCGCCGAAGGAGGAACCGGTGCCGAGGCGGTCGGCGACGCTCATGAGGTGATCCTCCGTGCGATGGTGCGCATGATCTCGGACTGCTCGCAGTCGGGGGCGTAGCTGAGGAGCGGCTGCTTGAGGCGGACGGCCTCACGCTGTTCCTTGCGTTCCGGCATGATGCCGATGACCGGCGGGTCGCCGATCGCCTTCCAACTGTCCAGGGAGGACGTGGCGATGTAGCCCTTGCGGCTGTCGTACATGTTGACGATGAAGCCGAGCATGGTGATCTCGACCTCCATGTCCGCGGTCAGATCCTGGATCTGGTCGTAGAGCATGTCGTAGGCGTCCGCGGAGGAGTCCTCCGCGAGCACCGGCACAAAGACTCCGCAGGTCTCCGGCTCCTCGTCCTCACGGGTCCGGCAGTAGTAGAGCGCGGTGTCCATGGAGTAGCCGAGGCTGGGCGGGCAGTCGACGACGATGTAGTCGAACTCCTTCTCCAGCGGCTCCATGGCCTTCTCCAGAGCCGTTTCCTTGACTCGTACGAAGCGGCTGGTGGCCAGCTTCGCGTCGAGCAGGAACGCGTCCTTGCACGCGGGCAGCAGGAACAGCCGGCCCGCGAAGCCGCTCTCCTCTATCGGGACGAGCAGCTCGCGCAGGTCGCCCTTGGCCTCGCCGAGCATGTGCTTGGCCAGGCTGGGCTCCTCGATGTCGAAGAGCTGGTAGCCGAGTTGTTTGGTGAGGTGGCCCTGCGGGTCGAAGTCGATGAGCAGGACGCGGTTACCGCCTTCGGCGAGGGCCTGGGCCACGCCGGAGGACGTGGCGGTCTTGCCGACACCGCCCTTCTGGTTGCCGAAGATGATGCGGCGCGCGCCGTTCGGGCGGGCAGGGCGACGGGGGGAGGGGTGGGCGCCGAGCCACAGGCGAATGGCCTGGGCGATGCCCTGGTTGAAGGGAAGGCCACGTTCCTTGCAGACGTCCTTGAACTCCCCGTACAGGCCGGTGGGGAGGTAGGTCGAGAAAGAACTGCCGCCGGTCGTGTCGACGACGGGGTGTTCGGCGTCGCTCGAACGCCAGGCCTGCACGCCTTCGGTGACGGCATCCTTGATGTCGACGCCCAACTCGGCTGCTCTGACTTTGAGTTCCTGGCGCAGGGAGGCGGGGAGCTTCGCTACTACCTTTTCCCGGTCGTCCGGGGCGTATGGGACGGTCATGCGGTTACCTTACTCACCTCCGTGGGGTTTTTGGTGACATTGGTGAAGTCAATGCGCTGTGTGTCGTCTGACAGCAGCGGCTCCTGACGGTGTGTGAGCAGTTCAAGAGGGGGTTGGCACCGTCAGATTCCGGCGATCAACATTCCGCCCATCGCCACCATCGTGACGGCGACCACCCCGTCCAGCACGCGCCAGGCACCCGGCTTCGCCAGCAGTCCACTCAGCAGGCGTGCTCCGAATCCCAGGCTGGTGAACCAGGTCAGGCTCGCCAGCATCGCGCCCGCACCGAAGACCCAGCGCAGGGAGCCGTGGTCGGAGGCGACCGAGCCGAGCAGGAGGACGGTGTCGAGGTAGACGTGGGGGTTGAGCCAGGTCATGGCGAGGCAGGTGAGCACTGCGGCACGGGCGGAGCCGGTGGCCTTGCCGGTCGTGGTGAGAGCGGCGTCGGGGGAGGGCCGCAGGACACGGCGGGCGGCCAGCACTCCGTACGTGATCAGGAAGGCACCGCCGGCGAGACCGACGATGGTGAGCGCGGCGGGCCAGGCCGTGACGAACGCACCGACGCCCGTCACTCCGAGCGCGATGAGAGCACCGTCGGAGACGGCGCAGATCGCGACGACCGCGAGGACCGCGTGGCGGTGGGCTCCCTGCCGGAGGACGAAGGCGTTCTGGGCGCCGATGGCGACGATGAGGGCGAGTCCGGTTCCGAAACCCGCGAGCAGGGCGGTGACGATCCCTGTGGTGCTGTCTGTCATGTCTTTGACGCTAGGGAATGTCGCGTCTTCAGTCCAGCTAAAGATTCTTACGTACCATTAGCACTCGTGATGGAAGAACTTCCCCTGGACCAGGTGAACACCCTGCTCGCGGTCGTCGACGAGGGCACTTTCGACGCTGCCGCCTCCGTCCTGCACGTCACTCCGTCCGCTGTCAGCCAGCGCATCAAAGCCCTGGAACAGCGCACCGGACGCGTGCTGTTGATGCGGTCGAAGCCCGTGCGCCCCACGGAGTCGGGGCAGGTGGTGGTGCGGTTCGCCCGCCAGCTCGCCCTGCTGGAACGGGGTGCGCGGGCCGAGCTGGGGCTCTCCGTGGGGCCGGGGGAGCGGCAGGGGCCGACGAGACTGGCCATCGCGGTCAACGCCGATTCGCTCGCCACCTGGTTTCTGCCCTCCCTGACCCGGGTCCCGCCGGAGCCGCCCCTCTGCTTCGAACTCCACCGTGAGGACGAGGGGCACACCACGGCACTCCTGCGCGAGGGGCAGGTGATGGCGGCGGTCACTTCTTCGCCGCATCCGGTGGCGGGGTGCAGTGTGCGCGGGCTGGGTCAGATGCGGTATCTCCCGGTGGCCAGCCCCGAGTTCGAGGAGCGGTACCTCGCGTCGGGACGACTCGTGGAACGGCTCCAGGAGGCTCCGGTGATGTCCTTCGACCGGCGGGACGAACTCCAGGACGTCTTCCTGCGCTCGCTCGCCGGTGAGCGCACGCCCCCTCCTACCGTGAGTGCCTTCCGGCACTACATGCCGACCTCCGAGGGTTTCTGTGCTGCCATCGCCGCCGGGCTCGGCTGGGGTCTCGTCCCGGAGACCCATGCGCTGCCTCTCCTGCGGTCGGGCGCGCTGACCCTGCTCGCGACCGACCGCACGCTGGACGTACCCCTGTTCTGGCAGCAGTGGAAACTGGACTCACCTGCGCTCGCCGCTGTCGCGGCCGCGGTCATCACCACAGCAGCCGAGGAGCTGTTGCCGCCCAGATGACCCCGGTGACGGGTGACGGGAGGGATCGGATCAGGCGGTGAAGTGCCGGACGTATCGCTTCTGCCACGGGGTCTCGACGGCCCGGGGGTCGTAGTTCTGGCGCACAAATCCGACCGCTTCCTCGGGCGGGACGCCGTCGAGGACGGCGAGACAGGCAAGCGCGGTACCTGTCCGCCCGCGTCCGCCCTCACAGGCCAGTTCAATCCGGTCATCGGCGGCCCGGGCCAGGGCGTCGGTAAGGAGTTCACGGGCCCTGTCCCGGTCGGCGGGCAGCCGGAAGTCCGGCCAGCGCAGCCAGGCGGCCTCCCACGGGACGGCGGGAGGCTGCTTGCCTAGCAGATAGATCGCGTACGTGGGCGAGGGCCCGGCCGGAAGAGGACGGCGCAGGCCTCGCCCCCTGACCAGTCGCCCGGACGGCAGTCGCAGGACACCGGGTGCGGAAGATTCCCAGGGCTCAGGGGCAGCAGGCTCGATCATGAGTTCACGCTAGGCGTCGACGCGGGCCTGTGACCGGCATACGAAGGAAGTCGCTCACGGAGAACGCACCGGCCACCCAGCCACGGCCACCGTCGATAGCTACCGGGGGAGTACCGCACGGATCGTCTTGCCGGAAACGGGTGCCGTGCCGGAACCGGTGGTGCTCTTGAACCGAGGCACACAACCGGGGCGAGGCGCGCGTGCCGGAACGATCGTGACCTCATGCGCCAGGAGGTTCACAAGGTGCCAGCCGAAGCCTCCGCTCCCGTCGTCCAGGTCGGGGGTGCGTTCATGGGGAACTTCCGGACTGGGATCGCCCACCGCGACCGTGAGGGTGTCGGGGGAGGCGGAGAACGCGAGGGTGTAGCGGCCTCCCCCGTGCCGTACCGCGTTGGTCACCAGTTCGGAGACGACCAGGACAAGGGAATCCGCGGCGTCCTCGGCCGGTGCGGGGGAGAGACCATCGGTGAAGGCCTTCGCCGCCTCACGGGCCTGGGCGACGCCTGCAGTTCCCCACCCCTGGGTCGGGCCGGGCATACGGTCCCCTGTCGTCCGGAACGTCTGCTCTCGCCAGACCGGGACGGGGAACGGGTTGGTCGTCCCGGAGAAGCGCTGCGGGGACGCCTGCGAGAGCTGCTGCCGACCGTTCTGTTCGGCCGTCTGCTGAATCATCTGCTTGCTGTTCATGCGCGTACGCCCCAATCCATGATCGGTTGTACCGCCTTGAGGCAGGCGTATGCCCGATCTATCGGCACTCAGACATCGCAGGAACATCCCTGAAGCGTTGCAGATGCGAAATTCAGCTCGTACGAGTGACAGCGCCCCGACAGGGGACCGGCCACGGGATGAGCATCGTGGCTGCCACGCCCAGGCGAACCGTGGCAGCGAAACACGATCGTCAAGCGTCGACTCGTCCGCGCGTCAGTTCAGTTTCCCAGTCCTTGAGTCCCTCGGTCCCTCTTCTCCATCCGGCTGTCCGGGACGTGCGTCCCTCTCCCGTGCCGCGGTTGCTGCTGCGTACGGACGACACCTTGATGGCCGCAGCACATGGACGGGGTCTTCGACTGGAGCACGGTTCGCACAGTCCCGACTCCGCGCCGGGACTGGAGGTCCATCCGGTCGATCCTGCGGGGTCGGCGGGTGGCCGCCGAGGGACGGAAGCCGGCCTGGAGGGACTGGGAGGGACTGAAGTTCCACCTCTGGAACATCTGTGCCCCCTTCGGTCGTGCGGCGTATTTCCTCGCGGGTGCCGGTGTGCTCGGGACTGAAGCCGGAGGGACGGAGCAGTTCGGTCCCTCCGTTCAGTCCCTTTGAAAAAGCCCAGGTCAGAGCGGTGGAGCTGGATCTGATCAAGGGGCTGAGGGACTGAAGGGACTCAACTTTGCAGTATCCATCCCAATTGTGTGCGCGTGTGTATGCGGACGCGTGTAGAAGGCAGGTATGTGTCTGGAGCGCTCATAACTAGGATTTTGAGTCCCTTCAGTCCCTTTCAGTCCCTGTTGAGTGCGGGCGCAACCCGCTGACCTGCAGGTTTACCGAGGGACTGAAGAGGAGGGACCGAACTGCTCCGTCCCCGGGTCTTCAGTCCCTGGGTCCGGAAGGACGGAGAAAAGACCGACTGCCGGATATGTGTACGACGTACGGTCATGGGGCACCCGCTGCCCCCGCAGGACTCGCGCGGCACGCGCCGCCAACGGGGCGGTACGAAGATCGCCCACCCGCCGAGGGCTCAAAGGGACTCAAGGGACTGAAGAACTGATACAACGGCAGTTCCCCGCGGAGATTGCCCACCCTTGCGCTAGGCTCAGGAGCTCATAGGAAAGTTCAGTCCCTTCAGTCCCTCGTACAGGTGCCAATAGGGCGCTGACCAGCGCTTTTACTGACAGGGACTGAAAGCACCAGAACGCACGACCTCTGACCCCGACAAGGACGACCGCGTGCCGCGCCACGGTGAGACCAGTACCCCAGTCCCTTCAGGGACTGTGCGGGCACACGATGTTGCCCGCTGGTGCGCAGGCAACGGCTGGCCGGTGCACCCGTTGGCTCCGGGCCGGAAGACGCCTGCCGCCAACTGCAACAAATGCCGGGAGATCGGTCACCAGACCAGGGACTGTCCGTGCATCCCCGCAGGCCGGTGGTGCCACGGCTTCCGGGCCGCGACCACCAACGCCGCCCGGATCGACGACTGGTGGGGCGCGCACCCGGCGATGGGCGTGGGCGTCGCCTGCGGTCCCGCAGGACTCGTCGTGCTGGACGTGGACGCGCACAGTGCCGAAGTGCCGCACCGCAATCGGCTCCTGCCGGGCATCCACATCGACCCGCGCGTCGACCTGACGGGACTGGCCTCGGGGTTCGACACACTCGCCCTGCTCGCGGCCTACCGGGGCCACCAGGACCCGGCGAAGGACGAAACGACCCTGCGCGTACGCACTCCCTCGGGAGGTCTGCACATCTGGTACCGGAACACCCGTCCCGAGACCCGCTTCCGTTCCTCCACCGGGTCGAGCCCCAAGGTCGCGCTGGCCTGGCAGGTCGACATCCGTGCGGACAACGGCTACATCGTCGCGCCCACCAACCGGATCCCGCAGGGGACCTACGCCCCGGTCGGCGATGCCCGGATGCCCGCCGCCCTGCCGGACTGGCTCGCCGACGAACTGACCCGCACCGGGCACGTCGTCCAGGTCCGGGCCCAGGCTCCCGCAGCCACGCGTGCCCCCGGCGACGTACAGGCCCAGAAGGCGGTCAGGACCCCACAGCAGCCACTCGAAGCCCTGAAAGCCCCTCTGGGGCCTTCTACGGTCCCCTTCCCCCGCCTACGTGCCCCCAGCGCTCCCAGGGCCGCACAGCGGCTCCTGGACCCTCTCCTGGCCGAGGTCGCGGCCTGTGCGGCGATTCCGGAGGGGGCGAGCTTCTCCGAGAAGCTCAACAGGGCCGCGTACACCGCGGGCGGACTGGTGGCCGGCGGCCACTTCGCGGAACCGCAGGTACGTGAACTCCTGGTCCAGGCGGCCCAGACGGCCCGCCCGCACCAGCCGCAGCGCAACACCACGATCATCGACTCCGCCCTTGCCGCAGGTGCCACCCGACCGCTCCACCCCCAAGGACGCCCATGAGCAGCGCCGAGAGCACGAGCTTCGACGCCACTGCCGCCGCTCAGCAGATGCTCGAATTCCCGGTTCCCGAACCGGATTCGGACACCGCGACCGCCAGCACCGCCCTGCCCGCCCAGCAGGTGTCGGGCCACCCCGGCGCGCCCGGACCGCTCGCCGTGCACGAGCCGTACGACGCCCTCGGACAGCTCCCGCACATGCTCACCGACCGGGGAAACGCCAAGCTGTTCGCCCAGCTGTACGGGGACCAGTTCCGCCATGTCGAGGGACTGGGCTGGTACTCCTGGGACCAGTACCGGTGGAAGCGCACCGGTGGTGAGAAGGCCGCACTGTGGGCTGCCGGGGACATGGCCGAGCAGATGCCCGCGCAGGACCCGCGCGGCTTCTTCAGCGACCGCGAGCTCTATGCCCACCGCAAGCGCACCATGTCGACCCCCGGCATGAAGGCCCTGCTCACGCAGGCCAAGGCGTCGCCCGCGCTGACGCTCGACCCGGACGTCCTGGACGGCGACGCGTACGCGCTGTGCACCCCGGACGGAGTCGTGGACCTCCAGACCGGTGACATGCACAAGCCCGATCCGGTCAAGGACATGCACTCGCGGGCCACCAGCGTCGGCCCCGAGAACATGCCCACCCCGCGCTGGCACAAGTTCCTGCACGACACCTTCGGCGACGACGAGAAGGGACTGGAGACCATCCGGTTCCTGCACCTGCTGCTCGGCTACTCGATCACCGGGGACGTCGGCGCGCAGGTCCTGCCGTTCCTCTTCGGCGCGGGCGCCAACGGCAAGTCCGTGCTGCTCGACGTGATGATCCAGATCCTCGGCGACTACGCGGACGCGGCCCCGCCCGGCTTCCTGATGGAGAAGGGCAAGTTCTCCGAGCACTCCACCGAGCTCACCGAACTGCACGGCCGCCGCATCATGGTCTGCTCCGAGCTGAAGCCCAACGACAAGTTCGACGAGTCCCGGGTCAAGCTCCTCACCGGTGGCGACCGCATCAAGGCCCGTCGGATGCGGCAGGACTACTTCTCCTTCGCGCCCACCCACAAGCTGTGGCTCCTCGGCAACCACCGCCCCGAGGTCGGCACCGGCGGGCACGCCTTCTGGCGCCGCATCCGCCTCATCCCGTTCGAGCGCGTGGTGCCGAACAAGCACAAGATCGACAACCTGGCCTTCGAACTCGTACGGGACGAGGGGCCCGGCATCCTCCATTGGCTCATCGAAGGTGCGATGAGCTACCTGGAGACCCGGGACCCGCTCACAGGTCCCGATTCCGTACGTATGGCCACCGAGGCGTACGAGTCGACCGAGGACCACATCGGCCGATTCCTCAAGGAGTGCTGCATCAAGAGCCCGCCCACCGCCAACGGGCCCGACCGCTCCTCCGACCTCCGTGTCGAGCAGGGCGTGCTCTACGCCGCCTACGGCACCTGGTGCAACGCCAGTGAGGGAATCCGGCCCGCGACCTCGCGTTCTTTCGCCAGCCGCATCCGTCAGGAGCTCGGTCTGGCGTCGCCGAACGACATGATGAAGTCCAGCGGAAAGAAGTACTACCCGGGTCTGGGCCTGCTCTCGGACGAGGACGATCCGGCGGTCGCGGGGGCCGTTTCCGGCGTTTCGAACGGCCCGGCAATCACATGACGCCCATTCGTGCACTGTGCCTTGACAGCGGGCAGCCTTACGATGGGTACCGAGCCTCCGGGCAGACGCACACACGGGACCCGAAGAGCGGACCCGGCCCGGAGCGAGAAAACCGAGGCCGGTGCGTGGCCGGACACAACGAGGAGGGGCTTCAGCCATGAGCTCGCTACTGAACGAGAGCGATCTCGCCCACGAGAATGCGGTGGTGTGGCTGGAGAGCCCCGACGACCTCGACTACGTGCGTCAGGCTCTCGACAAGACCCCCCGCCGTCGCGGCAAGCCCCGCTACGCCCGGGACGGCCGTCTCGTCGGCTACACGGAGCTCGACGAGCACGCCGAGGCCGACCCCGACAGCGGTCTGCACAAGCGCCGGGTCTTCTTCCTGCTGCCGCACGACCGCGACACCGCCCCCGGCGGGTACTACGCGGAGGGCGCGCCCGGCGAGGCCGTCGACCCGCGCACGATCGACCCGCAGAAGGTCGGCGAGAAGACGCCGCGCTCGCAGCAGGGTGCTTCGGCAGCAGCCATAGCGATGCCCTGAGACAGCGACATTCCCGACGCCCTGACGCCATGCCCGCAGGCGTGGCGTTCGAGGCGTTGACGGAGTGGGACGCGGACGGGGCCCGATGGGAGAAACTGGCGGGGTGACCTCAGCCCCGGCGCAGCAGCCGTTTCGCGACCGAGACCGTCCTGCGCTCGGGCGTGGCGTCTCGACCCTGATCCCGTCCGGTCCCGGAACGGCCCCGGACTCCGCCGCGGACCGCGCGCGGGCGGCTCTCGCGGGCGTACGGACAGTACTGGTGCACGTCGGAGTGCTGGAAGCCGCGGTCGTACTGCTGGAGGAGCGTTCCCTGACCAGCGACGACGCGACCGAACGGGCGGCCGCCGCCGCGACGGTGGCCAAGCTGAGGGAAGCGATGGAGGGGGCCGACGTCTCCTGACGGCCGGGTCCGCCTCCCGAACAATCAGGGTCGTACGAGTGCGCCGTGCAGGGCCGTGTGGACCGTGCGCGTGACGAACGCGTCGTCCAGCGGTACCTGGCGGAAGGCGATGCGCAGCCAGGCGGCTCCGGCGAGCATGTCCATGAGGTGCATCAGGAGGGCCGGGTCGGTGTCGGGGGCGAGTTCCCCGCGGGTGATCGCGCGGTCGAGGATCGGCTGCTCCTTGGCGAGCCGGTTGGCGAAGAAGGTCCGGGCGTGGGCGGCGAGTTCGGGGCTCTGGGTGATGGCGCCGAGCGCGGCGACCGCGATCTTGGAGGCCGTCGGCGTGGTGAGCAGCGTGACGACGGAGCCCAGGACCGCTTCCAGGTCGCCCTGGAGCGAGCCTGTGTCGGGGAGCGGGAAGCCCAGGTGCGTGCCGTTGACGAGAGCGGCCCCCAGCAGCGCGCCCTTGGAGGGCCACCAGCGGTAGAGGGTCGTCTTGTGTTGACCCCGGCGCGCTCGGCGACGCCTTCGACGGTCAAGCCTACGAGCGACGACGGGCTTGTCCACAGAGCGGCGGTGGGCGACCATCGGGCGCGGTGGGTGCGTAAGGGACGCGCCCCTCGGGTGGGGAGACGGGCGTGGTGGAGTCGGGTGCGGGGGAAGCGGAATCCGAGCCGAGGGGTTTTCTCGACCCGGGGGCACCGCAGGAGTACGTGGCTGGAGTGAAGGCGGAACTCGACCGGCTGATGGAGGTCTTCCTCGGCGCGTTCGACAACCGGGGCGGGCGGCGTGCGAACGTCGGCGTCGTACGGGAGGTGTTCATTCCGGAGGGGATGATCATCAGCAATATCGGCGGTGAGCCGGTGATCTACGACCTCGACGGCTTCGTGGCACCCCGGGAGAAGATCCTCAGTGACGGGACGCTGACGGAGTTCTCTGAGTGGGAGGTCGCGGAACGGACCGAGATCTTCGGGACGGTCGCGCACCGGTTCAGCGAATACGGCAAGTCCGGCTTCCGCGAGGGCGAGTGGTTCGAGGGCGCGGGGCGCAAGACGACCCAGTTCCTCAGGACGCCGACCGGCTGGCGGATGAGCTCGATGGCGTGGGACGACGTGCGGTAGCCGGGGCGGGGCGGACACCGTCCCGGGCTGTGTCCCGTACGGCGTTTCGGACGGACAGGGACAGCAGGGCGCCCGCCGCGCACAGGGCGCCGACTCCGGTCCAGACGAGGTCGTACGAGCCGAACGTGTCCCGGACCGTGCCGCCGACGAGGGCGACCAGGGCCGCGCCCAGCTGGTGCGCGGTGCTGATCCAGCCGAACACGATCGCGCTGTCGTCGCCGTAGTGCTCGCGGCACAGCGCCAGGACCGGC
The DNA here is from genome assembly GCF_044744005.1 of Streptomyces sp. NPDC087440. Classification (NCBI taxonomy): domain Bacteria; kingdom Bacillati; phylum Actinomycetota; class Actinomycetes; order Kitasatosporales; family Streptomycetaceae; genus Streptomyces; species Streptomyces sp. NPDC087440. The sequence goes on along the minus strand of NZ_JBIUXN010000001.1, from coordinate 646,071 downwards.
GGCACCGTGGCCAGGTCGAGCAGGCCGAAGAGGACGACGAACAGCATCATCGGCACGCCGACCGTCGGAGCCATCAGCAGGGGGAGGGTCAGCAGCAGGACCCCGCGCAGCGCGAAGTACACGGCCAGCAGACGGCGGGCCGGTCGGCGGTCCGTGAGCCAGCCGGAGGCGATGGTGCCGGCGACGTTGAAGACGCCGATCAGGGCCAGGAGCGTCGAGGACGTGGTGGCGGACATGCCGTGGTCGTGGGCTGCGGGGGTGAAGTGGGTCCACATGACGCCGTTCGTGGACGCGCCGCAGATGGCGAAGGCACCGGCCAGCAGCCAGAAGGGGCGGGTGCGCGCCGCGTTGCGCAGGACGCGCAGGGTGCGCCGGGCGGCGCCGTGCACGGGTGCGGCCCGGGGCACGAAGGAAGCCGCACCGTACGGTTTCGCCCCGAGGTCCGACGGGTGGTCGCGCAGGAAGAGCCAGACGGCGGGGGCCACCGCACAGGCCGCCAGCGCGACGGTCACCAGGGCGGGACGCCAGGAGTAGTGGTCGACCACCCGGGCGAGGGCGGGGAGGAAGACCATCTGCCCCAGCACACCCGCCGAGGCGAGCACCCCGGACACCAGTCCGCGACGGCGCACGAACCAGCGTTGGGTGACGGTCGCACCGAAGGCCATGGCCGTCGACCCCGTGCCGAGGCCGACCAGCAGGCCCCAGAAGAGGGTCAGTTGCCAGGCGGCGGTCAGCACGGTCGAGGTGAGGAGGGCTCCCGCCGCGACGGTGACGAGGGCGGTGGTGACGACCCGCCGGATGCCGAAACGGTCCATCAGCGCTGCGGAGAAGGGGGCGGTGAGCCCGTACAGCAGCATGTTGACGGAGGTCGCGAAGCCGATGGAGCCGCGTGACCAGCCGAATTCCTCGTGCAGCGAGGTGGTGAACAGGCCGGGGAGGGTGGAGAACGCACCGGCGACGACGATCGCGAGCGCGGTGAGGGCGGCGACGCGCCAGGCGGGGTGAGGGGTGCGGGGTGTCCTGTCCTGGGCGCTCCGGTGGGCAGTGGTGTCGGTGTTCATGGGGAAGATCCTTCGGGATGCAGGCAGGGACCGGCCAGTGGCCAGATGGTCAGCCTGTGAAAGAATCTGGCCATGAGGAGTGCCGTGAGCGGTGATGTGCGTGATGAGGTGAACGAGGGGGCGCGACGGCTGCACCGGGTCGTCGTGCTCGTCCGCCCCGGGCTGCTTCCCATGGAACTGGGCATCGTGCACCGGTTGTTCGGCCATGCGCGGTCGGCGGACGGGGAGCGGCTGTACGAGGTGGTGACGTGCACGCCCGCGCCGGGGGAGGTCGCGACGGACGCGGACTTCACGGTGAACGTCGGGGCGGGACCGGAGGCGCTGGAGGGCGCGGACACCGTCGTCGTACCGGCGGCGGAGGAGGACTACGAACCGCAGGAGCGGGGGCGCATCGACCCCGCGCTGGCGCAGGCACTGACCCGGATTCCCGCCGGGGCCCGCATCGCGTCGATCTGCACCGGCAGCTTCGTCCTCGCGGCGGCGGGGTTGTTGGCGGGGCGGCGGGCGACGACCCACTGGAAGTCCTGCGCGGAGTTCCGGGAGTTGTACCCGGAGGTGGACCTCGACCCGGACGTCCTCTACACCGACGACGCCGGAATCCTCACGTCCGCCGGAGTGGCCTCGGGCGTTGACCTCTGTCTGCACATGATCCGCAGCGACTTCGGCGCGGCGGTGGCGAACGCGGTCGCGCGCAGCACGGTGGTGCCGCCGCACCGGGAGGGCGGTCAGGCCCAGTACATCGAGCGGCCCGTTCCCGCTCCCGACGTCTCCTCGACGGCCGCGGCCCGCGCCTTCGCACTGGCACACCTGGACCGGCCGCTCGCCCTCGCGGATCTGGCCGCCGAGGCGGCGATGAGCGTACGGACCTTCAGCCGCAGGTTCCGGGAGGAGGCCGGGATGACCCCCGTGCAGTGGCTCGCGGGGCAACGGGTGCAGCGGGCGCGGCAGTTGCTGGAGGAGACGGACCTGCCGGTGGACCGGGTCGCGGGCGAGGCGGGGTTCGGGACGGGCGCTTCGATGCGGCAGCACTTCCAGGCGGCGCTCGGGGTGTCGCCGCACGCGTACCGGGGGACCTTCCGAGGGGTGCGTGCGGGGGAGGAGGAAGCGGAAAACCGCTGGTCGAAGCGGGTGGGGGTAGGGCAAGATCCCGTTTCATGACCGAGAACGACAGCATCCGCATCAGCCCGTTCGCCGAACGTCCCGAACTGATCGGGCGGGCGTACGAGATCGCCGACACCTGGCCGGAATTCACCTCGTACGAACCGGTCGTGAACGCGCTGCTCCACCAGGTCGTCGCGGAGTTCCCGCAGTACTGCGTGGTCGCCACCGACGGGGACCGGGTGGTGGCGCGCGGGTTCAGCGTGCCGTTCAACGCGGAGCTCGAAGGCCGCGAGGAGACGCCTGACGGCGGCTGGGACCAGGTGCTGCTGTGGGCGTTCGCGGACCGCAGGAACGGGAATCCGCCGACGGTCGCCAGTGCGCTGGAGATCACGATCGACGCCGACTACCTCGGCCGCGGGCTGTCGTACCGCATGCTCGACGCGATGCGCGGTGCCGTCGGCGCTCAGGGACACGGCACCCTGCTCGCGCCGGTGCGCCCCAATGCCAAGCACCTGCGGCCGACGGCGCCCATGACCTCCTACGTCCGGGAGCTCCGCGAGGACGGGCTGCCGGCGGACCCGTGGCTGCGCGTGCACGTCAAGGCGGGCGGCACGGTGGAGAAGGTCGCGCCCGCGTCGATGACGGTGAGCGGTTCGCTGGCCGAGTGGCGGACGTGGACCGGGCTGCCCTTCGAGGCGGACGGGGACGTGGCGGTTCCTGGGGCGCTCGTGCCGGTGCAGTGTTCCCTGGTGCACGACCGGGCGGTGTACGTCGAACCGAATGTGTGGGTACGTCACCGGGCGGCGCGGCCGAGCGCGTAGGACCAGGGGGACGCGAGCGCTACGGGCAGGCCACAGGGGTGAGCGGCGGAACTCCGTCGGCGTACCAGCGGTCGTCCGCCTGCGTGACCTGCCAGGTCAGGCAGGACGGGCGGCCGTCGGCAGCGGTGGCCAGGAGCTGCACGAAGCGGGCGTCGCCGGTGGTTCGCAGCGTGGCAGGGGGGTTCGCGAGGCCTGCGTCGGTGAGGCGGGCCAGGAGCGTTTCCGCGTAGTCGTCCCCGGTCGTGTCCGGGGCGAAGAGGTTCTGGAGGCGGTCGGCGTCCCGGTCGCGTACGGCTTGCGCGACGTCCGTGCGCAGCGCGGCGGCCGACGGGGAGCCCTCCGGGGGTTCGTGGGCGATGGAGACGCAGATCCCGGTGATCCAGAGCGCGAACCCCAGGAGGAGAAGGGCGAGCAGGACGGGTTTCTTCCGGGGGACTGCCGGGCGGGAGGGCAACGCGGCTGCTCCTTCGGGAGGCGGGCGGTGTGCCGAGACTGTCATGGGGGCCGCGCGCCACGGGGGCGGAATTCGGTCGGGGTTCCGGTCAGGGATTCGGTCGGGGTTCCGGTCAGGGATTCGGGCGCAGATGGGTGCGTTCGCCGTCGTGGTCGAGGATGCAGAGCATCTCCGCCGGGCCGTCGTACGCGCCGAACGCGTGCGGGATCATCGTCGAGAACTCCGCGGCCTCACCGGCCTCGACCAGGATCCTCCGCTCGCCGAGAAGCAGTTCCACGGTGCCGGACAGCACGGTGAACCAGTCCTTGCCCGGGTGCACCCGCTGGGAGTCGGCGCTGCCCCGGGGGGCCGGTTTGGTGAGGCGCATTTTGGCCACGGTCATGCCCTGGGGGCCGGGCTCGCGGCTCAACAGCCAGGTGGTGCGGCCGTGTGCCTCGTCGCGCTGCGGGCGGATCACCACGTCGTCGTCCGCGACCGTCTCCACAAGCTGGTCGAGGGAGGTGCCCAGCGCGCGGGCGATGGGGGCGAGCTGGTCGAGGGCGATCCGGCGGTGGCCCGTCTCGATGCGGCTCAGCGTGGACGGGCTCAGGTAGCAACGGGCGGCGAGCTCGTCCAGGGACCAGCCCTTGGCCAGGCGCAGGCCCCTGATCCTCTTGCGGACCAGGTTGTCGAGTTCTCCGTCTTGCGTCATGCGCAAGATTGTATGCCGGGTGCGCAAGCCTGCCGTACGGTCGTGAGTACGGGGAGCCGCAACGAGAGTCGGGAGCAGGTCGGATGACACAGCAGAATGGGGCTTCGGGGAGCCACGGGCACGTACCTGGGCATGGGGCTGGGCACGGGCACTCCCACGGCGCTGGGCACGCTGACATGCACGGGCACGGCGAGGTGCACGGACACGGTGGGCACGACGAGGCGGATGAGGCCCTGCTCGCCGAAGTCCTCGACCTCGACGCCGAGGTCCTCCACTCCTACCTCGCCGAGGTCACCGGCCTGCTCGCCGACCTGACCGCCGATGCGCCGCCGCGACGCATCCTCGACCTGGGCAGTGGCACCGGTACCGGCACCCTCGCGCTGCTCCAGCAGTTCAAGGGGGCCGAGGCCACCGCCGTCGACCTCTCCGCGGAGATGCTGCGTCGCGTCACCGCCAAGGTGGGCGCGGCCGGTGTCGCCGAGGACCGGGTCCGTACCGTACGAGCCGATCTGGACGCCGACTGGCCGCAGGGCCTGGGACCCGTCGACCTGGTGTGGGCCTCCGCGTCCCTCCACCACATGGCCGACCCCGACCGTGCGCTCGCCGAGCTGCTGGCGACGCTGCGGCCCGGGGGACTGCTGGCGGTGGCGGAGATGGACGCGTCCCCGTTCCCGCGCTTCCTTTCCGAAGAGCTGGAGGCCGCGCTCGGCAGGCCGGGGCTGGAGGAGCGGCTGTACGCGGCCGTCGCCGGGCAGCACGCCGAGGCCGTGCCGCATCTCGGCGCCGACTGGGGTGCGCGGCTGACGGCCGCCGGGTTCGCCGTCGAGACGGAGCGGCGCTTCGACATCCGGCTGTCCGCACCGCTGCCCGCCGCCACGGGGCGGTATGCGCAGGCCACGTTGCGGCGGCTGCGGGACCGCCTCGCGGACGTGTTGGGCGCCGAGGACTCGGCCGCGCTCGCCGCGTTCCTCGACGAGGAGGGGCCGCAGAACGTTCTGCGCCGGGACGACCTCACCGTCGTGACGTCGAGGACGCTGTGGGTGGGCCGGAAGCCGTAACTCCGGATGTACGGCGAACGCCCGGGGCGCGAGGGCGTCTCCGGGCGTTCGGCCGAGGTTCTTCGGTCGGGGCACTGGGCTCAGGCGCTGGCCAGCGTCAGCTTCACCGCGAAGCCGAGGAACAGCACTCCGGCACCCGTGGTCGCCCCCGCCGAGAGCCGCTTGCGGCGGCGGAAGGCGGCGGCGAGCCGGGTGCCGCTGAAGATCAGTGCGGTGAGGTAGAGGAAGCTGGCCAGCTGGGCCAGCGCCCCGAGCAGGATGAAGGACAGCGCCGGGTAGGCGTAGGCCGGGTCCACGAACTGAATGAAGAAGGAGAGGAAGAAGAGGATCGCCTTCGGGTTGAGGAGGCTGATCACCAGAGCGCGCCGGTACGGGCGCTCGATCGCGGACGGCGCCTCGGCCGCCGGGGTCTCGGCGTCGGCCTTCTCGTGCCGGGTGCGCCACATCGACCATGCGGCCCGCATCATGCCGATGGCGAGCCAGGTGAGGTAGCCCGCTCCGGCGTACTTCACGATGCCGAACAGGAGCGCGTTCGCCTGGAGCAGGGAGGCGACCCCGGCCGCGGAGAGCACCATCAGCACGGTGTCGCCGCACCACACGCCCGCGGCGGCCGTGTACCCGGAGCGGACGCCACGGCGGGCGGCTACGGAGAGTACGTAGAGCGAGTTCGGTCCCGGCAGCAGGACTATCAGGACAAGACCTATGAGGTAGGTCGGGAGATCGGTTACACCCAGCATGGGGGGAGTGTCACACGCCCAGGGCCGGTCCCGCCGCGCCTTTTCGCATGCCGGACGGGAGCGGGTTCACTGCGCCACGACGGGACCGGTCAGACCCGTGTCGTGGGCGGACAGGGAATCCGTCAGATAGGCGTCGAGGTCGGGGATGTCCGGGACGAGCATGTGGCGGACCCAGGCGTTGCGTTCGTGGAGGAGGGGCGGGAGTTCCCAGACGCAGCCGAAGAGGTTCAGGGGATTGTCCGGGCGGGGGCGCAGGCGGACGAAGTGGGTGGGGTCCTGGTCGGGGCAGCCCAGGACGGGCTGGCCCGCCGCCGCGCCGTCGAAGTGCAGGGCGTTGTCCCAGGCCCAGCTGTACGCGTTCATGTACGCCCCGGTGTCACCGCCCTTGTGGAGGACGACGAACGTGGCGGGCGGCGTTCCGTCCGGGGGCGGGAGCAGGTCGGGGAGGATCGCGTACGCGGCCTTCTCGACGTCCGCGGGGATTCCGGCCGGGTCGCCGGAGACGTGATAGCGCTTGATGAGGCGGCCGCCGGACTCGATCGTCGGCAGGACCCAGAGGTGCTTCTCCTGAAAGGGCATGGGTGGACGGTAGGAGCGCTTCACTGACACCGTGTGACAGTGAAGTCCAGCCGCCTGCTGTCGATCCTGCTCCTGCTCCAGACCGGGGGCCGGATGACCGCCGCCCAGCTCGCCGCCGAACTGGAGGTGTCGCTGCGCACCGTCTACCGGGACGTCGAGTCGTTGGTCGCGGCCGGGGTGCCGCTGTACGCGGATGCCGGGCACGGCGGGGGATACCGGCTGCTCGACGGGTACCGGACACGGCTCACCGGCCTCAACAGCCCGGAGGCGGAGGCCCTCTTCCTGTCCGGGGTGCCCGGTCCGGCCGCAGCGCTCGGGCTCGGGGCCGAGCTGGCGGCCGCCCGGCGCAAGCTGCGGGCCGCCCTGCCCGTCGAGCTGCGGGAGCAGGCGGACCGGATGAGTTCCCGCTTCCACCTGGACGCGCCGGGCTGGTACGCGCAGGCCGACGAGGTGCCGTACCTCGCGCAGGTGGCGGAGGCGGTGTGGCGGAGCAGGACGATCGACGTCCGGTACCGGCGGTGGAAGGAGCCGACGGAGGTGGAGCGCAGGCTCGATCCGTACGGGCTGGTGCTGAAGGCGGGGCGTTGGTACGTGGTGGCCGGGGCGAGCGGGGCGGGGCCGCGGACCTATCGGGTGGACCAGATCCTGCGGCTGGCGGACGCAGGCGCGGAGTTCGAGGTTCCGGAGGGCTTCGACCTGACTGCCCACTGGCAGCAGTACCAGGCGGACTTCCCTGCCCGGCTGTACCGGGCGGAAGCTGTCGTACGACTGGCTCCGGGCGCAGGTGCCCGGCTGACCGGCGTCGCCGCGCGGGCGCTGGAGGCCACCGGTGTGCCCGAGCCCGACGGCTGGACGCGGGCCGTGCTGCCCGTCGAGAACCTGGACCACGCGCACGGTGCCTTCCTCGCGCTCGGCGCGGACGTCGAGGTGCTGGAACCGCCGGAACTGCGGGACCGACTGGCAGCGACGGTGCGGGAGTTGGCGGCCCGCTACGGGGCCGCGGGGGCGGGCGAGGGCGTCAGCTCGCGCTCGTAACAGAGGGAGGTGCTCAGGCCCTCGTACGATCCGAAGTTCGGGATGCGGCGGTAGCCGGAGCGGGTGTAGAAGCGGACGGCGTCGGGTTGCGCGAGCCCGGTCTCCAGCCGCAACCGGGTCCAGCCCCGGGACCGGGCCCACTCCTCCAGCGCTGCCAGGACGGCGGTCGCGACGCCCGCACCGCGCTGGTCCGGGGCCACGTACATGCGCTTGACCTCGCCGATTCCGGCGCCGAGGTCGCGCAGTCCGCCGCAGCCGACGGCAGTTCCGTCCTCGGTGCGGGCGACGAGGAACACCGCGATGTCCTCGGCCGACGGGGGTGTGCCCGGCTCGCTGTCCGGGGTTCCGTACCGTTCGGCGATCTCCGTGCGCTGACGGGCGCGGAGGGCGGTGGCGGCGGGATCGTCCCAGCTCACTTCTTCGGTCTTCATGGGCGTGGATTGTGCCGGAGGCGTGTTTCAGGAACGTTCCGGGGACCGGGGGTCGGCTCGTTGCCTTGACGTCGGGGTCAACGTTTAGCGTCGTACCCATGCGCATCGGCGAGCTGGCGGAACGGGCCGGGGTCAGCACCCGGACCCTGCGGTACTACGAGGCGCGCGGGTTGTTGCCCGCGCGGCGCTCGGTCAACGGGTACCGCGTGTACGGGGACGACGACCTGCGGCTCGTGGAGCAGATCCGCACGTTGCAGGACGTCGGGTTCGGGTTGGAGGAGACCCGTCCGTTCGTGGAGTGCCTGCAGGCCGGGCATCCGGCGGGGGACTCCTGTCCGGCCTCGCTCGACGTCTACCGGCGCAAGCTGGCGGAACTCGACGTTCTGATCGAGGAGTTGCGGGCCGTGCGCGAGCAGGTCGGTGCACAGCTGGTCCGGGCGGAGGCGGACCTTCCGGAAGGGCCCGAGCCGCTCTGCGAGCTGGGCCGTGCGTGGCAGGACCAACAGGGTTGACGCGAAGAAGGGGATCACGATGATCAAGGCAGCAGGGGTGGACGAGGTCACGGATGCGACCTTCGGGGACGCGGTGCTGGGCGCTGACCTTCCGGTGCTGGTGGAGTTCACCGCCGACTGGTGCGGTCCGTGCCGCCAGTTGGCCCCGGTGCTGAGCGCGATCGCGCAGGAGGAGCGGGACCGGCTGAAGGTGGTGCAGATCGACGTCGACGCCAACCCGGAGACGACCGTGGCGTACGGGGTGCTGTCGATGCCGACGCTGATGGTCTTCCGGGGAGGCGAACCGGTGAAGTCCATGGTGGGGGCACGCCCGAAGCGCCGGCTGCTGGAGGAGCTTGCGGACGTGCGCTGAGGGGTGCTGCGGGGTGAGGGCCGAGGGGCGCTGTGGGGTGCTCGTCCCACAGGTGCGCCCGCGGGTCGTTCGTCAGGCGGACCGGGTGGGCGAGTGCTTGCTCGTGCGCGTCACGGGCGGATGTGAAGGGTCCGGCGAGGCCACCCCCTTCCGGTCGACGTCCATGATGGATGCCGGACCAGGTGGCGGCCCGCGCCGTGCGGCGATGACGCGAGTCGCTGATCCCCTGTTCGTCACAGCGGGTGAGGTTGCCGCGGGGCACGGATCCCGGTCGGCCCCGCGTGCCGGGTCAGGGCACGGTGATGACGATCTTGCCGCGCGCATGGCCGGTGGCGCTGAGGTCATGGGCCGTGGCTGCCTCCTTCAGCGGGAACACGGCGTGCAGCGGGACGGTGAGGCGGCCCTGGTCGGCGAGCTCTGCCGCCAGTGGCAGTCCCGCCCAGCCCGGCGACTCTCCCGGTTGCGACCGGGAGAGTCGCACCCCGTGCCGGGCGGCGTCGGGGTCCGCGATGGTGATCACGCGGTGCGGGTCGCCCGCGATGGCCACGAGTTCGGCGAGGGAGCCCTTCCCGGCCGCGTCCAGGACCACGTCGACACCGTGCGGGGCCAGTGGGGCGAGACGATCGGCCAGCCCCGCCCCGTAGGTGACCGGTATGACGCCGAGTTCGCCGAGGAAGGCGTGGTTGCGTTCGCTCGCGGTGCCGATCACGGTGAGGCCCCGGGCGCGGGCGAGCTGTGCGGTGATGGTGCCGACGCCTCCGGCGGCGCCGTCGATCAGCAGGGTCATGCCCTCGGTGACCTCCAGGGCGTGGAACACGCGTGTGGCCGTGTCGATGTTGCCCGCGGCGCCGCCCGCTTCCTCGAAGGTCCACGACCGGGGCTTGGGCGCCCATGCCTCCAGTACGGCGTACTGGGCCGTGGCGCCTCCCAGGTCGGCGAAGGGTACGAGGCCGAAGACCGCGTCCCCCACGGCGGTGCCGGTCACTCCCTCTCCGACCTCGTCGACGATTCCGGCGGCATCCATGCCGGGGATGTGGGGGAGGTCCAAGGTGGCGACGGACCGCAGCATTCCCGCGCGCAGGTAGTGGTCGGCGGGGGTGATGCCGGTGGCACGGACCGCGATGCGGACCTGCCCCGGCCCGGCGTGCGGCTCTTCGGCCTCCTCTACGCCGAGGACCTCGGAACCCCCATAGCGGTGGTATCGCACAGCGAACACGGACAACCTCCGTACACAGGACCGGCCGCGGGACTCCGCGGCTCCTGAGCACGCTAACCCGCTAAACGGACACCCTCTTCCGTTTGTGGTTAAGTGAGAGACATGCCTGCTCAACCGTCTCGGAACTCCCGGAACCCCCAGACCTCCCGGAACTCCAAGACCTCCGGGAACTCCTCTTCCGACGCCCTCGCTCCCGCCCCTTCCCCGGGGCAGCGGGCCGACGCCCGGCACAACCGCGCCCAGCTCCTCAGCGCCGCCCGCGAGGCGTACGCCGTCAACGGCACCGACGTGCCCTCCAGCGCGATCGCCCGTAAAGCCGGAGTGGGTGCGGCCACCCTGTACCGGCACTTCCCGACCCGTGACTCGCTGATCGCCGCCGCGTTCTCCGAGCAGCTCGGCCAGTGCGTCGCGGCCCTCGACGACGCCCTTGAGGACGACGATCCCTGGCGCGGACTGCGTACCGTCCTCACCAGGGTGTGCCGCATGCAGGCCCAGGACCGGGGGTTCAGCGCCGCGTTCCTCTCCCGGTTCCCCGACGCGCCCGGCCTCCACCGCGAGCGTGCCCGTGCCGAGGAGTCCCTGGCCCTGCTGGTGCAGCGCGCGAAGGACAGCGGACAGCTGCGCGCGGACTTCGAGCCCAGCGACGTCACCCTGCTGCTCCTGGCCATCAACGGCGTGCTGCGGGACTCCCCGGCGGAGTCCCTGGCCGCGTCCGACCGCCTGCTCGCCTACTTCCTCCAGTCCTGCCTGCCGACGGACGGCCCTCCCCTGCCGCCACCCGCCCGACTCCGGCTCGACGACCTCTACAAGCCGCCCTCCCCGCGCGGAGGATGACACCCGGGTGAGACGGGGGGGGAGGGACGAGCGGGACGGCACGACGGGGCGACGGGACCCGCCCGCACCGTGGTCCGGATCACAGCGGGTGGGCCCCCGGCCCCGGAATGCCTCGGTGGCCCGGCCGGTTGGCACACAGGAATCCGACCGCCCGTACGTGCTCTCGAAAGTGCTTCGGCACTTGAGGAGGAACCCTCCGTGACTGACGCCTCGTCGCCCGCATCCCGCGCCGCGGACATCCTGTCCCGCCCCGTCGCGCTGAACGGCCTGACCGTTCCGAACCGCATCGCGATGGCCCCGATGACCCGCATGTTCTCGCCCGGCGGCGTCCCCGGTGAGGACGTCAGGTCGTACTACTCACGCCGGGCCGCCGCAGGCGTGGGCCTGATCATCACCGAGGGCACCTACGTCGGCCACGACTCGGCGGGCGACAGCGACCGGGTGCCCCGGTTCCACGGCGAGGAGCAGCTGGCGGGTTGGGCGCAGGTCGCCGCCGACGTGCATGCGGCCGGGGGCACGATCGTGCCGCAGCTGTGGCACATCGGCACGGTCCGCAAGGCCGGGAGCCCGCCCTTCGCCGACGCCCCCTCGGTCGGCCCTTCCGGCATCGTGGCCGACGGGTCCGAGGGCACGGGCCGGACGATGACGCAGACCGACCTGGACGACGTCATCGGCGCGTTCGCGCAGGCGGCCAAGGACGCGGAGCGCATCGGGTTCGACGGCATCGAGGTGCACGGCGCGCACGGCTACCTGGTCGACCAGTTCCTGTGGGAGGGCACGAACCGCCGTTCCGACGCGTACGGCGGTGACCCGGTCGCCCGGACGAAGTTCGCCGCCGAGATCGTCGCCGCGATCCGGGGCAACGTCTCCGCCGACTTCCCGGTGATCTTCCGCTACTCGCAGTGGAAGCAGCAGGCGTACGACGCCCGCCTCGCCGAGACCCCGCAGGAGCTGGCGGCGATCCTCGAACCGCTCGCCGCAGCGGGCGTCGACGCCTTCCACGCCTCCACGCGGCGCTACTGGAACCCCGAGTTCGACGGCTCGGACCTGAACCTGGCGGGCTGGACCAAGAAGCTCACCGGCAAGCCCACCCTCACCGTCGGTTCCGTCGGCCTCAACGGCGACTTCATGGGCGCCTTCAAGGGCGAGGGTTCGCAGGCCAGGGGCATCGACGACCTGCTGGAGCGCATGGAGCGCGACGAGTTCGACATGGTCGCCGTCGGACGCGCGCTGCTCCAGGACCCGCTGTGGGCCCAGAAGGTCCTGACAGGCCGCCTCGACGAGCTCGCCCCGTACGACGCGGCGGCCCTGAAGACCCTCAGCTAGCGGCCCCTGCGGCACGCCACCCCTGCCCGGCCGGCTCCGGCACCCCGCACCGACTGCGGGGCGCCGGAGCCGAGTTGGCCCGACATGCTCACGACACGGGCAGCCGTCCGCCCGTCCCGTCGGCTCCCACACCGTTGGTCCCAGCGACGAAGGCGGACGGGTTTCTTCGTCGTCATGGATGAACTGTGAGCCCACCGGCCGCCCTAACGTCAGGGTCAACTCTTACCGGAAGGCTCCGACGTGCCCGCTGATCTGCACCAACGCGCCATCGTCGCCGATACCCACAACGACCTGCTGATGGCGGTGTCGGCCCGGCCCCCGTCGCGCTGGGCCGACTTCTTCCGCGAGCGGTGGCTGCCGCAACTCCAGGCCGGCGGCGTGGACATCCAGGTGCTGCCCGTCTTCATCGACGACGCCTACCGTCCGGAAGGCGCGCTGCGCCGCACCCTGCGGATGATCGAGACCGCCCACGTACTGGCCGAGGGGAACCCGGACACCGTGGCCCTGTGCCGGGACGGCGACGAGATCGACGCCGCTCTCGCCGCGTCGAGGATCGCGCTCGTACTCGCGCTGGAGAGCGCGCCGGGCATCGACGCCGACGTCGAGCTGTTCCACACCCTTCACCGTCTCGGTGTACGGGTCGCCTCCCTCGCGCACTGGAGCCGCACCCCGCTCGCCGACGGCAGCGGGGAGGACGCCACCGGGTCCCGGCTCACCGCCGCCGGGGTCCGGGCCCTGGCGGAGATGGAACGGCTCGGCATGCTCTTCGACGTGTCCCACCTCGGCGCCGCCGGGGTGGGACACGTACTCGAACTGGCCACCCGGCCAATCATGGCCACCCACTCGTCGGCCCGCGCACTCCGCGACCACCACCGCAATCTGACCGATGACCAGCTCCGGGGAGTCGCCGCCACCGGCGGTGTCGTCTGCGTCAACTTCTTCCCCGGCTTCCTCGCCGAGGACAAGAAGGACCGCACCCTGGACAAACTGGTGGACCACATCGAGCACGTGGCGTCGGTCGCGGGCATCGACCACGTCGGCATCGGGCCCGACTTCGTGCGCGAGGTGCTGCTCGACGTCACGCCGCCCTGTTGCGAGGACCTCGATCTCGGTCTCGACGGCATCGACTCGCTCTTCACCCTGCCGGGGCTCGAAGGACCGGCGGGACTCCCCCTGGTGACGGCGGAACTCATCCGGCGCGGCCACCCCGAGAGCGACATCGGGAAGATACTCGGCGGGAACGTCCACCGGCTCTTCCGCGCGGAACTGGGGCGCGCCCGATGACGCCCACCGCCGACACGACGCCCACCGCCGACACGACGCCCACCGCCGACACGACGCGCGCCGCCGCCGAGCACGCGGCCCTCGCGGAGTCGCCCGGCCACGTCGCCGTATGCGAAGTCCACCGGCCGGCGGAGTTCGAGGAGATCGACCGGCTCTTCGGCCGCATCCGGCAGTACGCGCCGGCCCAGGGCCACGGCATCGGCTTCGCCCTCAAGCAGCACCAGCGCGACTGGGCCCTGGCCCGGGGCCTGGACCGGATCACCTGGACCTTCGACCCGCTGGTCCGGCGCAACGCCCACTTCAACCTCACCAAGCCGGGCGCGACGCCGGAGGAGTACCACGCCGGGTCCTACGGCACGATGCGGGACGCGATCAACGGCACCGCGCCCGGCGCCACCGCACCGGCCCCCGTACCCGTGCTCGCCGCCGACCGCGACGGCCGGGTCACCGGCATGCCCGGCCGGACCGGCTACGCGGTCGACCGCGCTCCCTTCCGGCCGGACTGCGCCGCACCACGCTCCCGCTGAACGGACCACGAACGAACCCCGAACGAGCCCCGTACGAACGAAACGGCGTGTGCCGCCTGCCGGATGTCGGCAGGCGGCACACGCCGTTCCGCTCCGTATCGCGCCTCAGGCGGAGACCGGCCTGGGCACCGCGTCCAGCAGCGCCCGCGTGTACGCCATGCGCGGGGCCGCGACCACCTCCTCCACCGGGCCCTCCTCGACGAGCCGCCCCTGGTGCAGCACCGCGACCCGGTCGCAGACGTACCGCACGACCGCGAGGTCGTGCGAGATGAAGAGCATCGAGAGGTCCAACTCCGCCTGGAGCGAGCGGATCAGGTTGAGCACCGAGCCCTGCACCGAGACGTCCAGCGCCGAGGTGATCTCGTCCGCGACCAGCAGCTCGGGCCGCGTGCCCAGGGCGCGCGCGACGGCCACCCGCTGCCGTTGGCCGCCGGACAGCTCCCTCGGGTACCGGGCGGCGTACCGCGGGGACAGCGACACCAGCGACAGCAGCCGTTCCACCTCGGCCGCCCGCTGCACGCGTGACAACGTTCCGGCCCGCCCTCCCGCCAGCCCCTCGGCGACGGAAGCGCCCACCGTCATACGGGGGTTGAGCGAGCCGTACGGGTCCTGGAACACCATCTGCACCTTGTGCCGGGCCGGGCCCTCGATGGTGCCCCGGTACGGGACCAGCCCGGTGACCGCCCGCGCCACTGTCGACTTGCCCGACCCGGACTCTCCCACCAGGCCGACCACGGTCGCCGGCGGGATGTCGAGGTCGAGTCCCTCGACGACGGTCCGGGAGCCGTACCGCACGGTCAGGTCGGTGATTCTCATGATGCCTCCCAGCAGGCCGCTCGATGGCCCGCCCCGTGCTCGACGAGCACCGGGCGTTCCGTGCGGCATCGGTCGGTCGCGGACGCGCAGCGGTCCGCGAAGGTGCAGCCGGGCCCCAGTTCGGCCGGGGACGGCTGGGTGCCGGGGATGCCGGTCAGTGGGGCGTGCCGGTCGGTGTCCATCGTCGGTACGGAACCCAGCAGTGCCCGGGTGTACGGGTGCACGGCGCCGTCCGCGAGCCGGGAGGTCTCCAGCTCCTCGACTATCGCGCCCGCGTACATCACCGCGACCCGGTCGCAGAGTTCGCCCGCCAGCGCGATGTCGTGGGTGATGAACAGCACGCCCGCGCCGGTCTCGTCGGTCACCTCGCGCAGCAGTTTGAGGATCTGCCGCTGCACGGTCACGTCCAGGGCCGTCGTCGGCTCGTCGGCGATGATCAGCCGGGGTGCGCCCATCAGTCCCATCGCGATGACCGCACGCTGGCGCATGCCGCCGGACAGCTGGTGCGGATGCATCCGGGCCGTCCGCTCCGGGTCCGGCAGCCGTACGCTGCCGAGCCGGTCGACGGCCCGCTGCCATGCATCGGCACGGGTGGCGCCCTGGTGGACGACCGAGACCTCGGCGAGCTGGCCGCCGACCCTGAGCGCCGGGTTGAGCGAGGCCATCGGGTCCTGGAAGATCATCGCCAGTGAGGTGCCCAGCAGCTTCCTGCGCGCGTTCTCCGCCAGTGAGTTCACCTCCTGCCCGTCCAGCCGCAGCCGGCGCGAGTCGACACGGCCCGGGTGGGGGACCAGTCCGCCGATCGCGGACGCCGTCATGCTCTTGCCGCTGCCGGACTCCCCGAGCAGGCCCACGATCTCGCCCTGCCGGATGGTCAGCGACAGGTCCCGTACGGGTCGCAGCCCGCCGGGAAAGGTGACGGTGAGGCCCCGGACGTCGAGTACCGCGTCCGGCTCGCCCTCGACCGTCCCGCTCCCGTCCTGCTGAGGCTCGGCGGGCGAGATCCCCGTCGCCGACGAGGCCTTGTCGCTGCCACCCGCCGCTGCGGACCGCCGTGCCGCGGCGTCCGAGAACGAGTCGCCGAGCAGGGCGAAGCCGAGTCCGGCCAGGACGATCGCCACGGCCGGGCCCACCGCCACCACCGGGGTGACGTAGATGTGCCCGAACGCGTCGAACAGGAGCCTTCCCCAGTCGTACGAAGGAGGCTGTACGCCGAGCCCGAGGAACGACAGTCCCGCGAGCCCCAGCAGCGCCCCGCTGATCGCCTGGGCGCACGTCATCACGAGGGGCTCGGCGATGTTCGGCACCACGTGCCGGAGCAGGATGCGGTGCCGGGGCACGCCCATCATCCTGGCCGCGAGCACGTAGTCGGAGGTGGCGATCGACACCGCCAGGCTGTTGGTCAGCCGGGCGAAGGCGGGCGCTGTCGCGACGCCGATGCCCAGGACCGCGCCGGGCGCGCCGAGTCCGGCGATCACCGCGGTGAACATCGCGAGCAGCAGCCCGGGGAAGGCGACCAGTGCGTTGACCGCCGAGGTGACCAACTGCCCGGCGCGCCTGGGCAGTACGGACGGCAGGGTGCCCAGGACGAGCCCGATGCCAGTGCCGATGGCGGTGGCCAGCAGCGCGAGGAGCAGGGTGAAGCGGGTGGCCACGAGGGTACGGGCCAGCAGGTCGCGGCCGAGCGCGTCCGTGCCGAGGGGGTGGGCGGCCGAGGCGCCCTCGCCGATCGCCGACGGGTCGAAGCGGGTGGCGGCGTCCCCCCAGACCATCGGGGCGAGGACTGCCAGCAGGGCGAGCAGGGTGACGAGCGCGAGTCCGGTGCAGCCGGACGCGGTACGCGGCAGGCGCGGGCGGCGCATCATGCCTCCTCGGGCGCGGGGACGGAGTTCAAGGCGGCGTTCAGGGCGGACCTCGGGTCGAGGAAGCCGAGCAGCAGGTCGACGAGGAAGTTCACGACCAGCACGATCGCCCCGTAGACGAGGATCACGCCCTGGGCGACCGGATAGTCCTGCTGGGTGATGGCCTCGACGGTGCGCTGGCCGAGCCCCGGCCAGGCGAAGACGCTCTCCACCAGCACGCCCGAGGTGATCAGCGAGGTGAGCAGCAGCCCTCCCATGGTGAGGGTCGCGGTGAGCGTGTTCGGCAGCAGGTGGCGCAGGTGGAGCCGGGCGGAGGGAAGGCGTTTGGCGCGCGCCAAACGCATGTACTCGCTGCCCAGTTCGCGCTGGGTCTCGACGCGGGTGACCCGGGCGAGGAGCGCCGCGGGGCCGATCGCGAGGGCGATCACGGGCAGGACGTACGAGGACGGGCCTGCCATTCCGGCGGGCGGCAGCCAGTGCAGGCCGACCGCGAAGACCGTCACCAGGCCGATCGCGTAGAGGAATTCGGGGATCGAGTTGGCGGTTCCGGTGATCCCGGAGAACAGGCTCCGGGTGAGCGGGCGGCGGCCGTTGTCGGTGCGTACGGCCGCCCACATGCCGAGCGGGATCGCGATGCCGAAGGCGAGCACCGTACCCAGGAGGGCGATCGAGACGGAGTGGGGCAGGCGGTCGGCGATGACGTCGCCGACCCGCTCCGAGGTGAGGAAGGACGTGCCGAGGTCGCCGCTGAACACGTGGCCCACGTAGTCCAGGAACTGTCGCAGCAGCGGATCGTCGAGGCCGAGCGCAGCCCGCCGCCTCTCCACCACCTCCAGCGGCGCCGACGCACCGAGGGAGCCGCGGACGGGGTCCCCGGGCAGCAGGTGGATCATCAGGAACGAGACCACCAGCAGGACGGCGAGCGAGAGCGTCAGGCGCAGTACGGCACGGAGCAGGAAGGCGAGCGGGAGCCGACGGCGCACGGTGCGCGGGGCCCGCGAGGCGTCGGGCACGGCGCGGGTGGTCCGCGAGGCGTCGGGCACGGCGCTGTGCGGACTGTTGTCGGGCATGCGGATCACTTGCCTTCCGTGTGCAGCCGGATGGTGGTCGGGTACACGATTCCGGGCACCATGCGCAGGGAGCCGTTCCGGGTCGCCAGCGTGGTGGTCAGGTCGACGATCGGCATGATGTCGTGGTGCTCCACGAGCGATGCCTCGGCCTTGTTCCACAGCACGCAGCCGGGCTCGCCCGGGATGCCGAGTGCCCGGCCGGTGAGGGCTTCGTACCGCTGGTTCTTCAGGTACAGGAAGTTGCCGCCGTCCGGCGGGGTGGGGCCGGACAGGACGCCCATGAGCATCGAGGGCAGCGGGACGTTGATGGGCAGGGCGCCGATGTCCCAGTCGAGGGTGCCGTTGGTGGTGTCGGCGAGGCGGCCGCCGGTGAGGCCGAGGAGCTTGACGTCGGCGCCGACGCGTTTCCACTCGGCGGCGGCGTACTCGGCGGTGGCCGCGGCGGCCTCGCCCCGGCCGCTGGCGAACACCAGGGTCAGCGACAGCTTGCGACCGTCCTTGACCCGTACTCCGCCCGCGTCCTCCCGCCAGCCGGCCGCGTCCAGGACGGCCTTGGCTCCGGCGAGGTCGTTCGGCGGCAGGTAGCGGGAGAAGTCGACGCTGGGGCAGGGGCGCGGCTCCGAGACCATGCCGTGGGGCGGGGCGCCGCTGCCGCCGGACGCCATCTTGCCCAGGGCCTCGATGTCGAGTGCCATGGACAGCGCCTTGCGGACGGCCGGGTCGGCGGTCGGTGTGCCCTTGCTCTGCCGGAAGAGGAACAGTTCGCTGCCGGTGGGTACTTCCTCGGTCCGGATGCCCTGGACGGCCTTGAGGCGGGCCCGGTCAGGACCCTGGACGAAGGTCGCGTTGGCGGCACCGGCGACCATGAGGTTGGTGGAGGTCTGTTCGTTGGCGACCACCTGCACGACCAGCCTTTCCGGCATGCCGGCCGAGGTGGCGCCACCGGGGCCCCAGGCGTAGTCCTTGCGCAGCCGGAAGGAGTAGCGGTCGCCGGGCTGCACCTGTACGAGTCGGTACGGGCCCGAGCCCGACATGCCCCGGGCGAGCAGCTTGCGGTCGGTGAGGCCCTTGCCGCAGACGAGGTACATCATCGCGGAGGTCTGCAGGATGAAGCTGAACGGCTGCGGTGTGGCCAGGGTGACGGTGCCGGCTGCGTCGTCGGCCCTGGCGGTGAGGCCGGCGGGGACCGTGACGCCGAGGCGGAGCGATCTGGTGGCGGGGGCGGTCTCGTGGGCGACGTTCGCGGCGACGGTGCTCGGCGTCAGCGGTGACCCGTCGGAGCAGGTGATGCCCTTGCGGAGGGTGTAGGTCACGGATGTCGGCGTCACCCGCCACTTCTCGGCGAGCCCCGGTACCGTTCTGCCCTTCTCGTCGCTGGAGACCAAGGTGTCGTAGCCGATGGACAGCAGGAGGTTGGTGCCTCCCGCCGTCGAGTGCGAGGGGTCGAGTGCGCCGGGGGCCAGCGGCGTGGTGAGGGTGAAGGTGTCGCCGTCCGGGGCCGGACCGCCGGTGGCGGCGCAGCCGGTGGTCGCGAGCAGCAGGGACAGGGCCGCGGCCACGGTGGTGCGGAGGGGTTTCATGGAGGACTCCAGAAGCGGAACTTCGGGACGCGAGGGGGTGTCGTGCGGGAGTGGGCACCACCCTGTCCGCTCTGCGGCCCCCCGGTATTCGTGCCGGAGCACAAAACTCGGGTGGCTGTCCGTCCTGGCGGCCAACGGGACGAACCTGGCGGCCAACGGGACGAGGATTCAGGGCGACGGCGGCCCGCCCGCCCGCTTCGGGGCCGGTGCACCGGCCGCGGCGCTGGCGCCGAAGAGGCGGATCTGGAGCATGACGCCGAGCCGTTCCTGCGGATCGTCCAGGTCGAGCCCGCTGACCTCCACGACCCTCTTGAGCCGGTACCGGAAGGTGTTCGGGTGGACGTGCATGCGCGCCGAGGCGGCCGGTACGTCTCCCAGCGCGTCGAGGTAGGAGGAGAGCGTGGCGACCAGATCGCTGCCGTGCTCGGAGTCGTACGCGAGCAAGTGCCGGTAGGCGCCCACGGGTTGGTGTTCCTGGACGGTCGCGAGGTCGCCGAGCTGGAGCAGCAGGGACTCGATGTGCAGCTCGGTGTAACCGGCGGCGGTGTGGGGCTCCTGGTGCGATGTCAGCACGCGCAGTGCCCGGTCGGCGTCGGCGCGGGAGCGGGCCACCTGCGCGAGGGTGGCGGCCGGGCGGCCGACGCCGATGCGGGCGGCGTACCGTACGCCGGTCCTGGACAGGAACTTCCTGGCCACCTCGACGGCCCTGCGTTCGCTGCCCTCGTGGTCCGCCCTGCCCTGCGGCATCGGCAGTACGGCGTACGCCACCGTGCCGACCACGGCGGCGGACGAACGCGGATGGATGGCGCTGACGTGGAGCGCGAGGGCATCGCAGAAGCGTTCGCGGTCGGCGTCCGTGTGCACGGCGGTGTCGTCGGCGAGCTGGGCGGCGAGGACGCACACACCGCCTGGTGCGCCGTCGGCCATCCCGAGCCGGGCGGCGGCCCCCGGAGCGCCCGGGCCGCCTTCGAGGACGGTGGAGAGCAGGTCGGCCCGCAGTCGCCGCCGGGTGTCGGCCCCGGCACGTTCGCGCAGGAGCTGCAGGGCCACGATCTTTGCCGCGTCCGTCAGCGCGCTCGCACGCTGGGCGTCCAGGGGGTCGGGGGCGGCGACCCAGATGGACCCGAGGATCTCGTCACCGGACCGGACCGCGATCGCGGTCCGGCGGATGTCCCCCTCCTCCAGGCGCACGAAGACGGGCTCCCGGCTCCGGTCCAGCTGCTGGAGGATGCCGCGCTCCCGGACGATCCGGCGTATGTGATCGGGGACTTGCCGGGCGAGGACGGTGGCGACCCGGCTGGGGTCGGCTTCCTCCTGACGGCCGGAGTGGGCGAGGATCCGGGAGTCCCTGTCCTCGATCGTGACGGGTGCGTCGAGCAGAGCACAGATCGCGTTCGCCAGCACGAAGAGGTCGCCGGGCAGGCCGTCCTCCGGATCACCGAAGTCCCCTTCGGAGAGCAAGGAGCGCAGCATGGCGGCGATCTGGGCCCAGGAGGCGGCGCGGGCCAGGCCCAGGACGGCGACACCGGTTTCGGCCGCCGTCTGCCGCATCGGTTCGTCGGGTTCCACCGGCTGTTTGACGATGAGGGCGGCGGCAGGGGCCGCAGCCCTCATCAGTGCGCGGATCCGCTCGCCGCCCTCGACGCCGACGGCGAGCAGGAGGGTACCGGGGGTCACCAGCAGTTCGTCGAGCGGATCGTAGATGTGCACCCCGGTGATCCCCGCTCGGAGATCACCGGGGGGCGCGGCGACGACATGGAGCACGGTAGAGCCCAGGTCGTCGACGATGCGCCGCAGCGAGGGGCACGGCCGGTTCAGCATGAGGTCACGGTAGTACGCGTATCCAGACATCACGCCAGCTCACGGGGTATGAGGGCACTCCTCGGGGGAAGTTGCCCCTCGCCGAATGATTCCGTCGGTGCGGTGCCGCTCGCTCAGGTACGGAGCAGGTCGACGGCTGCCCGCGCCGCCCGTCCGATGGCCGCGCCGCCCTCGGGAGCCGGTACGCCGTCGAGTGGGGCCGCAGGAGGACGGCGGCGGCGTGGCGGCGTCCGTCGGGGTACTCCACGACTCCGGGTCTGCGCGTGTTCCTGCCGGTGCTCCTGCGCGTGGTCGTTCCCGTACGGAGAGGTGCTTGTCATGGCAGCACCCTTCAGGCCGTCTTGGGCAGGGCGCGGGCGCCGAGGTGGAGATAGGGCGAGCCGTCGGCCAGTTCGTAGAAGGTCATGGACATCCAGGGGCCCTCGCCGCGCAGCCGGCCGATGACCCTTCCCTCGCCCAGGACGACGAGGTCGCACTCCCTGTCCGGGTTCACGCCCGCGAAGGAACCCTTGGTCTCCATCAGCAGGTGCAGCCCGCCGGTGTCGGTCTGCGTCACCGTGACCTTGCTGCCCACGCTCTCGTACACCCCGGTGTAGCGCTCGGCGTCGACGGCGACGGGAGTGGCCGGGGGCTGGGGTGCGGCGGGGACGTCGATACCGAGGAGCTCGCGGAAGAGTTCGGTCGCGACCTCGTGCTGCATTCCCGAGGAGTCGCCGCCGTTGATCAGGACACAGGCGACGAAGTCCAGTTCCGGTACGACCCACAGGAGGGCGGACTGGCCGATCGTGTTGCCCGCGTGCGAGACGATCCGGCGCCCCGACAGGGAGTCGAGCATCCAGCCCAGGCCCCATTCGGCGGCGAACGGCAGGGGGCACGGCACGGTCGCATGAGCCTCCCACATCACCTCGGGATGAGCGAGCAGCCCGTCGGCGAGGTGGGCCTGCCCGAACCGGACCACGTCGGATGCCTGCGCGCAGATCAGTCCGGCGGGTCCCGCGGACCGCATCAGGCCCCACACCGGGGACGTCGACCCGTCTGCCTCGTGCCCCATGGCCGAGCTGTGGCGCAGGACGTCCTCGGGGAGCGTCGCGGTGTGGGTGAGCCCCAGCGGCTCGATGATCTGCTCGCGCAGTGCCGCGTCCCAGACCTTGCCGGTCACCTGCTCGATGATCCGGCCGAGCACCGAGAAGCCCGAGTTGCAGTACGACTGGGTGGCGCCCAGCGGGTGGATCGCGGTGAGGTCGCGACACGCCTCGGTGTACTTCTCCAGAGTGTC
Source organism: Streptomyces sp. NPDC087440 (assembly GCF_044744005.1). NCBI lineage: Bacteria > Bacillati > Actinomycetota > Actinomycetes > Kitasatosporales > Streptomycetaceae > Streptomyces > Streptomyces sp. NPDC087440. Next base: position 623,627 of record NZ_JBIUXN010000001.1, on the reverse strand, counting down.
GTCGCCCCGGCCGGTGTCGAGGAAGAAGTCGCCGTCCATGCCGGAGGTGTGCGTGAGCAGATGGCGTACGGTCATGGACTTGGTGAGCGCCTCGTCGGCCACCCGGAACTCCGGGAGGACTTCGACGACGGGGGCGTCGAGGTCGAGTCGGCCCGCCTCCACGAGCAGCATGATCTGCGTGGCCGTCCACACCTTGGTGACCGAGCCGATCTGGAAGAGCGAGTCGGTACGGACCGGGGCCTGGGTGTCCCGGTTGAGCACACCGGTGGCGAACTCGTGCATCTTCCCGTCGTGGAAGAAGGCGAGCGAAGCGCCGGGGACTTTGTGCTTGGCCGCTGAGGTGCTGAGCAGATTGTTCCAACGCGCGGGTTCGACTGCTGCCGTCATGGAAACCGTCCTTGGTCGTCGGCTGAGCGTGCGCCCAGCGTAGGCAGCGGGACAGGCCGTGGATCTGGCTGGGACGACGAAGTGGCCGGGTGCGGATGGTGCGGACGGACGAAGCGGTGCGGTCGGTCCGCGAAGTGCTGTGCCTCCACCGAAGGGGCTTCCTTCACCGTGACCCGTACCGTCCGCGCGCGTACGCTCTCGCTGCCCGCGCGCCGGCCCTGATCAGTGACCCTCTGCCCACTCCCTCCGACGACTGCCTGGCGGAGCGGGGTGAAGAGGCCGCGCTGGAAGCGGCGGTCTGGGCCAGGTCGTCGCGGTCCTGCGGTCCCTGTGAGGCACCGGGGTGATCGGCGGGTCGGCGAGCGCGGTGAACTGCCGGACGCCCGCCTGGAAGTGCGGCGGCTGCGGATACGTCGGGATGCGTGTGCCCACGGTGCTGTGCCGGTGACTTCCACCGCCGGGCGCGTGCCGAGGAGGGTCAGGCGGCGGGGGCGCCGGAGTCCGGGCCGTCGAGGGCCGGGGACAGCACGGTGAAGGCTTCGGCGACCAGGTCCAGGGCGTCCCGGTCGCCGTCGCTCTCGCTCCAGCGCTGGAGCACCGTGTTGAAGGCGGTCACTGCGGTACCGGCGGCCAGCGCGGGGTAGAGGGCGGTCGCGGCGTCCAGCCCGCGACGGGCGGCCAGTTCCGCCGTCAGGTCCTCGCGCCACTGCGCCTGACGTTCCAGGAAGCGCGCGTGCAGGGCGGGGGTCCGCAGGATCAGCTGGACCACCTGAAGCGCCCGGTCCGAGTGGTCCGCACAGGCCGCCAACGGCACCGAGACCGCGTGCCGCAGCGCCAGGGACGGCGGTTCGCCCACCGGGCGGGCCGCGAGTTCCGCGCGGATGCCGGATCCCAGGTCGGCCAGGAACCGTACGACGACGTCCTCCTTGGACGCGAAGTACCGGAAGAACGTCCGCTTCGAGACCCCGGCGGCCGCCACGATCTCGTCCACGGTGACCGTGTCGAAGCCCTTCTGCGCCAGCAACTGCATGGCCGCTTCGGCCAGTTCGTCCGCGACGAGCTGACGCTTGCGCTCGGCGAGGCTGCCGACGGCTTCGGGGCGGGAGGTCATGCAGCCATGCTACACAACATGCCGAACATGGCACTCGGTAGCGTCTTGACACCAAGTGCCACCGAAGGCATTCTCTGCCGCATGAAGGAACACGACTTCTCCCTGCCCTGGAACGTCGACCGGATTCCCGACCAGACCGGCCGCCTGTGTGTGGTCACCGGAGCCACCGGCGGACTCGGCCTCGCCACCACACGGGCCCTGGCCCGGCGCGGTGCAGACGTGGTCCTCGCCGTCCGGGACGAGGCCAAGGGCCACCGGACGGTGGCCGCCCTGCGCGAAGAACTGCCGGACGCCCGCCTGGAAGTGCGGCGGCTGGACCTCGCCGATCTCGACTCCGTACGGGCCTTCGCCGAGCGGCTGCACGGCGACCGGGCCCGCCTCGACGTCCTCGTCAACAACGCCGGAGTCATGGCTCCGCCCCGCACGCTCAGCGCACAGGGCCATGAGCTGCAACTGGCCTGCAACCACCTCGGCCACTTCGCCCTCACGGGCCTCCTGCTCGACCTGCTCGAAGCGGCAGCCCGGGACGGGGCCGACGCCCGTGTCGTGACGGTCAGTTCGGTCAACCACCGCAAGGCCCGGATCGACTTCGACGACCTGCACGGCACACGTGCGTACTCCGCCATGAGGGCCTACAACCAGTCGAAACTCGCCAATGCGGTCTTCGGGCACGAGCTGCACCGGCGGCTGAGCGAGGCGGGCAGCCCTGTGCGCAGCGTGCTTGCCCATCCCGGGTACACCGCCACAGGGCTTCAGATGAACGGGCCGATCGGCATCTGGCGGCTCGTGTTCGGCCGTATCGGCAACCCGCTCCTCGCCCAGCCCCCGGAACAGGGCGCCCTGCCGCAGCTGTACGCCGCGACCGCCGAAGGTGTGGCGGGCGGCGACTTCATCGGACCCGGCGGACTCGCGGAACTCCGGGGCGCGCCGATCCGCGTGGAACTCGCCCCGGCCGCGGCCGATCCCGGGACGGGCCGCAGGCTCTGGGAGCTGTCGGAGGAGATGACAGGCGTACGGTTCCGGCTGGCGGCCACGGCCTGACCGATTGGACCGGTCTGGTCGGGCCGCAGCCGCTACGCGAGCCGGATCAGCTTCATCAGCGCGGCGTGCGTCTCCGCGTCCGCCGCCGCCACCAGGCCGCCCGCGCTCGATGCGAGCGGCAGACCGTCGATGCCCGTCACCGTGCAGCCCGCCGCCTCGCACAGCGCGATTCCGGCCGCGAAGTGCACGCTCTCACGCAGGTCGCCGCCGTCGGTGACGTACGCGGCCCGACGGCCGGCCGCCACCCAGGCCACCGCCAGGGAGGTGGAGACCACGCGCGGCCGGAAGCGCTCGGCGAACCCGGGGGCGGTGAGCAGCCGGGCGGGCGGGAAGGCGGGGAACGGCGGGTCGAGGTTGAGGTCGACCAGGCGGGAGTCCGGGGAAGGGAGGAGGGGGGTGTCCGTCTCGCCCCTGCGGAGCCGGGCGCGGGTGCCGTCCGTCCAGAACACCTCGTCGTTGAACGGGTCGGCCGTCGCCGCCGCCGTGATCCCCGATCCGGTCTCGCGCAGGGCGACGTTCACACCGACCAGCATGTTCTGCACGGCGTAGTTCAGCGTGCCGCAGAGCGGATCGACCAGCCAGCGCCGCTGCGCCCCGGCCGTCCCCGTGGCCCCGCTCTCCTCGCCCGTCACCGCGTCCTCGGGGCGCGCGGTGCGCAGCAGGTCCAGCATGGTGCGCTCGGCCGCGAGGTCGGCCTCGGTGGCGAAGTCCCCGGCGGACTTCTCGACGCGATCCAGCGGGGCACCGTACAGCCCCCGGACCACGGAGGCGCCCGATTGCGCGGTGGACAGGGCGAGTTGGGCGTCGTCGGTCGTGTTCATGATCGGCATGCGGGAAGCGTAAGGGGAGCCGCGTCCGTCCCCAGCGCCAGCGAGGCCAGCGCCTCGGGGGCGCCCGCCTGGCCCCGGATGCCGGGGAAGGCGTTGATGTCGACGATGAGCGGGGTGCCGTCCTTGGTGCTGATGACGTCGACTCCGTACACCTGGAGCCCGAACACCTCGCCCACCCGGCGCACCAGGTCGGTCCGGTCGGGGAGCGGAGGCGGGGCGTCGAGGTCCCCGTGGGCCAGTTCGGAACGGCGATGCGCGGCGAAGACGTGCCGGCCGACGGCCCACAGCTTCTCGTCCCAGCCGTCGTTCGGGGCGAACTCCTGGACCACGACGGGCTCGTGCGGATGCCGTGCGGCCAGTTCGCGCAGGTCGCGAGGGGTGTCGACGCGAGCCACCACATCGTCCTTGCGGCTGTGGCGGCTCTTGACCACCACGGGTCCGGCGGGCGGAGGGCCCGCCGCGAAGTCGGCGAGCGCGGCGAAGGTGCGGGTGGTGGCGAAGGGAAGTCCGGCGCGCCGGGCGACGTCGGCCATCTCCGTACGGTCCTGGAGGAGCGCGGTCGCACCGGCGGAGTTCACCACGCGCGCACCGCGCCGCTCCAGCTCACGCGCGAGGGCGAGCGCGCGCGGCGTCCGGGCCTTGAGGAGGTAGACGTCCGCCTGCGGTCCGGAGGCGGGAGGTCCGGAAGCGGGAGGTCCGGAGGCACGGGATTCGGAGGCGCGGGGTCCGGAGGCCGGAGCCCCGGACCGCGCGTCCGTTGTCTCCGTCGTCGACGGATCTCGTACGAGCACCTGGTGACCGGCGTCGACGAGCAGCGCAGCGGTCTCCGCCAGCAGCGGATGGTCCGGCCGGGGTGTGATCAGGCCGACCCTCATGCGCCCTCACCCGCGACCACCGGCATCGGCGCGCCGAGAGCCGCGGACCCCGAAAGGGACTGAACCGGGTCCGGGAGGGACTGAACCGCCCCCGAAAGGGACTGGACAGGGTCCGGGAGGGACCGTTGAGGGACCGAATGAGCCCGCACAAGGCCCGAATCGCCCTTATCTGCGCCTGAAATGTACTGATTCGCGCTCGAAAGGGACTGAAGGGACTGAACTCTCGACACCCCCGCGACGCCCGGCACCGGCAACTCCGGCCCCCTCCGCGCGAGTTCCAGCACCGCCCGCGCCACCTGTCCCGCAGCGTCCGGGACCCGGCGGAAGCTGGGGAAGTCGTTCACGTCCACCACCACCGGCCCGTCCGGACCCAGCAGCACGTCCACCCCGTACAGATCGAGCCCGTACACCTCCCCGACCCGTACGACGGTCTTCGCGACCTCGGCCGGGAGGGCGACGCGGCGTTCGCGCGCCGGGTGGTCGGGGTGGAGCGGGGAGCGCCGTTCGGTGGCGTAGAGCTCGCCGCCGACGCTGTAGACCTTGAGGTCGACGCCCGCGTTGGGCACGTACGGCTGGGCGATCAGCATGCCCTCGCCGGAGAGTGCGGGGAGCAGCGCGGCGAGCCGCTGCGGGGTGGGGACGAGGTGGACCGAGCGGCCCGCGCTGCCGTCGGCGGGCTTGACGACCAGCGGGTACGCCGATTCGGGTATCGCGGTGAGGAGTTCGGGGGAGGCTGCCGCATAGGTCGGCGGGAGGGGCAGCCCGTGGCTGCGGCCGATCGCCGCCGCCAGGGCCTTGTCGCGTACGCGGCGTATCGCGCGGGCGTCGTTGACGGTGGTCAGCCCGGCCTCGGCGGCGGCCTCCAGGAGGGTGAGTCCGGGCCCGCCGGAGACGGTCTTCAGGACCCAGGCGTCGTGCACCCCAGCCCGTACCGCCTCGCCCATCTCCAGCAGCGAGCCGCCCGGCCGCACCACGTCCACCCGGTGTCCCCAGGAGGTCAGTCGGCCGATCACCTCGCGGGGCATGCCGTCGTGCCGGTAGTGCTCTTCCACCAGGAAGCAGAGCCTCATCGATGTTCCCCGTAACCCCAAAGCCCCAGGAGCCTCGGGGCCCCTGGACGCCCGCCGATCCCCTCCGGCGAGTCGTGACGCTCAAGGATGTCATGCCCCGTCAGGAAGCGGTCTTCCAGTCGCCGTCAGAGCCGTGTGAGGGGAGGCGTACGGATGCGCGCCCTGCGGTGGCGAGCCGTTCGCGCGCTGTGGACCGGTAATGCGCGCGCTGTGGACCGGGTCATAGGGGGAGCCGCCCCGTCCGAATGGGGGATTCGGGCGGGGCGGCCGTTCTGGGGGGGGCAGGCGACTAGAAGTCGTCGGCGCCGTTGCGGAACTCGTACGTCCAGTAGCCGGTCTTGGCGTTTTTCTCGTCGACCTGGAAGCCGCTCGGCACGGAGACGACCTCGGCGCCCTCCCGGGGGCCGCCGCCCTTGGCGAAGACCTCCACGTTGAACTCCTTGTACTCGGCGCTGTCCTCGTTGGTGCCCGCGAAGTTGATCTTGATCATGGCGTAGGCGGGCGCGCCCGGCTCCAGCACGATCGGGACCTCGGGCTTGCTCTTGGCGACGGCCGGGAGGGTCTTCGCGGTGTGGAAGTCGCCGAAGGTGACCTGCGGGTAGTCCACCAGCTGGCACGCGTGGCCGGAGGTGTTCTTCGCGGTCAGTTCGAGGTAGCTGAAGGGCGGCTCGGCGTTCGTCTTCGCGGACATCTTCACGTCGTCGACGGTGCAGGCGGGGGCCTTGCCCGCGCCGGGCTTCTTGGAGCCGGTCTGGGAGGCGGAGGAGCCGGACTTGCTGCCGGAGCTGCTGCCCGAGCCGCTGCCGCCGGCCGAGCCGCTGCCCGAGCCCGCGCTGTCCTTGGCCTGGCCCTTGCCGTCGGAAGACGGGCCGTCGGTGCTCGCGTCGGCGGACTTGTCCGTGCCGGGGGTCGCCCCCGAGTTCGACTGCTCCGAGGCGGAGGACGGGGAGGCGGCGCTGCCGGTGGCCTTGTCGTCACCGTTGCAGGCGGTGAGCGAGAGGCTGAGGGCGGCGACCGCGGCAGCGGCGAGGACGGCGGGACGGCGAACGGACGTACGCATGTGGGGCTCCCCCTGGGGTGTGGCGGACTGGAACGCGATGGAACGGAGTGCGGCGGAACGGAGTGCGGCGGACTGGTCGGTGCATCGTGCAAGCACCTGGTCTGCCTTCAGCTTCAGCCCCTGGCCTGTCGTTCCGCTTACGTTCCGCTAACGCCTCGCTATTTCGGCTCTGACCTGCGGTTTTGCCGTTTCACGGCACCTTCACAAGGCTTTGCATTTCTTTCCGGAAAAGCGGGAACCGAGGAGCCTGAACCCCGTTCAGGTGGGGGGCTAGCACCACCCCACAGAGCGTGGTTGGCCCCATTCCTCCCGAGGCCGCGGATTTCTACGGTGGAGACATCACGTACCAGCAGCACCACACCACCCACGGCTCCATCACCTTGCGAGTGAGCCGTGCAGAAAGGGACGTCATGGCCTTGCGTCGAGACCGCACGCACACCGAGACGCGGACGAAGCGCCCCAGGAGCGAGGCCCCGGCGCGTCCCACGCACCCGGCCGCCTTCCATCAGCCCGGGGCCTTCCACCAGCCCGGGGCCTTCCACCAGCCCGAGCCCGCCGCCGTCGAGCTGCGGTCCGTCGTCCGCACCTACGGGCGCGGCTCCGCCACCGTGCACGCCCTGCGCGGCATCGACCTCGCCCTGCCGCGCGGTGGCTTCACCGCCGTCATGGGGCCCTCCGGCTCCGGGAAGTCGACCTTCCTCCAGTGCGCGGCGGGCCTTGACCGGCCCAGCTCCGGCGACGTACTCCTCGGTGGCGAGTCCATCTCCCGCCTCCGCGAGGACCGGCTCACCGAACTGCGCCGCTCCCGCATCGGCTTCGTCTTCCAGTCCTTCAACCTGCTGCCCTCCCTGACCGTCGCGCAGAACGTCCTGCTGCCGCAACGCCTCGCGGGCGTCAAGCAGGACCGCGGGCTCGCACAGCAACTCCTCACCGAAGTGGGCCTGCCCGCGCACGGCGACCGCCGCCCCGGCCAGCTCTCGGGCGGCCAGCAGCAGCGCGTCGCCATCGCCCGGGCCCTGATCACCCGCCCCGAGGTCGTCTTCGCCGACGAGCCGACCGGCGCGCTCGACACCCAGGCCGCGCAGGAGGTGCTGGGACTGCTGCGCCGGGCCGTCGACTCGATGGGTGCGACCGTCGTCATGGTCACCCACGACCCGGTCGCCGCCTCGCACGCCGACCGCGTCCTCTTCCTCGCCGACGGCGCGCTCGCCGGTGAACTGCACCGGCCCGACCCGCAGTCGGTGGCCGCCCGCATGGCCGATCTCGCCGCCTTCCGCCCCGCCTCCTTCGCGGGAGCCGCTGCGTGAGCAACGGTCTCGCCCGGGCGGCGGTCCGTTTCCGCCCGGCCTCCTTCGTGGGCAGTTTCGTCGCCCTCCTCCTCGGCGCCGCCGTCATCGCGGGCTGCGGCGCCCTCCTCCAGACCAGCCTCCTCGCGAAGGTCGAGCCGGTGCGGTACGCACACGCCCCCGTCGTCGTCGCGGCCGATCCGTACACCTCCCTGACCATGAACCGGGGCAGCGAGAACGAGCAGACCATCTCGGTCCCGCTGCCCGAACGCGGCCGCGTGGACACCGCGTTGGCGGTACGGATAGCCGCCCGCCCCGGTGTCGCCTCGGCGGTGCCGGACGCACCCTTCCCCGTACAGCAGCCGAAGGCGGGGGCGCTGACCGGCGGGAACATCGCCGCCGCCGGGCCCCTCGCCGCCGGACGCGCGCCCTCCGCCGGGGAAGTCGTCCTCGACCGGCGGGCCGCCGGGCAGGCCGGGGTGAAGCCCGGCGACCGCATCCGGCTCGCCGCCCCCGGCGGCACCGGTACCTACACCGTCTCCGGCCTCGCCGACTCCTCGCCGCTCGGCACCCAGGCCTGGTTCGCCGCGCCGACCGCCGACCGGCTCTCCGGCCACCCCGGGAAGGCCGACGCGATCCTTGTCACCCCCAAGCGGGGGACGGACGCCGACACGCTTGCCGCGCAGGTCGGGCAGGCGGTCGGCGACAGGGCGCAGGTACTGACCGGCAAGGACCGGGGCGGGGCGGAACTTCCCGCCCTGGCGGCGGGAAAGACGTATCTGCTGGGTCTCGGGGCCTCCTTCGGCGGGATCGCCGCCATGACCGCCGTGTTCGTCATCATGGGCACCCTCGCCCTCGCGACGAACCAGCGTGCTCGCGAGTTCGCGCTGCTCAGGGCGATCGGCGCGACACCGCAGCAGATCCGCCGGACCATCGCCACCGAGGCGATGATGCTGGCCCCGGCGGCCGGGCTGCTGGGGGCGATCCCCGGTTATGCCCTGGCGCGCTGGTGGTTCGCGGAGTTGGTGGAGCGGGGTGCGGTGCCGCCGCAGATCACGCTGGAGACGGGCCCGCTGCCGGTCGTGGCCGCGGTGCTGATCAGCGTTCTCGCGGCGCTCGGGGCGGGCCGACTCGCCGCCCGCAAGCCGTCCAAGCTGCGGCCGGGGCTCGCGCTCGGTGCGGCGGCCGTGCCGTCCGCGACGCTGGGCAAGGTGCGGGTCGGGTTCGGCATCGGGTTCTGCGCGGGGGGTGCGGCGATGGCGGCCGTCGCCTCGCAACTCGGCGGCGACGCGGCCGCGACGACCGCGCTCGGGGTCGTCCTGTGTTTCCTGGCCGGGGTGGCGTTGCTCGGCCCGATGATCGCACAAATCGGCACCGGATTCCTCGCTTTTCCGCTCAAATCGGGCGCGTTGGGGGCGTCGGGATCGTTGTCCGCGGACAACACCCGGGCCAATGCGCGGCGTTTGGCGTCCGCGATCACACCGATCGTGATGGTGATCGCCTTCTGCGGAACACTCGTCTTCATGCAGAGCAGCATCCGCGAGGCCTCCTCGCGCAATGTCTCCGCAGCGGTCGTCGCCGACCGCGTCCTGACCTCCGGCTCCGGGCTTCCCGCCGAGACCGCCGGATACGCGGCGGCGCTTCCGGGCGTCGAGAGCGCCACCGGAATCCTCCGTACCGGAGTGGTCTACGAGTCCATGCAGAACCTGGTGACGGCCACGGCCCTGGGTGTCTCCGGCAACCCCGCCGACCTGCCGAAGGTGCTCGACCTGGGCCTGAAGGACGGTTCCTTCGCAGCCCTGGCCAAGGGCACCGTCGCCCTGGACGGCAGGCTCGCCGAGAACCTGGGTGTGCGGACCGGTGACCGCGTCCCGCTGCGCCTCGGCGACGGGACGAAGGTGACGCCGAAGCTGGTGGCGACGTACGACAGAGGTCTGGGCGTGGGGCAGGTGCTCATGCCGCGAGCGGACGTGGCGGCGCACGTCACGGCCCCGTACGACACGCAGGTCCTCGTCGCGGCGAAGCCCGGGTCCGAACAGGGCGCCCTGGCGAAGGAATTGCAGCGGCTCGCCCCCTCGGCGGCCGTCACCGACGCGGCCGGGTACGGCGTCCAGGCGGACCTCACCCAGGAACTCGGGGCGTGGGCGAACACGGTCATGGCGGCGGTGCTCGGCGGATTCGCGGCCATCGCGGCCGTCAACACTCTCGTGATGACGGTCCTGGAGCGCCGCCGTGAGGTCGGGCTGCTGCGGCTGTCCGGCACGACCCGCCGCCAGGTGAGGGGCATGATGCGCTGGGAGGCGCTGCTGGTCGCCGGGACAGGGCTGATCCTCGGGTCAGCGATCGCCTGGATCACGCTGCTGCCGATCGCGCGCGGCATCACGGGGTCGGGCCCGCACATCCCGATGACGGTGGCGGTGCCGCTGGCGGCGGGCGCGGTCCTGCTCACCGTGGCCGCGACGGCGTTCCCGACCCGGGCGCTGCTCAGGGTGCGACCGCTGGAGGCGGGGGCGGGCAAGCAGTAGCCGCGCACACGGGGGAAGGCGCCGCACCGGCCCCCGCCCACACGGGGAAGGGGCCAAACTGGCCTCCGCCCACACGGGGAAGGGGCCACACCGGCCCCTTCCCTCATGGCATGTTCTCCCGGGTGAGCGCGCGGGCATCGGGCGTGCCCGTCCGGCGGCCCACGACCAGTCGCTCGCGCACCTCACGCACGGTGCGCGGCCGGAAGCCGGGCCCGCCGCTGCGGCTCTTGTGGAATCCGACCCCGGCGCGGAGCAGCACGCCCACCGTCCGCCAGGCGTTCACGTCCCGCCGCCTGGGCGCGGCGAAGGCCGAACCGGCGTGGATCAACGGCTCGGTGCAGCGCGGACAGATCCGCTGCCGGTCGGGCTGCCCCTCGTACGGCTGCTTGTACGAGACCCGGCAGGCGAGGCAGACGTACGACGTCTTTCCATGACCCATGGGGCTCAAGTTAGGCGCTGGGGAAGGGAGTCGGCCAACGGTTTACCCCTGCGGTACGGGTCTCTAGGCTTTCGCCATGACTCACACCAGCCCCGCGCTTCACCTACGCCCCGGCACCATCGACGACGCACCCGCCATCCTCGACCTGCTCGACGGGGCCGTGGCCTGGATGAACGCGCGCGGCAACACCCAGCAGTGGGGCACCACCCCGTACTCGCAGAAGCCCGGCGGCGTGCAGCGGATCGAGGGCTACACGACCGTGCAGGAGGCGTACGTCGCCGAGCTGGACGGTGAGCTGGTCGGCGCGGTGGTGCTCGGGACCGGGCCCGGCCACGAGGCGATCCCGCTGGTCACCGAGCCCGAGCGGTACGTCCGCCTGCTGATCACCGACCGGCGGCGGGTCGGCCAGGGCATCGGCTCGGTGCTCCTGGCCCACGCGGTGGAGGTGACCCGAAAGGCCGAGGTGGACCTGCTCCGGGTCGACTGCTGGGCGGGCGGCGGGGGCGAGCTGGTCGCGTACTACGAGCGGAACGGGTTCGTCCGCACCGCGCCGTTCACGGTGGGGGAGTGGCCGGGACAGGTGCTGGAGATGCGGGTGGGGTGAGGCGGCGGCGGGCTGGCGGGTGCTGGTCGGCCGGGGGCAGGGGGTGGCAGGTCAGGGGCTCTGGTCGGCCGGGACGCGCACGCTCAACTGCGCCCCCAACTCCCGGAACCCCAGCGCCCGCGCCACCCGCTGCGACGGAACCGGCCGCGCCCTCCACTGCGCCAGGAGCCCCGCGTCCAGCGCATGGGCCACCGCAGCCGACGCCACGGCGCGGGCCAGCCCCCGGCCGCGGACTTCCGGTGCGACCAGCACGCTCAGGTGCGCGGCGCGCCCCGCCCAGACCTCGTAGCCCGCGGCGGCCACGATGCCACCGCCGCTGCCCAGGCAGAAGGCGGGCGAGTCGATGTCCGTCAGCGCGCTCTCCTCGGCCTCAGCCTGGTCGACCCGGGCCAGCAGTGGCCCCAGGAAGCGGCCGACGTCGGCGTGCTCCTCGACCCCGGCGGCCTCGTGGGTGGGGAGGAAGGTGCTTCCGTCCGCGTAGAACAGCGCGGCGGGGCCGAGGACTTCCCGCACCGGCAGGGACAGGTACGCCGGGTCGACGAGCGCCTCGGGCGGCAGGCCGCGCGTCGCCTCCGCCACGCGGGCGGCGGTCCCACGGTCCGGCGCGGTCACCAGAGCCGCATCCCCTATCCGTACGAAACCGCACCAGGACGGCGGACACCACCGGGACGCGGGCGAGACCACGATCCGGGCGTCGCCGGTGGGCCCGAACCGCACGGGCGCGCCCGCGAGTTCCACCCACAGGGCACGGGCGTGGGCGAGGAGGGGAGCCGTTGCCGCCGGGGCCGTCGGGCCGCTGTGATCCATCCGGCCATCTTCGCCGGGCGGTTCGGGACGGGCTTGCCCGGGGTGATGGAATCTCGGGATGACGAGACCGTTGGTGCGATTGCTTCAGGCCCTCGACCGGTTCCATGCGGGGCGGCCCTGGGACCACAACGCCCACTACCACCCGTGGATTCTGCGGCAGTTGCCCGCGCGGTTCGGGAGTGCGCTCGATGTGGGGTGCGGGAGCGGGGATCTGGCGCGGTTGCTCGCGGCGCGGGGTGGGGCGGTGCGGGGTGTCGACGCCGATGCCGCGATCGTGGAGCGGGCGCGGGAGCTGACGCCGTCGGAGTCGGCCGTGCGGTACGTGGTGGGGGATGCGGTGAAGGAGCTTCCGCCCGGGACGTACGACGTCATCACGTGTGTCGCGGTGCTGCACCATCTGCCGTTCCGGGAGGCGTTGGAAGGGTTCCGGGAGCGGCTGGCACCCGGGGGGACGCTGGTGGTGGTCGGGTGCGCGAGGGAGGAATCGCGGACGGACCAGGCGTTCGGGCTGGCTTCCGCGGCGGCGAACGTCGTGATGGCGCTGGCCAGGAACAAGGGGCGGAAGGTGGCCAGGCCCGCCGCGATGACCGCTCCGGTGCGGGCGGCGGACATGAGCTTCGCGCGGATCGCCGGTGAGGCGCGGGTGCTGCTGCCGGGCGTGAGGGTGAGGCGGGGGTTGTTCTGGCGGTACGTGATGGTGTGGCGCAAGCCGTAGGGGAGGAGGAGGCGGGCTTCAGCGGGAGGGGCGCAGGGCGTCCTGGGAATCCACGTACTTCAGGAGGAGGCGGGCGAATGCGAGGCGCTCGCCCTCGGGCCAGTCGGCGGTGATGGCCTCGAAGGCCGCACGCTGGTGGCGGCGGAAGCGGGCCATCAGGTCGCGGCCCTCCTCGCTGAGGTGCAGGACCGTGCGGCGGCCGTCCTGCTGGGAGGCGGCGCGGACGAGATAGCCCGCCGTGATGCAGTCCGAGACCATCCGGCTGGCGACGGACGGGTCCGCGCCCAGGTGGGTGGCGATGCCACCGACCGTGATTTCGCGGGGCTCCTCGGGCGGGTCGACCTGCTCCGCCTCCAGGACGATGTTGAGCACCAGGGTGCGGCTCAAGTCCTTGGCGGAGATGGGGTTCTCCACGTCCAGGAGGGAGGACCGCCGCAGCTTGCCGAGGGCTGGACCTGCGGCGTTCAGCAGGTCGTCGGCGGATTCCGGTGCGCGCTTCGTCATGGCCGACATCGTAGCTGGATGGGTTCACGCAGACATGTGTTGACGTGAAAACGTGTGCGTGTAAACATGCATATGTGAATACGCAAGCAATGGAATCTCGTGTGCCCATCCTCGTCACCGGCGCCCGCGGCCAGATCGGCCGTGCCGTCGTCGACCGGCTGCACTCCGCCGGTCTCCCCGTCCGCGCCGCCAGCGCCCGCCCTGCGGAGCTGTCCGTTCCGGACGGCGTCGACGCCGTCGAGCTGGTGCTCGACCGGCCGGAGACCTTCGCCGCCGCGCTCGACGGCGTCCGGCAGGTCTTCCTCTACCCGAACCCCGAAGGCATCGACGACCTGATCAAGGCGGCCGTCGCCGCAGGGGTCGAGCACATCGTGCTGCTGTCCTCCTCCTCGGTCCTCGCGCCGGGAGCGGAGAACGACTCCCTCGCGCTGCACCACTCCCAGGTCGAGGAGGCGCTCGCCGCATCCGAGCTGACCTGCACCTTCCTGCGCCCGGGCGCCTTCGACAGCAACGCCAGGGGCTGGGCGCGCACCATCGGTCGGTCGCTGCCGGTCCAGCTCGCCTTCCCGGAGGCCGAGTTCGCGTTCATCCACCCGGACGACGTCGCCGACGTCGCGGTGGCCGCCCTCACCGGCGACGCGCTCGCCGGTCGTTCGATCTCCCTGACCGGGCCGCAGTCGCTCAGCTTCCGGCAGCAGCTCGCCGCCATCGGCGACGCCATCGGCCGTGAGGTCGCCGTCGAACGGATCTCGCGTGCCGAACAGGAGCGGCAGATGTCCGCGTTCATGCCCGCGCCGATGGTCTCCTCGCTGCTCAGGGGGTGGGAGGCCGCCGACGGCAAGCCCGAGCCCGTGGCCGAGACGACGGCTTCGCTGCTGGGACGGCCGGCGCGTACGTTCGCGCAGTGGGCGCGGGAGAACACCGGGATCTTCACGTCCTAACCGGTGCCGTCGCGCAGGCCGGCCCGGTGGGGAGGGGTCGGGGAGAGGCGGCGAGGTGGTGGGACGGCTCGGTGGTCGTGTCCGGGGCCGGAGGGGGATTGTCAGACCTCCGTGGCACGCTGTTTCCATGGCTGCCGAACTCGAACTCTTCGCCGATTACCACCAGATCCACGTCCAGGACGAGGAGTCCGAGGACGACCTCGGAGAGGCGTGGACCGATCAGACGGTGTCCGACGGCATCGCCGTCGCCGACGGGCTGCTGGGGATAGGCACCGCTGTCAATGTCACGGTGGCCGTTCGAGTCGATGTCCTCACGGCGGAACCGACGGCCGGTGACCTCGCGGACTTCGACCACGTCGTCGAGGCGGGGCTCGAAGCGCCCTCCGGGCAGGTGGTCGTCATGGGGTGCAGCGACTTCTTCGACGACGCGGCCCGCTTCGACGTCCCCGAGGGGTGGATACGGGTCCGGGCCTCCCGGCGCAACCTCGCCGCAGCGGTCGCGGCGGACATCGACTCCGGCACGTCGCCCGAGACCATGGAGCAGGTCCGCCTGCAGATCTGGCCTGCCCCGCAGGCGGCGGCCCGAGTGCTGAAGAGGTGGGAACGGGCGGGCGTGTGAGAGCAGTTGGGGCGGGGGCGGAGAAAAGTGCTGGCCGGTCCCGGGGGACTGTGCTTATGCTCCCGGCGATGACTACTTCTTCGGTATGCCGATGGGGGGCCCCGTCCGCGCAAGGTGAGTGCTGATGCTCACTGAGTACGCGGCGGTGGATACCCGCCCCCTTCAGGAGTCCGTGGCCGGTTCCGGGACTCCCTCCTCTTCCTCTCCTCCGCTGGACATGCCGGATTCCCGGCTCTCCCTGTGGCTGCGCGTGCGCAGATACGCCGTGCCGCCGTCCATGATCGAGACAGCTGCCGCCCGTCGTCGTGCCGGGGACTGGGCCGGGGCGTGTGCGGCGGCCGGTGTCGACGTCGACATTCCGCTCCGCGATGTGCGGCAGGCGTACGGCAAGGACTTTGCGGCGAACGTCCGTGCGGACCTGCGGTGTCTGGTGCCGGATCTGCTGCGCTGGCACCTTCCCCGGATCGCCCCCGACGGACTTCTCCGCCCCGGGCTGACCATTCCGCTTGCCCGGTACACGGGGGCGGGGCCCGGCTCCGTGTGGCTCGTCGTGCGGACACCGCCCGCCTGGGCTGACGCCGGACAGCGGGTCAGCCTGACCCTGTGGGACGGCACCCGGGCCGCTGCCCACCCCGACCGCCGCTTCCGCTTTGATCTGCACCGGCATCTGTGGGACGCCCGCAGGACGGGGGAGTTGGGGGTACGGGCAGGGGTCGGCCCGCGCCCCGGGCAACTGCCCGATCTGCCGCACCGGGAGGCGTTCGCGGTGGACCGGTGGGTCGAGGAGGCCCGCCTTCTGCTGCGGGACCAAGGGCGGGACGCCGGTCTCGTCCAGGTGCGGGTCGGGCGGCGGCACCGGGTGCTGGTGGATGCCGGGCGGGGCGTGATGCGGGCCGTGGACGGGCCGCTGGAGTCCGGGCTTCCGGTGCTGCCGGACGCGGCGACCTGGGTGCTGCCCGATCTCGGGCTTCTGCGTGCCGGGGAGATCGGTGCCGGGGGGCTGCATCCGTTGGTCGGCTCCGTACTCGTACCGGATCATGAAGAGGAGCCTGCGGCGGAGGCGATGGCGCCCGGGCGGCCCCGGTATGTCGACTGCCGGGGGGCTCGGCATCGGATCGGGCTGGTCGACGGGGTGCTGGTGCCGCTCGACCACGATCCCGGTGAGCTGCGGCGCGAGGAGCTGCTGGTTGAGCTGAGCGGCACGCCGCTGCCCTGTCTGCGTGCCGTCGATGACGCGCACCGCAACCCCCACTGCCTCTCCGGCGTGCGCGAACGCCTCGACCACGGTGATGTCGCCGGTGCGCTCGCGGTGGTCGAGGGGCTGCTCGGGCCTGCGGCGACGTTGCGCAGCGGAGCGCTCCAGGAGGAGTTGGAGGAGGCGGCGCGGCGGCGGGTCGCGTACGGGTTGTTCCGGGCGGGGATCGAGGAGCCCGGGCGCGACTGGAGTGAACTCGCCTGGCACCGGTGGCAGTCGCATCCGACCCCGCACAGCTCTGCCCATCGCCAGCGTCGGGCGAGGCACGTCGGGCCGTGAGCCCGTATTCAGGGCCCCGCTGAGGGCCTGATCTTCCGTTCTGCCCCGCCGGGCGCTCGTCCGGCGGTTCCTTCTCGTACCCCAAGGTGATGCCGTATGTCCGCAGATGCACCTTCTCTCCTTCCGCAACTCGACGTGGCCGCCGACCTGTTGACCCTGCTCCGGGCGACCGGCACCGAGCCCCGCCCGGACGTCCAGCTGGAGGCGCTGACGTTGTCGGTCGCCGCCGACCTGCCCGTACTTCTGTGGGGTGAGCCCGGCATCGGCAAGACCGCCGCGCTCACCCAGCTCGCCGAGTCGCTCGACCTGCCCCTGACCACGGTCATCGCCAGCGTCCACGAGCCGTCGGACTTCTCCGGGCTGCCCGTCATCGGCGACGATCCCGCCACGCAGGGCGTTCCGATGGCCCCGCCGGACTGGGCGGTACGGCTCGCGGAGGCGGGGCGGGGGCTGCTGTTCCTGGACGAGCTGTCCACCGCGCCGCCCGCCGTGCAGGCCGCCCTCCTCCGTCTCGTCCTGGAACGGCGCGTCGGTGCGCTGCGACTTCCGCCCGGCGTACGGATCGTGGCCGCCGCCAACCCGCGTGCGTCGGCGGCGGACGGCTGGGAGCTGAGCCCGCCGCTCGCGAACCGTTTTGTGCACCTGTACTGGACGCACGACCCCGACGTCGTCGTGCGGGGTCTCGGCGGTACATGGCCGAGGGCGAGCCTGCCGCAGCTCGACCCGGCGAAGCTGGTGGACTCGGTGGCGTACGCGCGGCGGGCGGTGTGCGGGCTCTTGGAGGCCAGGCCCGCACTCGTCCACCGGCTGCCCAGCAGCGAGACGCGGCGCGGCGGGGCGTGGCCTTCGCCCCGGAGCTGGGACATGGCGCTGAGCCTGACCGCGTTCGCGACGGCGGCGGGGGCGTCGCGGGAAGTGCTGTCCCTGCTGGTCAGGGGCACGGTCGGGGACGGGCCTGGGCTCGAACTCCTGGCGAGCCTGGACCGGATGGACCTCCCGGACCCGGAATCCGTCCTCGCCGATCCGGCCGCTGCGGAGCTCCCGGAGCGGGGCGATCTGCGGCAGGCGGTGCTGGACGGGGTGGTCGCGGCGGTCCGCAAGCGCCCGGAGAGGGCGCGGTGGGACGCGGCGTGGGAGGTGCTCGTACGGGCGATGGAGACGGGGGCACCGGACCTGGTGGTCGTACCGGCGACGACGCTGGCGTCGCTGCGGCAGGAGGAATGGGATGTTCCGGCGTCGATCGAGAAGCTTGCGGGGGTTGTGCAGTTGTCCCATCGGGCGGACCGGGCGGCGGGCCGAGTGGCGGCGCTGGGGGCGGGGCGATGAAGGGGACGGGGGAGGCTCCGGGGCGCGGGGCGGCGCCGGTGCCGGTTCCGGAGTGGGCCGGTGGTGAGGGCGGGGCGGTGCCTGGGGTGCGGGCAGGGGCCGGTACCGGGGCGGGCCCGGATCGGGCGGGCCGCCCCCTTGCCCGCCCGTTCCGCCCTCTGGGGGCGGCCCCGTCGCCCAAGTGGGCTCGGGGGGAGGGGGTGGCTCCGCGGCGCATTCCCAAGCCAGGCCCCCGGCCGAAGCCCGAGCCGGGGCCCCCGCGGGGCGACGGTCCCGAGGCGGACGGGCGGCCACCGGGCGGAAGCAGCGGTCCCCATGCCCAGGACGCCTCACCGCTCGCACCTTCCCGGAGAGCGACCCCGACTTCCACGCCGATCCAGGCCCAAGCCTCGACTCCGTCCCCCGGCACCCCCCTCGACCTGGACAAACTCCTCGCGGCCCGCCTTCAGGCCGTCCGCGCCCGGCCCTACCTCGCCACCGCGCTCTTCGCGCTGCACCCCGTCGCCTCCCGGTCCGTCCCCACCATGGCCGTCGACCGGCACTGGCGCTGCTACGTCTCCCCGGGTTTCGTCGACCGCACCCCCGTCGAGGAGTTGGCCAGCGTGTGGGTGCACGAGGTGTCGCACCTGCTGCGCGACCACCACGGCCGCAGCGACCGCGTCGCCCGCGCCCGCGAGTTGACCGGCCCCGGCGACCGACTGCGCATGAACATCGCCGCCGACTGCGAGATCAACGACGACGCCTTCGGGGACGGACTCGTCCAGCCGAAAGGCGCCGTCACGCCGAGCCTGCTCGGGCTCGGCAGCGACGAGTTGATGGAGGACTACCTCCGGCAGTTCCGCCTCGGCCCGCGCACCGCGGACCTCACCTGGCTCGACTGCGGCAGCGGCGCCGACGGACGCGAGCGCCCCTGGGACCTCGGACCCGGCGGAGCCCACGGCCTCAGCGCGCAGGAGCGGGACGCCGTACGGTTCCGGGTCGCGCAGGGGCTCTCGTCCCGGCCCGGCAACGCCCCCGAGGGGTGGAAACGGTGGGCGGAGGAGGCCTTCCACCCGCCGCAGCCCTGGCGGGAGTTGCTCGGCGCGGCGATCCGTTCGGCCGCCTCGGGGTCGGGGGCGGGGGACGACTATGCGTACGGGCGTCCCTCGCGCCGCTCCGCGAGCGTGCCCGGGGCGGTGCTGCCGAGTCTGCGGCGCGTGCCGCCGCGCGTGACGGTCGTCATCGACACGTCCGGCTCGGTCAGCGACGCCGAGCTGGGCAGCGCCCTGCTCGAAGTCGCCGCGATCGCCCGCGCGGTGGGCGGACGCCGCGACCTGGTGACGGTGCTGTCCTGCGACGCGGCGCCCCAGGCCGTGCACGCCCTGTGCCGGGCGGAGGGAATACCGCTGGTGGGCGGGGGCGGAACGGATCTCCGTACCGGATTCGCCAGAGCAATCCGGGCCCGCCCGAAGCCGGACGTCATCGTGACCCTCACCGACGGCCACACCCCGTGGCCGTCCGCGCGGCCGCCCGCGCGCACGGTGATCGGGCTCTTCGACCGCCCGTACGAGCGCTCCAACCGGTACGAGCGGGAGGACGACCCCGCCTACGAGCCGTCGGGCCCGCCGGACTGGGCCCAGGTGGTGAATATCGGGTAGCGGGGCCCCGTTGGGTCGGACAGCATGCGGCCATGCCCCACCTCCCGCACGCCGACGGCGACTACGCGATCACCGTCCTGTACTCCGTGCCCGACGACGCCTGGTACCTGGAGCTGGACCGTGTCGCCGACCAGCGCACCGTGGCGATCGCGATCGTCCCCGACGAGGACCCTGCCCGGGAACCGACCGTGAGCTTCGATCCCGGCGCGGGGCACGTCCGCGTGCCGTACGAGGTCATGCGCTGGTTCATGGAGCAGGTGGCGGAGGAGGTACGGACGAGCCGTGCCTGGATGGGGCTCCGGCCGGAACTCGTCCACGTCATCCACGCGTTGAGGCAGGAACACCTGGGCGTCATCGCCGACGAGGACTTCGCCCGGGTGCTGCCGGAGGTGCGGGCAGCCGTGCCCGAAGCGGACCTGGCACCGGTCCTGGCGGCGGCCTTCGGACGGACACCGGACGGGGGCTTCGTGTGCTGAGCCCGGCGGCGCGGAAGGCCGGGACCGGCCGAGGGACGGCCGTCAGGCCCCCCCCTCGGGCTCCAAGGCCTCCTCGGCCGCTGGGTACGCCTCACGGACATGGGCGGGGATGCGGCCCCGGTAGTTGACGACGATGCCGTTCTCGCGGGTCCATTCCTCCAGGTCGCGGTCCTGCGCCTGGTGGGGTGGCCGGATGCCCTCCAGGCCGTCCGCGATGTCCGTGAGGTAGGCGGACAGCGAGGGGTGCACGGCCTCCTCGGGGCCCTCGCTCTCGCTCCACGAACCCACCGTTCCGGTACGGGTGTCGAGGAAGGTCCCGTACAAGCCGTCGTCCTCCGCCACGATCGGCAACCACTCCCTGCGCCAGAGCGAACGGTCAAGCGCCGCCAGGTCCATGCGCGCCGCGTGGACCCGCTCGATGTCGGTCAGGCCGAGGAGGGACCAGCTGGGGGTGACGCCCGCGCAACCGTACGCCACCAAGGTCGTACGCGGCGCGTCCCGCCGCCCCGCCTCCGCGTCGTGCGCGAGCAGGAACTGGCGTACTGCGGGGGTGAGTCGTACGCCCATGTGCCCCTCCGCGGCGTGGATGGAATCGGCGTCCCCCGGACCTCCGAGACGGGCGTGCACCTCGGGGGCATGCGCCTCCAGCCACGCGGAGATCCGGGCCCAGGCGCGGAGCACCGCTGCCGCTTCATGCTCATCGGGCGACGGCGCAGACGGCGTAGACGGCGCAGACGGCGTAGACGGCGTAGACGGCGTAGACGGCGTAGACGGCGTAGACGGCACAGAGGGTGTGGGCGGTATGGGGGACACGGGCTCGCTTCTCCCCTGCAGGTCCGCCGGGAGTTGCTGGACCAGCCCGACCCGGGTCGGCTCGATGGTGTTCATGTCGTCAGTGTGTCCCCGGGCACTGACAACGCCGGTCGTCGTGCCGCCCCCTACCTGCCCATCAGCTTCCGCAGGTCCGTCGCCAGGGAGGCGATCGCTTCCGGATTGCGGGGGCTTTCGACCAGTTCCGCGTAGTCGAGCACGACGATGCGGTCGTTCTTGATCGCGGAGACGTTCTTCAGCGGGGCGTAGGACTTCAGGAAGGAACGCTTCTGCTCCGCCGTCGTGTCGCCGTAGTTGTTGATCACGATGACCTCGGGGTCGCGCTCGACCACCGTCTCCCAGCCGACCGTCGCCCAGCTGTCCTTCAGGTCCTTCATCACGTGGTCGCCGCCCGCCCGCGTGATGATGTCGTGCGGCGCCGCGTACAGGCCCGAGGTGAACGGCTTGTCCGTGCCCGCGTCGTAGAGGAAGACACGGGGGCGGTCCGCGCCCTTGAGCGCTTTCGCCTCCGCGTCCGCCACCTGCTTGCGGAACTTCGTGATCAGGGCCTCCGCCCGGTCCTCGACCGCGAAGACGCGGCCCAGGTTGCGCAGGTCGGCGTAGAGGGCGTCCAGCGGCGGCATCACCCCGCGCGACTGCGCGCCGACGCCGTTCCGGCAGGACTCGCTCAGGAGGTAGGAGCCGATGCCGACCTTCTTCAGGTCGGCGGGCGTGAAGCCCTCGCCCTCGTTGAAGCCGTAGTTCCAGCCGGCGAAGACCAGGTCGGCGCGGGCGTCGAGGGCCATCTCCTTGTTGATCTGCTTCTTGGAGAGCCACTTCGTCTTTGCGTAGCCGTCCTTCCAGGGGACGGAGGTCAGGTCGCCCTTGTCGTCCGGCATCACGAAGCCCGCCATGTGCTTCTCCAGGCCGAGCGCGAACATGATCTCGGTGATGCCGACGTCGTTCGTGACCACGCGCTGCGGGGCCTTCGGGTACGCCTGCTTCTCGCCGCAGTTGGTGATGGTGACGGGGTAATGGGCGTCGCCGGACGGCTTCGCGGCGGGCTTGGCGTCATCGGTGACCTGCGCGCCGCAGGCGGTGAGGGAGGTCAGGAGCAGCGCGGCGAAGGGGAGGGTGAGGGTGCGGGTGCGCATGAGGTGCGGGGGTCCTTAGGAAGGGGTGGGCAGGAGGCGGTCGAAGAGGAGCTGCACCGCGCCGGTCTCCGGGTGCCGGACGCGGTGGGCCCGTACGCCGAATACGTCCGCGAGGAGTTCCGGGGTCAGCACGTCGTGCGGCGGGCCGGAGGCGACGATGCGGCCGGACTCGATGACGTACAGCAGATCGCAGTGCAGGGCGGCGAGGTTCAGGTCGTGGAGCGCGGTGAGGACGGTCAGGCCGCTGCCGCGCACCAGGGCGAGGACTTCCAACTGCTGGGCGATGTCGAGGTGGTTCGTGGGCTCGTCGAGGATCAGGGCGCGCGGCTGCTGGGCGAGCGCGCGGGCGATCAGGACGCGCTGTTTCTCGCCGCCGGAGAGGGTGAGGTAGCCCCGGTCGGACAGGTGGGAGGCACCCACCTGGGCGAGGGCCGTGGCACAGGTGTCGCGGTCCTCGTCCGAGGTGCGGGCCATCGCGCGCTGGTGCGGGACGCGGCCCATCGCGACGACCTCGGCCACCGTGAAGTCGAACTCCGTGGAGGCCTCCTGGGGGAGCGCGGCCAGGCGGCGCGCGCTCTCCCGCGCGCTCATGCCGTACAGGTCGTCGCCGTCGAGGAGGACGGTGCCGGAGCTCGGGCGCAGGGCGCGGTAGACGGTGCGCAGGAGGGTGGACTTGCCGCTGCCGTTCGGGCCGATCAGGCCGACGAGTTGGCCGGTGGCGGCGTGCAGGGTGATGTCCGAGACCAGCCGCGCACCGGCGATCTCGACGGACAGGCCGGTGACGTCGATACGCATCACGCACCCCCGAAGCTGTAGGACTTGCGCCGCATGAGGAGGACGAAACAGGGGACTCCGACGGCCGCCGTCAGCACGCCGACCGGCAGTTCGACGGGCGCGAGGACGGTACGGGACAGCACGTCGACCCAGATCAGCAGCAGCGCGCCCAGCAGCGGGGCCACCGCGAGGAGGCGGCGATGATCGGCGCCCACCAGCATCCGTACCGCATGCGGAACCATCAGCCCCACGAAGCCGATCGCCCCGCTCACCGCGACCACCGCACCGGTCACGGCCGCGCACACGACGAACAGTTCTTTACGAAACCGGCCCGCGTCGACCCCGAGCGCGGCGGCGGTCTCGTCGCCCATCGCGAGGGCGTTCAACCGGCGCGCCGACCAGGCGAGATGGGCCAGACCGGCGAGCACGGCACCCGCCGCGATCGGCACCGAGGCCCAGCTCGCGCCGCCCAGGCTGCCCAGCAGCCACATCATGGCGGAACGGGCCGCCTCGCCGCGTTCGGCGGCGAACACCATGAAGGTGGTGATGGCCGAGAAGCCGTAGTACATGGCGGTGCCGGTCAGGACCAGGCGCAGCGGCGTGAGCCCGCGCGGGGTGCGCGCGACGACGTACACGAGGGTCATCGCGGCGAGCGCGGAGACGAACGCGGCCGCCGACAGCGCCCACACCCCCAGTGCACCGAGCGCGCCGAAGAGCAGGACGGCGTTCGCGCCGACGGCCGCGCCCGAGGAGATGCCCAGGACGAACGGGTCGGCCAGGGCGTTGCGGACCATGGCCTGCACGGCGATGCCGATCGCGGACAGGCCCGCGCCGACGACGGCGGCGAGGACGGCGCGCGGGAAACGCAGCTCCCAGACGATCGTGTACGCGGGGACCTCGTCCGGGGATATGGAGCCGCCGCTCAGCCCCGCCCAGAGGTAGCGCAGGACTTCCGCCCAGGTCAGACCGGACGCGCCGAGGCCCGCGCCGCAGACCAGGGAGAGGACGACGGCGGCGAGGAGGGCGGGGACGAGAAGGGCGAGGGGCAGCCGCCGGGGCGGCGCGGGGCCGGACGTGGTGCGGGCCGCCGCGGAGGGCGTGACGGGGCGGCGGTCGGTGGGCGTGGCCACGGGCAGGATCGCTTTCGCCTCGGGCCGCACGGCTGCGGCGACCGAAGCGGACCGGGAGTGCGGGACGCCCGGCGCAGCGTCTTTCGCAGTCCACGGCGAATTGACTCGTGCAGTTCGCTCCGCGGGTGATCGGGCTCGCGGGACCTGTGGCACCTACAAAGCCAGTGGGTCCG
Source organism: Streptomyces sp. NPDC087440 (assembly GCF_044744005.1). NCBI lineage: Bacteria > Bacillati > Actinomycetota > Actinomycetes > Kitasatosporales > Streptomycetaceae > Streptomyces > Streptomyces sp. NPDC087440. The sequence continues at coordinate 599,799 of NZ_JBIUXN010000001.1, read as the reverse complement.
CCTACCGTTGCGGGTCAGCGCCGGACTTCGACCGGCTTCCCCCGCGGAGTTCCTGCAGCTTAAGGGGTGGACGGAGGGCCTTGATGCCGGGGGCTGCGACCTCGGGCCCCCGCTGGTTCGCGGCCCGGCCCGGGGGCCTCCCGCCCGGACCGGGGAGGTCCGGGCGACAGGGTGCCGTACAGGATCAGCCGCAACGCCCCCTCGGCGTCTTCCGCGTCACCACGTCCGGCGTCCCCGTCGTCGCGTCCAGCCAGACGACCTGGGCACCGGACACCGCCGCCGCGGCGATCTGCTCGCCCCGGTTGCAGGAGACACGGCCCTTGTACGTCCCCGGGGCGTCCGGCGCGCCCGAGGCCGCGAACTGGTGGAGCTTGCCGGTCGACTCGTTCCGTATCGCGGTGTCGGGGACGTACGTGCCGACCGTCACGGTGTCCGCCGAGACCGTCAGGTCGTACATGTTCAGGGCGTTCGGCCCGGTCTGCGGGCTGAGGTCGACGATGTTCGCGCCCGCGAGGTCGGAGCGGCGCAGGGTCGTCCTTCCCTCCGCCGAGCCGTCGTCCAGCAGCCAGAAGAGGTGTGTGCCGTTGAGGGCGGTCGGGCCGAGGCTGGTGCCGCTCGGGTTCTCGCGGACGACGGTGTTCTCGCCGGTCGCGACGGTGAGGAGGCGTGTGGCGAGGGAGTATTCGGCGGCGCGCGGAGCAGTCTCCGTGAGGGCGACCCGCCGCCGCTCCTGGTAGGCCACCTTGCCGTTGCTCGCCGAGGAGCCGTGCGCGCGGTGGTAGGTGCCGCCGCCGATGGACTCGATCTTCGACGGGTCCTTCAGGCTCAGGTACTTCACGCCCATCCGGCCGCCGTGGTTGTAGAAGTCGAACGCGACCAGGTCGCCGTCGACGTCGAGGGAGCTGCCGGTGGCCCTGCCCTCCCACAGCTTCTTGATCACGCCCCCGGCGATCGGCCGGGACAGCACCTCTGTGCCGCCGGGGCCCACCGCCTGCCAGACCACCGTCTTCCCGTCGGTGGCCGGATTGACGTGATAGCGGCCGTCGTTGGGGCTCATCAGGCGCTTCTCGCCCTTGCCGTCCACCCGTCCGGCCCACACGGAGTACGGTTCCGAGCCCGCCTCGTTCGACTTCGACGCCGCCCACCAGCCGCCGCCCGCGCCGAGGTTCGTGTCGGCGGTGTGGATGCGGCCGAACAGCTTCTCGGAGTCGATGCCGAGCGCCTGCTCCCAGCCGGGCACGATGCCGTGCGCGGTGAAGGCACGGGCGAGCGCCTTCTGCTGGGCGGCCGTGACCTGGAGGTCCTTCGCCGCCGCCAGCACGGCCGCGCGGCCCTCGGTGAAGCCGTCGATCGGGGTGAGGTACTGCGTCAGGGCCTTGTAGACGATGCGGTCGGCGAGGTCCGCGCCCAGTTCCTTGCGGGCGTCCCACAGGGCGCCGCCGAAGATCGTGGAGTTGAGGTGGACACCGCCGTTGTCGTTGGCGTACCCGACGCCGACGAAGGAGCCGGCCGTGGTGCGGCCGTCGCCCAGGTCGCGCAGGGCGCAGTCGCGCGGGCCCTTGGTGCGGCACAGGCGGTCGCCGACCAGGCCTGAGTCGGGGTCGGACATGGGGACGTCGTACGCGGCGGTCTCGATCGCGTTGCCGAAGTAGTCCGCGATCGCCTCGTTCATCGCGCCGGACTGGCCCGCGTAGACCAGGTTCGCGGAGGTCTCGACGACGGCGTGCGTCATCTCGTGCCCGACGACGTCCAGCCCGGCCGACAGCGGGAGGTACTCCTCGTCGCCGATGCCGTAGACCATCTTCTGGCCGTCCCAGAAGGCGTTCACGTACGGCATGCCGTAACTGCTGATCCCGACCAGGGAGTTGATGGTCATGCCCCGGCCGTCGAGGCTGTCGCGGCCGTGCTTGTCCTTGAAGTAGTCGAAGACGCGGGCCGCTCCCCAGTGCGCGTCGACCGCGCCTGCCTCGGTGGCGTCCGTGCCGAAGGCGGGGGTGGGGGAGGAGAACTCCTGGATGCCCTCGGGCCAGCGCCCGGACACGTCGCTCGCCCACGTGCCGCGGGCGTCCCAGGTGGACAGGGTGCGGTTGTAGCCGTCGTCCTGGGGGAGGCGGGTGCGGTCGCGCAGGACGTACAGGCCGCGCGTCTCGTCGTGGTCGACGTCGAGGGTGACGGGCTTGCCGTCCAGCTTGGTGCCGCTGCCCTTCGTGGCCTGGAGCGGCGGTTTCCCCTCCGTCGCGCGCGGTGCGGTGAACGTCTTGATACCGCTGTACTGGAGCACCGGATACCCGGCGCGCGCATCGACGTACACCTCGCTCAGTACGGGTTCGCCGCTCGCGGGGTCGGTGCCGCGCACCGTGACGTGGTGCGTGAGGACGCCCGGGCCCTGGGGGAGGACGACCAGGCCGCGTGCGGTGCCCTCAAGGACGGGGTCCTCGTCGGAGAACTTCCGGTCGGTGAGCCGGGTGCGGGTCGCGTCCACCGCGCGTTCGACCGCCAGCGCGGCGTCGACCTGCGGCGTCGTGCTCGCGGTCAGTCCCGTGAAGTACTTGCCCGAGGTGCCGGTGACGACCCGCTCGCCGCCCGCGCGTTCCATCCGTACGACGTACTGGCCGCCCAGCACCGGCACACCCCGGTGCTGCTGCTGGAGCCGTACGGTCTCCTGGCCCCCGGCGGTCTGGGTGCCGCCCGCCGGGGCCAGGTCGCGTGTCGCGTCGGCGATCCGGTAGCGGTCGCGCTTCCGGCTCAGATACGTCCGGGCCGCGTCCGGCGCGCTGCCCGTGCCGGGCGCGGCCTCGCGGATGCCGCGCACCAGCGCGGGGGTGGAGGTGCCCTGGCCGGGGGTGACGTCACCGGTGGCGGGCGTGGGGTCGGGGGCGGCGTGGGCGGTGCCCGGGGCGGTCAGGGTGAGTGCGGCGACGCCGAGCAGCGCGGCCGCGCCGGATATCCGGTGTCTTCGGGACGCACCTGCGGGTGCGGTTCTTCGTGAGTGGCTCACTGGTTTCTCGTTCCCCCTCGTCGGTCGCCGGGCGGCGGCTCGCGGTCCGGCAGGGGACATCGAAGCGGTTGGGGCCTCGGTCGATCAATGGTGCGGGGGTGGCGGGAGTCGACTTCCAGCCGTCCGCTGTTCGATTTCCGGGAGGCGGGATACCGGTCATTTGGCGGTCGGCCTGAAAGTAAGCGGAATGTGCTCGCTTTCTCGCCAAAACTCCTGATCGAACATTGCCCAAAGCTTGAGAACTTGACCAACTCCCAGTTCAGGGGCGGTATTTACTCAAAATTTGGCAGGAAAACGCTCTGTCATCAAAGGTTAATGTGATGGCAAAGTGAGAGTCACGGGAGCCCTGAAGGCTGTTTCCCGAAAGACCATCGACCCGACCACACCGCGTCCGCCCCCCACGGCAGGGACGCAGGAGGCAGGCCACCATGAAGTCACTGATCGACAACGCCCGTTCCTTCGCCGCCACCCATGTCGCGGACCCGCGGAACGCAGCGGCCTTCGAGGCCCTGCGCGCCGGGCAGTCGCCCGAAGCCCTGTTCATCACCTGCTCCGACTCGCGCGTCGTACCCGCCCTCATCACCGGGGCCCGTCCGGGCGAGCTCTTCGAACTCCGTACGGCGGGCAACGTCGTACCGGAATACCGGGCCCCTCTCCCGCAGGGGGAGGCCGCCACCATCGAGTACGCGGTGAGCGTGCTCGGCGTCCGCGACGTCGTCGTCTGCGGGCACTCGCACTGCGGAGCCGTCGGCGCGCTCGTGCGCCGCGAGGACCTGTCCTCCGTACCCGCCGTACGCGACTGGCTGGAGCACTCCGTCGACCCGCGCGGCGCCGTGCGCACCGCCGCCCCCGCCACCCCCGACGTCGCCGAAGCCGTACAGGCGCACGTCCTCGCGCAAGTCGAGCGGCTGCGGGCCTACCCGTGCATAGCCGAGCGGATCGCCGACGGCTCGCTGACCCTGCACGCCTGGTACTACGAGGTCCACACGGGGACCGTGACGGCCCACCGCCCGAGCGGCGACGAATCCGGTGCCGGCGGCGACCTTCGACCCGCGGGCGTGCGACCCGCGTTCGTCCCGCTGTGAGAACGGCCGAGCACCGACGTCCGGCCCGCATCTCACGACAGGACCCCCACCGTGAAGTCCACCCTGACCACCTCCTTCCGCGCGCCCTATCGCGCCCTGCGTGAACCAGGCGTCCTCCGACAGGACCTCCTCGCCTCACTCGTCGTCTTCCTGGTCGCCCTGCCGCTGTGCGTCGGCGTGGCGGTCGCCTCCGGCGTCCCCGCCGAACTCGGCCTCGTCACCGGCATCGTCGGCGGTCTCGTCGTCGGCCTGCTGCCGGGCAGCGCCCTCCAGGTCAGCGGCCCGGCCGCCGGGCTCACCGTGCTCGTCTTCGAAGCGGTACGGGAGTTCGGGCTCGGCATGCTCGGTGCGATCGTGCTGCTCACCGGCGTGCTCCAGATCGGGCTCGGGCTGCTGAAGTGCGGGCGCTGGTTCCGCGCCATCTCCGTGTCCGTCGTCCAGGGCATGCTGGCCGGCATCGGCCTCGTCCTCATCCTCGGCCAGCTCTACAGCATGACCGGGGCCGACCAACCCCTCTCCGGAACGGCCAAGTTCACCGGGCTGCCGGGGCTGGTCGCCGACACGATCACCTCGCCCGTCGCCCTCACCGCCGCCGCCGTCGGGCTCGGCACGATCGCCGTGCTCGTGGTGTGGCCGAAGCTGCCCGCCGCCGTACGGGTCGTGCCCGCCCCGCTGGCGGCCGTCGCCCTGGCCACCGTGGCCGGGCTCGTCCTGCCGCTGCGCCTGGAGAACGTCACGGTCAAGGGCCTCTTCCACGCCATCCAGCCACCGGGCGCGAGTGACCTGGCCAACCTCGGCAGCCTCGCCGTCCTCGGTACGGTCCTGGCCTTCACGCTCATCGCCTCCGCCGAGTCCCTCTTCAGCGCGGCGGCCGTCGACCGCATGCACGACGGCCCGCGCACCCACTACGACAAGGAACTCGTCGCCCAGGGCGTCGGCAACACCGTCTGCGGTGTGCTCGGCGCGCTGCCGATGACCGCCGTCATCGTCCGCAGTTCCGCCAACGTCCAGGCGGGCGCGCGCACCCCGCTCTCCCGCGTCGTGCACGGCGGCTGGCTGCTGCTCTTCGCGGTGCTCCTCCCCGCGGCGCTCGGCGTCATCCCGCTGGCCGCCCTCGCGGGCGTCCTGATCCACGCGGGCTTCAAGCTGCTGCCGGTCAAGGACCTCGTACCGCTGGTACGGGCGCACCGGGGGGAGGCGCTGGTGCTGGCCACCACGGCGATAGCGATCGTGGTGACCAACATGTTCGAGGGCGTGCTCATCGGCCTCGCGCTGGCGATCGTCAAGGTCGCCTGGGAGACCTCGCACGTGCACGTCCACGTACGGGAGCTGACCGGCGGGCGGATGATCGTCACCCTCACCGGCAACGCCACCTTCCTGCGCCTGCCGCGCATCCTGGAAACGCTGGAGGCGCTGCCCCAGGACCGGCCCATAGAGCTGGACCTGACCACCGTCCACCATCTCGACCACGCGTGCCGCACCACCCTGGAGAACTGGGCGACCCGGCACAACGACGCCGACACGGAGGCGGTCCGGATGCGCACGGCGGCGGCGAAACCGGCCCCCGAGCCGGAACCGGAGGTGGGCGCCCCGCCGGGGTGAGGCGGGCATCGCCGCTGGTCGGGGCGATTGTCAGTGGTGACGTCTAAGGTCTCGTCATGGACACCAGAATCACCAGAATCGACCTGACGCTCGACTGCGCGGACGCCCAACTCCTGCGCGCCTTCTGGAAGACGGCGCTCGGGTACGTCGACAACCCGCCGCCCGCGCCCTTCCGCACCACCGAGGAATGGTTCGCCAGCCTCGACCTGCCGGAGGGCGAGTCGGTGGAGGACGGGGCCTGGCTCTGCGACCCCGCAGGAGCCGGGCCCCTTCTGTCCCTACTCAAGGTGCCCGAGCCCAAGACCGCCAAGAACCGGCTGCACATCGACGTCCGCATCCCCGGGCACGGCAGCGCCGAGGAGCGGTCCGCCCGCCTCGCGGCCGAGGTTGCAAGGCTCACGGAGGCGGGCGGGAGCGTGCTGGCGGAGTCCCAGGGGCATCACGTGGTCATGGCAGACCCTGAGGGGAACGAGTTCTGTGTGGCCCTGTCGGCGGGATGAGCCGCGGCTTCAGGCCAGCCAGGTTCCCTCCCGCATCAGCGTCCGGCCCGGCAACTCGTCCGCCTCGCGCCAGGCCTGGACCAGGCGCGGGGTGACGCGGAACCAGTGGTACGGCGTGGTCGGTTCCCGGGGGTCGAAGCCGGTCCGCGCGCAGAACCGGTCGCCCCGCTCCCCGGGCAGGGCGTCCCGTTCCAGCACCTCGACGTCGCCCTCGATCACGGTCACGTCGCGGGTGGCCCCCAGGCTCAGCCGGACGGTCCGCCCGGCGGCCAGGTTCCGGCCGGTCGGGCTCGCCGCGGGCGTGGCCAGCAGGAGGGTCTCGCCGTCCCACTCGAAGGACAGCGGCACCAGGTGCGGCACACCGTCCGCCGAAGCACTGGCCACCCAGAGGTCGATGTCGTGGGCGAGCCGGTGCTCGGTGTCGCGGCGGCGTTCGGCGGGGGAGCGGGGCGGGGTGTTCACGGGTGCCCTCCTTCGGGGAACGGGGTCAGTCCTGGAGGACGCCGATGAGGTTGCCGTCCGGGTCGGCGAGGGTCGCCACCAGGCGGCCGCCGCCGACGTCCTGCGCGGGCTGGCGGACCGTGGCCCCGGCGGCGGTCAGCTCCGCGACCTTCGCCTCGATGTCGCGCACGTGCCAGTACGCCAGCGACGAGGTCAGGCCCTGCGGACCGCCGCCGGGCACCAGGCCGACGTGCTGGCCCGCGACGTCGAAGCCGACGTAGTAGGGCGCGTCGGTCTGCGGCTCGGTGCCCAGCAGGGCGGCGTACACGGCCTTCGCCTTGGCGAGGTCGGAGACGGGGTGCAGGACGGTCTTGATTCCGGTGGTCATGGCTTCTCCTCAAGAGGTGGGTCGGTGTCCGTGTTCTTCGTGGTCACAGACTCCCCCGGCAGGCACCCCGGCCGCCTCCGTGCTCACCACGGAAAGCCACTACGGATGCCGACTACGGATAATGACTCCGTGCCCAGACCCGTGGTCCCCCCGCCCCCGGCAATATCGGCCCGAGAGGCCGAAGTCCTCGCCCTGCTGGGGGAGTTCCTCAGCAACGCGGAGATAGCCGCCCGCCTGTTCATCTCCGTACGCACCGTGGAGTCGCACGTCTCCTCGCTGCTGCGCAAGCTGGAGGTGCCGGACCGGCGCGCGCTCTCCCGGCATGCCGCCGAACAGGCCCGCACGCAGCCGTCCGCACCCGCCCCCGTCCTCCCCACCCCGCTGACGGCGTTCGTCGGCCGGGTGCGCGAGCGGGAGGAGCTGGCCGAGGCGGTGACGGCGCGCAGGCAGGTCAGCGCCGTCGGCCCCGGCGGCGTCGGCAAGACGCGCCTCGCCCTGGCCGTCGCCGCCCAACTGGCCGAGGACGAGGACCACTTCGCCGACGGGGTGTGGTTCGTCGACCTGGTCCCGGTCACCGACCCGGCCCGCCTGGCCGCGACCGTGGCCGCCGCCGTCGGCGTGGGCGAGCAGCCCGGCCGCGACATCGACGAGTCCCTGCTGTCCACCCTCGCCGGTCGCCGGGCCCTGCTCGTACTCGACAATTGTGAGCAAGTACGGGACGGGGTGGGCCCGTTCCTGGAGCGGCTCCTCGCCGCCTGCCCGCACCTGCACGTCCTGGCCACCAGCCGGGCCCGCCTCCTGGTCCCCTTCGAGTGGGTGTACCCGGTGCCGCCGCTGTCCCGCGAGGGCGGCGACGCCTCCGAGGCCGTCAGCCTCTTCATGGAACGTGCGGCAGCCGTCGGCCTGCCGCCCGACCCGACGGTACGGGGCCGGGTCGTGGCCCTGTGCGAACGCCTCGACGGCATGGCGCTCGCCATCGAACTCGCGGCGGCCCGCTGGGCGACCCTCGGCCTCGACGGCCTGACCGCCGGACTCTCCGACCAGCTCCGCGTGCTGTCCGGCGGCCCCCGCGCCACCGACCGGCACCGGTCCGTCCGCGCCGCCCTGGACTGGAGCCACGACCTCCTCGACCCGGCGGACCGGGCCCTGCTGCGCCGCGTCTCCGTCTTCGCCGCGCCCTTCACGGCCCCGGCGGCGGGCGAGGTGGCGGGATACGCCCCGCTCACCCCGGAGTCGGTGGCCGAAGGCCTCGGCCGCCTCGCCGAACAGAGCCTGCTCACCGTCCTGCCCTCCGCCTCCGCAACCCGCTACCGGGCCCTGGAGACCATCCGCCAGTACGGCGCGGAACGCCTGACAGAGGCGGACGAGTCCCCGCACACACGCGCCCGCCACGTGCGGTGGTGCCTGGCGGCCGCCGCCGACCTCGGCACCACCGACACCGGAGCGGACTGGCGCGCCCGCTTCGATGCCCTGGCCGGAGACCTGCGGGCGGCGCTCGCCTGGGCGGCCGCCGAGCCCGCCCACCGCCCCGAGGTGCACGACCTGGCGCTGCGCCTCGCGGAGCTGACCTTCGCCGGGAACCTCCTCGGCGAGGCCCAACAGCGGTACGAGCAGGCGGCGGAGCTGGCCCAACCGGCCGAGGGCGACGACGCGGTGCGGGGGCGGACCCCTGCCGACGCGACGCTCGCCCGGGCCTCCGCCGACGCGGCGTGCACCCGGGCCTCCGCCGACGCCCTGCGGCACGCCGCCGGGGTCGCCGGGTGCCGACGCCACGGGGACGACATGTACCGGCTGCACCTCGCCGCCGCGGAGGTCGCCCGGCGCGGCGGGGACACGGCGGGCGCCGCCGGGGATCTCGCGGCCGCGGCCACCGTCGCGTACCGCTTCTCCAGCGAGTTCACCCGGCTGCCCTCCGTTGCGGAGGCCACCGAGCTGCTCACGCGGGCGCGCACGTGGGCCGAGGCGGCGGACACCCCCGACCCCGCCGCCGCGGCCGGGGTCGCGCTCGCCGAGGCGGCGGTGCTGGCGGACGCGTTCGGCGCGGTGCAAGGGAGTGCGGACAACACCGCGCAGGAGACGGTCGATCACGCCGAACAGGCCGTCGCCCTGGCCCGACGCGCGGGCGACCCGGTCGCCGAGTCCGCCGCCCTCGACGCCCTTTCCGGCGCCCGCACCTGGGCGGGCGAGAGCTTCGCAGCCGCCGACGCGGCCCGGCGGCGTATCGACGTCCTCGCGGCAGCCCCGCGTACCCCCGCGAGCGCGCACGAACTCACCGACGCACTCGCCATGGCCGCCGGAACGGCCGTCGGCGTCGGCGACCTCCCGGCGGCCCGGCGGTGGGGCACGCGGCTCGCGGAGCTGCCCATGCTCGCCGAAGTGGGCCACTACGCCACGTCCTGGCTGCTGGTCGCGGACGCGTTCGCGGGCGACGCGCCGGGTGTGCTCGCGGGCGGCGCGAGGTTCCTCGACGGGTGGGAACAGAGCGGGCAGCAACGGTCGTTCTCGCTCGGGCCCGCCGCCGCGGCCACCGCGATGATCCACGGTCTGCGCGGCGACGACGAGGCCCGGACACGCTGGCTCGCGCTCGTCGACGACGCGGGCACCGCGTCGGAGTACCGGTACGGGTACGGAGCCGTCTTCGACGCGCTGCACCTGCTGCACCGGGGCGAAGTGGACGCCGCACTGAAGCGGGTCGCCCCGGAGCCGGAACAGGTGTGGAAGTGGGTGTCGTGGATCTGGCTGCACTGGTACGTCGCGCTGCGCGCGGAGGCGGCCGTGCTGGCCGGGCACCCGGAGGCTGCGGTACGGATCGCCGCCGCGCGCCGGGTCGTCGCGGGCAATCCGGTGGCGTCGGCGCAGGTGCAGCGGGCGGAAGCGCTGAGGGTGGGCGACGTGCCGGAGCTGCTGCGCTTGGCGCGGGACTTGGAGGCGGCGGGCTGCCCGTACCAGGCGGCGCGGACGCTGGTGCTGGCCGGGGGAGAGCATGCGAAGGAGGGGGCGGAGGCGCTGGCGCGACGGGGCTTCGCGGTTGCCGAGTAGGGGCTCTTCCGGGGGGCGGCTCAGGCCGTCATGCTGGCCCGGTGACCGAGGACGCGGCACAGCCGCAGGACGCTGAGGAGCCGCGGGACGCCGAGGAGCTGCGGGACGCCGAGGAGCCGCAGGACGCCGCCCGGCCGTACGACGCCGCCCGGCCGTACGACGCGGATCCCGGTGCCTTCCGCTGGGAGACGTACCGCAGCGCGCACCCGACGCCACGGGACTGGAGCAGCGGCATCGTCGTCACGCTCTTCCACGTGGTGCCGGTGGGCCTGATCGCCGCGACGGAGCCGTGGGCGGGGCTGATGCTGGGCGGGGTGTTCGGCGTGTTCTGGGGAAGCCTGCTGGTGCCGCCGTGGGCGCGGGAGCGGCGGGCGGTGGTGGCCGTGGAGATCCGGCCACCGGGCGAGCTGGTCCTCGTACACAACAACGGCAGGCGGACCGTCCGCCCGCTCACCTCGGTGACGGCGGCGCGACCGCTCACGGTGGGGTACCGGTCGGTCGACAGCAGCGGCGACCGCGTCCTGGAACTGCGGGTGGCCGGCCGGACCTACCGCACCCGCGCGGGCTTCGCCCTCCCGGCGAACGACCCGCACCTCCTCGCGGAGGCGCTCCGGCGGGCGTGCCCGGACCTGGTGATCGGTCCGCACCAGGACACGTCGCGGTGGGTGACGGACTCGGGGTAGCGGGAAGGGGCTTGCGTCTCCAGTGGGTGGAGGCAGCAGGCTGGTCCCCATGAACCACGGCCCCCTCCACCCCATCGGCGAGCTCGCCCGCCGCACCGGCCTCTCGGTCAGGACCATCCGCTTCTACTCGGACGCCGGAATCGTCACGCCCGCGCGGCGCGGCGCCAACGGTCACCGGCTGTACGGTCCCGAGGCCGTCACGCGACTCGAACTGGTCCGCACCCTGCGGGAGTTGGGGGTCGACCTGCCCACCGTGCGTACGGTCCTGAACCGCGAGGCCGCCCTCCCCGAGGTCGCGGCGGCGCACGCGCGGGCCATCGACGTACAGATACGGACCCTGCGCCTGCGCTGGGCGGTGCTCACCGCTGCGGCGCGGCGCGGGTCGGACCCCGAGGAGCTGGACCTGATGCACAGACTTGCCGGACTGTCCGAGCAGGAGCGGCGTCGCATGGTCGCCGCATTCCTCGACGCGGCCTTCGAAGGCCTGCACTCCGACCCCGTGTTCGCCGGGGTCATGCGCACCCTGACGCCGGAACTGCCGGACGACCCGTCGACGGAGCAGGTGGAGGCATGGGTGGAGCTCGCGGAGCTCCTGCAGGACGCGGAGTTCCGGGCGGACATGCACGCGACTGCCCTGGACCTGGCGTCCGACCGGTCCGGGGCCGACGGGCCCGGCGTGCCCCGGACACTGGCGGAGGCCGTACGTTCCCTGGCGGAACCGGCACTGGCTGCCGGGGTCGATCCGGCCTCGGCGGAGGGCGCCGCCGTCGCGTCGAAGCTGGCGGAACGCTATGCGCGCATCGTCGCGCGCCCGGACGGACCGGACGGTCCGGACGGCCCGGACCGCCCGGACCTGAGGGCCCGGCTGTTGACCCGCCTGGAGCGCATAAACTCCCCGCGCCGGGACCGCTACCTGCACCTTCTGGCGATCGTGAACGGCTGGCCGGAGCCCGATGGGATGGCGCCGGCGCTGGAGTGGACCCTGCGGGCGTTCCGGCCGCGCCCCACCTGATCTCTCCTTGGCCGCGCCTCGCGCGTTCGTGCCGGACGCGCGGGTGCCGCGGCGTGAGGCATCCGCTCCGGCTGACCGCGTCCGTCGAGATCGAGGCCGACCCCGAGCAGGTCTGGGCGGTGCTCACCGACCTCGGTGCCTACCCGCAGTGGAACCCCTTCATCACCGAGGCCACCGTTACCTCCGGCGACGGCCTGCGGCCGGGTGCGACGATGCTCAACAGCCTGAAGCAGGAGGGTGAGACCTCCACGTTCACCCCGACCGTCCTCCAGGCGAGCGCGGGCCGCGAACTGCGCTGGCTGGGCAAGGTCGGGCCGGGCTGGATCGGTGACGGCGAGCACTACTTCGTCATCGAACGCACCGGACGGGACACCGTCCGCCTCACGCAGGGCGAGGATTTCACCGGCGTGGCGGTGCCCTTCTTTGCCGACAGCCTCAGGAACGACACCCTGACCCAGTTCCGGGCGATGAACAGTGCGTTGAAGGAACGGGTCGAGCAGCTCGCCGCACGCTGATCCAGGGAGCCGGTCCACGGGCCCCGCCACCCACCACCCCGCCCCCCTCAACCACCGGCCATCATCGGACAGCACACCCGCAACCACATGCCCCACCGACGAGAGGCCCCCACCATGGCCGAATTCGTGGACCGCGTCGACGATCAGGACCGCGTCCTGGGCATCGTCGACCGGAGCCAAGCCATCCGCGAGCGATGGCTGCACCGCGTCGCCACCACCGTGTGCCGGGACGCCGAAGGTCGCATCCTGGTGCACCGCCGTCCGCCCACCGTGTCCCGCTTCCCCGGCCAGTACAACTGGCTCCTCGGCGGCGCCGTCAACGCCGGCGAGAGCTATCAGGCCGCTGCGGAGAGAGAGTTGGAGGAGGAGGCAGGGGTTCGGGCCCGGGTCCTGCCCCTGTTCTCCTTCCTCTGCCGGGGTGCGATCAGCCCGTACTGGCTGGCCGTGCACGAGGCCCTCGTGACGGGGCCCGTCACCCCCGACCCCGGCGAGGTCGACTGGTACGACTGGCTGGACATGGACGCGTTCCGCCGGGCGATGCGCGAGTGGCCGTTCGTCGCCGACGGCCGGGAGGCCTTCCAGCGGTACGAGCAGCTGGACCGCCCCGCTCCCAGAGTCAGCGGTGACCCCCGACCGAGGCGCTAGCCCCCTCCCGCACGCCGCCCCCGGACCCCTTCACCGCACGCCGAGCCCGCCCGAGCATCCCGTACACGCCCACAGCCAGCACCGCACAGATCCCCGCGCAGGCCCACAGAACCACCCGCCAGGCATCGGTCAGCCCCTGCGTGACGAAGTCGGTGAACTCCGGCCGCACCCCGGCGGGCACCCGGGCGAGCGCCCCCGCCAGGTCGCCCGCGTTCACGCTGTTGGACAGGTCCCCGGCCCCCTGCGCGTACGCGGGGAACCGGCCCAGCCCACCTGCCAGGTGATGATCCGTCAGGTTGATCAGGGCCGATCCGGCCGCCGCGATGACCACCGCCTCACTGCCCAGCCGCAGCGTGTTGAGGAAGCCCGCCGCCGTGCCGGTGGCCCCGGGTGCCACCACGGTGAGGACCGCACCGTCCACCAGGCCGAAGTTGAGCCCGAGCCCCACCCCGAGGGTGATCAGCGGCCCGGCGAGCACCGCGGCGCCCGCCCCCGGCGCGAGCACGGCGGCCAGCCACCCCACCCCGCCGGTCAGGCACACCAGACTGAGCGCGAACACGCTCCGGGGGGACAGCCCCCACCCGATCAGCCTCCCCGCGACCAGCGGGGCCAGCAGGATCGGCAGCGTCATCCACAGCATCGTCGCGCCCGCCGCCCCACTCGTGGCACCGTTCGCCACCAGCAGGTAGTTCGGCAGCAGCGGCAGCAGGACCACGAAGGAGAAACTGACCACCACCGGAATCAGGCACAGCGCCATGAACGGCGCGTTGCGCAACAGCTCCAGGTCGAGCATCGGGTACGCGGCCCGCCGCTCGACGCGCACGAACACTCCCATCAGCACCACCGCCCCCACCAAGAGCCCCAGCACCGCCGCGCTGCCCCATCCCCACTGCGGCCCCTCGACCATGCCGAGCAGCAGCAGGAAGAGGCTGCCGACGAAAGTTGCCGTACCCGCCCAGTCCACGCGGGCGGCCGTCGCCTCGCCGCGCGATTCGCCGAGGAACGGCACGGCGCACAGAGCGAGCAGCATCAACGCCGCGTGCAGCCCGAAGAAGGCACGCCAGCTCAGCGCGTCCGCGAGCGTTCCGGCGGCCATGGCCCCCAGCGCGAGCCCGGCGCCCGTCACGATCCCGACGGCGGCGAACACCCGGCTGCGCGCCGCGCCCGTGAACGTCGCGGCCAGCAGCGAGCTTCCGCTGGTCAGTAGGGCGGCCGCGCCGATGCCAGCCAGCGCGCGCAGCACATCGAGCAGCACGATCTCGCTCGTTGCCGCACTCGCCGCAGACGCCACCGTGAACAGCACACCGCCCGCCGCGAACATCCGCCGCCTGCCGAAGAGATCGGCCAGCGAGCCGCAGGCGAGCATGAAGCTGGCGAAGGTCAGGTTGTAGCCGTGCACCACCCAGCTGAGCGCGTCGAGCGACGCGCCCGTGTCGCGCCCGATGTGCGGCAGCGCCACCCCCGACCCGGTCACCGAGGTCGGCAGGATCAGCATGGCGAGCAGCACCGCGACCAGCGCGACGACGGGCCTCGGCCTGCGCGCCGTACGGCCCGCGAGGGGGACGTCGGCTGATGTCTCCACGGCGGCAACCGCAGTCGTCCGTACGCTCTTCACTCTCGTACGCCCCCTCAGCGACCGGCGGGCACGGAGCCGAGAAGCCCGCCGTCCACCACGAGGTCCTGGCCGGTGACGTACGCGGCGTCGTCGGAGGCGAGGAACGCCACGGCGGCCGCGACGTCATCGGGGTGGCCGAGGCTGCCGAGCGGAACCTCGGCCGAGTTGAGGGCCTCGGCGCCGGGGTCCGGGTTGGCGTCCCGGTACATCTCGGTGTCGATGTAGCCCGGGCTCACGGAGTTGACCCTGATGCCGCGCGGGGCGAGTTCGGCGCCCAGGGTGCGGGCGAGGTTGTGCGCGGCGGCCTTGGTGGCCGAGTACACGGAGGCGACCGGCAGGCCCCGGTGCAGGGTCCAGGAGGCGTTGACGACGATCGCACCGCCCTCCCGCAGCAGCGGCAGGGCGGCCTGCACGGTGAAGAACACCCCCTTGAAGTTCACGTCCACGGTGTGGTCGAAGTCCTCCTCGGTGAGCTCGGCGCTCGGCTTGAAGACGCCGACGCCCGCGTTGGCGAAGACGGCGTCCAGGCTGCCGCGCCAGGTCTCGATCTGCCGTACGAGTACGGCGAGTTCGGCCCGGGAGGCCACGTCGGCCCGTACCGCGAGCGCTCGGCCCGGGGCGGCGTCGAGGCGGGTGAGGGTGGCGTCCAGGCGGGCCTGGTCACGGCCGGTGACGACGACGTACGCGCCCTCGTCGAGCAGGCGGCGTGCGGTGGCGAAGCCGATGCCGCTGGTGCCGCCGGTGATCAGGACCGTCTTGTTGGTGAATCGCTTCATGCCCACGATCGTCGAGCGGGTCGAGCGCGTGCGGCAGAGCCGGTCGGACCTGGGTCTGTCACCACCACCCTCATCGCCCTCGGCCGGTGGTCGCTTCCTCGGTGAGGACGTCGGCCATCCGCGCCTCCGTCCCGGTGCCCGGCGCCGGTGTGTACAGCAGCAGCCGGTGGCCCGGCAGTTCGGGCAGCGGGAGGGTGGCGTACTCGAAGACCAGCTCGCCCAGTTCGGGATGGTGCAGCGCCTTGGTGCCCTGGGGCGCGCTGCCGACCGGGTGCTCGGCCCAGATCTCGGCGAAGGCGGGGCTCGCCGCGCACATGTCGGAGGCCAGCCGCCCGAACTCCGGGTCGTCCGGGTAGCGGGCGGCGTCCGCACGGAACTGGCCGACGATCTCCCGTGCCGCGTCCTCCCAGTGGCACACGGCGGTACGGAAGCGGGCGCGGGTGAAGAAGCTCACCAGGCAGCTGTGATCGTCCTCGTCGTAACCGAACACGAGCCGGGCCGCGCGGTTGACGGCGAGCAGGTTCCAGTGCCGGTCGATGATGTACGCGGGGCGGGGCAGCCAGCCGTCGATCACCCGGCGGAGCCCCGGGGAGACCTCCCGGTCCGCCGGACGGGCGCGGGGCGGGTTCAGCCCGGAGAGAAGATAGAGGTGTTCCCGCTCGGCGATGTCCAGCCGCAGGACGCGGGCGACGGCGTCCAGGACGTCCTCGGACACGTTGATTTCCCGGCCCTGTTCGAGCCATGTGTACCAGGAGACCCCCACTCCGGCGAGCACGGCCACCTCCTCGCGGCGGAGCCCCGGCGTGCGCCGTCCTCCGCCGCCCGGCATGCCCAGGTCCTCGGGCGAGAGCCGGGCCCGCCGCGAGCGCAGGAACTCGCGTATCTCGGAGCGGCGTCGCTGTCGTGCGTCTGCGGGAAGCCGGGAGAGATCCATCGGGCCATGCTAAGCAGGCGGTTCGACCGTGCCGGTCGTGAGGGGGAGCGCATCAACCTCCGGCCCCCGCCGACCCGTCATACCCCCGCATCCGCCTGCTGTGCCGGGCCACCCGGACCCGGTTTCCGCAGCTCACCGTGCACCACTCACGGCGTACCGGAACCTTCAGGAAGTACAGGACGCAGCCCGGCGCCGGGCAGGCCCGTATCTTCTCCGCGTCCTCGCCTGTGAACAGCCGCACCCCCTGCGCCGCCACCTCCCCCAGCGCCACCAGCAACGGATCGGGCTCCGGCCAGCGCGGCACGGCGACAAAGGCGGACCGAGCGTCCAGAGCGGAACGCGCGTCGGCAGCGGGAAACGCGTCCAGCTCCGACCAGCGGGAGGCCAGTCGTACGGCCGCGTTGACCACCTGTACGTCCCTGACGCCAGGGGTACGTCGACGGGCCCTGGCCCCTGCCAGCCCGCGCAGCGCGTGCCGCAGCTCGACGAAGCGGGCCAGGTGGACGTCCCCGGCGGGCGGCGGGTCGGCGAGATAGCGGGCGAGGTCGTCGCTGAAGCCGCCGCGGTGCAGGGCGAGCCACCGGTCCAGGTCGCCGGGCTCCCCGAGGGCGTCGAGCAGCTGACCCCGTACTCCACCCCTGATGAAGGTGGTGTTGACGAGGTCGAGGGGGAGGGGCTCACCGGTCAGGGGGAGCCGGTCGTGCGGCGGGGGTTCGGTGCGGGCGCCCATCCGCCCATCTTGCCGGGTGGACGCCGGATGCCTCTAGCTAATGCCCCCCGATATATTGAGCCGTTAGCTTGAGTTGATCAGCCCGCCCGCCGGATCGTCCCCCGGCCCCGGCGACACCACGGAAGGAACGTTCGTGCCCGACGCCACGACCCTGAACCCCGCCACCCCCCAGGTGCAGGCGTCGGTGGAAACCGGTTGTCGTCCCACGCGTTGGCAGCGGTGCGCCGCCGTGTTCGCCGGGAAGGCCCCCGCGCGGGCCCCCCTGCCGACCGTCGCGGCCATGACCGTGTGCGGGGTCGCCGTGATGCTCCTGCTCGTCGCGCTCGGCGTCGTCCTGCACGAACCCCTGCTCATACCCCCGCTCGCCGCCAGCGCCGCCCTCGTCTTCGCCGCCCCCGCCCTGCCGCTGGCCCAGCCCCGCAGCATCGTCGGCGGGCAGCTCATCTCGGCGGCGCTCGGACTCGCCGCCGTCGCCGTGGGCGGCAGTTCGCTGTGGACGGCGGCCGTCGCGGCCGGACTCACCATCGGCGCGATGGCCTGGGCGCGCACCCCGCACTCGCCCGCCTCCGCCACCGCAGTGATCGTGGTGCTGACCGACCCCCGACCACTGCACTTCGTCGGCCTGTTGACGCTGGCCACGCTTGTGATCGTCGGGGCCGGGGTGCTCGTGGGCAAGGTGGACCGGGTCGATCACAAGTACCCCGCCTACTGGTGGTAGGCACAGGGGCCGGGCGGCGTTGTCAGTGGTGCGTGCGACGATCCAGAACATGACCGATGCGTACGACGGACTTCTGCCCCCCGCCGGAAAGGCGCACGTCTCCACCACGTACGCCGACTGGGCCGCCGCCCACGACCCCGGCACGGCCGAGGCCGCGCGTGAACTGGTCGACGGTCTGTACGGCGAGCTGTCCATGACCTGGGACAGACCGGGCCGGTTCGTCGACACCATGACCACGCGCGCCAAGCGGCTGCCCCCGCCGCACCTGCCGTGGTTCTGGGACACGGTCGGACACCGCCTGTTCGGCAACGGCAGCAGCGGCCGCCGCGCCGCGGGCCGCGCCTACGCGGCCGCGCGCGCCGCCGAGACGCAGCACGCCCTGCCCGTCGCCACGGGACACCGGATCGCCAACGCGCTGCTGTTCGCGCGGCACGGGGCCGTGCCCGCCAAGGAGTTGGCCGCCCACCAGCGCTTCCTCACTGAAGCCCTGCCCCCGGCCGAGGCGTACACGGCGCTGGAGGAGTTCCTGCTCGCCTGGGCGCGCTCGCGGGCCGACCTCCCCGCCGACCTGGTGCGCCGGGTACGGGCGGCCGCCAAGCCCGCCGGGTACGGGGACGCGGCGGCCGCGCGGACGGTCGGCGCGGTCCTGGCCGTGACCCGTCGCAAAGCCGTGCCGGACGCCCTGTTGACCGCCGCCAGCCCCCTGCTGGCCGCCCATCCGCCGACGGACGAGATCGCCACCGGTCTGCTCGACGTCTTTCCCGACGGGGTCACCGACGGCGGCCCCTGGCTGCGGCTGCTCATCGCCTCCGGCGCGACCGCCGCGATGGAGGCCGGACGGATCGTGCCGGACGGCGGCCTGCCCCACTGGGTGAGCAATTTCGTTCGGATGTACCAGTACGCGGCGCAGTCCGGCGGCGGGGTCGCCCGCCAGCCCCTGCCGGAGGAACTCCTCGACCTCGTCGGCCGGTTGGGCCCCCGTCTGCGGGCGGCCGAGACACCGCTCACGCTGCACACCACCCGCCACTCCTGGCACGGCTTCGACGCCGACGTCCTGGACGCCTGCCTCGCCGCCGGAGTGCCGGTGGTGGACCCCGGCGCCGAGATCGGGATGCGCTTCTGGGGCGAGAAGTCCCGCCGCGACCTCGCCGCGCTCGCCGCCGACCCGGTGTTCGGCCCCCGCCTCGAAGGCACCGTCCACGCCGGCCTGCTGCCCCAGCGGAACCCCGCACACGGCCGCCGCCCCGGCTCGGCCGTGACCCTGCTGCCCGGCAACGAGGGCATCGCCCACGGCGTGGCCACCCGGGTCGGCAAGCTGCTCGACACCGTCGCAGGCGGCGGCATGGCCGGGGCGGAGGAGGCGATCGCCGAGCTGGCGACCGTACTCGACCGCCCCACGGTGTCGGCCCTCGACGGCATCACGGACGCCCTCGACGCGGCGGGGACGGCGGGCGCCCTGCGGCGCTCGCTGACGGCCGGACTGCCCGAGGAACTGGCCTGGCCCGCCCTGGAATCGGCGTACGCCGAACTGGCGACCGACGAGGACGGCCCCCTGCCGGGCGTGGCAGGGGTGACCTCCACCTGGCCGGTGCTGACCGTCTTCGGCCGCGACCGGGCGATCGCCGTCGCCCCCGACGGGGAGCGCGGCTCCTGCCGCTTCACGATTCCCGACGGCGCGACCATGTACGCCGTCCACTACGTCGGCGGCTCCTTCCTCGTCAGCTGGACCCTCGAACCCAGTCCGTACCACTGCGACACCGCCGTGTGGGCCGACCGCCCCGAGGAGCCCTTCACCCCGGACGAATCGGGCGGCCTCGTCCCGTTCGACGGCAGCCTGAAGGGGGCGTACGGCTTCCAGTTCGAGACCGCCGACGGCAGCGGTCGACACGGCGGCCGACGCGTACTGCGCCCCGGCGAGAAATCCGGCATCGACCGCGACGAACTCCAGCTCGGCGACGGCGCCCACGTCTGGACCAACGCCGTCTTCGGCCGCCGACCCTGGGAGACCGTCCACCGGGTCACCGGCGAGCGCCAAGGCGTACGTCCCCTGCCCGACTTCCCCGGCCGCGCCCCCGACCCCGGTACCGAGGCCGACCTGTCCCTCGCCCCGGAAGCCCTCCAACTCGCCCCGCTGCCCGCAGGGTTGACCGACTCCCCGCTCGGGTTCAAGGACGGCCTCGTCGGCACCCGCGTCCTCTTCCGCACCCGCCACCGCCACCACGCCCCCGACCACTACCTGGTCGAGAGCATCGACGGCCGCAGCGCCCGCTTCGACATCGACCGGCAGGGCCAGGAACCCTGGGGCCTGTGGGCCGCACCCGAGGGCGCGGTCGAGGACGTCGTCCTGGCCGAGGCCCAGACCCGTACGGGAGTACGCGCCTACGCGGCGGACGGCACCCTCCTGTGGGAGCTCGACGGACACACCGCACCCCAGCACTCCCGTCCGGTCAACTCCAGCCGCCGTGCCACCGTGTCCGGCGGTGTGGCCGTCCCGCCCGCCTTCTGGTACCTGCTGCGCACCCGCCAACCGGCCGCCTCCCGCAACCTGCGCACCGTCACCGCGCAGACGGCGGACGCCCTGTTCACCGCCGCCCTGACCGACCCCGACTCCCTCCCCCTCGCGGTGCGACGCGAACTGCCCGCCGTGACCGACCCGGTCCTCGTCGAGGCGGTCGCCGCCGTGGCCCGGCGGGCTGCCCGGGTGGAGACGCGCCGCCGCGAACTCCACCGCCGCGTCACCCTCCTCGCCGAGGCCCCGCCCGCCACACCGCGCCGGGCGGCCCCCGACTCCGACCTGGTGCCCGCCCTCCACGGGCTCGTCACGGACGGCTCCCGCCCCACGCACCGCCCCGGCCCGGAAGCGACCCTCCCGGCGACGCTCACCGCCCTGGCCACGGACGGAGCCTGCCTGGCCGGGACGGTCGCGGAGGAGGTCCGCCGCCTCTCCCCGCCCGCCCCGCCGCACGACTGGTCGCAGCTCCTGGGCACGATCGACGCGGTGGCCTGGCGGGCTGCGGTGGCCCCGACCCCGGACACCTCCCGGGCCGCACTGCTGGCTCTCCTGGACACCTGGGCCGAGCAGCCCTTCGCCCGGCAGGGCAGCCGCTGGTGGACCGGCCGCACGGACGACACCGAGGCCCTGGACGCCCTGCGCGCCCAGGGCGCGGCGGTGGCGTCGGCGCGGATGCGCGCCGGAGGAAGACAGCACTGGTACGTCACGGCCGCCGCCGACGCCACACCGGAACCCCTGCCCGCCACACCGGAACCCCTGCCCGAAGCCCGGCTCGTGCGCATGGAACGGGACGACGCATCCCGCCTCCGCGCGCTCGTCACGGCCGTGGACGCCGAAGGACCGGTCCCGCTCCCCGAGTCGGCGGCCGCCCGCTTCGCCGAACTGACCGGCGTACGCAGGGCGTTGGCCCGCCTCGTCATCGCCGGACTCGTCAGCGACCCCGACCCCGAGGCTGACCGCGCCCAGGCCCGCAAGGCCCCGTACAAGGCGACCCCGAAGACCGTCGAAACGTACGAACGCCTCCGCACCCGCCTCGGCGCGCACGGCCGCCGCGCCCTCCTGGCCGCCGCGCTCCCCGACGACCCCGCCGAGCTGTGGCGGCCCGGCGGCGTCGAAACCGCCGTGGAACGCATGGCGGCGGTCTGGTGCGAGCGGATCGGGGCCCGCCCCACCGTCGACGACGCGACGGCCGACGCCCTGGAGAGCGACCTCGACCTCTCGGAGGCCTGGGCCCGGCGGCTCGCGGGCGGCTACGAGGCCCACCCGGGCCCGATCATGCCGCCCGGAGGCAACGAGGCCGACGGAGACACGGCCGTGCCCGCCGTCGGCTGGGAACTGGCGGCGAGCACCTGGGGCTCGGGAGTGGACGTCAGGGCCGTGCCCGAGGCCGGGCCCCCGCTGCCGTACCGCACCCCGATCGGCATCCCGTACGGGACGATCGCGTCCGCCCTCGCCTGGGCGTGGACGGACCGCCCCGTCGGCGACCCGGCAGCAGCCGGAGCGTACGACCTCTACGAGCGGATGCGCACCGAACTCGCCCGGCCGGAAATGCTGGTGGAGCTGCGCTTCGGCAAGGTCGACGGCACCCCCGAGGAGATCGCCGAACGGTTCGGGCCCACCCGCCTGCCGGTGGCGCTGGACACACGCAAGAAGGAGGGACCGTTCGACGTCGTTCCGTACGACAGCGGGCCGCTCGTCGTCTGCGCCCCCGGAGGCACCGCCTTCCTGCGGCCCGCGCTGGTCGAGGGCCCCGAGGCCCTGCGGAAGCTGGGCGAGCAGACCGGCCTGACCGACGAACTGGCCCGGCTGGCACCCCTGCTCCCGGGCGGCGGCCTGGAGCGCATGATGCACCGGGCGCGCTCCGGAGCCGTACCGGACGGGGCGTACGAGGCGGACCCCCGGCAGTCCTGCCCCGACCTCGTCGCCCGCGCGGCCGCACACCTGGGCACCGGCGAGGACGCGGCGGCCCTCTACCTCCAGCTCGCGGCGCTCCCCGCGCCCACCGACCGCGACGTCCGCCGGTGGAACGGCTGGACACCCAAGCGGCACACGGAGGTGCGCGCCGAACTCCTCGCGACCGGCGCGGTGCTGGAGGCCAAGCGGGCCCGCGCCGGGCGGACCCTGTTCCTGCCGGGGGAGTGGACCGAGCTCAAGGCGCCGCACCTGCCGCTGGAGACCGCCAAGCTGACCGCGTACGCGGTGCGCCCGCTGTGGCGGGACCAGGTCCTGGCCCCCTACCTGCGGGTGCTGCCGGTGGCAACGCTGCACGAGATGTTCACCGAGGCGTGGGAGAGGGAGGTGACGAGCCTCCGGCAGCGCATCGGGTAGCGAACCGCACCCCTGCGGTCCTCATGCCCCGGCAAGGGTGCGCGGGAAGGCCCGGCGGTAGTCGCTGGGGGACACCCCGACCTGCTTGAGGAAGTGGTGGCGGAGGTTGTTGGCCGTGCCCAGGCCGCTGAGCTCCGCCACCTTCTCGACCGGCAGGTCCGTCGACTCCAGGAGGCTCTGCGCCCGGCCCAGCCGCTGGTTGAGGAGCCACTGCAACGGCGTCGTGCCGGTGGCCGCCTGAAGTCTGCGGTGCAGGGTGCGCGGGCTCACCGCCGCCCGCCGGGCCAGGTCCTCGACGGTCAGGGGCTCGTCCAGGTGGGCGCGGGCCCAGTCCAGGACGGGGTTCAGGCTCCCGCAGTCGTCGTCCGGCACCGACAGGTCGATGAACTGCGCCTGCCCGCCCGGCCGATGGGCGGGCACCACCATCAGCCGGGCCAGCTGGTTCGCGACATGCGCGCCCAGGTCCCGGCGGACCAGGTGCAGACACAGGTCGAGCCCCGCCGTCACGCCCGCGCTGGTGAGGACGTCGCCGTCGTCCACGTACAGCACCGAGTCGTCGACCTCCACCTTCGGATAGCGGGCGGCGAGCTCGGCGCTGTGCACCCAGTGCGAGGTGGCGCGCCGCCCGTCGAGCAGGCCCGCCTCGGCGAGCGCGAACGCCCCCGTGCACAGCGACATCATCCGCGCGCCCGCCGCATGGGCCCGGCGCAGGGCGTCGATCAGCGCCGGATCCATCGGCGCACCCTCCTCGATCACGGGGTCGGGCACCGAGGTCACGATCACCGTGTCCGCGCCGACCAGGTCGTCCAGCCCGTACGGGGTGCGCAGCGACAGCCCGTACTCGGACCCGGCGGTGCTGCGGGGGCCGGCCTCCGCCCGGCACAGCTTCACGTCGTACCAGGGCATGGTCAGGTCGGGCGGCGGCTGCCCGAACACGGTGAGCGGGATGCTCAGTTCGTACAGGTCCCACGAGGGGACCCCGATGTCTTCCGGTACGACGACGGCCACGGAACCAGGACTCATGCCGTGCAGCCTAGACGACGAGGTGGCAGGAATTTGGTGGTGGGCGTCACCGCTGCCACTGTTGTCGTTCCCCGTGCCCTGCGATCTTTGATGCACGAGATCGAACGCCGCGAAAGCGGCCGAACACGGAGCAATGGAATGTCTTTTGACGACGCGTCAGCACATGGCAAGCAGGCAGTGACCGTCCTCGGTCTCGGCAACATGGGCTCCGCCCTCGCCGCCGCCCTTCTCGACCGAGGCCACGAGGTCACCGTCTGGAACCGCACCCCCGACAAGGCCCAGCCGCTCGTCGCCCGGGGCGCCCGCCTCGCCGCGACCCCGCAGGAGGCCTCCGCCTCCAACCAGCTGATCATCGCCTGCGTACTGGACTACGAAGCGCTGTTCGGCGTACTGGACCCCTTCGCCGCCTCCCTCGCGGGCAAGACCCTCGTCAACCTCACCTCCGGCTCCCCCGAGCAGGGCCACGAGGCCGCCGCCTGGGCCGAGAAGCACGGCGTCGACTACCTCGACGGCGGCATCATGACCACCCCGCCCGGCGTCGGCACCCGCGAGGTGATGTTCCTCTACAGCGGCTCGCCCGCCGTCTTCGCCACCCACCGCCCCACCCTGGAAGCCCTCGGCGACCCGATCCACCTCGGCGACGACCCCGGCCTCGCCTCCCTCTACGACTCCGCGCTCCTCGGCCTCATGTGGGCCACCTTCAACGGCTGGCTGCACGGCACCGCCCTGGTCGGCGCGGAGAAGATCGAGGCCAAGGCCTACACCGAGGTCGCGCTGCGCTGGCTGAAGACGGTCAGCGTGTTCATGGACACCTACGCCGCCCAGATCGACGCCGGTGACTACCCGGGCGACGACGCCACCGTCGACGTACAGATCACCACCATCGACCACCTGCTGCACGCCGCGGAGGCCCGTGGCGTCGACAACGCCCTGCCCGAGCTCCTGAAGGCATCGATGCTGCGCGCCAAGGCGCAGGGCCACGGCCAGGACAGCTACGCGAGCGTGATCGAGGCCCTGCGGAAGCCGGGCGGCGCTTCGTGACCCCGCGGCTCTTCTCGTACCGCTGATCGCGGCGATCGTCGCGGCGGGGGTGGCGGTGACGGGGCTGCGGGGGAGGTCCGGACGGACGGTCGAGGTGTCGATCCCGTCGGAGTCCCGGGAACCCCAGCCCCACTGACCCTTCCTGCACGGGGTGCACCCCTCGCTGCCTCTCCACGGCGGCGGGGGCGCACCCTTTCCCCGCACCCGCGACTGTTACTGCTCCTGCTGGACCGCGTCGAAGACCGCCAGGGCCTGGGACGGGTCCGGGCTCACCAGGCGGGAGAGACCCGTGATGGTGAAGCCGGCCCAGCGTTCGGCCCGGTGCCACATGTGGGTTTCGAAGGTACGGACGACCTCGTCCAGCGCGTCGGGCGCGGCGGCGATCGCCTCGGCCAGTTCGGCGCCCTCCAGCAGCGCGAGGTTCGCCCCCGCCCCCAGTGGCGGCATCAGGTGCGCGGCGTCACCCAGCAGCGTCACCCCGGGGACGTGGGTCCATGTGTGGGACACGGGCATGGTGTGCAGGGCGCGCGGGACGTAGGCGGCGCCGCGCAGGAAGAGGTCGAGGACGGGCGCGGCCCAGCCGTCGAACAGGGCCAGGAAGTGGGCCCGTACGGCATCGGTGTCGGCCGGGTCCAGTCCGGTCAGCCCGTCCATCGGCGCGCGGAACTGCGCGTACACCTTCACATGGCCCCCGCTGTTGCGCTGGGCCACCACCGAGCGGTTCACCCCGTACACCGCCACCGAACCGTCCCCCACCAGCCGGGCGAGGTCCGGGTGGCGCGTGTCGACGTCGTCGAGGGAGGTCTCGATCAGGCTGACGCCCGTGTACTGCGGGACCACGGGCGAGACCGCCGCCCGGGTACGGGACCAGGCGCCGTCCGCGCCGACGACCAGGTCGTACGTCTCCTGCTTGCCGTCCGCGAAGCGGACCAGCGTGCCGTCGGGGTCACCCGGGACCACCTCGGCCACCGTACGGCCCCACCGGACCTCCAGCGGCCCGAGCAGCAGGTCGCGCAGCCGGCCGCGGTCGATCTCCGGATTGGCCTGTTCGTCCGGGTCCGGCTGCCAGTCGCGCAGGACCGCGCCGCCCGGGGCCAGGATGCGCATGGCCTGACCCTCGGGGCGGGACAGTTCCTGGAACGCGGAGAGCAGTCCCGCCTTCTCCAGGGCCAGTTGGCCCATGCCCTTGTGCAGGTCGAGGGTGCCGCCCGGTGGGCGGGCGTCGCGGGAGGGGTCGCGTTCGAGGACGGTGACGGGGAGACCGTGCCGGTGCAGGACGCGGGCGAAGGCCAGTCCGCCGGGGCCGCCGCCGATCACGGCGATACGAGGGCTCATGACCGTCCAACCTACGCTCCGGCGGGCTTTTGGGGGTGCGGCGGGGCTCCTCCCGCCACCGGTCTTGTGCCGCCAACACCCGGTAGCGCACGGCCGCTTCGGCGCGCGTGCGCCGCCGCCCGCTTGCGGACCGTCTCGTCGGGTTCGGCCGGCAGCGCGGCACAGTCCGGCGGAGACCTGCCGGTAGAAGTGGCCCCCGAGGAACTCGTCGTCGTACCTGGTCATCATGTGCACGACGGCCGCGTCCGGCAGGGCCCGGTCCCGGCACGGCGCCATGCGTCAGGCGGGCGCGCCGTCCGCGAGCAGCCGCAGCAGTACGTCGTCCGGGGCGGCCGGATTCAGCGCCACCCCCGCGAGCCGGCGCTCGGACAGCCCGGCCTCCTCCCGGATCCGCTCAGGATTGCGCACGGGCGGCCTCTCCACCGGTGTCCGGGCCCTTCGCGTAGCGGCCCGGGGTGGTGCCCACGACCTTCTTGAAGTGCCGGGTCAGGTGCGACTGGTCGTAGAAGCCGACCGCCGTCGCCACCTCGCCCGCGGGCCGCCCGGCGAGCAGCATCCGGCGGGCGTGATCGACGCGGCGGGACATCAGGTACTGGTGCGGGGCGATCCCGTACGCGCTGCTGAAGGCCCGTACGAGATGGGTGGGGTGGGCGTGCACCAGCCCGGCGGCCTCCTCCAGGGTGACGCCCTCGTGCAGGCGGGCGTCGAGCAGGTCGCGGAGGTCCCGGGCGACCCGGAGGCCGGGGACGGGGCCGGGGAGGAGAAGGCGGGGGCGCAGGTGGAAGTGGAGTCGCTCGCGGATCAGCGCCAGTCGGCTCTCCGCCTCGAAGGAGTCGCCGGGGTGGGCCAGGGCCGCGTGCAACTGCCCCACGCGAGTGCGTAGTTGGGGGTCCGCGACATCCGGGTCGTCCACCGCCGCGCCGATCAGGTCATCGCCGAGCTGCGTCGAGTCCAGGTACAGGACGCGCTTGCGGAAGCCGTGCGCGGTGGCGGGCGAGCCGTTGTGCGGGACGTGGGGCGGGAGCAGGCTCACGGTGTCGCCGGGGGTGCCCCGCTCGAAGCGGTCCAGGTCGTACCGCACCGCCCCGTCGTCGACGATGAGCACCGTCCAGACGTCGTGCACGTGCATCGGGTACGCGTGCTCGGTGAAGTGCGCGTGGAACACCTCCACGACACCCGGCACCGCGGGCTGCCAGGCGGATACTTCCGGCGGTGTCGCACGCCGGGGGACTGCGGGGCTCACGCTAGGAACGTACAAGACGGGCCGCCGCCCGACGAGCGAGTCTCGACCCATGAGAAACGACACCGCCACCCCTGCCGACGACACCGCCACCCCCGCCCCCGCCCCCGTCCGCTTCGACACCAAGATCGCGATCCTGCTGCGCGAGGACCTGGAGACCTGGCAGCGGCTGAACGTGACCGCCTTCCTGGTCAGCGGCCTGGGCACGATCGCCCCCGAGGTGATCGGCGAGCCCTACACGGACGCCGACGACACCTCGTACCTGCCGATGTTCCGCCAGCCGGTACTGGTCTTCGAAGGTACGAAGGAGAACCTGACGGCTGCGCACACCAAGGCCCTGTCACGGGAGCTGCCGGTCTCCGTCTTCACCTCGGACCTCTTCCGCACGGGCAACGACCGCGACAACCGCGCCGCCGTCCGAGCCGTGGGCCGGGCCGGCCTCGACCTGGTCGGCCTCGCGGTGTATGGCCCGAAGAACGCGGTGGACAAGGTGCTGAAGGGGGCGAGGATGCACCCGTGACCGAAATCGGGGCAACGGAGCTGTGCGGGGCGGGCTTTTCCAACGTGGATTATTTCTATGAAACCGCAGCTCAGCGGCTCTTCGGGCAGTGGCGGCGGCTGGACGAGGGGTTTGGATAGCCGCCGCCTTCCTCATTCTGCCCGAACTGGCTGCGCCCTTCTGTCCCCCGCCTGTCCCCCGTGTCCCCCGTGCGTCCTCCCGGAGGATGAACCGGGGGCGTCGGGTTCTGGGTGGTAGACGTGCAGGTCGTGCCGAGAGTGCGATCTGGTGGGTGCCGCAATCAGTTCGTTCTCGCGACACCTACGCAGCACCTAAGCGGCTCGTATGAGCTGGCGTAGGTGGCAGGAGGTCTTGGGGTGTTCCTGGGGCAAGACCTGTGTCGTTCAGGAGGGGAGGACCATCCGCTGCGTGGCTATGTCCCAGGTGCACTCGCTGTAGAGGCGGTTGAAGTCGTGGTCGGCGCCGGGGTCGTCGGCGTTGCACTGTTCGTACCCGTTGGGGCCGGTGCGCCAGTAGAAGCCGTACTCCTCGCACTCTGTTTGGCCGGGGTAGGTGCCGGTCCAGAGGGTGTGGCGGGTGCGGTCGAGTTCGTGGGTGGGGCAACCCTCCCGACCCCTCTCACCAGGTCAGTCGTGCAGCCCCCGCTCCACAGCCGACCGCACTGCCTCCACCTCGGCGGCAAGCCCCGACCTCGCCGCCTCCAGCTTCGCCCTGGATTCCTTCAGCGCCTTCGTCGTACGGGCGAGACGCTGCACCCTCCTGAGCTTGGCCAGCCGCTCCACCTGCCGCTGGTGATACTCGATCTGCTCCGCCCGGATCTCGGCGCTCGGGCGCCGTTCTGCCTGCGGCTGGCCTTTGCGCGGGCCCGGGGTGCGGGGCTTCATCTGCTGGGCGGCGAAGTCCAGGAACTCCTGCCGGGCACGTACTTCACCGGTTTCAGGCGGGCACCGGTCAGCAACGCCACCTTCGGGAAGTCGTCGGGGTGGCGGGCTGCCCAGTTCGAGACGGTGGCGCGGACGACACCGACCAGCTTCGCCGCCGCGGTGAAGTGGATCAGTTCGTCCTCGCGGCCGATGAATTCCGGGCGGAGCCAGGTTCCTGTGCCGTGGCTTTCGCTGGTCACTTCGCACCTGCCGCGGCCTGGTTGTCGAGGAGACCGAGGAGGAACGACAGGTCGGCGGCGGCCTCGGTGAGCAGGGCGGCTGTGGCGGCGGCGAGTCTGCGGTCGTTTTCGGCCTGTTCCTGGGAGTCGCACTCCTCGGGGTCGTGGTTGCAGTCGACTTCCGCGACGACGAGACCTTCGGCGGTGACGATGCTGTGATGCGTGCGGACGGCCCGCGGGCTGGAGCCGTCCACTTCGTCGCCGCGTACGTCCAAGGTGCAGGTGTCGGCGAACAGGGTGGGCAGGCTGCGGCTTTCAGGCGCGCGCGGATGGCGTCGATGCGGGCCCGCGTCTCCTTGGCCTGTCCTCCCCATCGGACGAACTGCTGCGCGGTGGCGTACCAGTGGTAGCCGATGCGGTGGTGCCGGGAGTTGGTGCGGAAGTGCTGGCTTCCCAGGAGGCTGGCCCAGGTGCGGGTGGTCTGGAGGACAAGGGTGCCGTCGCTGCGCATGGTGTCGATGAGGCGGGTCGCGGCAACGACGTCGGGGGTGTTGATGTCACGGATATGGCGTTAGGTCTGCGGGTCGTAGCCGATGGCCCACAGGGTGCGCAGGGCGATGTCGTACCGCTGCATCGGCCGGTCGTGGGTGGTGAGGACGTTCAGGACGTCGGTGCGGGTGGGCTGGCGCATGGCGTTGTTCTCCGTGGGTGGTGTGCGGGGCGGCCTGGCTTCACATGCGGGGCCCCCACCAGGTAGTTGAGGGTCAGGCGGCGGCGTCGGCCGACGCCTGCGCCTGGTGGTCGGCTTCGTTGTCGGTGTGCTCGCTCCTCTTGCGGCGGGTGGCGAGGACTTCCGCCTCGACCTCGAACCACAGCTTCTTCAGGCCGTCCACCCCGGACTTCGCGGCCTCATCGACCTTCGGCAGCCACGCCTCCGCCAAGTCCCCGGTCAGCTTCGGCGCCGCCTCCGGCTGCACATGGGAGGTGCAGCCCATCAGCCCGAACACCAGTCGCTCCACTGTGAAGTCGGCGACCTCCATCGGCTCCCCCTCGCGGGGGACCCGGAACTTCAGCGACCGAGCAGCGACGATCTGCGGATCCTTATCCCTGCGCAGCCGCACCCACGCGGTCGCGTCGAACGCCAACGACTTCTGCCCCTCGACCCGCCAGTCCTTCGTCTTCGGGATCCGGGTCCCCGTTCCCTCCCCGTTCCCGTCGACGGCCGCGATCTCCTTGCCCCGGGCCAGCATCACCAGGATCCCGACATCGTCCGCACCAGGTACATCACCCGGTTCCACCGCTCTGTGGCGTCGTTCCACAAGTTCATCGACGGCTTGATCTCGGCGTCCGGGTCCCGGTTCAGCTTGGACTGGCCCGAGTTGGAGCGGCGGGCACGCCCGTTGGTCCAGTTCACGAGCATCCGCCACAGCAGCGACACCGAGTCGATCACCAACACCACCGGGGGCTCCCCGGCAGCTGCGACCGCTTGGCCTCCGCATGGACGGCTTCCACCTGGCCGAGGATGTCGCGGTAGGTGCCGTTGTGGACGATCAGCCGGTAGTCGGCACCGTGGACGGCGGCGTACTCGTCGGCAGTGTCTTCGCCGAGCTCCAGCCAGTACGCCTGGCCGGTGTGCTTCGAGCCGGTGAACTCGGCGGCGGTGAAGGACTTGCCTGCCTTCTCCTCGCCTTCGAGGAGGATCTTCGGCCACGGCACAACGCCGGTGGGCTTACGGGTACGGAGCTTGGGAACAGCAGACATGATCTCCACAAGAGGTCTAACGAGTAGAAATGTTGCGGCCTGTTTCAGGCGGATCGGAGACCCCGCGTCTCGAACAGGACGGACCACTCCGGGTGCAACTCCAGCAGTAGGCGCACGTACCTCGACCGGTCGTCGTTGTTCAGCCGCCACGGGTCGCCGGAGGTGGCCCGTCCGTACTGCCGGCGCAGCACTTTGAACAGCATCCGGATGCCCACCCGCCTCAGCCCCTTGTCGACGCAGTCGGCGGTCAGCGCCCCAGCTTCGCCAGAATCCATGGGTTGAGCTGATGGAACGCCGCGACGCTTTCCGATGGCTCCACCGTTACAACACCCGACGCCGCCACTCCCGCCTCGGACAACGATCACCGATCGCCTTCGAAAACGCCCTCCACCTCACACCAACTACGCTGGCACCAGCCGCATAACCCGTGTTCAGGAGTCAGGGTCAAGGCCCGGCAAGCGGATGGCGGTTTCTGTGGGGTGCGATGGTGGCGGACCGGGGTGAGCTGGATGCCTCGATCGCCCGCCCGGGGCGACGCTGCTTCCTCTCGATGGAGCGCCCCTGAGCCTTCTTCTCGCGCCAGCGCCTGATCTTCACGTGGTGACCTTGAGGGCCCTGTGGAGAAGTCAAGTATGTCAACGTTTGTGCTCTCGAAATGTGTCCAACGTCGCACGCATGATCAAAAACTTTGAGGGCACGGCCTGAAGTTCGTGGAGGTTCCATGTAAATGTGTGTGCTGTCGGGGGCTTATGAGGCCATCACGGCACGTCAGTTCGCATTTCCTTGGGGGAAGTTGCAGCACAAGCACGCCCGAATCCGGGCGAGACGCTCCTTGACTGTTGCCCTGGCCGTTCTGGCTCTAGGGGCCAGCGCCCTGCCGACCGCGATGGCCGCCCCGGTGAAGCCCCCGCCACTGCCTGCTGACTCGGTATGGGGCAAGAAGGCCGGAAGCCTGCCGATCCCGCCAGTGAAGGTGGGTGAAACGAAGCCCGTCGCGCCGCAGGCAGAAGCGAAGCCGTCTGAAGAGCGAGCGGCGTGGCGCAAGGCGCAGGAGGCGCGCGCGGAGTCCGGGCAGAAGGCCCGCTTCGCGGCCCCGTCCGCTGCGGCGGCCCCGCTGGCGGCGGAGGTGCCGAAGGGGCAGGGGTCGGTGCCGTGGCACAAGATCTCCGACTTCCGTATCACTGACTCACTGGTTGCTCGTGTCAATTACTCGACCGGCAACCTGATGCTCGCCGCCACCGACTTCGACGTCGCGGGTGTCGGCCAGAATCTGCAGCTGGCGCGGACGTACAACTCGATGGATGCGCCGTGGGGCAAGGTCTCCCAGCGGTGGTGGCAGGGCTACGAACGGTACGCGCAGATCACCGACACCGAGTTCGTCCTCTACGACGCCACCGGCGCCTCGGTGAAGTTCGCTACGAAGGCTGACGGGACGTACACGACTCCGGCCGGGTACTCGAAGGACCTGAAGAAGAACGCGGACGGCACGTTCACCCTGACCGACCGCAAGTCCGGCTCCAAGGACACCTACAGCCAGTACGGCACGCTCACCAAGGTCACAGACAGCAACAACGGCACCATCACGGTGACCCAGCACGACGAGGGTGCGGAGCACAAGGGTTTCAAGCTGACCGAGACCCGCTCGGGCCGGTTCGTGGACCTGGTGAAGACGGATGCCTCGCAGTGGCAGGCCAAGGACCACACCGGCCGCACCGTTGTGTTCGACCTGAATCCGGCCGGTGACCTCGCGAAGACCACCGACACGGCGGGCAAGTCGACCGTCTTTGAGTACGACTCCTCGCGCCGCCTAACCCGCATCACCACCCCCGACGGGCGGGTCACCAACTTCGGCTACGACGCGAACAACCGCGTCACCTCCATGCAGCGGGCCACTGCCTTCAACGGCACTGGCCACACCGGACCCACCTTCACCTACGTGTACGAGTCGGAGAAGACGAAGGTCACCGACCCCGAACAGCACACCACCACCTACGAGTTGAACAAGGACGGCGGCGTCACCAAGACCACCGACGCCCTCGGCCACAACCGTTCCTCGTCGTACGACGCCAACCACAACGTCAAGACGGCCACCGACGCCATGGGCGTGGGGGCGACCCCGGGCAACGAGACCGAGTACGGGGGGGACGCCCGCAACAACGCCACCTCGGCGAAGCTGCCGACCGGCGCGACCGAAACGGTCGACAAGTACAACACCGTCTCCGGCCGCGACCTGCCGAACACCCAGACGTCTGCCGATGGTGAGAAGACGACGTACTCCTACGACGCGGCGGGCAACACCACCTCCGTTGCTGTGTCCGGTACGGGCGGTGGCACGCAGAAGTACGACTACAACCCCGCCACCCCCAAATGCGGCGGCTTCGAAGGCCAGCGGTGCAGCGTTACGGATGCTCGCGGCAAGGTAACGTCCTTCAAGTACGACGCCAAGGGCAACCTCATCGAGGTGGCACCGCCCGCACCTGTCGGCAAGACCACGTACACCTACGACGCCCTCGGCCGCATCGACACGGTCAAGGACGGGCGAGGAGTCGGGGCGGTCTATACCTACGACAGCCGTGACCGGATCACCGAGGTGTCCTCCACCTCCACCACCGTGCGCTACGTGTACGACGGTGACGGCAACCTCTCCCAGCGCACCGACGACACCGGCGTCATGAAGTACCAGTTCGACCCGCTCTCGCGCGAGACCATCCGCACCCTGCAGAACGGCTCGCAGACCGAGCTCACCTATACCGCCGCGGGCAACGTCGACACCTACAAGGACCCAACGGGGCTGACGGACTACGCGTACGATGCCGCGAACCGTCTAACGGCGTTGAAGGATACGTCGGGCAAGACCACGACGTACGCCTACAACGCGAACGACAAGCGCACGAAGATCACCTACCCCGGTGGGACCGTCCAGGAGTCGACGCTGGACAAGTCCGGTCGTCCGACCCTGATCAAGGCGACTTCGCCCAAGGGCACCCTCACCAGCACCTCGTACACCTACTCCTACGTGGCCGGAACGGCGACGAAGGACGGCGCGAAGATCCGCACGTCCACGGACGGGGTGATGGGCCTGACGAAGACCTACACCTACGACAGCGCGGGCCGCTTCTCCTACTCCGAGGAGAAGAAGGGCACCACGCTCGCCGCGTCCTACCAGTACTGCTACGACGCGGCGGGCAACCTCACGTCCCAGGGTTCCGCCAAGGGCTGCCCAGCTGGTATAGCCCTGACCTATAACGACGCCTCCCAGCTCATCTCCCGCGCCGGATCCACCGCCGGATGGGGCTATGACAAGGCGGGCAACGAGACCGATGGTGCCAGCGGGGTCGAGCGGGCGCGTACCGGCGGCGTCTGGTCGGATCACTCGCAGCAGACCTCGGTTTCCGTGGCGGGGAAGACGTACTCGGGCACCTACGGCTCCACCGACCAGTCCGAGCGCCTCTATTACGGCGACACCACCTTCCACAACGGCCCGCTCGGTCTGTCGGGGAAGACCGATCCCGCCGGTGACATGGGATTCAACCGCGAGCCGCAGGGCACCTTGAACTCCATGACGACCGGGGGTAAGTCGTACTACTACCTCACCGACGCACTGGGCTCCGTCCTGGCCATGGCAGATGAGACCGGCGCGAAGGTGAACGAGTACCGTTACAGCCCGCGCGGCGTCGACGGCACCTTCACCGAGAAGGTGCCCCAGCCCTACCGGTTCGCCGGGGGCTACCAGGACCCGACCGGCCTGTACCACCTCAAGGCCCGCTACTACGACCCCCGCATCGGCCGCTTCACCAGCCCCGACCCCTCGGGTCAGGAGAAGAATCCCTACCTGTACGCCGAGGGCGACCCCGTCAACCGCATTGATCCGATGGGGACGTTCAGCTTCTCCGACGCCCTCAACATAGGGGCTCAACTGGTGAGTGACATCGCAGGTTGCGCCGCTGGAGTAGGCGCCGCGTCCTCCTCGGGTCTTCTCATAGCAGGAGAGGTATTCGGCGGACCCGTCGGTTTTGTCGCTGTAGGTGCCACTGCCTGCGCCGTGGGCATGGTTGGATCGCGAACAGGCGCCAGCATAGTGACCTATGGGTAACTCACTCAGCCGCTAAATGCACTCAGCTGCGCCAATCGGCTAAGAAGAACTGGTCTGATCGCCGCTCAACGCAAGCAAGGTGAGGTTGATGAGCGGGCTGGTATGCATGCCTCGCGAGATGCATGCCAGCCCGCACCGTTGGGATCGCTCTCCTTCGGAGGGCGGCCCGAAGTTTATCGTCGTTTTGTCGACAAGAATGGAGTAGAAGTGCAGAAGTTGCTGATCTTTATAGTCCTGTCACTCATTGTTGCTCTAGGTGCCATCTTCGTTGGAATGCGAAGTGGTGATGGCACGTTTACCGCTCTTGGGATTGTCATCTTTGTGACCGTGACGGTTTTGGTCATTGCTATTTGGAATCACAGTTTCAGGAAAAAGAGGCTTTGAGCTGTGAGTCGCTGACGCCGCGGGTATCGGGAAAACGCGGTTAAGTGCAGTCCCAGGAGGGCCAGCCGTCGAGGGCAGGGCCTGCACTTGCGTCCATGGCAAACGCTCCAAACAGACTGAACTTCGCGAATTACCCAGAAGCGGGGCCGATCGGGCTCGCCTCGGTGAAGCCCGCTCTAGCCAGGCCTCCGGCCGTCCGAGTCGTTGTCCACGAGGCCAAGAGGTCAGCCCTTTCCAACCCTTAGCGCGAGGGCCGCTACTTTTTTGCCGCCAGCCCGCGCTTGACGAACGCCGACCCCGGCCCCTCGTACGTGCCGGACCGCAATGCCTCCGCCACCCCACCGTGGAGTTGCCACCTGCCGCCCCGCGAACCGGCCATCGTGTCCGCGGCCGCGTCCAGCACTGTCGCCAGTAGCCACAGCCGCGAACCAGACAGCCGGTAATCGCACTCCGGGAGCCGCTTCAGTGACTGCGACACCGCAACCTGCGTCACCCCGAACAGCTCGCCGTACTCCTGAGCCCCCACCAAGGGCGGCAGTTCGCCGTTCGTCATCGGACGAACCCCTGCCCCCTGATCAGCCTCCAGGGCCTCCAGCTTTCCCACGTCCAGCTGCCGGCCATGCTTGCCCGGCGGCAAGGCTAGGTTCACCACGAAGCCGCCCGGCCATGACGGCCTCCCCTCCTCGACAGACCATTGGCCATAGTGGAATACCGGCAGGACGGTCCGGTCTGAGGCCCGGGAATGCCTCAGCTACACGCTGTTACGCTGAATGGGCACTTTCCAAGCGGTGTGGCAAGGCCCCCGACGCGCTCGAAGCCGATGCACGGGGGCCTTCGCCAATCCCGGTTGTCGAGAGAACCGTTGGGGAACGATCGACAAGGCGCGCTTCGCGGGAGGCGTTGCCTGTCGGTGGCCGTCACCATCGAGAGTGGTGAGCGTCAACCCGAAGAGCAGCCGGTTCAAGACGGTGATCCATGAGGGCCACGTGCCGACCCGCCCGGAGCTGACCGCCGGCACCGATCTGACGAGCCACAGGACGCGGGTGACACCGCGCCTCGAATACTCCTTGACCTGCAAGGTCATCCGTCCGATTCTGGGACGGCGGCCGACGCACATCAGGAGTGGCCACGTCAGGACCCGCTGACCATGGCTTTGGAGGCCGGAGCGATGACCGGTCTACCCGTCGTCGTGGACATGTCGCGGCTGAATCCCTGAACGCCAATGTCCTCCGCTTGCTGCTCAACACCAGGCGGGAGCGGCCCACGCTCGCTAGGTCGTTGTTCCCGCTGGTGCACAAGCGGCTCGTCGTCTTGGCACCCGCGGACGCCTTCCACATCTTCTCCTCTCTCGAGGAAGCGACCGACGAGACCTTGTACTGACCGGACCACCCCTGCGGTCGGGGCCGGAACGGGAGCGTTTCGTGTGGCCGTCGGCAGTTCAGGCCGGACGGAGCCCAATGGGCCCGTCTTCCGCCCGGTGCGGGCGGAAGACGGGCTCGGAGTGAGGTGCTGGGCTCCGGACGTCGCTGACAGCAGGTCAGCCGCAGTTCACCCACTTGTTGGACTTCTGGGTCCAGACCGTAGCGCCGGTTCCGTAGGCACCTTGGGCGATGATGCCGGTCGATCCGCCGTAGTTCGTGTTGCCGTACCACCTGTAGTCGCAGGAAGCACCGTGGTTGTACCAGGACTTGAAGCCCTGGAAGACCACATACGGGGTCAGGTCGGCGTTGTTCTGTGCGACCTTCTGCATGCGGCCCGTGTAGTTCTGACCGGCCCAGACGCAGAAGTACGTGCTCGGGCAGTCGCTCCGGGCCCGCACGTTGGCTTCGGCGCCGACGGCCCCGGCAGTGCCAGTCCCTGCCAGTAGCCCGCCGGTCAGCACAACACCACCGATCGCGGCTGCGAGCTTGCTGTTCGTACGCATGCTGTTACCTCCTTCGAGAGCCGATTGGCTTGGAGACTTCTTGCTGCGAGATCCGTGCAATCGGGAAGTTACGAGCACCGGCTGCACGGCACATCCGGGGGAACCCTGAGCTGTTTTTGGCAGTTCTGGCCGCTTTGGGTATTTTCCCAGCTCAGCTATTCCGTGACGGGGACCGAAGCCATCATCGGTTCACGAAAACAAGGCCAGATTGGGGGGAGAGCTGGCTCACCGACGTCCTGCAAGGCGACCGTCCCGATA
Organism: Streptomyces sp. NPDC087440; assembly: GCF_044744005.1. Taxonomy (NCBI): domain Bacteria; kingdom Bacillati; phylum Actinomycetota; class Actinomycetes; order Kitasatosporales; family Streptomycetaceae; genus Streptomyces; species Streptomyces sp. NPDC087440. Next base: position 562,597 of record NZ_JBIUXN010000001.1, on the reverse strand, counting down.
GGCGGAGGAAGACGCACTGCTGTGCTGCGGATCGGCAAGCTGTGTCATCGCGTGCACGGCAGCGTCCATGCGGTCCGGGCTGTCCCCGGCTACCCACGTCACCATCTGTTGCTCCAGCACCGGCCACTCACCGACGCGGTGCACCCGGCGCTGCTCGTACAGCTGGGCGATTGGCTCGGCGCGTAGCCGTTTGCCGTACTTCGCGGTGATGGGCAGGACGGCGGGCATCAGCATGTTCTCCGTGCGCTTCTCCCGGCGCAGTTCTTGCCATGCCTGGTTGAGGATCTGCTTCGACATGTCGCCGCCGTAGTTGGGCTCCACGATGATCGCGTCTGCCCGCAGCTCGATCGCGAGCAGGCACGCCTCACGCCCTCACGCATCCGCCCCCTCGGTTTCCGGAGCGGTCGTCCAGGACGTAGAGGTGCCCGTCGCGGTCGGTGGCGGCGGCGACGATGCCGGTCTCGTCGCAGACTGCGGACTCGCCGCCCGCGGGTCGACGGCGACGACGATGCGAGTGAGGTCGATGCCTCGGAACTGGGCTGCGCTGTGCGGTTGTTGGTGATCCACGCCCATTCCCATACGCCGCCGTCCTGCGGGCGCGGCTGTTGCATGTACAGCGACCACCACACGCGTTCACCGACCGAGCGGCGGATCTCGGTGAGGGCGTCGTGGTCGTAGCGTTCGGGCCACAGGGGTGCGCCGACGGGGCGGCCGAGCGCGTCGTCGTGGGAGAGGGCGAGGGCCGGCAGGTCGATGACCGTCCACCGGTCGCCCTCATCGGCCAGGACGCGGCCGGCGAGGTCGTCTTCGTCCCACCGGGTCTGGATGAGGATGACGGACCCACCCGGCTCGATACGGGTGAGGAGTACGGCCTGCCACCACTCCCACAGCCGCTTCCGCATGGTGGGGGAGGATGCTTCGGCTGCGTCCTTGATCGGGTCGTCCACCACCGCCAGGTGTGCGCCCTTGCCGGTGAGGCCACCTCCGACACCGGCCATGACGGCCCCGCCCTCGGTCCCGGCGAGGTCGAAGCGGTTCGCGGCCGAGGAGCCGGGGCGCAGGCTGATGCCGAGCTGGGGGCTGTAGTTGAGGATCGCGTCGCGAATCCACCGGCCGTGGTCGTCGGCCAGGTCGGAGGAGTACGAGGCGATCATCACCCGGTGCTCCGGACGCCTGCGCAGGTACCAGAGCGGCGCCCACCGGGCGGCCCGCCTGCTTTTGCCGTGCCGCGGGGGCATCGTCAGCGGGAGCTTCGTCGGTTTCCCGGCGGCGACCCGCTCGAACGCGGCGTCGATCTTCGCGAGGTGCGGGGCCTGCATCTCCCGGCCCTCGGTGAGGACCGATGCCATAGCACCGGGGGAGCGGTCCATCGTCAGCTCGCGTTCGACACGGACGAGCTGGGCGCGAAGCTGTGGGGTGGAAGCTGCGGTTGTCTCACGGCGTTGGTGCGCGGGAAGCGACCGGTACAGGGCGAGGACCGCAGCCTCATCAGCCTTCGGCATCCCCAGCCGCGTCGGTGGTTCCGGCGAGGGCGATCAGGCGTTCCAGCTCGGTGAGACCCGTCGTCTCGATTTGTATCGCACCGCCGTCGAGACCAGTCAGTTCCGTACGGACCGGCTGGTCGAGGCCGAGGAGGCGGCTGCTGCGCTCGATGATCCGCACCGCACGGTCCACGGCCTGGTAGTCGCCGGAGCGGATTGCCGCCCGGTACACGGTGAAGAACAGCCGTTCCAGGCGTTCCACCATCAGCTGCCGCAGCTCGTGGCTGTTCCCGTCGAGGACGGTGGTGCGCTCCAGGAGGGCCTTGGAGACGTCCTTGCACGCCAGTTCGATCAGGCGTTTGTCGGTGGGAGGCTCCTGGCCGCGCTTGTACCTGTCGATGTCGTACCCCTGCGGGTACGCCACCCCGTCGGTGTTGATCGACGGGGTGGCGGCGAGCTTGCGGGCGATCGTCAGCCAGTCGATGCCGGCGAGCTTGAGGTCGATCGCGTCCGCACGGTGCTGGGTGATCGCAGCCCTGATCGCCCTGTTGGGGCGGCCCATGAACAACTCCCAGGCCCCACGCCACCCTTACATGATCCTGTACTGAAGGTGGGGTGGGAGTCGTGCGAAGTTGTATCGGGCAACAGGGCCGCCAGCGCGTCTCGTTGGACGGTCAGCTATTGCTTGCCGGTCTCGTTTGCCAACGCCTCGGCGATGTTTGCTGCTTCACCGCACAGGTCTTTGCTTGCGACCCCTTGTCCTGCCATTGAGGAAAGCTGAACATTGACACTTTTTCCTGACGGGGTGTCAATTCCGCTGTGGCAGCTGAGATTTTGGTTTGGCAGCTTCCCGCTCAATACTGTGTACGCGGTGGTCTTCTTCTGCGAGGGTTCGGCTATGCCCTGACTCTTGAGCCAGTCGGCAGCCTGCTGCTTGGCGAAGGTGACCACAAGGCTTCGCCCTGGTTCCCATTCGTCTGGCGTGACCGCGCACGCGCTCTGGGGTGCACCCTCAGAAGGCTCAACGGCTTCGATTTTCCCCTTTACAGGGAGCTTTCCCTGCTGTGCTTTGACAGCTGCACAGGGTGTTTTGCCGTTGATCTCAACATCGTTAGCAGTGGCCTGAGTTGCAGTGTTCGCGGGTTCGGTTGACCCGGCTCCGCAGGCCGTGACAAAAGCCAGCGAGGCCACCGCTATCCCGGCAAGCCGCAGGGGGCACTTTCGCCTCACGGGCTGTCCTCTCGTTCGCTTTCTGTGTTCATGCACCTTAAGGCATGGCTCACCCCTCCTGGTAAATGATCTTGAATGGAATGCATGTGACCTGCATCTCAGAATTCGATGATCTTGGTGGAACCGATGGGTTGACTTTGCCGTCACGTGAACGGCTGGCGTGACTGAGTTGCGGCTTTTGCCTTGCTTGTGTCGTGCTCAAAGCAACGCAATTCTCGCCATCTCTATCGAGCCTTTCCCGAATGTGAAGCCTTTATTCGACCTTGACATGCCTCCTGCGTGAAAAGCATGATCGCTCGGCGCCAGAGAAATGGCGCAGTAAACGGGAGAAAGAAAGAACATGCGTAAGACGCTTATTGCGGTCCTGACCGGGCTGTTCAGCCTCACCCTTTTTGCGGCACTTCCCGCCAATCACACGGAGGCGAAGGCGATGACCTTCGACCCCAACGCCTGCCTCGATCCCAGCCAGGTGATGAAGTGCTCGAACCACATTCTGTGGAAGTACGTTCCTGTGCAGGGCCCGTACCCTGCGGGGAAGTGCCGCCCGTACGTTGCGGTGAAGGCTGGAAAGTGCTGATTCGCCGCTAGTGACATGAAATGAAGATGTGCTGGATGGTCGAGCGCGACCATCCAGCACATCCGCTTCGCTGGCTAATTTAGATGGTCAAGAGCTAACTGCCCGTGAAGGCCCAATGTCTCCTCGCGGGCTCGTCGTTGTGAATGCGGCATATTTCGGTTGAGGTGCGGCCACCATCCAAACTGCCAATTCCTGCATGATCGGTAGCGGTGGCTGCCGCGGAGAGGCACCCTTGGTGGAATGCTGTGCTCACCCCAGCCGGTTATGGGGCGGGCGTTGGTCAGCTTCACCTTCAGGCCGGGGACGGTGGCGTCTCCCTCCCAATTTTCGCCCGGCGTGCGCGAATGCCAGGTGCGCGTTCCGCCCCCAGTCCCAGGGGATCGGCAGAGCGCACAGATGCCAGGCGGCGGGCGGGTTGTACGCTGGCAGCAAGAGAGTCTGGATGCGCCGACGGTGGGTGACGTCGTGGCGGTCGCACTCGGCGAACGCTTTCAGGCAGTGCTGTGTGAGGTCGACCTCGCGGACGCCTGCCAGCCACATGATGCGGTAAGTGTCCTGCGCCTCGATTTCGACGCGAACCGGTTATGGATTCGCCCTCGAAGCAGCGCAGCAGCAGGCCGCGTAGGGACTCAGCGGTGTGATAGCGGATGCGCTGCCACTTCCCCTTCACGAAGCGCATGTCTACGTTCTCGTTGTCGAGGAAGTTCAGGCGGGTCGAGTCGCGGCTGATGGAGTGCCCGGAGTTCTCGTAAGCCAGCTCCCGATCCAGGTTGCGGGTGCCGATGCCTGCCTGACCGTCGGCCGCGCAGAGTGCGTTCACGGTGAGGAGCACCCAGTGCTGGTAGTCCAGGGACGTCGTGGCGTTGATGACGGAGTCCAGCACTACCACCTCGTACAGGCCCCGCTCCCGCAGTTCCCGTTCGATGCCGCGGATCTGGCCGACGATCGTGCGGATGTCGAGGGCGTACTTGCCCTTGGTGCGGTACGGCTCGTAGTCCTGAACCTTGTAGCCCTCACCGCGCAGGTGCCGGGCGTAATTGCCGTGGCCGACCCCGAAGTCCACCACGCGTGTGGAGGTAGTGATCCGGGGGAGGGCGAGGCGTTCCCACACCTCGGACTTGTAGCGGACCTGGTCGGCCTTCGCCTTCGAGGAGTGCTCGCGAAGCCGGTTGGGCTGCACGATGTGCTGGTTCCACACCGGGGCCTGGTCCTCCAGGCCGGTCCAGTCGTACACGCCGTACTCGCCCGTGAGGTCCTGCACTAGCTCGGCGGCGTCCGAGGAGGCGCACGTCCAGGCGAGGACGTCGAACCGCTGGGTTTTCGCGACGGCCGCGTACTCGGCGTTCAGGACGACGCGCCCCTGGTCGTCGATAACGACCGACCCCCACGCGCCGTGAGCTGCGGTCATGAACGCGATCGCCTGCTGTAAGGGGAGATTCTTCGACTCGGCGACCTGGATGGACTGCCACGGAATCCAGGACCACTGGCCGATCGGTCCGGGTTCGGCGTAGACGAGCGAGGACTCGGATTCGACCCGGTTGTGCAGGAGGTTGAACTTGATCTCGTCCTGGAGGCGGACCCTCTGCTGCGGATCATCGCCGGAGTCGTCTCCCGCCCGATGGCCTTCAGCCCCTTGGTCCTCTGGTGACCGGCGACGAGGGTTCCGTCCGCGTTCAGGATGACGGGCTTGACCACACCGTGGCGGCCCAGCGAACCCTGGAGACGGACGAAGGACTCGGGGGAGAGACGGCGCGGGTTGTAGTCCGCAAGGCGCAGCTTCGCCAGCGGGTAGGCGGGATCGAAGCGGACGTCGAAGCTGCGCGTCACGCGACGGCCCCCTCGGAGGCGTGGTGCTCCTCGTTGAGGACGTGCCACCCGAACCCGAGATCGCTGTTCTGGTCAGCGACGAACCGCTGGTAGAGGGCATCGAGGAGTTCAACCTCGGCCTGGGTGATGCGCACGCGCGTGGACGACCACTGCAGGTACCCCGAAACCAGCGGGTTCGTGGATTCTGGAGGGTGATTGGAAGCGAACCTGCTGGTAGTGGCATGTGTTCGACGGACTGGGCACGCGGGTTCAGCGATGCTTGAATGCTCCGGTGATCGAACTCGCGGTTGTCCTGGCAGCGGCAGGGCTGACGGCGTGGTTGTTCCGCCGCAAAGTGAAGCAACGTGCAGACAGTGCCGCTCAGGGAAATGCGATCAAGGTTCCCTGCCTGCTCCGACATCCTTCGCTTGAAGGACGATGGCTTCGTGGACGGCTGTTGATAGGTCCCTCCGGAATGGTCTGGGAGCCCCGGACCAAGGCCGGTGCGGCAGTATCCCTTCCGAAAGGGTTGCGGCGGGTCAGCGTGCGTTCACCGTCGTTGCGCGAGGCGGTGAAGATCAACGGTGGGTCCAGGATCGTTGAGTGCACCTCTCCCGAGGGCGCTCTTTTTGTTGCAATGATGCCGAATGAGTTGGATCACGTAATCACCGCCTTGAACAGCGACGGAGGGGAGTAGACAGCACCTCGTCACGCCTGGGTCGGGTCGATGGTGAAACGCTCGGGGTAGGCAGCGCGGACGTAATGGATGGGCCTTGACCCTGACTCTTGAACACGGGTTATGCGGCTGGTGCCAGCGTAGTTGGTGTGAGGTGGAGGGCGTTTTCGAAGGCGATCGGTGATCGTTGTCCGAGGCGGGAGTGGCGGCGTCGGGTGTTGTAACGGTGGAGCTATCGGAAGGCGTCGAGTCGTGCCTGGCGTGCGTCGGGCCGGCTCTTTCGTCCCTGCAGGGTCTCGCGTTTGAAGGTCGCGTTGAAGGACTCGGCGAGTGCGTTGTCCGCGCTGGACCCGACCGCACTCATGCTTCGCCGAACCCCTGTTGACCTGCAGGCATCGAAGCTGTGACGCAGACGAGCAGCGAGCGCGTCGTCCCGGCAAGCACCCCGCTGCCGCGCCTGGCCGACCCCACTGCCGTCGCACCGAAGAACGCCCGCGAGATCACACGCCTCTTCCTCGACCGGCTCAGCGAGTTGGAGGAGGGCACGCAGGAGTACCAGTACGCGCGCAACACCCTCATCGAGATGAACCTGTCTCTGGTGAAGTTCGCCGCGCGCCGCTTCCGCAACCGGGGCAGCGGGGACCTGGAGGACATCATCCAGGTGGGCACGATCGGTTTGATCAAGGCGATAGACCGGTTCGACCTGACCCGCGAGGTCGAGTTCACCTCCTTCGCGATCTCTTACATCACGGGGGAGATCAAGCGGTTCTTCCGCGACACCACCTGGGCCGTGCACGTGCCGCGCCGCCTCCAGGAACTCCGTACGGAACTGGCCAAGGCCAAGGAACAGCTCGCCACCGTCCTGGACCGCGACCCCACCGTCGCCGAACTCGCCGAGCTCCTGGAACTCACCGACGGACTCGTCGCCGCCAACGGGTACACGGCCGGCTCTCTGGACCTCCCCGCCGACACCGGCGACAAGTCCAGCACCAAGACCGCCGCCTCCTACGCCGACTTCCTCGGCGACGTCGACCCCGGCATGGAACTCTTCGAGGACCTCCACACCCTCGCCCCGCTCCTGGCCGCTCTCTCCGACCGCGACCGGCAGATTCTGTCCATGCGCTTCGGCCAGGAACTGACCCAGGCCGAGATCGGCAAGGAGCTCGGCATCTCCCAGATGCAGGTCTCCCGCCTCCTGACCCGCATCCTCGGCCAGCTCCGCGAAGGCATGCTCACCGCCTGCTGAACCACGCCCGCACGCCCCGGGCCACCCAGATGCGTTGGGGCCGGTTCGGGCCCCTGCCTGCCACGTGCGAAGAGCGTTCCGCCGTTGCGCAGAATGCAGAATTCTGCGATGACCGCTCGGCGTCGGCACCAGCGGAGCACACGTCCCTCGCCTCGGCGACGATGCCGACCGGACGCCAAGCACCGCAACGCCCCCGGTCGGCGCGCGGCCGGGGTTCGTAGGCTGGGGGCATGAGGGATGAACTGCCGCCCGGCGGTGCCGTGTTCAGTGATGACGAGATCGATGCCCGGTGGGCGCAGGCCTGGCGGCCCGAGCAGGTCGTGGAGCGGTTGAGTGGGGTCGAGGCGCCCTGGTACGTCGCGGCCGGGTGGGCGTTGGATCTGTTTCGGGGTGGGCAGACGCGGGTGCACGCGGACCTGGAGATCGCCGTGCCCGCCGCAGGCTCTTCCGAGGTACGGGCGTGCTTTCCTGAGTTGGTGTGTGATGCGGTGGGGACCGGGCGGGTCTGGGAGGAGGCGGGGGCCGAGGTGTTGGCGGCCACGCATCAGACCTGGTTTCGTGATCCGCGGAGTGGGCGGTACCAGTTCGATGTGTTTCGCGAGCCGCATGAGCGCGGGATGTGGGTCTGTCGGCGGGACGCGAGCGTGCGGCTGCCGTACGAGGTGATCGTCGAGCGGACGGAGGCGGGGATTCCCTATTTGGTGCCGGAGCTGGTGCTGCTCTTCAAGGCGAAGGCGGTACGGGCCAAGGACCAGGCGGACTTCGACGGGGTGCTGCCGCTGCTGGGGCGGGCGGGGCGGGAGGCCCTGCGGGGGTGGCTGGAGCTCGTACACCCCGGGCATCCGTGGTTGGCGCGGCTGGCGGGGTGAGACGGCGGAGGGTCAGAGTGGTGGGGGGTCCTCTCGGCGGACTCCGCTCACCACGACGACGATCACGCAGAACGCGATCAGCACCTCCGCCCAGAAGAAGGCCAGGTAGTCCAGCAGGCTGCCGATCGGTGGGGTGCCCGGGGCCGCGTTGCGGAAGGCGGCCAGGGCGAAGAGTGTTGCGGCCATCCAGCTCAGGGCGGGCCAGGTCAGGCCCTTGCGGTGGCGGACGAGGTACCAGCCGCCCAGGAGTACGGCCACCGTCAGTGCCCACATCGCGCACATCATGAAGAGGGCGAAGACCAGGACGCTGTGGGAGCGTGACACGTCCGCCGTGAAGGCCGCCGCGTCCCGGCCCGATCCGTCGCGGACCGTCGTGCCCTCCACATCGAGGGCGAACAGGGTGTCGGCGTTGGTGAGCGACATGCGGACGGGGACCGGCTCACCGGCCAGCACCGCGCCGAACTCCAGGTCCGTCTCGTAGGTGTCGAAGGGGTAGTCCGTGACCGCGCCGCCGGTCAGCGTGACCGGTACGTCGACGGATGAGATGCGGCGGTGGGCGGGGAAGGTCAGGTCGCCGCGGACGGAGGGGGAGGTCTGGAGGGTCAGGTCCTCGGTGGGGGAGATGCCGCCGGCCTCGGCGTACGTGCCGCGCGGGGTGACACGGACGCGCAGGACCAGTTCGCGGGCGAGCGCGTCCACGCGCTGGACGGACGTGTCGATGTCGATACGGTCCGGGGCCGAGCCGCCCACGGTCGTGCGGGCGTCCTGGTCCTCCCGTTCGCCGAACTGGAGCCAGAGGCCCCCGAGTACGGCCACCGCGACGGTGAGGAGGACCAGGAGCGTGCCGAGCAGCGCAGGGCGGCGGGTGCGCGTGGGCGTGGGGGTTGCCATGGTCAGGCGGCGGGCTTTCCGGGCTGGTCGTGGGTGGAGCAGTGGATTCCGCCGCCGCCGGAGGCGATGGTGTCGATCTGCACCTGGACGATGTCGCGCTTCGGGAAGTGGTCCTGGAGGATGCCCTTCGCCCGGTCGTCGGCCTTGCGGTCGCCGAACTTCGGGAGGAAGACGGAGTCGTTGGCGACGTAGAAGTTCGCGTAGGTGGAGACGAAGTCGTCGCCCTCACCCGTGATCCGGTCCAGGTCCGGCTGCGGGAGGTCGACGATCTCGAACTTCCGGCCCCGGGCGTCGGTGGCCCTGCTGAGGACCGAGCGGGCCTGGTCGGCCGAGCGGGACCAGGAGTCGGGGGGCGTGCCCGGGAAGGCCTGGTCGAGGAGGACGACACCGGGGGCGGTGAACCGTACGAGAGAGTCCACGTGCGCGTCGGTGATGTCCTGGCCGCGCACGCCCGCCAGCCACACGACCTTCTCGACGCCGAGGGTCGCGATCAGCTCCTTCTCGATCTGGTCGCGGTTCTTGCCCCGGTTGCGGTTGTCGTTGACGATCGAGCTCTCGGTGACGAGGAGAGTGCCCTCGCCGTCGGTTTCGAAGGAGCCGCCCTCCGCGACCAGGGGGGCTTGGGCGCGCGGGATCCCGTACTTGGCGAGGAGCGTGCGGCCGACCTTGGCGTCGTTGGTGTGCTCCTGCTTGTTGCCCCAGCCGTTGAAGTTGAAGTCGACGCCGACGACCTTGCCGCCCTCCTCCACGAAGACCGGGACGGTGTCGCGCGCCCACAGGTCGTCGACCGCCAGGGGGATGACCTCGACCTGCTTGCCGCACGCCTTCTGGGCCGCCGCCTGCTGGTCGGGGCGGGCCAGCATGACCACCGCCTCGTACTCGCCGACCGCCCGCGCGATGCGGGCGATGTCCTCGCGGACGTACGGGAGATCCTCCTCCCAGACCGACGCGAGCGCGGGCCAGGACATGAAGGTGCGGGTGTGGCTGTCCCACTCGGCGCCGAAGCGGCGGGCGGCCGGCTTCGGGGTGGGGGACTCACCGGCCGCCGGGGTGTTCGCGGCGGCGTTGCGCGGGGTGTCCTCGGGGTCGCAGGCGGTGGCGCCGAGGGCGAGGGCGCCGCCGATTCCGGCGAAGGCGCGCAGGGTCGTACGCCGGGAGGGCTTCCGGTGGGAAGGGAGGAGGGGGGACACGGTGGCTCCGATCGTGGGCTGGCGAGGCTATCCGGCCGGGGCGCGTGCGGCGCGGTGGCGCGCGCGGGCGCGGAGATCGCGGGCCCGGAGTTCACGCGGGTGCCGACGTGCTGCTGTCAGGAGGCTCCACGGAGGGAGCGGGCACCTGCGGATGTGGGGGTGGACGGTCGCCACTGTGACACTGACTGGATTTTCAGTCAAGCTGGGGGAGTGCGAAGAGGTGTCGTTTTCGCAGGTCGGGGGAGGTTTCGCAGGTGGGAGGGCCAGTGGAGCGGTAGGCGGTCGTGCCGGGGGCCCTGACCAGCCGGATAGGGTTTGTGGCATGGCGTCTCGTAGCACTCAGATCCTTGAAGCAGCCGCCCGGGTCATCGCCCGGCGCGGGGTCCGCGGGCTCCGCGTGGAGGAACTGGCCACTGAGGCCGGCGTCTCCACCGGCCTCATCTACTACCACTTCAAGGACCGCACCGGGATTCTGCGCCACACGCTGGAGTTCATCAACGACCGCGCCGAGCGGTACACCAGCACCGAGGATGCGGACGCGGAGCCGCTCGGTCCGCGCGAGGAGCTGGAGCAGGTGCTGCTCCTGGAGCTCCAGGACACCCCTGAGGTACGGGAGAACAGCTCTGCCTGGGGGGAACTCCAGGCCAGCGCCGTCTTCGAGCCCGTCCTGCGGGAGGACCTCGCCCGCGCCACGCTCCAGTGGGTGCAGGAGGTGGCGGTCCTCCTCGGGCAGGTGCGGCCGCTGGCCTCGGCGGCCTCGCTGGCCTCCGCCGCCGAGCGGCTCACCGCGCTGATCCAGGGGCTGAGCATGCGGTGGCTGAGCGGCAGTCTCGGCATCGAGCACGCGCGTGCGCTGGTGCTGGAGGCGATCGAGGTCGAGGTGGCGGGGCTGCGGCAGCTGTAGGGGGCCCGTCCCCCGGGGGTTGTGAGGGTGGGCTGGAGTCGCCTGTGCGCGCCCGTGCGGCGTAAGGATTTTCCGTACGTCTCGACTCTTGACTGAAATTTCAGTCAGTGCCACAGTGAGCGCTCTCCAGCCCTCTCCCCTCTTGCAGGGGGCGAAAGGAACCACCCCCATGTACGTCACCCCTGTGGGGCCGGCATGCCGCTGACCCCCACCGAACGGGACCGTCTGCTCCTGTTCACCGCCGCCGAACTGGCCAGGGCCCGCCGCGCCCGGGGCCTGCGGCTCAACGTTCCCGAGGCGACCGCGCTGGTCGCCGACACCGTGTGCGAGGCCGCCCGCGACGGGCTGCGGCTCGCCGAGGCGATCGAGCGGGGGCGTACCGTCCTCGGGCCCGCCGACGTGCTGCCCGGGGTCGTCGACGTCGTCACCGAAGTCATGGTCGAGGCCGTGTTCGACGACGGGACACGGCTCGCCGCCGTCGCCGATCCCTTCGGAGCGCACGCCGAAACTGACGAAAACGTCAGGAACGACGAGGCACCCGGGGCCGTCCTGCCGGGGCCGGACACCGACGTCGTGCCCGAACCGGTGGTCACCCTGACCGTGCGGAACACGGCGGCGGTGCCCGTCAGCGTCACCTCCCACTTCCACTTCTTCGAGGCCAACCCGCGCCTCGACTTCGACCGCGCCGCCGCCTACGGCATGCGGCTCGCCGCGCCCGCCGGGGCGTCGACCCGCTTCGACGCGGGCCAGGACGTCGAGGTCGGGCTCGTGCCGATCGGGGGCGCGCGGGTGCTGATCGGGTTCGCCGGGCTGGTCGACGGCCCGCTGGACGCCGACGGGGCCAAGGAGCGGGCCCTGACGAGGGCCGTGGCCTGCGGATATCTGGGCGCGGACCGCTCGGAAGCGGACCAGCCGGAAGGGATACGCGCATGAGTCGCCCGAGCAGGCACAGCGAGCACTGTGCGCCCGGCGAGAGCCGGCACATCGACCCGTACGAGTACGCCACCGTGCACGGACCCCGCGCGGGGGACCGGGTCCGCCTCGGTGACTCCGGGCTGGTGGTGCGCGTCGAGTCGGACGCGCAGCGGCCCGGCGACGAGTTCCTCGCGGGCTTCGGCAAGACCGCCCGCGACGGCATGCACCTCAAGGCGGCGACCGTACGCGAGACGTGCGACGTCGTGATCACGAACGTGCTCGTGATCGACGCCGTGCTGGGGATCAGGAAGACGTCGATCGGGATACGGGAAGGCCGCATCCACGCGATCGGGCGGGCCGGGAACCCCGACACCGTCGACGGGGTCGAGGTGGTCGTCGGGACCGGGACCACGATGATTCCGGGGGAGGGGCTCATCGCCACCGCAGGGGCCGTCGACACGCACGTCCATCTGCTGTCGCCCAGGATCATGGAGGCGTCGCTCGCCAGCGGCGTCACCACGATCATCGGGCAGGAGATCGGGCCGAGTTGGGGCGTCGGCGTCAACTCGCCGTGGGCGCTGCGGCACGCGTTCAACGCCTTCGACGCCTGGCCCGTCAACATCGGCTTCCTGGCCCGGGGTTCGGCCTCCGACCCGGCACCGCTGGTGGAGGCACTGGCCGAGGGCGGGGCCTCCGGGTTCAAGGTCCACGAGGACATGGGGGCGCACGCGCGGGCCCTCGACACGGCGCTCAGGGTGGCCGAGGAGCACGACGTGCAGGTCGCCCTGCACAGCGACGGGCTGAACGAATGCCTGTCGGTGGAGGACACCCTCCGGGTCCTGGAGGGGCGGACCATCCACGCCTTCCACATCGAGGGGTGCGGTGGGGGACACGTACCGAACGTACTGAAGATGGCCGGGGTGCCGAACGTCCTCGGGTCGTCGACCAACCCGACGCTGCCCTTCGGGCGGGACGCCGTCGCCGAGCACTACGGGATGATCGTCTCCGTCCACGCGCTGAAGACGGACCTGCCGGGCGACGCGGCCATGGCGCGGGACCGGATCCGGGCCGGGACGATGGGTGCGGAGGACGTGCTGCACGATCTCGGCGCCATCGGGATCACGTCGTCCGACGCGCAGGGCATGGGGCGGGCGGGCGAGACCGTACGGCGGACCTTCGCCATGGCCGGGAAGATGAAGGCCGAGCGGGGGCCGTTGGAGGGGGACGGGCCGGACGACGACAACGCGCGCGTGCTGCGTTACGTCGCCAAGCTGACCATCAATCCGGCCATCGCCCACGGGCTCGCGCACGAGGTCGGGTCGCTGGAGGTCGGGAAACTGGCGGACGTGGTGCTGTGGCGGCCGGCCTTCTTCGGGGCGAAACCGCAGATGGTCATCAAGGCCGGATTCCCCGCCTACGGGGTGACCGGGGATCCCAATGCCGCTACGGACACGTGCGAACCGTTGGTGCTGGGGCCCTTGTTCGGTGCGTACGGGGCCACTCCGGCCGATCTGTCGGTGGCGTTCGTGAGCCGGGCCGCCGCCGAGTCGGGGTCCTTCGGCAGGCCGTACGACGACATGGCGACGCGACGGCGCAGGGTGGCCGTGCGCGGGACGCGGGGCATCGGACCTGCGGACCTGGTCGGCAACAAGCGGCTCGGTGAGGTCCAGGTCGACGGGCGGGACGGGCTGGTGACGCTCGACGGGATGGCGTTGAGGTCGGAGGCGGCGGACGAGGTTTCGCTGAGTCGGCTGTATTTCCTCTGAGCGTCTTCCCCGGGCGTTTTGGTTGGTTTTTCCCTTGGGGTTCTTCGAGAGAAATGAGTGCAGTGATGAGTGGATTCCGCATGCCCGCAGAGTGGTCCGAGCACGAGGGCTGCCTGATGGCGTGGCCCACCCGTGAGGATCTGTGGGAGGGCGTCCTGGACGCCGTGAAGAAGGAGTACGCGGAGGTCGCCCAGGCGATCGGGCGGTTCGAGCCCGTCACCATGGTCGCTCCGCCGGGGTTCGGGGACGACGCCCGCACGTGGTGCGGGGACGGGGTCCAGGTGGTGGAAATCCCGCTGGACGACTCCTGGTTCAGGGACTCGGCGCCGCTCTTCGTGCTGGACGGGCAGGGGCGGCGGGCCGGGGTCGACTTCCGGTTCAACGCGTGGGGGCGCAAGCACGCGCCGTACGACTCCGACGACCGGGTGAGCGGGCTGCTGCTGGAGCACCTCGGGGTGGAGCGGATCGGCTCCGACATGATCCTGGAGGGCGGGGCCATCACCGTGGACGGCGAAGGGACGCTCATCACCACCGAGCAGTGCCTGCTGCACCCGAACCGCAATCCCGGGATGACCCGCGAGGAGATCGAGGGCGAGCTGAAGGCGCGGCTCGGCGTCGAGAAGGTGATCTGGCTGCCGTACGGGGGGCTGCTCGACACCGAGACGGACGGGCACGTGGACGGGGTGTGCGCTTTTGCGGCGCCGGGGAAGGTTGTCGTTTCGCTGCCGGACGATCCGCAGCACCCGGACTACGCGCGGATGCGGGCGAACCGGGCCGTTCTGGAGGTTTCGACCGATGCGCGGGGGCGGGCGCTGGAGATCGTGGACCTACCGCAGACCGTGTTCGCCGAGGTCGCGGGCGTGCGGGTCGAGGTGTCGTACCTGAACTACTACGTCGCGAACGGGGGTGTGGTCGTTCCCGTGGCCGGGGCGCCGGAGGATGCGGCGGCGCTGGAGGTGCTGGCGGGGGCGTATCCCGGGCGGGACGTGGTGGGGGTGGTGGCGCCGGTGGTGGCGTGGGGTGGGGGTGGCGTGCACTGCATCACGCAGCAGGTTCCCGTGGGGGTGTAGGGGGGTTTGTGCGGGTGGGTGGGGGGTGCTGTTCGTGGGGGGGGGGGGGGGCCCCCCCCCCCCCCCGTTGTGCCCCCCCCCCCCCCCCCCACCCCCCCCCCCCCCCCCCCCCGGGGGGGGGGGGGGGGGGGGGGCTGTGCGGGCGGGGGGCGCGGCCCCCGGACCCCCGGGTTTTCGCCCCGGTCCCGCCCCTTTCCCTAAAGCGCTCGCCGCGCGGCTTGAGTTTTGGTTGCTCGCGCAGTTCCTCGCGCCCCTGAAGGGGCGCGTTCCCCCGTCCGGAAGTAGAAAGTGGGTCGAGGTTATGCCACCACGTCGTGTCGCGAGGGGTGGGCGATGTCGTCCGGTTCTTGTGGCTCTCGCCGTGCTGTTCGGGTTCGGCGGCAGTGCCTGTGCCGGGCCGCCCGCCACCCGGGCCGCCGGTGTCGCGCTCTCCGCGCGAACGCCCCGTGCCGCCGGGGAGATTGATTCCTTCACCTGGGCCGTGTACGCCGAGCCGCCCACCCTCGACTACACCGTCGCCTTCGACTACCCGCAGAACACCGTCCTCGCCAACGTCTGCGAGAGCCTCATGCGGTGGACGCCCTCCCTCACCCTGGAGCCCGGGCTCGCCCGCACGGCCACCCAGCCCGACCCCCTGACCTGGGTGTACGACCTCCGGTCCGGCGTCCGCTTCCACGACGGGCGGACCATGACCCCCGAGGACGTCGTCTTCAGCCTCGACCGGCAGCGCGACCCCGACAACGCCGCCGCCTGGGCGCAGAACTTCGAGAACGTCGACTCCATACGCAAGTCCGGGCCGCTCCAGGTCACCGTCAAGCTGAAGAAGCCGGACTCGCAGTTCCCCCAGTACATGGCCACCGCCGCAGGTGTCGTCGCCTCCAAGGACGGCGTGCAGAAGGCGGGCAAGGACTACGGGACTTCCGGCGGACTCGCCTGCACCGGGCCCTTCACCCTCGGGGCGTGGAAGAAGGGGCAGTCACTGCGGCTCGACCGGTTCGACGGGTACTGGGGTGCCCGTGCCAAGTCGAAGCACGTCGTTTTTCGATTTCTGACGGATGCCTCTTCTCGTACGAATGCCCTGCTCAGCGGTGAGGCGGACGGCGGGTATCTGATCCCCACCGAGAGCTACGAGCGGCTGCGCGAGAGCGGGGTCGGGAAGCTGTACTTCGGCGAGGGGCTCAGCACCGTCAATCTCGGGATCACGAATATGAAGGGCGCCCTCGGTGACGTACGGGTGCGTCGTGCCCTCTCCCTCGCCCTCGACCGTTCCGGCTTCGTGTACGCCGGGCTCGGGGGCGGCGGCACCCCCACCCATTCCGTCACCTCGCGTGCGGCGTGGGCAGGGGCCTCGGCGGAGACCCTGAAGTCCGTGTTCGGGCAACTCCCGCCGAAGAACAGGGACTTGGCGGCTGCGCGTGCGCTCGTGAAGGAGGCCGGGGCCACCGGCAAGACCCTCACCGTCGCCACCAGCTCCATCGGGCAGGATGTCTCTCTGCTCGCCACCGCCGTGCAGGACGCGGGGAGCCGCATCGGGCTCGACGTCCGGCTCAAGTCGATCGCGCCCAACGCCTTCACGGCGCTCTTCACCGACCCCGAGTCGCGCACCGGCATCGACATGTTCCCGCTGACGTACTACGACTCCATCACCGACCCCCTCGACCTGCTCACCAACTTCAAGACCGGCGCGTACCTCAACCTCTCCGGCTACAGCGACCAGCAGTACGACGCCCTGGTGGACCGCGCGGTCGGTACGGACGACCGCGGCGCGCGGCTGAAGACCGTCGCCGAGCTCCAGCGGCGCGCCTCCGAGCAACTGCCCTGGATACCGGTCGCCGAGTGGCCCACCGCGGTCTTCCTCAACAAGAGGATCACCGGCGCCCCCACCACCATCGCGTACATGTACTACCCGTGGGCCGCCGAAGTGGGGGCCGCGTCATGAGCTTCGCCAGATTCGCCGTACGGCGGCTCGTGGAGATGGTCCTCACCCTGCTCGTCGCCTCCTTCGCCGTGTTCGGTGCGATGTACCTCGCGCCCGGCAGCCCCGCCAGCTTCCTGCTCTCCGGGCGGTCCGCATCCCCCGAGGCCGTCGCCGCGATCAACGCCCGGTACCACCTCGACGACCCCTTCCTGCTGCGCTACCTGCACTGGCTCGGGGACGTCGTCCAGGGCGACTTCGGCCGCTCGCTGACGTACCGCACCGATGTGTCCAGGCTCCTCGCCGACCGGCTGCCGACCACGCTGATGCTGGTCGCGATGGCGCTGGTGGTCGTCGTGGTGGTGGGGCTGCTGCTCGGGCGGATCGCCGCCGTGCGGGGCGGCGCCGTCGACTCCGCCGTGCTCGTGGTGACCACCCTCGCCATCGGCACGCCGTCCTTCGTCGCGGCCGTCCTGCTCCAGGGGCTCTTCGCCGTGCAGTTGGGGTGGTTCCCCAGCAGTGGGGCCGGTGACGGGTTCTGGGACACGGTCTTCCATCTGATGCTTCCGGCGATCGCCCTCGCCCTGTACCTGATCGGGCTGCTCGCCCGGGTCACCCGTACCGCCATGCTCGAAGCCCTCGGCAGCGAGCACGTCACCGTCGCCCGCAGCCGGGGCGTACCCGAGCGGCTCGTCATCCGCCGGCACGTGCTGCGCAACTCGCTGGGCACCCTGCTCACCACCGGCGGGCTCATCGTCTCCACCCTGCTCGTCTGCACGGTCCTGGTGGAGACCGCCTTCAGCATCGGCGGCATCGGCCAGCTCCTCGAACTCTCCACCAGTACCAAGGACTTCCCGACCGTCCAGGCCGTCTCCCTGCTCATCGTCGGCATCTTCATGGCCGTCAACCTGCTCGTCGACCTGGTGCTGCCGCTGGTCGACCCCCGGATCACGCTCGGTACGAGGAGTGCCGCCGCATGAGTGCCCTTCGCCGCCGTACGACTGCCCTTCCCGCCCACGAACTAGGCAGGTCCGCATGACCGCCGCCGTCCTCACCCGCAGACCCGGACTCGCCCGCCTCCGTGCCGCGTCCGGCCGCTCCCCGCTCCACCTCGCCTGCCTGGCGGTCGTCGGCCTCGTCGTCCTCGCGGCCCTCCTCGGGCCCTGGGTCACGCCCCACGACCCCAACGCCGCCGAACTCGGCTCCGCGCTCGCCGGGCCCTCCGGCGAACACCTCCTCGGCGCCGACGTCGCCGGACGCGACACCCTCTCCCGGCTGATCGCCGGGGCCCGCACGTCCCTCCTCGGACCGCTCGGCGTCGTCGTCTTCTCCACCGTCGCCGGGATCGCCGTCGGCATGGTCGCCGCGTGGCGCGGGGGGTGGGTCGATTCCCTGTTGTCCCGGTCCACCGAACTCGTCTTCGCGTTCCCCGGCGTGCTCCTCGCGATCCTCGTCATCGCGATGTACGGCGAAGGGCTGATCGCCCCCGTCGCCGCACTCGGCGTCGCCTACGTGCCGTACGTCAGCAGGCTCACCCGCTCCCTGGTGCTCGCCGAACGCGCTCGGCCGTACGTCAGCGCCTACCAGGTCCAGGGGCACTCCGCGCTCCAGATCTGCCTGCGCCACATCCTGCCCAACATCGCCCCCGTCGTCCTCGCCCAGTCCGCCGTCAACTTCGGCTACGCGCTGATGGACCTCGCCGGACTGTCCTTCCTCGGGCTCGGCGTGCCGCCGCTCACCCCCGACTGGGGGCGAATGGTCTTCGACGGGCAGACCGCCGTCCAGTACGGCTACCCGCTCTCCGCGATCCTGCCGTGCGTCCTCGTCGTGCTCACCGTCGTCGCGTTCAACGTGGTCGGGGAGCGCTGGGCCGACCGAGTCGCCAGGAGAGACAAGTGACCCCCTCAACTCCCGTTCCCGTACTGGATATTCAGGACCTCCGCCTCACCCTCCCCGGCACCGCCCGCCCCGTCCTCGACGGCGTGGACCTCACCGTCGGGCCCGGCGAGACCGTCGCCCTCGTCGGCGAGTCCGGCTCCGGCAAGAGCCTCACCTCCCGCACCGCGCTCGGGCTGCTGCCGCCCGCCGCCGTCGCCTCCGGAACCGTACGCGTGGAGGGCGAGGACACCCTCACCATGAGTGCCGCCCGGCTGCGCGCCCTGCGCACCGGGGGTGTCGCCATGGTCTTCCAGGACCCCCGGGCCGCCCTCAACCCGCTGCGGCGCATCGGCGACTTCCTCACCGAGGGGGTCCGGGCGGCCGGTACGAAGAAGGAAGCCGCCACCGCCCGTGCCGTCGAGCTGCTCGACGCCGTCGGCCTCGACGCGTCCGCCCTCGGCACGTACCCGAGCCAGGTCTCCGGCGGCATGCTGCAACGCGTCATGATCGCCGCCGCCCTCATGGGCGACCCCGCCCTCCTCCTCGCCGACGAACCCACCACCGCCCTCGACGTCATCAGCCAGGCCGAGGTCATCGCCCTGCTCACCACGCTGCGGGAACGCTTCGGCACCGGGCTGTTGTTCGTCACGCACGACCTCGACCTCGCCGCCGCGATCAGCGACCGGGTGTACGTCATGTACGCGGGCCGCATCGCCGAGACCGCCCCCGCCGACACCCTCTTCGCCGGGCCCCGGCACCCGTACACCGCCGCCCTCCTCGCCTCCACCCCGCGCCCGACCGCGCCGGGCGGACGGCTCGCCGCCATCGCGGGGCAGCCGCCCGACCTGCGTACCGCCGTCGACGGCTGCGCGTTCGCCGATCGCTGCCCCCTCGCCACCGGCCTCTGCCGGGAGCGCGCCCCCGAACCGCTGCCCGACCCCGTGCGGCCCCAGCACCTCGCCGCCTGCCACCACACCGACCGGCTCGTCGCCGAAGGGACCCCCGCCGATGCCTGAGCCGCTCCTCCAGGCCAGTGGCCTGCACCGCACCTTCGGGGACGTCCACGCCGTCGACGACGTGTCCTTCACCCTGCACGCAGGGGCCTCCCTCGGCATCGTCGGCGGCTCCGGCTCCGGCAAGACCACCACCGCGCGGATCGTCGTCGGCCTGGAGCGGGCCGACGCGGGAGAGGTCCTGGTACGGGGCCGGGCGCGACCCGCGCGAGTGCGGGGGCGGGCGGCGCGGCTGGCCGGGGCGCGGCAGGTGCAGATGGTCTTCCAGGACCCGTACCTCTCCCTGGACCCCAGGACCAGCGCCGAACAGGTGCTGCGCGAGACGCTGCGGCTGCACTTCCCCGACCGGGACCCCGCACCCCGCATCCGCGAACTCCTCGACCAGGTCGGGCTCGGCGCGCGGGCCGCCGAAGCGCTGCCCCGGCAGCTGTCCGGCGGGCAGCGGCAGCGCGTGGCCATCGCGCGGGCCCTCGCCGTCGAACCGGACGTGCTGGTGCTGGACGAGGCCGTCGCCGCGCTGGACGTGTCCGTGCAGGCGCAGATCCTCAACCTGCTCGCCGACATCCGCGAACAGACCCCCATCGGCTACCTGTTCATCACCCACGATCTCGGCGTGGTCCGGTGCGTCACCGACGACATCCTCGTCATGCGCCACGGCCGCGTCGTCGAGGCGGGGCCCACGGTCGACGTGCTGGCCGCGCCGCAGCACCCGTACACGCGGCTGCTGCTGGACTCCGTACCGCATCCGGGCTGGGACCCGGGGCGGATCGCGGAGGCACGACAGGGGCTGGCGGCGAACTCGTAAGGCGCCACCCGTTGTCCGTAAGGCACCACTCGTACGGCACCACCCGCTCTCCGCAAGGCACCACTCGTACGGCACCACCCGTCAGGCACATCCCACCCATCAGGCACGGCCCCTTCAGGAGGCACACGTGAACCGACCTGACATCAACCGCCGCCGTTTCCTCGCGGCCGCCGGACTGACCGCCGCCGGGGCCGCCCTCGGCACCGCCCCCGCGAGCGCGCGGTCCGCCGCAGCCGCCTTCCGGGTCCCCGGCGAGGAGGTCCGGCACACCCGCACCTGGATGACCTGGCCCGACAGCACGGGCATCTGGGGCGGCCAACTGGGCGGCGTCCAGGCCGACATCGCGCTGATCGCCCGTACGGTCGCGAAGTACGAGCCCGTGGTGATGTGCGCCAACCCGGCGAGCGCCGCCAAGGCCCGTTCGCTGTGCGGGAGTTCGGTGACCGTGCTCACCACGATCCCCGTCGACGACTGCTGGACGCGCGACAGCGGTCCCGTCTTCCGTACGGACGGAGCGGGTGGCCTCGATGCCGTCTGCCTCGGCTTCAACGGCTGGGGCAACAAGCAGACCCACGCCAAGGACGCCCTGGTCGCCCAGCGGGTCGCCACGTACGTCGGCGTCCCGTTCACCCGCGCCGGGCTCGTCGGTGAGGGCGGCGCCATCGAGCAGGACGGCGCGGGCACCCTGATGGCCACCCGCAGCAGTCTCGTCAACCACAACCGGAATCCCGGGAAGAGCGAGCAGCAACTGGCGGCGGCGATGTGTGCCGCGTACGGGGCGTCGAAGGTGATCTGGTTCGACGGAGTGCGCGGCCAGGACATCACCGACGACCACGTCGACGCGACCTCGCGTTTCCTCGCCCCCGGCACGGCACTGGTGCAGATGCCGCTCGCCTCCGACAACGACGCCTACGCCCGCGACGCCCGCCAGCAGCAGCGCATCCTGTCCACCGCCACGACCGCAACCGGAACCCCGATCGCCGTCCAGCAGCTCCAGGGCCCCGACTACGACAAGATCCGCTCCACCAACCCCGACTTCCTCGCCTCCTACGCCAACTACTACCTCTGCAACGGGGCCGTCATCAGCGCCCACTTCGGCGACACGACGGCCGACCGGGCGGCCAAGGCCACCCTGGCCCGCCTGTATCCGGGCCGCGTCGTCGAGCAGGTGAACATCGACCGGCTCGGCGCGGGCGGCGGCGGCATCCACTGCGTCACCCAGCAGCAGCCCGCCGTGTGAGATCGCCCGGGTTCGGGGCGTACGGCAGCGCACATCGCCGTACGCTCCGGACCATGAACGAACGAGAGATGCTCTCCCGGGTGATCGGCGTGCTGACCCAGAGCGGCGAGTGGTTCCGCGACATCCACCGCGACCCGCTCGGGCACGAACCCGCGGACGGACAGGTGGTCGGGCAACTGGTGGCCGAACTCCTGGAGGGGGCGCTTCCGGAGGGACTCTCCGAGGAGGAGGAACGCGAGCTGAGGCGGTCGACGGCGCGGCTGGTGAGCGTGTTCGCGTTCGCCTTCCACCAGTTGGCGGAGGTGCACGACTCGGGTCGTACGGACACCTCGTCGGCCGATCTGCTGCGTCAGCTGGCGCTGAAGGCCGGGGGATGACCGGCCGGGCGACCGGCACCGTGCGGGTGAGTCGGCGTGGTGCCGGGTCGGCTCGGAGGGCACCGTGCGGGTGAGCCGGCGTGGTGCCGGGTCGGCTCGGAGGGCACCGTGCGGGTGAGCTGGAGTGGTGCCGGGTCGGCTCGGAGGGCACCGTGCGGGTGAGCTGGCGTGGTGTCATTTCCGGCAGCGGCCGTGTCCGGGAGAACATGTACCGCTCGTACTCCCCTTTACCCGGAAGGCCCGCACCCGTGCGCCGTCGCTCAGCTCTCCTCGCCTCCGCCGCTCTGGCGACCTCGCTCCTCACCGGCTGCGCCGGCGCCGACGCGCCCGCTGCCGACAAGTCCACGTCGGGCAAGCCCGCCGCCCCGGGCAAGAACGTCTTCTTCGACGTGGCCATCGACGGCAAGCCCGCCGGGCGCATCGAATTCGCCCTGCGCGACGACGTCGCCCCGAAGACCGCCGCGAACTTCCGCTCGCTGGCCACCGGCGAGAAGGGCTACGGCTACAAGGGCTCGACCTTCCACCGGATCATCCCCGCGTTCATGCTCCAGGGCGGCGACTTCACCGCCGGCAACGGCACCGGCGGCCGCAGCATCTACGGCGACACCTTCAAGGACGAGGACTTCTCCCTGAAGCACACCGAGCCGGGCACGCTCTCGATGGCCAACAGCGGCCCCAACACCAACGGCTCGCAGTTCTTCGTGACCACCGCCGCCACCCCGTGGCTCGACGGCAAGCACGTCGTCTTCGGCAAGGTCGTCAAGGGCATGGACGTCGTCCGCAAGGCGGAGGCCCAGGGTTCCCCCGAGGGCACCACCAAGGCCCCGGTCACGATCACGGACTCCGGGGTCGTCTGATCCCGGCGGACCCGGTACGAGGCGGGGTCGCCCGGCGCGGGCGGCCCCGCCCTCGCGCCCGCCCTCAGTCGGCCCGGAACGTCCGGCGGTACGCCTGCGGGGTGACGCCGATCGCCGCGTGCAGGTGCTGGCGCAGCGAGGCGGTCGTGCCGAAACCCGCCCGGGCCGCCACCTGCTCCACCGAGAGGTCGCTGGCCTCCAGCAACTCCCTTGCGTGGAGCACCCGTTGCCGGATCAGCCAGCGGCCCGGGCTCACCCCCACCTCGTCCTGGAAGCGGCGCGCGAAGGTGCGCAGGCTCATCCGGGCGTGGTCCGCGAGGTCGCGCAGGGTGAGGGGTTCGGCGAGGTGCGCGAGGGCCCAGGCGCGGGTCGCGGCCGTTCCGGCCTCGGTCGGCTCCGGCACCGGGTGCTCGATGTACTGGGCCTGGCCGCCGTCCCGCCACGGCGGCACGACGCAGCGGCGGGCGACCCGGTTCGCCACCTCGCTGCCGTGGTCCTCCCGTACGAGATGCAGGCAGACGTCCACGCCGGACGCGGCCCCCGCCGAGGTCAGGACCCGGCCGTCGTCGACGAACAGCACGTCCGGGTCGAGCGTCACCCGGGGGAACAACTCCCGGAAGCGCCCGGCCAACCGCCAGTGGGTGGTGGCCCGACGGCCGTCGAGCAGCCCCGCCGCAGCGAGCGCGAAGGCGGCCGTGCAGATGGAGACGAGCCGGGCACCGGCCGGGATGCGGGCCAGGGCGGCCGCTACCGGATCAGGCAGCTCGGCGGAGTCCGCCGCGCTCAGGTACGGCGGTACGACGACGGTGTCCGCACGCTCCAGGGCCTCGGGGCCGTACTCGGCGGTGATGCTGAAGTCCGAGGAGGTGCGGACGGGGCGGCCGTCGGCCGTGCAGGTGACGACCTCGTAGCGCCCGTCGGCCGAGCCGAAGACGCGCTGCGGGATGCCGAGTTCGAAGGGGTAGACCCCGTCGAGGGCGAGGACGACGACACGGTGGGGTCGGGCCGGTCGGGCCGGTCGGGCCGGTCGGGTCGGTGCGGGGAGCGCGCGGGGCATGGCACGATCCTAAGTATGATTGGCATTCGTGCCACTCCCGCGGGGCGGGCGGGGGCCCGAGGCTGGACGCATGAACCACGACACGACCACCCCGAACGTCACCTTGCACACTGCTGCCACGGACACCGCGCCCGTCACAGGCGCTGCGCACGCATCAGACACCCCGCCCACCATGCGCGCCCTCACCCAGCACACCCTTGGCGGGCCCGAAGTCCTCCAGGAGGTCCGGCTGCCCCGCCCGGCACCCGGCCCCGGCGACGTACTCGTCCGCGTGCATGCCTCCGGGCTCAACCCCACCGACTGGAAGCACCGCGCCCTCCCGGGCCTCTTCCTCCCCGAACCGCCGTTCGTCCTCGGCTGGGACGTCTCCGGCACGGTCGCCGAGACCGGCCCCGGCGTCACCCTCTTCCAGCCCGGCGACGAGGTCTTCGGCATGCTGCCCTACCCGTACGGATTCGGGGCGCACGCCGAGTACGCCGTCGGCCCGGCCCGCGCCTTCGCCCCCAAGCCCGCCGCCGTCGACCACGTCCAGGCGGGCGCCCTGCCGCTGGCCGCCCTCACCGCCTGGCAGGCCCTCGTCGACACGGCCCGTGTCGAGGCCGGACAGCGGGTGCTGGTCCACGCGGCGGCGGGCGGCGTCGGCCACCTCGCCGTCCAGATCGCCAAGGCGCGCGGTGCGTACGTCATCGGGACGGCCGGCGCGCCCAAGCACGACTTCGTACGATCCCTCGGGGCCGACGAGGTGATCGACTACCGCCAGCAGGACCCCTCCGAAACCGTACGGGACATGGACGTGGTCCTGGACGCGCAGGGCCACGAGCACGCCCTCCGGTCGCTGCGCAGCCTGCGCCCCGGCGGGCTGCTGGTCTCGCTCCGACTGGACGACCGCAACGCCGAGTTGGTGGCCGAGGCCGAACGGCTGGGCGTACGCGCGCGGGTCATGCTGGTCGAGGCCGACCAGGCGGGCATGCGGGCGGTCGCCGACCTCGTGGCGGCCGGCGACCTGCGCGCCGAGATCGCCGGAACGTACGAACTGGCGGACGCGGCACGGGCCCACGCGCTCGGCGACACCGGCCGCACCGCGGGGAAGCTGGTGCTGACGGTGCGGTGAGCGGCCCCGGGTGCTACTGAGGGGCGGTGCGGCCGACCGCAGGCGCGCCGGGGGCCTCGGACGGCAGCCGCTCCCGCTCCCGCCCCCGGTCCCGCCAGGCGCCCTCCCACATCCGGGTCAGCGCCGGATACACGACCGCGTACCGGAACGGCGCGATGAAGCCCATGTACAGCTTCCCGAACAGCCCGTTGGGCTTGACCAGCACCGCCATCCGCAGCTCGTGGTCCCCGGAACCGTCCTCGGCCGGGACCCACCCGAGGTGCATCAGCGTGTGCACGGTCCCGTTCGCCAGCTCCAGCACGCACTCGTCGGCCAGTTGGAAGACCGGGCTGAACGGACCCTTCTTCCCGACTCCTTCCGCGGTCGCCCGCAGCTCCTCCGGCAGCCGGTCCCGCAACGGCCGCACCCGCCCGCCGAGACCCGCCTGCTCCTTGTCCCACCCGAGCAGAGCGCCCAGCTTCCAGCGCACCGCGAACAGGAACCGGGCCGCGGCGGGCTGCTGGTCGAGCCGGCCGCCCTCGTGCAGCGCCCGCAGCATCACCGGGAAGTCGTCGGGCCCGGCGCCCGGAGTGCGGAAGGACCACACGTCCTCGACGTCGAAGTCGGGGGCGACGCCGTGGATGCGCCACGGCCGACTGGTGTGCGAGGTGCGAGGAAGTTTCATGGCTGAGGCCACCTTTCCTGCCCCGGGGAACGGTCCACCGCCCCCGATATACGCTTGCGTACAACAGCAGGCTAGAGCGGTTGTACGGTTGCGTATATCCGGTGGACGAGTGAGGTGGCACACATCGTGGGAGCGGCTCGCACACCGCGCGGCGCGTGGATCGAGGAGGGCCTGCGGGTCCTGGCCGACGGCGGCCCGGCAGCCGTCCGCGTCGAGGCGCTGGCCAAGCGGCTCGGCGTCACCAAGGGCGGTTTCTACGGGTACTTCGCCGACCGTGAGGCCCTGCTCGACGCCCTGCTCGACACCTGGGAGCGGGAGAGCACCGACGACGTGATCGACCGCGTCGAGCGCGAGGGCGGCGACCCGAGGTCCCGGGCCACCCTGGCCGGACAACTCACCTTCTCGAACGACCGGCTGCTCCCGATCGATCTCGCGGTACGGGACTGGGCCCGCCGCGACGAGTCGGTGGCCGCGCGGCTGCGCAGGGTGGACGACCGGCGGATGGACCTGCTGCGCACGTTCTTCGCGACGTTCTGCGACGACCCGGACGAGATCGAGGCCCGCAGCCTGATCGCCTTCTGCGTGGCGATCGGCCACCACTCCCTGGCCGCGGGCCACGGGGGCCGCACCCGTACCGAAGTCCTCAGACGGGCGGGGGACTTGATCCTCCGGCGGGAGGGCTGAGGGGGTCTGGCGCCGGCTGCGTGCCCTCATCAGGGTCCCGGGTCGTCCCCGTACCCGGTAGGTGCAGCCCCGGGCTGGAAGGGGCGCGTCGCCCACGCCGGTGGTGCAGGGGGAGAAGGGGGGCATGCCGCAGCACGAGGTGGGTGGGATGCGGGAGTGGTCTCCGGGCGGTGTGCGGGTTAGTGTTCGGGCAGCGTCGCGTGCCGGTGGCAGACCGTGTCAGGCATGGAGGCGCCGAACCGAAGGAGACCGACGATGCACGCATCGCGTCCTTCGTTCTCGCGTGTCTGAGCGCGAGACGACCAGGCTCGTCGCCTGGAGCCAAGAACTCCGCCGGGTGCACCACCGGATGCGGGAAGCGCTGGACCTGACCCGCGCCTCCCTCGCCGACGGCACCCCCGGCGAGGCCGCCACCCGTGAACTCCTCCTGTACTGCCACGGCTTCTGCACCGCTCTCGACGGCCACCACCAGGGCGAGGACCGCACCCTCTTCCCGGCCATCGCGGCGGCCCATCCGGAACTGCGTCCGGTGCTGCGGTCGCTGGAGCAGGACCATTCCATGATCGCCCACCTGATCGGTGGCCTGCGCGCGGCCGTCGACCGGGCCGCGCCGCCCGAGGAGCTCGACAAGCACCTCGAAGGCATCGGCGCGATCATGGAGAACCACTTCCGGTACGAGGAGCGGCAACTGCTCACCGTGCTCGAAACCCTGGAGCTGACGGCGACCCCGGGGGAGGTGCTGGGCCCGATGGCCGAGTGAGCCCGGTCAGGCCGTCGCGTCCTGGGGGTACCAGCGCAGCTCCACGGTGTTGCCGTCCGGGTCCTGGACGTACACCGACGTGGCGGTGCCGCGTGCGCCGAAGCGGTCGACGGGGCCTTCGAGGACGGTGAACTCCCCCGAGGCGATGAACGCGTCCCAGTCCAGCGGTTCCACCGTGAGGCAGATGTGGTCCACGTTGGACTCGCCCCGGGGGCGGCTCATGAGGTCGATGATCGTCTCGCCGGTGACACGCAGCGACGGGAACGAGACCTCGCCCGCCCGCCAGGCGTCGAGGCGTACCGGCTCCAGGCCGAGCTGGCCGGCGTAGAAGGCGAGGGACTTCTCGACGTCGGTGACGTTGAGGACCAGGTGGTCGAAGGCCTTGACGTGCAGGTTCATGGGGTTCCCCCGGTGGGTTGCAAGAGGTGGTCGGGTGTGCGGCCCGCTTGCTTCCACGATCCGCCGGGGGCGTTCCGTCATCAAGGCGGGATCGCCATACGATCGTTGAGCCAGATTCAACGAAGGGGGTCCCGTGCTGGAGCGCGTGGAGATCGAGACGTTCCTGACGCTCGCGGAACAGCTGCACTTCGGCCGCACCGCCGAGCACCTGCGCGTCACCACCGGCCGGGTCAGCCAGGTGATCAAGAAGCTGGAACGGCAGGTCGGCGGCCCCCTGTTCGAGCGGACCAGCAGAACGGTCCGGCTCACCCCGGTCGGTCGGCAGCTCGCCGACGACCTGACCCCGCTGGTCGCCGGTCTGGAGGAGGCCGTACGCAGGGCCGCCCAGGCCAGCCGCCGCCTCACCGGCGAACTGCGGGTCGCCTTCCTCGGCGAGTGGACCGCGCCCCCGCTCCTGAAGGTCGTGGCGCTCTTCGAGGAGCGCCACCCCGACTGCCGGGTCGACGTGCGCGAGGTCCAGCTCGCCAACTCCCGGGCGAGCCTGGTCGACGGCTCGGTGGACGTCCTCATCGCGTCGTACCCGTTCGACGGCATGGCCCGCGGCCCGGTGCTGCTCACCGAGCACCGCGTGCTCGCCGTCGCCGCCGGACATCCGCTCGCCCGGGAGGAGTCCGTGTCGCTCGAAGTGCTCGCGGACCACCCCGTGGTGCAGTACCCGGAGGTGACGTCCATCGGCTTCAAGCGGGACCGCACCCCGGACCACACCCCCTCGGGCCGTCCCGTGCCGAAGGGGCCGGCCGGCGGGTCGTTCTCCGAGATGCTCACCCTGGTCGCGATGGGCCGGGGCGTCCTGCCCGTCGGCGAGCACTCCCGGCACTACTACCCCCGCCCGGACGTGGCGTACGTACCGCTGCGCGACGCCCCGCCGATCGAGCGGGGACCGATCTGGCGGGAGGACAACACCACGGAGAGCGTCCGGGCGTTCGTCCGGGCCGCCGCCGACATCGCCGGACAGGGTGATTGAGCGTGCGGGGCGCGGTTTACACCGGGGCCACCGCCGGGTCCACCCCCGTCAGCTCGCGGCTCGCCCCCCACAGCCGTCCCGCGACCGCCGTGTCCGCGAGGTGGTCCCACACCCGTTCGCGCCTCGGCTCCCCGCGCAGCCCGAACACCCTCGGCCCCCACAGCTCGCCCCCGCGCACCGCCGCATCCAGCACCGCCCTGACCCCGGGCCACGCCCCCGCGTCCTTGCCCTGCACGAGGAGCGCCGCCGGTGCCGCTCCCACCCGTGCGCCTGCGGTACGGACATGGATCGGCGGCCGGGACGGCGTGAGCGCGTCCAGCGCACCGCCGGGATGGACCACCACGCTCGCCACCGTGCTGCCCGAGGCCCGCAGCCGCCGGTCGAGTTCGAGACCGAAGTGCATCTGCGCCAGCTTGGAGCGCCCGTACGTACGTTTCGGCCGGTAGTCCGCCCGGGACTGGAGGTCGGCCAGGTCCAGCCGCTCGGACTTCGCCGCGAAGCTCCCCACCGTGACGACCCGCGCTGCCGCGGCCGCCGTCAGCAGCGGCAGCAGCAGGCCGGTGAGGGCGAAGTGCCCCAGGTGGTTCGTGCCGAACATCAGCTCGTGGCCGTCCCCGGTCTCCTCGCGCGGCGGATCGTCCAGGGCGACACCGGCGTTGAGCACCACCGCGTCCAGCCGCTCCACCCCGAGCGCCTCCGGGACGCGGCCCAGCGAACCGAGGTCGGCGAGGTCCAGCCGGACGCCCCGCACCCGGGCCCCGGCGACCCGTGAACGTATCGACGCCATGGCCGCCTCCGCCTTCGCGGCGCTCCGGCTGCCCAGCACGACGGTCGCCCCGGTCGCCGCGAGCTGCTCGGCGGTGAAGTAGCCGATGCCCGCGTTGCCACCGGTCACCAGGACGGTGCGGCCGTCCGCGCGCGGCAGGCGGTGGACGTTCCAGTCCGGGGAGGACGATGCGTACGGCATGGTGGTGGGCCCCTCACGTGCGAAGACGGCGATACGGCTCACGGTGTCAGCACCCGCCGACAGCCCGCCGACGCGCTTCCGACGCGGCACCGACAGCCACGACTGCGGGTACGGGATCAGCAGGCGTACGAGGTCCTCGCGCAGCAGCAGAGAACTCCGTGTACGGGTGTCGCGCGTGACGCTCGTCGCAGGCCGGGCCGCGGGCGACTGGAACCGGCCGTTCCGGGGCAGTCGGACGACGCACAAGGCGAGCACTAAGGGGCGTACGGGACATGTCGGTACAGCGGGGCGAAGGAGTGGAGGAGCGCGCACCAACGGGGGATCTCGGCCCAATGGGGCGGCTGTGGCGAACGGGACGGGTGTGCCGCTGGGTGCGGCGTGCCTTCCGGTACTCCGGGCACGAGCGGCACACGCTCCTGCTCGCCGCCAAGAGCGTGGTCGCGGCGACCCTGTCCTGGTTCGTCGCTCACGACGTGCTCGGCGCGCGCTCCCCGGCCTTCGCGCCGTTCTCCGCCGTGCTGGTCATGCAGACGACCGTCTACCAGTCGGTCGTGCAGTCGCTGCGGTACGTCGGCGCGGTCGTCGCGGGGGTGCTCGTGCAGGCGGCGCTCGGCTTCGTGGCGGGCCCCGACCTGCTGACCTTTGTGCTCGTCACCGTCGTCTCGCTGGCCATCGCGCGCTGGCCGGTGCTGGGGGCGCAGGGGTCGCAGGTGCCCACGGCGGCGTTCTTCGCGTTCTCGACGTACGTCGCGGCGGCCGACGGCGCGGACCGCCTCGGCCAGCTCGGGCAGATCGTCGCGCTGGTGGTGCTGGGCTGCGTGATCGGTACGGTCGTGCACATCACGGTCGTACCGCCGTTGCGGCACCGCAGCGCCGAGGACAGCATCCACACCCTGGCCCACGCGCTGCGCACCCTGCTCGCCGACATGGTGCCCGAACTGCGCGAAGGCGCACCCGAGCGGGAGAGCGCCGCGCAGTGGCGGCGCCGGGCCGACCGCACCGGCCAGCTGATCGACGAGGCGCGGGCGGGGCTGCGCACCGCGCGGGAGAGCGTCGCCCTGAACCCGCGCGGACGGCTGCGCGGCCACCGGGGGCACGTCTCCTTCGACGGTTACACGGCGGTGCTCGAAGCGCTGGTCCGCACCCTGTACCAGGTCGCTTCCCTCACCCGCAGCCTCGACCAGTGGTACGGGGACGGCGAGGACGACGTCGTGGAGGGGGACTACCGGCCCTTCCTGCGCAGGTACGCCGACTTCCTGGACTCCCTCGTGGCCCTCGGCGAGGTGCTCGGCGAACTGGACGAGGACCGGCTGGCCGCCCAGGCCGAGCAGCTGTGCGGCCTGGCGCAGAAGGCGCAGGAGCACCGGCGCGCCCTGGCCGAGGAGGCCTCCCGCCAGGGCCTGCCGCTGGCGGACCCGGCGCATCCGTACGGGGTGCTGGTGGTGGAGGCGACCCGGCTGATGGAGGAGTGCCAGAACTGCTGCGACGTCCTCCAGGACTGGGCGCGGGAGGACTGAGTCACGCCCGTTCGAAGCACGCGAGGTTCCCCACGGCCTCGAACCCCCGCCTGCGGTACCACTCCTGCGGCCAGTCCTGGGCGTCGGCGACCAGGAACCGGGTGCCGCATCCGCTGTCCGCCGCCGTGCGCAGCGCGGTGCTCAGCACGGCGTCGCCGTGGCCGTGCCGCAGGTGGGCCTGTGCGGTGACCAGCTCCTCGATCTGGGCGATGCCGGACGCCGGGTCCAGGTAGAGGTCCGCCCACGCGGCGACCTCGCCCTGTGGCGTACGGGAGGCCAGGAAGCGGACCTCGGCGGCGCCCCGGTGGCGGACCGAGCGCCGCTCGACGAGCTGGCGGATCACCGCGTCGCCGGCGTCGGGGAGGAACACCCGCCACTGCCGCTCCAGCGCCTCGCGCAGCGCGTCGAGTTCGACCACGGCGGCGCTGCCCGCGGCCTCCGGCACCGGTCCCGTGTGCTCCATCAGCACGTACGCGGACCTGCTGTACCCGGCCCGCAGCAGCGGCTCGGTGCAGGCCTCCCCGGCCGTCTCGTCGAGGACGTACACCATCCGGTGCGAGAGGTGCCCGAGTGCGGCATCCACGGTCCGGGGCAGCGCCAGGGGGTCGAACTCCCCGTCCATGACGACGAGGTTGTTGCCACGTGAGTGCGGGAACGCGGGGTCGTAGGCGGCGAACCCACCCGGAACCTCGGCGGTCCGGGCCGCCTGCCGCCGGGAGAAGCCGGCCACGAAGGAGAGCAGGGCGGAGCGCTGGAGATCGGGCATGGAGGCACCCTAAGGACGCAGGGACCCCTGACGCGAGTCTATTGATCACCGGCTCGTGCGGTACGCCCGCTCCCCGGCTCCTGCGGTACGTCGCCGGGGGCGCCCGGCGACGTACCGTCCACCCCCTGCCCCAGCAGCCCCCGCATGGTCTCCGCCGCCTCCACCGAGGCCGTCGCGCAGCAGTTGTTGAACAGCACGTGCACCCGCCGTGCCCGTTCCGCGAGCGCCTCCACGCGCGGCACCCACGCCCGCAGCTCCTCCCGCGTGTACCGGTGCCGGTAGCTCTCCTCCTTGCTGCCGGTGCCCCACTGCGCGCTGCGCCCGTGGAACCGTACGACCGCGAGGTCCCCCGAGGTCGCCTCCGCGACCGGTGGCAGCGAGGAGGCCAGCCCCTGCGCGGTGTCGACGGCCACCAGCGGGATCTGAAGCTCCCTCAGAAAGTCGATGGTGTACGGGAGTTGGTCCGGCTCGAACCAGCCGGGATGGCGGAACTCCACGCTCAGCGGCAGCCCCGCCCGCTCCCGGCACTCCGCCACCAGCGCCCGCGCCCGCGCGTCGGGCGCCAGCCACGGCGAGAACTGGAACAGCACGCTCCCCAGCCGACCGGCGTTCCGCAACGGAGCGATCCCCGCGTGGAACTGCCGCCACAACTCGTCCAGCACCTCCGGCGCGAGGTCCCGCCTGCGCACCCGGGACCTGCCACGGGCGGCCTCCCGCAGCTCGCGCGGAAGCGCCGAACTGCGGGCGCTGTGCCCGGTGAACAGGGCGAACGCCTTGACGTCGAGGACGAAGTCGTCCGGAGTCCGCTCCACCCACAGCCTGGCCACGCGTTCGGTGGGCAGCGCGTAGAAGGTGCTGTCCACCTCGACCAGCGGAAAACGCGAGGCATAGTGCCGCAGCCGCCCCTCGGCGTCGCGGGCGCCCGGCGGGTACCAGCCGCTGGCGACGAGCGCGGGGTCGGTCCAGGAGCAGGCGCCGACAAGGATCTTCCCCGTGGTGGTGGGCGTAGTGTCAGTGATGCCGCCTCCCGGAGTCGTGCGTGTGGGACGCGGGTACCTCGTACGCCCCGGGCGAAACGGAGGGGGCGAGCTCTCGCACCGCTGCGGCACCCCGCCGACCCGTCACTACACCGCACGGGTGATCGAGCAGGCGAACGTACGCCTCGCCGACCATCGGGCGGGGGCGGCCGGGGCGTGCCGGTTCAGGGTGCGTGCGCCAGGGTGTGGATCTCCGTCACGATCCGCTCCCACGACGACTCCGGCACCTCGTGCCCGACCCGGGGCAGCGGCACCAGACGGGCACCGGGCACCCGGGAGGCGATCGTCCTCGCCGCGCGCGGCTTGATCAGGGGGTCGTCCTCGCCGTGCAGGACGAGCAGGGGGCGGTCGATCCCGTCGATCGGCGGCCCGTGCCACCGCGCCCCGATCTGGCGGCTCTGCGCCTCCTGGTCGTGCACCCCGCCGTCCGGGTTGGCCTCGACGGCCATGCGGGTGGCCGCCGCGTCGAAGGGACGCCGGGGGGAGGCCAGCAGCCGGGCCACCTCGACGCCTGCCGCCACCGTGCCCTCCGGGGTGTCGGGGAACTTCAGCCGGGCGAACTTGGCGAGAGTGCCGAGCCTGATGTACCGGAGGGCCTTGAGCCCCGCCACGTCGCCCGGCACGGAGGCCATGGTGGTGAGCGTGCGCACCCGCTCCGGGTGGCGCAGGGCCACACGCTGCACGACGGCGCCGCCGAGCGAGAAGCCGACCAAGTGGGCCGATTCCCAGCCCAGTTCGTCGAGTACGGCGACGGCGCACAGTTCGCCCGGGCGGAACTCCAGGCCCGCGCGGCGCCCACGGGCCGGGCAGCCGCCCAGGCGGCCTACGTGGCCCGGGCCGCGACGAGCGGGCCCCACCCGCACCTGCGCGCCGCACTCTCCGGGTCCGTGGAGCCGGACCCCTCCACCCTGTTCGAGCAGACAACCCACCGCCTGCTCACCGGCCTCCTCACCCCCGGCTCCCACGATTCCCTTGCCCCCACCGCCCCCGCATGAGACGGTGCCACCGCCCGGCTTCACGGGCCCCTCACCCCGAAGGACTGACGCCAATGAACGCGGCGAGCCGCCACGGCCGCCGTCGGCCCTGACCGCCCTGCCCCTTCGGCACGGCGCGCTCAGCGGCGCGTACGGCGGACGCATCCCCCGTCCCGTACACACACGCCGTACACCTTCGTGAGGTCATCCACACCATGGACATCGACGTCCAGAGCTTTGCCGCGCACAACCTCCGCCGCCGCCCCGAACCCCTCGAAACCGGCGGATTCGTCGCCGGTTTCGACCCCTCCAGCCCCAGCCCGTACCTCAACTACGCCACCCCCCTCCCCGGCATCCGCCCGACCTCCCGGGACGTCGCCGCCCTTGTCGGCGCGTTCCGCGAGCGCGGGCTCCTGCCCCGCCTGGAGTTCGCCCCCGACGCGGTGCCGGCCGTCGAGCCCGCCCTGCGGAGCGCGGGATTCACCACCGAGGCGGTGCACCCGTACCTGGTGTGCACCCCGGACACGTTCGATGCGCCGGACAGTGGACCCCGTATCGAAGTCCCCCGTACGGACGCGGAGTTCGCAGCCGTCGACGCCGCACTCTCCGAGGTGTACGGAGGCGACGCCTTCCCCGCGTCCGCGGCGGGCGCGGCCAGGCTGCGCCGGATCGAGGCGGGTGGCGGTGCGGTCCGCTTCGTGCGTGCCCCCGACGGCAGTTGCGCCGGTGCTGCCACCTGCTCCGCACCTGCCGAGGGCACCGCGGAGCTCGCCGGGGTCGCCACCCGGTCCGCATTCCGGCGGTGTGGCATCGCCGGAGCGGTCACGGCCGCGCTGACCGGGACCCTGTTCGCCCGAGGGGCCCGCTCCGTCTGGCTGGAGTACGAAGGGGAGGGCTCCCGGCGCATCTACGAACGGGTCGGCTACCGGCCGCACGGCACCCGCCTGTACATGGTGCTCGGTGGTATGAATCATGCGGTCACGCCATGAACGCCGCCGCAGCTGCCCTCCCTCATGCGGAACTCGCATGATCGATTGGTAGGGTGGGCGGCATGGGACTGACGTTGCAGGAGTCGCTGCGGCTGACCGTCGCCGCACTGATGCAGGCGACCGGCCACTCGCAGCGCACCGTCGCGGACATACTCGGACTGACGCAGACCCAGGTCTCGCGCCGTCAGTCCGGCACCGCCGCCTGGCAGCTCGACGACGTCGACGCCCTCGCCGCCCACTACGGCATCCGCCCGTTGGACCTGCTGGACGGTCCGACGCGGGCGTGCGAGGCGTTGCCGGACGCCCATCGACGTACCACCGCGCACGCCACCACGAGCTCCGCCGCGCGCACCACCTCTCGTACCACCCGGGCAAAGGGGCCGACCCGATGAGTGACTTCGACGCCATCGACTCGCTGCTGTCCGGCGTGGCCCCCCAAGTCCCGCTGCCCGACCCGGCCGAGCGCCGTGACCTGCGCGAACGGGCCCACCTCTCCAAGGCCCGCGTCGCCGAGGCCCTCGGGGTCGGCGTGAGCACCGTCTCGGGGTGGGAGGCGGGACGCGACCCGATCGGCGAGGTGCGCAAGCGGTACGCGTACCTGCTCGACGGACTTCGGGTGAAGCTGGCTCCGGAGCCCGAACCGGACGAGGAGCCCGAGGAGGAGCCTCAGGAGGAGCCCGCCGGGGCGGCGGCCGCCGTGGACGACGACGTCGAGGTGCTCTCCGTGCCCGAGCCGTGTGTTCTGTGCGGCAACCCGGCAGCCCAGCGCATCGACGGCTTTGCGCAGCACCTGGATCCGGCGGCGTGCGAAGCCGCGTGCGAGCCCGCGCGCGCGAGCGCCTCCGGGCCTGCGCCGTCCGCGCAACCGGCCCCGGACCGGAAGGCCCCCACCCGTACGACCGCGAAGGCCCGCCCCGAGGCCAAGCCGCCGCGCGGCCGTGCCTTCCAGGACGAGTCCGGGCCCGGCGACCTCGTCACCCGTGCCGTGGAGGCCGCCCTCGCCGAGCACGGCGGGGACGTGGACGGCGCCGTCGCCGCCCTGGTCAAGCACGCGATCCCCGACGCGATGGTCCTGCTCGACGAGACCCGCAAGGGGGCCCGGTACGACGTCGTCGCGCACCCCGCGCTGCCGAAGATCCTGCGCAAGCAGACCGCGAAGGGGGCCGACCAGATCTGGGAAGCGCGGCCCAAGTGGACCCGGCGCGCACTGCCCGCCGGCGCCCACGAGGTGACCGCGCTCGACATGAACGCGGCGTACCTCTCCGCGCTCAAGACGCACCTCCCGATCGGCCAGTTGGAGCACTCCACCGGCTTCGAGCACGACCGGCGCCGGGCCGGGGTGCACCTGATCACGCCGCCGGACTGGGACCACGACGACGTCCTCCCCAACCCCATCGGCAACCGGGACGAACCCGGCCCGCTCTGGGTGACCGAGCCGACCCTGCGCCTGCTGCTGCGGCTGTCCGGACCCAAGCACCGGCTCTGCGAACCCCCGGAGATCCACGAGTCGTACACCTCGGGATCGACCGAGAACCTCCTGGAGAAGTTCCGCGTCACGCTCACCGACGCCCGCGCCCTGGCGATCGAGGAGGACGACGAGGTGACGCTGGAGTACGTGAAGGCGATGTACTCCAAGTTCGTCTCGACCATGGGGGAGTCGAACTACAACCGGGAGCTGTACCGCCAGGACTGGATGCACCTCATCCGCTCCCAGGCCTTCGCCAATCTGTGGATGAAGGCCTGGAAGGCGCACGAGGAAGGGCTGCACGTGGTGCGGGCCATGGGTACCGACGAACTCCACGTCGTCGGCGACTGGCGTCGTGTCTTTCCCGAGGGCAGGGGGGTTACGGAGGTCAAGGTGAAGGACACGTACACGGTGGGGGAGGGGAGCTAGCCAGTGCCGGAGAAGAACATCCAGTTCGGCCTGTTCGGCGCGCGGGGCATCAAGGGCGGCGAGGCGGTGGCCAACCAGCTCGACCGGCTCGCGGGCGGCATCACCACGCCCGTCACCGCCAAGCGCGGCTGGACGGCCCGGCTGAACTACCTCACCCGTACCCCGCACGCCGTACGGGCGGCCAGGGCCGCGGGCCTCACAGTCACCGACCGCACGCTCAAGGCCTGGCGGGACGGGAAGCGGCAGCCGTCGCGGGCCAGCCTGGAGAAGATCGAGCGGGCCTACACGGTCGTACGCCGCCAGAACGTCTCGAAGCACCTCCTCAAGCGGCTCAACCGCGACGGGCGCGGCACCCGCATCGAGATCCACCCGCTCAACCAGTCCCAGGTGCCGCAGCCCCACAAGCGCGTACTGAGCATGCGCACGATGAACGTCCGCGACTGGGACGCGCTGGTCGCCGCGTGGGCGGCCGGTGACACGGGCGGTCTGGAGACGGCCTGGGACGACACGGTGGTCGACCTCGGATCGGACTGGGGCCAGTACGAGTACGTGTCGAACGTGGGGTTCGCGGCGTAGTCCCCAGGGGGCCCGGAACCGGCGTCGGCCGTCCCCGCGCGGGCAGCGACATGATCCGCCGTTGCTGGGCGCTCGTGGCGACGGAAAGGGGGGTGGCACCACCGTTCGCGTGATGTCCGCCGAACCGGACGGTGCAAAGCGGGGCAAAAGACGCCGCAGGCCCGAAGATCACATTCTCGAACGGTGTGCAGGGCGTAGGACGAGAAGGCGGGCCCCCTTTCCGATGACCTCATTCGCGGCGCAGGACTGCACGGTGCTGACCGGACGAGCAGGCGCCCCTCACCTGACGCCGGTACTGCTGGAAGACATGTTCCGGCTGCGCCACGACGTCTTCCACCGGCGGCTCGGCTGGGCCGTCGGCGTCCACAACGGCCTGGAACGCGACGAGTTCGACGACCTCGACCCCGTCTACGCCATCGCGGTCCACCGGCCCAGCAGTACCGTGGTGGGCTGCGTGCGCCTGTTGCCCACCACCGGCCCGAACATGCTCCGCGACGTACCGGCCTTCCGTCCGGCTCTGTGCGGGCGGCCCGCGCCCAGTTCACCGCACATCTGGGATGCCAGCCGGTTCGCCCTCGACCCCCGAGTCCGCCCGGCACCGGCGGACACCCCGCCACCCCGCCTGGGCCCGCGTGGATTCCAGCCCGTGCCCCGGGCGCTGCTGGCCGCCGCCGGCCGGTACGCGGCGGATCGCGGTGTCGAGGAGTTCGCCGGACTCTCCGGAGTGACCGTCGAAGCCAAGTTCCACGCCAGCGGCATCCCGACCACCCGCATCGGCGACCCGCCCTGCCGCATCGGCTCCGTGCTCTGCACGGCCTACCGCTTCGCCGTCGCCGACCTCGTCGCACTGGCCCCACCCGTTGCCGCGCCAGGCGCGGTCGACCAGCTCATCTCCTGAAACCCGTGTGCCGTGAGGAGGGGTGCGGCCCGGGACGCCCCTCTGCGGACAGGCCCTCTGCCCGCCGCACTCCGCGCTACGTGATGGACGTGTCGCCGAGCGAGACCAGCAGGCGGCGCAGTTTGTCGGCGAGGTCGGCGCACTCCTCGCGGTCGAAGGAGGCGAGCATGCGGGCCTCGTTCGCGAGGTGGCCCGTCATGTAGTCGCGGGTGATCTCGTGACCCTTCTCGGTCAGGCGGATTTTCACCGAGCGGCGGTCCTCGGTGCCCCGGACCCGTTCGACCAGGCCCTTGGCCTCCATGCGGTCGATACGGTTCGTGATCGCCCCCGAGGTGACCATGGCCGCCTTGCGGAAGGCGCCGGCGGTCAGTTCGTACGGAGGGCCGGAGCGCTGGAGAGTGCTCAGGATGTCGAACTCGCCCAGTTCCAGGCCGCGTTCGGCGGCGAAGGAGCGGAACTCTTTCTCCAGGGCGACGCCGAGACGCTGGAGTCGGCCGAGGACTTCGACGGGCCAGAGGGCGTCGGTGAGGTCGGGGCGTTCCCGGGCCCAGAGGCCGACGATCGCGTCGATCGAGTCGGTCGAAGCAGGTGCGTCGGTCGCGTCAGCCGCATCTGTCGCTTCGGTGCGGGGTGCAGGGGGCGTGTCGGTCATGGCCCCAGGGTATCTCAACGTTGAAACACTTGACGTTGAAGCAGTGGCGGTGTTTTTATCTCAACGTTGAAATTGTCAACCTTGAATGAGTGCTCAGGGAGTTCCCGTGGTCACCACCGCCCCCGTCCTCCGCCCCGCCGGCTTGAACCGGCCCGCGCCGCCCTCGCCCCTCTGGCTCGCGCTGCTGGCCGCACCCGTCGCCACCGGGGCCAACGCCCCCGTCCTGATCCTTCCGGACATCGCGCGCTCCCTGGGCATCCACACCGCCCAGGCCACCTGGATCGTCACCGTCTTCGCCTGGGCCATGACCGTCGGCACCCCGCTCCTCGGCGCCCTCGTCCGCCAACGCGGCCTGCGGGCCACCCTCCTGGCGAGCGCGGTCACCGCCGTAGGGGGCACCGTCCTCGTCGCCCTCGCGCCCTGGTTCCCCCTGGTGCTCCTCGGCCGCGCGGCGCAGGCCGCGGCGGGGGCCGGGCTGGTGGCCGTGGCCATGAACCTCGCCGGGTCGACCCGGCGGATGGGGGCCGTCACCGCCGGGTTCGGCGTCCTCGGCGCGATGGGGCCGCTCCTCGGCTCGCTCCTCGCGCAGGCCGTCAACTGGCGTGCCCCGCTCGCCCTTTCCGCGCTCGCGCTGCTCGCCGTCCCCGCCGTGTGGCGGCACACCGGGCGCGACGCCGCCGTGCCGCGCGGCACGACCGCGTTCGACGCCGTCGGGGCGGGGCTCGTCGTGGCGCTCGCCTCCGCCCTCGTGCTGATGCCGACCGCACCCCTGCCCGGCCTGCTCGCCGCTGCCGTCGTGGTCGTCCCGCTCGTCCTCCACGTCCGCCGCCGTCCCGACGGCTTCGCGCCCGCCGCCGTGCTGCGTTCGCGGACCTTCATCGGGTCGGCCCTGCTCGCCTTTGTCTTCTCGACCTCGTACTTCATCCTCCTGTTCGCCCTCCCGGAGCTCGTCCGCCGTCGCACCGACTGGAGCACCGCCGCCATCGGCACGGGTCAGCTCGTCGCGCTCCTCACCGGCTCCCTGCTCTCCTGGCTGCTCGCCGCCGCCGCGAACCGTCTCGCCCACCGCAAGGTGCTCACGGTCCTCGTCGTCCTCGGCACGGCCGCGCCCCTGACCGCCGCCCTCGCCCCCTGGGGGCCCGCGCTGCTCCTCGCGGCGGCCGCCGCCGTC
This sequence comes from Streptomyces sp. NPDC087440, assembly GCF_044744005.1. Taxonomy (NCBI): domain Bacteria; kingdom Bacillati; phylum Actinomycetota; class Actinomycetes; order Kitasatosporales; family Streptomycetaceae; genus Streptomyces; species Streptomyces sp. NPDC087440. The sequence continues at coordinate 522,751 of NZ_JBIUXN010000001.1, read as the reverse complement.
TTCGTCGCCACCGGCAGCAACGCCGTCCTCTCCGTGCGCACCGCCCAGCACGCCTCCGAGGCCCAACGGCCCTCCGCCATCAGCCTGTTCGTCCTCTGCTACCAGCTCGGCGGCGCCCTCGGCCCGGCCCTCGCGACCGTGCTCGTCCTGAACCGGTGACTACGGGGTCCCGCCGAGCAGCAACTCGCCGAGCGGAGTGCGGACATGACGCACCGACAGACCGGTACGGGTCGTCGTCAGGAGGCCCGCCGCGCGCAGGGCCGAGGCGTGGGAGGAGGCCGTCGCGTTGCTCACGCCGGTGCGGTGGGCGAGGCCCGTGGTGGTCTGCGGCTCGTCGAGGGCGCGCAGGAGCGCCAGCCGGGTGCGGCCCAGCACCGCCGTCAGGGGGGCGTCGGACCGGTCGGGCCCCGGCTCCGCCTCCGGGAGCAGCGGCAGACCGGGGCCCGCCGGATAGGCGAGGGAGACCGGCCGGTCCGTGAGGTCCTGGAGGTCCTGGAGGTCCTGGAGGTCCTGGAGCAGGGGACCCTGCCGCCAGTGGAAGGTCGGCCGCAGCAGCAGTCCGCGCCCGGCGAGACGCACGTCCCGCCCGGTACCGGGGCCGGTGCCGGGGCCGTCCGGCTCGGGCCACTCCCAGACCCCGTCGCGCATGCGGGAACCCGGGGCCAGGGCCGTGAGGGCCGCGCCGAGGCCCTGCTGCGCGACCGTGAGTGCGTGGCGGGTGAACTCCGCGCGGTGCAGGTCCTGGATCAGCGGCCAGACGGGCGCGAGGGCCGCCGCGTACGCCGCCCGCTGTCCCCGCTCCCAGGTGCGCCAGGCCTCCGGCTCGCCCGCGTGCAGGGCCCGTATCCAGGGCGGGGCGGCCCGGCGGCCGTCGTACGAACGCTCCAGCCCTTCTCGTACGAGAGCGGGCTCGGCGGACCTGATCAGCGCGCACCCCTCGTCCAGCGTGTCCCCCAGGACGTCGAGGAAGGCGGGCGGACGGCCGTCCGGGACGAGGCCCGCGAGGGGCTCGACGGCACGGGGCAGGGAGCGGAGCAGTCGGCTCCGCCAGTGGGCGAGGAGGGGATCCGGGTGCGGGGCGGCCAGCGCCATCAGGGCCGAGTGCAGTTCGGGCACGGGCGAGGGGCGCGGGGCGAAGCGCACGAGGGCGAGATCGGCCGCCGTGAAGTGCACCCGGATCATGCGGATTCCCCGGGGAGGGGGCGGGGCGGGGGCGGTCCCTCGTGGGGGCGGGGCCTGAGCGGTGCCTCGTGGGGGCGGGGCGTGGGCGGTGCCTTGTGGGGTCGGGGTGTGGGGGACACCTCGTGGGGTCGGGGCGTGCGTGGTCCCTCGTGGGGGCGGGGCCTGAGCGGTGCCTCGTGGGGTCGGGGCGTGGGCGGCACCTCGTGGGGTCGGGGTGTGGGCGGCGCCTCGTGGGGTCGGGGCGCCGGTGACACGTCGTGGGGGCGGGGCCTGCGCGGTCCCTCGTGGGGTCGGGGCGTGGGTGGCACCTCGTGGGGTCGGGGTGCGCTCAGCTTCCCGGGGGAGGGGTTCGCGCGCCCCGTGTCCGTTCCTGTCATGCGCATCCCCCGTTCCGCGCAAGCCTTTTGGCCTGGGTCGTAAGCCTCGTCCTGGTGGCGGGCCCGTCATCAGGATGCCTCCCATGACTGACAATCCCGCACCCGGCCGCCGTTCCCTCCTCAAGGGCGGCGTCGCCGCAGCACTGGCCCTCGGGGTCACCCCTCTCAACCCGGCCCGGGCAAGCGCCGGTTCAGCCGCCGGGCTCAGGCTCCGGCTGCCCGCGCCCACCGGACCGTACGCCGTCGGCGCCGAGGTCGCGTACCTCGTCGACCGCAGCCGCAACGACCCGTGGACGCCCGCGATCGGCGTACGCGAACTGATGGTCACCGTCCTGCGCCCGGCCGCACCCGGCCCCGGACACCGCCCGCATCCCGCCGCGTCCGGCGGACGCCACCCGGGCCCGGCCGCACCCAGCGCCGGACACCACCCGGGCCCGGCCGCACCCGGCGCCGGACGCCACCCGCGCCTGCCGCAGCTCACGCCCGCCGCAGCCAAGGCGTTCGCCGAACTCGCCCCGCTGGTCCGCGCGCCGTACCTGCCCGGCGCCGGGGTCGACTGGGCGGCCACCCTCACCCATGCCCGCACCGGCACCACCCCGCTGCCCGGGCCCCGTCCCACCCTCCTGTACAGCCCCGGCGGCGGCGACTCCCGGACCATGGGCAGCGTCCTGGCGACCGAACTCGCCTCGCACGGCTGGACCGTGGTGACGGTCGACCACCCGGGCGACGCGAGCCAGGTCGAGTTCCCCGGCGTACGCCCCGGCCGCCCCGATCGCGTACGCGGCACGGAACTCCGCCCGAATCCGGACGCGGCGACCTTCCGCACCATGATCGGCACCCGGGTCGCCGACCTCCGCTTCGTACTCGACGCGCTGCGGCCGGCCAAGGTCGGGCTGTACGGGCACTCGGCGGGCGGCACCGCCGTCGCCCAGGCCTTCCACGAGGACCGGCGGGTGGCCGCGGCCGTGAACCTGGAGGGCTATCTCGACGGCCTGGACGGCGAGTTGTTCCCGGTGGCCCGTCACCGTCCGGACCGCCCGCTGCTCCTCGCGGGCACCGACGGCTTCCGCGACGCCCGCATCGACCGCTCCTGGTCCGCGCTGCTCGCGCACGGCGGCCCGGTCGCCCGGCGCGAACTCGCCCACGCGAACCACTGGGCCTTCACCGACTACGCGGCCCTGGTCCCGCAGCTCCAGCGGGCGGGCCTGATGACGGCCGAGCAGCGCACGGGCATGGTCGGGGCGGCGCGTCCGGAGACGGCGGGACGTCTCGTACGGGACTTCTTCGCACGGCACCTGCCGGTGTGAGGCGGCCTCGACGCGGCTGGCATCATCACTGCCCATGGAACCTTCGGAAGCTGCGGAACCCTCCGGGCTGCGCTTCGCCGCCGTGCTCCTCGACTTCGACGGGGTGCTGAACCTGTGGGACCCCGACGGGATGTCCGCCCTGGACCGGGCCAGGGGCCTGCCCGAAGGGACCCTGGCCCGGGCCGCGTTCGAGGCGGAACTGCTGGAGGCGGCGGTCACGGGCCGCCTCACCGACGAGGAATGGCGGGCCCGCGTCGCCCTCGCGCTGACGCCGACCTGCGGCTCCGCGGACCGGGCGCGGGCCCTGGTCGCCGCCTGGAGCGGCCTCAGCGGCCGGATCGACACCGAACTCCTCGACCTGGTGGCCGCGCTGCGGGCGGCCGGGGTGCCGGTGGCGCTGGTCTCCAACGCCACCACCCGTCTGGAGTCGTACCTGGAGGCGAAGGGCCTGGCCGCGTCCTTCGACGCGGTGCTCAACACCTCCCGCCTCGGCATCGCCAAACCGGACCCCCGCGTCTACGCGGAGGCGGCCCGGCTGGTCGCCACGCCCCCGGACCGCTGCCTGTTCGTGGACGACACCCGCGCCAACGTCACAGCGGCGAGGGAGGCGGGCCTGACGGGCCACCACTACCGGGGCGTGCCCGAACTGCGCTCGCTCGTCGCACCGTTGCTCGGCTGAGACGATCAGACGGCGGCGATCAGACGTCGACGATCAGACGTCCGTATGCGGTACGACCGGCCGCAGCACCATCAGCGGGCCCTCCCGCCGCGCCTCCATCGCGAAGGCGAACCGGTCCGTCTGCACGCACAGTCCGACGTCCTCCGGGTGCGAGCCGCTCCGTACGCCCGTGGCGAGTTCCTCGGCGGCCCGCGAGTCCCGTGCGCGCTTGACGTACGGTTCCGCCTCGGCCTCCCCGCCTCCGGCGTGCGCGGCGATGTACTCGGCGCAGGCCAGGTCCTCGTCGGCCCGGCCGTCCTCACCGGTGACGACGTAGGTCACCTCGGCGGCCCCCCGCTCCCGCAGCACGCGGGCCGTCGCCCCCGCGACCACGAAGCTCGCGCAGAGGATCAGCGGTGCGTCGGCGACGGCCAGGGCGCCCACCGTCCCGGCGGTCGTCTTCTGCACCACGGTGCGGCCGGACAGCTCTGCCGATCTGAGCAGCGCGGGCGAGTTGACCGCGTCGAAGCCCTCGGTGAGGGCCCCGTCCTTCAGCGCGAGCCAACCCGGGTTCGCACTCTTGAGGGCCAGCGCCTCGTCCAGCGTGGCGGCCAGGACGATCTTCTCGGCGCCCCGCTCGAAGGCCCAGGCGGCCACGGTGAAGGCACGCATGACATCGATGACGACAGCGGTGCGGGGCACGGGGGCGCCCGCCAACTCCGGTATTCCTGCGAAGACATGATCCATCCGGGCATTCTCCCTCAGGCTCCGCACAGGCTCTGCGCAGGCTCCGCGCGCACGAGAGCCAAAGACGCCCTCACCCCTCCAGGCTGCCGAGCGCCTCCCTCAGCCACTCCTTCTCCGCCGTCCCCGTGGCCCGCGCGATGCGCAGCATGCCCTGGCGGAAGAGGTCCGGCTCCTCCTCGGCCCGCACCGGCTCGCCGTTCCGGTAGAAGAAGCTGGCCGGGGCGTCCAGGAAGGCCTGCCTGCGGCGCAGTACGGCGGCCTGTTCGGCGCGGTCCGGCAGGTGCCGCAGGAACGCGAGCAGCGTGAAGAAGCGCTGCCCGTCGGTGATGTCGCCCTCGGCGGGGGAGCGCAGCCTCGCCAGGAGTTCCTCGCGTCCCGCGCCGGTGAGGGACAGCGTGTGGCGCGGGGCGGAGCCGGTGCCGGGCTCGGTGCGCCGGTCGATCAGGCCCGCCTTGGTCAGCCGGGTGATGGCCGGGTAGAGCGCGCCGTCGCTCACCGGGCGGATGTGCCCGCTGAGGCCTTTGATGCGGGCCTTCAACTCGTAGCCGTGCAGGGCCTCTTCGTACAGGAAGCCCAGAATCGACAGCTCCAGCATCCGCCGAGTCCCCTTTCGCGTCGGTGAGCGCTGCGCCGCGCCTCGTCGGGCGGGGTGCCCGCATCTTGTCGGGCGGGGTGCCCGCGCCTTGCCAGTCCCGTTCCGCGATGGTACCTCTTTCCGTGCTACCTCGAATCGAGATATAGCGAAGCGATGCATGGGGTCATGAGGGGGAGCGTTCATGGATGCTGCGGAACACCGGCGCGCGCTGGTGGGACTCGCGTACCCGGTCTACTTCGAGCTGCTGGCCGGAGTGACGGCCGGAATCATCAACATGGTCTGGGTCGCCCGGCTCGGCGCGGACGCCGTCGCCGCCGTGGCCGTCGCCACCAACGTCGAGAACCTGCTGCTCGGCGTGATCCTCGTCGCCGGATCGGGCACCACCGTGCTCGTCGCCCGGGCCCGGGGCGCCCGTGACCCCGCCGCGCTGCGTTCGGCGGTGCGTGGCGGGTGGGTGCTCTGGGCGGTGGTGACCACCGTGGTCGCGACCGGTGGATTCCTGTGCCGCGAACCCCTCGCCCGCCTCGTCCTGCCGGAGGGCGACTCCCTTGATCTGGCGGTCGGTTACTTCGCCGTCGCGCTCCCCGGCATTGCCGTCTTCTTCGCCACCAACGTCGTCGACGGCATCCTCAAGGGCGCGGGCGACACCCGTACGCCCATGCGGCTCGCGGTCCTCGCCAACGGTCTGATCCTCGTCCTGGACCCCCTGTTCATCATCGGCCTCGACCTCGGCGTGCGCGGCGCGGCCTGCGTCACCGTCCTCGGCCGCACCGTCGCCCTCGCCTGCGGCCTCCTGGCCCTGCGCCGCAACGCCGCCCTGCGGCACGCGGCCCAGCAGGCCCCCGCACACGCCGCCGGGCCCCTGCGCATGCGGACCCTGCGCGCCGACGCCCGTCGCACGCTCGCCACGGGGCTGCCCATGTCCGTCGACTTCGTCGTACGGATGACCGGCACGCTCGCGCTCGTCGCCGCGGTCGCCCGGATCGGCGTCGACGAGGTCGCCGGGTACGGCATCGCCACCAAGGCCACCTACCTCGCCACCATGGCCTTCTACGCGGTCCGCCAGGCCGCCGCCATCCGCACCGCCCACCTCCTGGGGGCGGGCCACGACGCACGACGCGGCGTCGGACGCCAGGCCCTGTTCCTCGCCGGAGCGCTCGGCCTCGTCGCGGCGCTGACCCTGCTCGCCGCCGCCCCCTGGATCATGCGGGCCTTCGGCGCCACGGGCGCGGTGGCCGACGCCGGAGCCCTCTACCTCCGCTGCCTGGGCCCCTACCTCCTGCTCCTCGCCTGCTTCATCGCGCTGGGCGGCGTGTTCGAGGGCAGCGGAGCCTCGCCCGCGCTCGTCCGGATCACCGTCTGCGGTGTGGCCCTCCAACTCGCGCTGGCGTACGCCCTGTCGGGGTGGGGCCTGCCAGGAGTCTGCCTCGCGATGGCTCTGCCCATGGCCCTCCAGTGCGCCGCCGTCGCCCGGCTGCACCGGGCCGCCCGCCCTATTCCGGCCCCGGTCCGGCCCCGCCGCGCAGGAAGTCCGCGATCTGCGTGAGCGGCGGATCGTACGCGTGCGGCGACGTGTGCGACGACGCGTGCGACGAGGTGTGCGACGAGGTGTGCGGCGACGTGTCGACCGTCAGCGTCGGTACGTCCAGCGAGATCGGGTCGAACGCGTCGAGCGCGCGCCTCCCCGCGTCGAGGTCGGCCAGGAACGCGGCGTCGGCGTGCGCCGCGCGGTGCGGGTCGTGGTGGGCGCGGGTGGTGATGCGGTCGTACGCCACGGACGCGGCGGTCGTGCAGCGGACGACCCGGATGCGCGCGGCCGGGACGAGCGGCGCCAGGTTCGGCCGCCACAACCGGTCCTGGTACGCGGCCTCCGCGACCACCGTGACACCGGCCAGGACCAGCGTCGCGACCGTGTCGAAGAAGGCCCGCAGGGCGACCCGGTCGAGCGGGTCGCCCGGACCGGCGCGATGGTCCGGGGCGCCCAGGACCAGGCCCTGCTTGATCTCGTCCCGGATCAGGGCCGGGCAGCCCAGCTCGGCGGCGAGCAGGCGGGCCAGGGTCGTCTTCCCGGTCCCGGGGCCGCCGCTCACGACGGCCAGCACCGGGCGGACGGGGTGCGCGGGGGGTGGTTCCACGGACACAGGGGCTCCTTCGGATCAGGGTGTTCGGCGGGGGCGGCCGACGGGCGTAGGCGGTGGGCGCGGGCGCTGGGTGATTGCCCCTTCGGGGGCCAGTTGTGGGCTTGTGGCCGAATCGTGGGGTGCATTGGTGGGATCGTGCCTCATGGGCACAACGCAGTCGAAGGCCGCACGGTACGGGGTGACCGACCTCCTGCTGCGCGGTGAGGTGAGTGAACAGGGCCTGGTGGTACGGGAGGTGGGGCGGACCGAGCCCCTGTACGGCCAGGGCTGGGCCACCCTCGGGCCCGCCGCGTGCTTCAGCGTCACCGCGCGCGAAGGACGCGACACCACCCTGCGCGTCTCCGGCGAACTCGACCTGGCCTGCCTGCACTCCCTCGCCCGCCTGCTGCGCGCGCTGGGCAGCACGCCCCGGCGGCTCGCCCTCGACCTCGGCCAGGTCGGCTTCTGCTCGCCGGACGCCCTGGACCTGATGGCACGCGCCGCCCAGCAACTGCGCTCCCTGGGTGGGCAACTGGTCGTCGTCAGCGCCCCCAGCCAGGTCCTGCGCACCCTCCGGCTCAGCGGCGGGCACCCCGGCCTGCCGGTCAACCTCACCCCGGTGGGGCTGTTCTCCCGCGACGACTACCGCCACCGGCAGGCCCTGCTGCGCGACGCCCTCGCCCTCACCCTGCGGATCACCGGCGCCCCGATGGGCAACGCCCAACTCCTCGACCCCGAGACCGGGTTGCTGCACCTCACCTCACAGCGCGGCTTCCACCAGCCCTTCCTGGCCTTCTTCGCCACCGTCGAGGACCGCGACACCGCCTGCGGAGTGGCCGCCCTGGACCGGGTGCCCGTCTTCGTCGAGGAGGTCGCCGCCTCCCCGGTCTTCCTGGGCACCCCGGCCCTGGACGCGGTCCGGGAGGCAGGTGTCGGTGCGGTGGTGTCGCTGCCCGTCACCACCCGGCAGGGCGTCCTGATCGGCGTGATCTCCGTCCACCACCGCACCGCCACCCTGTGGACCCCGGCGCAGCGACGCACCCTGGTCTCCCTGGCCGGGGCCACCGGGCAGCTCCTGGACCCCGCCGGTCACGCCGGGGCCGCACCCCCCTTGCGTACCTGAAGAACCGTTGCGTCCAGCGGCAGCGGCGAACAGTCCACCAGCGTCAGGCCCGCGTCCGCGAAGAGCCGCGCGAAGTGCTCCGCGCGTCGCTCGCGACCGCCCACGTTGCACCGCATGTGCAGATCCCAGGCCGTGGCCAGCGAGGGCGTGCCGTCGTCAGGCAGGACGCGCTCGACGACGAGCAGGTCCGCGTGGTCGGGCATGGCGTCGGCGCAGTGCCGCAGGATCGCGCGGCAGCGGTCGTCGTCCCAGTCGTGCAGCACCCGGGAGAGGAGGTAGACGTCGCCGCCCGCGGGTACGTCGGCGAAGTCGCCGGGGTGGAAGGCACACCGGTCGCCGTGGCCCGCCTTGTGCAGCAGGACCCGGGCTGCGTCGATGGTCTGCGGGCGCTCCAACAGGGCCCCGTGCAGGGAGGGGTGCGCGGCCAGGACGCGGCCCAGCAGCTCGCCGGTGCCGCCCGCGATGTCGACCACGGTGGTTCGGGCCGCCCGCGCGGCGGCGGCGACGAGTACCGGGTGCGCGGGCACCGGCTCGAACATGTGTGAACTGGCCGCCATCGACCGGTCGAAGAGCTCCGCCAGGTCGGGGTGGCGGGCGAAGTGGTCGAAGTGGTTCTCGCCGTGCAGGTGGTCGAAGGCGACCTCGCCGGTGCGCACCGTGTGCTCCAGCTCGGCGAAGGACCGGTAGAAGGGACCGCCGTACAGGAGGGCCAGCGCCCGCAGGGATCCGGGCGCGTCCTCGCGCAGCAGCACACCGCGTTCGGTGAGCCGGAAGCCGTCGGGCTGCTCGGCGACCGCGCCCAGCATGGCGAGGTAGCGCAGCAGGGAGGTCAGGCTCCCGGCGTCCGCGCCGAGCTTGAGCGCCAGGCCCTCGGGGGCCAGCGCCTCGTCCGTGCGCAGGACGTCCGCCAGCCCGAGCCGGGCGCAGACCGCCAGGGCCTGTGTGGTCCAGGCACCGGTCAGCTGCCGCAGCAGCGCCTCGGCGGGCAGGCGGGACTGCTGGTCGGCGAGGTGGGCGGCCAGCAGGTCGCGGTGGTCGCCGGGGGCGTAGAGCTCGATGCGGCGGTACGGGGACGGGGAGTGGGCGGGCACCGTGAAGTAGAGGACGGTGCCGTTCTCGTGGTGGTTGTAGCCGCCGCCGTCGGGGGCGGCGCCCTGGCCGAGGAAGGCGGCGTGCAGGCCGCGCAGGACCAGGGGGTCGGGACGTACGACCTGGAAGGCGACGTGTGCCTCGTGCTGGCGGGCGCGTTCGTCGGCGGCGATCGCCTCCGCGGGCGAGCCGGGCGCGACGGTCAGCGCGAAGACCTCCACGGTGCGCAGGTCGCCCTCGGCGGACGGCACGGGCGGGCGGTGGATGGTGACGTCCAGCTCGGCGGGCGGCAGGTCGTGCCGCCGGGCGAGGCGGTCCCGTACGACCACGCTGGGACGCGGCGCGCACGAGGCGTCGAGCCCGCAGTCGGCGAGCAGGGCGGGCAGTTCGGTGTCGTCGGCGGGGAAGACGAGCAGCGCGGCGTGGCAGAACCGGCAGTGCTCCAGGACCGAAGCCAGCTCCGGCCCGTCGAGCCCGGGCAGGAGCCGGGGGAGGAGGGCGGCGGCGTCCTGCTCCGCGACGAAGTCGACGGCGGCGCGCAGGCGGGCGGCGTCGGTGAGGTCACCGGTCGGCGTGGTGGTCACGGTCATGGTCATGGGGGAGGGGGTCCTCAAGGGTGCTTGGGAGAGGGGCTGTTGGCGCGAGCGCGCGTACGGGAAGGAGCGCGTTCGCGAAGGAGCGCGCGCGAGAAGCAGGGCGTACGGGAAGGAGCGCCCACGGGAAGGAGCGCGTTCGCGAAGGAGCGCGCGCGAGAAGCAGGGCGTGCGGGAAGGAGCGCGTACGAGAAGGGGAAGCAGCCGGGGGGCTCACAGCCCCACGTAGCGCTCGGCGAACCAGTCCTGCTGGCGGCGCGAGACGGCGAGCGAGGCGAGGCGGGAGCGGCGCAGCGCGTCCAGGAACAACGATTCTCCGGCGGCGCCGCACGGGGTGTCGGGATCCCGGGTGCCGACGGGCAGCCCGTGCCAGTCGGACGGAGCGTGCAGCAGCTCGATCATCCAGCGGGAGAACTCCTGCGCCCGCCACACGTGCGCCAGACACCGCGCCGAGTACGCGTCGAGGCCCTCCTCGGTGCCGCGCAGCAGTGCGTCGCCCAGGGCCCGCCCGAGCAATTCCGCCTCCAGCACCGCCAGGTTGGCCCCCTTCGCGGCGGACGGGCTGATCAGTGCGCCCGCGTCGCCCGCCAGGAGAAGCCTGCCGTGCCGCAGCGGGTCCAGCACGTCCGACTCCAGGTCGACGACGGCGCGTTCCACGATCCGCCCGCGGGTCAGCGGCCCGTGCTCCTTGGCCCCCATCCGCAGGTCCAGCTCGTCCCAGATCCGCTCGTCGGACCAGGAGTCGGCGGGCGTGCCGCGCGCGACCTGGAGGTAGTAGCGGGTGACGGTGTCGGTACGGGCCATGTGCCCGGCGAATCCCCGCCCGTGCACTGCGTACCCCACGGCGTCGAGGCTGGGCGGCGCCTCGGCGAGCAGACCCAGCCAGGAGACCCGGTGGTCGATGTGGCGGCGGACCGCGCTGCCGGATGGCAGGGAGCGCCGGGCCGCGCCGTGCCTGCCGTCGCACCCGGCGACGTACCGCCCCTGCCAGCGGGCGGTCCGCCCGTCGGGCTCGCGGACGTGCACGGCGGGCCGGTCGCCGTCGGCGTCGCGCACTTCCGTGGCCTCGACGCCGAAGCGGATCTGCCCCCCGGCGCTGAGGAACCGTTCCAGCAGGTCGCGGACCAACTCCTGCTGCGGGTAGACGACATGGGTGTCCCCGCTGCCCAGCGTGCTGTAGTCGAGCCGGAACCGGGCCTCCTCGGTCCGGAACTCGCAGGTGCCGTGGACCTTCCCGCGCAGCCGCAGCCCCGCCGCGAGACCGTGCCGTTCCAGGATGCGTACGGTGGCGGCCGCCAGGAACCCGGCGCGGGCCCGGGACTCGATGTGGGCGCGGTCCGCGCGTTCCAGGACGACGCAGTCGATGCCCTGGTCCAGCAGCAGATTCGCGAGGACGAGCCCGGCGGGACCGGCCCCGAGGACGATCACGTCCGCCGCGTGGGCGGGGGCGTGCCCGTGGTGTGTTTCTGTCACGGACCGGAGCGTAAGTGGCCGAAAACGTATGGCTAAACCGGAATCACCTCAATGAGCGACAGAACAACCGATCGAAGAGGATGTGTCCTGCTCCCGCCTGCCTTTCGCCTGATGCGCGCCTGATTCTCGGCTGCCCTTCGGCTGCCTCCCGACTGCGCGGGATCGATTATTCAGCGCGCGTGGCGGGGCTCAGCCACAGCGACTCCGCGTGGGCGCAGAGCTCGCCGTCGCGGGTGGCGACGGCGCTGCCCGCCAGGTACTTGCGGCCGGAGTGCGCGATCTTCCACGCGAAGCTCACGTACTCCTCGCCCGGGACCATCGGGCGCAGCACCTCGGCCGCGAGGTACGCGGTGACCGTGCCGTACGGGGCGTCGGAGTACAGGTGGCAGGCCCACCCGGCGGGGCAGTCGAGCGCACCCCACACATGCTCGGTGGGGAGCGGGGCGCTGCCGGGGCGCAGCGCCGGGTCGGGGCGCCACGCGGCGGCGACCATGGCGTGCTCGGGCAGCGCGGAGATGTTCTGCCGCAGGCCCTGCCCGGGTTCGCGGCCCATGCCGCAGCCGAAGCAGTCGGAGGAGGCGAAGGGCGAATCGACCAGCGTGTGTTCCTTCTCGGCGCGCAGCGCTTCCTCCCAGGTGGGGATGCGGGGCGGCAGCGGTACGGCGTCGGTCGCCTGCGCATGGACGAACGCCCCGTCCCCGTCCGTGATCTCGTACGTCTCCTCCGTACCGGCCCGCACCTCCAGCGCCGTACCCAGCGGCAGGGGGCGCCGGAAGCTCACCTTCACGGGCCCGCCGTCGAAGCGCCGCGCGAGCAGGCCCGCCGCATAGCCGCCGAAGCCCACCCCCGGCAGGCCGTACGCGTGCGGCGGTATGACGACGGTTCGCTGATCCTGCGCGGGGTTGGGCATGGGGCTCCTCACACGACGTACGGGCGACCGGGGGCCCGGGACGGGCCGGGGCCGGCCGGGAAAACCCAACACGCCTCCGCGCACAGCGTCAACCACCTTCCCGCCGGGCCGACTTCGGCCTCACCCCGCCGAACGCTCCCCGAGCGGGCGTCGCCGCAGGGAAGGCTCCTTCAGCGAGCGCGGCTGGAGGTAGGCGGCGGGGTCGTAGAGGTTCACGCCCGGCGGGACGATCGCGTCGATGCGGTCCAGGGCCGCGTCGTCCAGCACGACCGAGGCACCCTTCAGCAGGCCCTCCAGCTGCTCCATCGTGCGGGGGCCGAGGATCGCCGAGGTCACCCCCGGGTGGGCCACCGTGAACGCCACCGCCAGCTGGGGCAGCGTGCAGCCGAGGTCGTCCGCCAGCTCCGCGAGCTGTTCCACGGCCTCGTACTTGGCCGCGTTGGCGGCGACGGCGGGGTCGAAGTTGCCCGGCCGGAACGCCGCCCGCCCGGTGTCCAGGTCCGCCGTCCGCCCCTTGCGGTGCTTGCCGGTCAGGAAGCCGAAGGCCAGCGGGCTCCAGACCAGCACCCCCATCCCGTACCGCTCGGCCACCGGCAGCAGCGCGGTCTCGACGCCGCGCGCCAGGATCGAGTACGGCGGCTGCGCGGTGCGGAAGCGGCCGAGGGCGCGGCGCTCGGAGACGTGGTGGGCCTCGACGATCTCGTCGGGCTGGAAGTTCGAGCAGCCGAAGGCCCGGATCTTGCCCGCGCGCACCAGGTCGGTGAGGACGGAGAGGGTCTCCTCGATGTCGGTGGTGTGGTCGGGGAAGTGCACCTGGTAGAGGTCGATCCAGTCGGTGCCCAGGCGGGTGAGGCTGTCCTCGACGGCTTTGAGTATCCAACGCCGGGAGTTTCCGCCCCTGTTGGGACCCTCGGCCATCGGGAAGTGCACCTTCGTGGCGAGCACGACGTCGTCGCGCCGCCCGCGCAGCGCCTTGCCGACGATCTCCTCGGTCTCGCCCCGCCCGTACATGTCGGCGGTGTCGACGAAGTTGACCCCCTGGTCGAGCGCGGCGTGGACGATCCGGGCGCACTCCTCGTGGTCGCCGTTGAAGCCGTCCTGGAACATCATCGTGCCGAGGCAGTGGGTGCTGACCTCGATGCCGGTCCGGCCGAGGGTGCGGTAACGCATGGCGGTGCCCTTCGCTGAGCAGAGGTGTTGGGTGCGACCCGTACGAGAAACAGCAGGTCGTGAGAGGGACCCTAGGATCTAGACCCGGCTCTAGCTCAAGCCCTTACCCTGATCCGATGGTTGAGGATCGGATGGTTGAGGACCAGATGGTTGAGGACACGACACGCACGGCGGGCCTGAGCATCGGCCAGGTCGCCGACCGCACCGGCCTGAGCGTGCACGCCCTGCGCTTCTACGAGCGCGAGGGCCTCTTCCTGCACCCCGTACGCCGTCAGTCCGGCGGCCGCCGGGTCTACACCGACCACGACGTCGACTGGCTGAACGTCTGCATCATCCTGCGCGCCTCCGGCATGCCCCTGCCGGTACTCCGCCGCTACACCGAGCTGGTGCGCGAGGGCGTCGGCAACGAGCCCGAGCGCCTCGCGCTGATGCGCGAGCAAGAAGCGCAGGTCACCGCGCAGATCGCCGCCCTCACCGAGTCCCTGGACCTGATCCGCTACAAGGTCGGGGTGTACGAGGACATCCTCGACGGCGCCGAGATCCTCGCCCACGAGTGCCACGCCCCGGCCTCCCCGGCACGCTGAGCCCAGCGACGTGAGCCCGGCGGCCTGAGCCCAGCGACGTGAGCCCGGCGCGCCACCCGACCCCGTAGCGGCGACGCCGTGGAGCGAGGGAGTGGTTTGGCCAAAACCCTGGACGGGATGCCGAGTTGGTCCCGATACTGGGCCGCGTCCAGCTCGTACCGTCCAGTGGTCGGGCCAATCGGCAGAATGGGTCGCCGGTGGCCTTCTCTCTCACGTACGGAGTGCACATGACCCCCGCGCCACCGCCCGACGCCGTCGACCGTCGGCTGACGGTCGCCTCCCTGCGGCCCGTCCTCCTCTCCGCCGTCTACCCGCCCGGCGAGGAACTGGCCTGGGTCGGCGGCGTGATCCGCTCCTGGGACGCCGCGCTCGTCGAGGTCATCCTGAGCGACGGCACCACCGGGCTCGGCGAGGCCGGGGCCGGGATCATGGCCCCGACGGCCGTCCCCGGCATCGTCGAGGCCCTGCGCCCGTACGTCGAGGGGCAGGACTTCGCCGACCCGCTGCACGTCGGCGACCACCTGCGCGACCGCACCGCCTTCTGGTCGCGCGGCGGCATCGCCTCCGGCACGCTCGGCGCGGTCGAGGCCGCGTGCGTCGACGCGGTCGGCAAGCGGGAGGGCGTACCGGCGTACGAACTCCTCGGCGGGCTGCGCCGCCCGAGCATCGAGGCGTACGCCAGCGGCGGGCTCGGCAGCACCTTCGAGCAGGTCGCGCAGTGGGCGCTCGGGCAGGTCGAAGCGGGCCTGCACACGGTCAAGTTCCGCGCGATGCAGGACCCGGACACCACGGTGGAGCTGGTGCGCCACGTCGTCCCGCTGCTCCCGGAGGGGACGCGCTTCGTCGTGGACGCCGTGCAGGGGTGCGCGTCCGAGCCGTGGTCCGTGGAGGACGCGACACGGGTCGGGAAGGTGGTGGGTGAGCTGGGCGCGCGGTGGTACGAGGAGCCGTGCCGCGCGGAGAACGTCGCCGGATACGCGACCGTGCGCGCCGCGCTCGACGTCCCCGTCTCCGGTGTCGAGTCGGACGGCACCGTCGAGGAGTTCCGGGTACTGATCGAGGCGGGAGGGGTCGACATCGCCCAGCCCGACGCCACGTTCGTCGGCGGGCCCGTGGCCTTCGGGCGGGTCGCCGACCTGGCCGCCGCGCACGGGGTCGCGTGCGTGCCGCACGTGTGGGGGAGCGGGGTCACGCTCATGACCAACCTGCACGTCAGCGCGGCGCACCCGCACGTCGAGCTCTTCGAGTACTGCACGCTGCCCAATCCGCTGCGGGAGGCGCTGCTGGTGGCACCCCTGGAGCTGCGGGACAGTCACGTCGTCCTTCCCGCCACGCCCGGATTCGGCGTCCGGCTGACCGCCGAGGTCGAGGCGGAGTTCCCGTTCCGGCCCGGCGGCGGGCATGTCATCGGCGCCCGGAAGGGGGAGGCCGCGTGAGTGACTACGGCGATACGTTCGAGCCTGCGCCCGGTGACGAACGGCTCACCTCGCCGATCGTCTCGGACGCGCTGGACGCGGCGGGACTCCGGGGGCAGGTGTTCGCGGCGGGGCTGCGGGGCCCGGTGCCGGGGGCGCGGTGTTTCGGGCGGGCGGCGACGGTGCAGTTCGCGCCGACGGCGGAGGACCGGGACCCGTACGGGGACGCCGTCGACTTGGACCCGTACGGGGACGCCATCGACTACATCGACGCGCTGAGGGCGGGCGCGGTGGCGGTGCTCGCGACCGGGGACAGCACACGGTCCGCCTTCTGGGGCGAACTGTTCAGCGCGGCGGCGATCGGACGCGGGGCGGTGGGGGTCGTCACGGACGGCTGCCTGCGGGACACCCCGAAGATCACCGCCCTGGGCTTCCCGGCCTTCGCCCGGGGGAACCGTCCGCCGGACTACCGGGGGCGGATGCGCGTGGTGGCGGCCGGGCAGCCGGTCGTGCTGTGCGGGGTGACGGTCCGCCCCGGCGATCTGGTCCTCGCGGACGACGACGGGGTGGCGGTGATTCCCCGCGAGGCGGAGGCGGAGGTCCTGGCGAGGGCGCGGGAGCGGGCGGCGGGGGAGAGCACGGTGCTGGGGGAGCTGCTGGGCGGGGACGGGCTGCGGGAGGTGTGGTCGCGGCACGGGATTCTCTGAGGGGGGCTCCGTGCGGAGCTGTGGGTCGAGGCAGGGGTGAGGGGTCAGTAGACTCGTGCGTCGTGGCGGATACCCAGTACGAAGACCTTTTGCGGCTGACACTCACCTCCGGAACGGCCAAGGCCGACCGGACGGGCACCGGTACCCGGAGCGTGTTCGGGCACCAGTTGCGGTACGACCTCTCGCAGGGGTTTCCGCTGGTCACCACCAAGAAGGTGCACCTCAGATCCATCGTGTACGAGCTGCTGTGGTTCCTGCGCGGCGACTCCAACATCGGCTGGCTGCGCGAGAACAAGGTCACCATCTGGGACGAGTGGGCCGACGCGAACGGCGACCTCGGCCCCGTCTACGGCGTGCAGTGGCGTTCCTGGCCCACCCCCGACGGCGCGCACATCGACCAGATCAGTGGCGTCCTCGACACCCTGCGCAACGACCCCGACTCCCGCCGGATGATCGTCTCCGCCTGGAACGTCGCCGAGCTGGACAAGATGGCGCTCGCCCCGTGCCACGCCTTCTTCCAGTTCTACGTCGCCGACGGCAAGCTCTCCTGCCAGCTCTACCAGCGCAGCGCCGACCTCTTCCTCGGCGTCCCGTTCAACATCGCCAGTTACGCCCTGCTCACCCACATGGTGGCCCAGCAGGTCGGCCTGGAGCCCGGTGACTTCATCTGGACCGGCGGCGACTGCCACATCTACGACAACCACGTCGAGCAGGTCACCGAGCAGCTCACGCGCACCCCGTACGACTTCCCCGAGCTGCGCCTGCACCAGGCCGACTCGCTCTTCGCGTACGCCTTCGAGGACGTGGAGGTCGTCGGATACCAGCACCACCCGGCGATCAAGGCCCCGGTCGCCGTATGAGCACGCACGTAGGGCTGATCTGGGCGCAGGCCCGTGACGGCGTCATCGGCGCGGACAACGCGATCCCGTGGCGGCTGCCCGAGGACATGGCCCACTTCAAGGCGACCACCCTCGGCCACCCCGTCGTCATGGGCCGCAAGACCTGGGACTCGCTGCCCCCGCGCTTCCGCCCGCTGTCCGGCCGGCACAACATCGTCGTCACCCGCGACCCGCAGTGGTCGGCCGAGGGCGCCGAGCGTGCCGGTTCCGTCCCCGAGGCGCTGGAACTGGCCGAGAAGGCGGCCTCCGGCACCGGTGAGGTGTGGGTGATCGGCGGCGGAGAGATCTACCGCGCCGCCCTCGACCACGCCACCCTGCTCTCCGTGACCGAGATCGACACGACGGTCACCGGCGACACCCACGCCCCCGTGCCGGGCCCGGAGTGGAGGACCGCCGCCGGGGACCAGGACTGGCAGACCTCCACCTCCGGGCTGCGCTACCGCATCCGTCGGTACACGCGCCCCTGAGGCGCGAGGAATCAGTCCAGGAACTCGACGTAACCGTCCGTGCCGTGGATACGGATGCGCTGCCCGTCCCTGATCAGCCGGGTCGCGCTCCCCACCCCCACCACCGCCGGCAGCCCGTACTCCCGCGCGATCACCGCCCCGTGCGTCATCAGGCCGCCCACCTCCGTCACCAGGCCCGCGATCCCGACGAACAGCGGTGACCAGCTCGGGTCCGTGAAGGACGTCACCAGGATGTCGCCCGCCGCCAGGTCGGCGTCCGCCAGGTCGAGCACCACCCGGGCCCGCCCCTCCACCGTCCCGGCCGACACCGCCAGCCCGGTCAGCGCACCCTCCGGCACGTCGTCCCGCCGGTAGGAGCCGCTCAGCGCCTCACCGTCCGAGGTCAGCACCCGGGGCGGAGTGAGGGACGCGTACGTACGGAAGTCCTCCCTGCGCCGCCGCACCAGGCCCCCGTCCACCCGGCCGGAGCGGGCGACCTCGCGGAACTCCTCGTACGTCAGGAAGAAGACGTCCTCCGCCTCCGCCAGCACGCCCGCCTCCGCGAGGCGCTCCGCCTCCGCCAGCAGGGCCTGCTTGTAGACGAAATAGCGGCAGACGATCCCGTACTTCGGGTACTCCCGGTAGCCGATGAACGTCCGCACCCGCTCGATCATGTGCCGCGCCTCGGCGGCCTTCGCCTCCCCGTCCGGGAGTTCCCGCAGCCGCGCCAGCACCTCGTCGGCCTTGGCCTCCGCGCGCAGCCTGCCCTCCTCGAAGCGCTTCGCCGCCGCGCCCGGTTCGAAGTTCCGTACGTTGTCCAGGAGGACCGGCACCAGCGTGCCCGGGCGTTCGCGCCAGCGCGGGCGCGTGATGTCGATCTCGCCGATGCAGCGCATCCCGTACCGGTCGAGGTACGTCTCGACGGCGTCCCGCGCCTCGGCCCCGCCCGGCACCTTTGCCAGCCCGTCCAGGAAGTCGTCGCCCACGACGCCGCGCAGGTACGCCACCACCTCCGGGTGCGGACGGATCACGTCCGCGACGTCGAGCAGGTCCAGGCCCATCTCGGAGGTGATGTTGTCGGGGGCGGACAGGGTGAGGGTGTCGGCGGCGTTCTTCTCGCCGAGCCACTCCTCCAGCTTCTCGTTGAGCCACCAGGTGGCCTCGTGGCTCGCCATGATCGCCTGCATGCTCAGCGGGTCGCCGAGTACCTGCTTGTGCTCGACGAAGGCCTCGTCCAGGAAGTCGAACAGCGCCGGGCCCGTCTTCGTCCGGGCGGTCTCCTCCAGCGCGGCGACGGATGTCTCACTGCGCGCGATCAGCGCGGTGACGACTGCCGGGTCGTTCTCCAGCGGCTTGGGCGCGCTGGGCGCCGGGTGCGCGGAGGCGGCCGCAGCGGGTGCCGGAGCCGGTGCCGGATCGGGCAGTCCTCGTACGAAATCCTCCTGCGCCAGTACGGTCTCCAGCGCGTCCCGCACCAGCGGGTCGCCCTTCCCCATCAGGCCCAGGAGCCCGGCGCGGCTCGCGGGCTCGGCCAGGCGCTCGGAGACGTCCACGAAGAGGCGGCCGCCCGCCTCGTGCATCTGCACCATGGCCGTGCGCTGCCACATCGACCAGCCCAGCGGCTTCATGGCGTCGGTCATCATCTGCTGGTGGCCGACCGACACGTAGATGCGATGGTGCTGGTCGGGGGCCTCGGGGAGGGGGAAGAGCGTGGTGATCGGGCGGCTCTGGACGATGCGGAAACCGTCGTCCCCACCCGCCGGGCCGGTGTCGGAGACCAGACACCACTCGATGTCCTGCGGACATCCGAAGTGCGCCTCGATCCGGCGGCCCAGCTCCACCAGGCGCACGGCCTGCTCGTCCGTCAGCGCGGGCACCTCCTGCCGCGAGGCGTCGACCGTCACCTCCCGGGTGCCGCCGCCCGGCAGCGGCTCGATCGCACGCTGCTTGGCCGCGATCGTACGGCTGACGACCTGCCCGTCCCGCACGGCGAAGACGTCCGGGTTCACCAGACCCGACACCAGCGCCTCGCCCAGCCCGAAACCCGCGTCCACGGTCGCGACCCGGCGGTTGCCGGTGACCGGGTCGGCGGTGAACAGGATGCCGGAGGCCTGCGGGAAGACCATCCGCTGCACGACCACCGCCATGTGCACCGCCCGGTCGTCGATGCCGCCCCGCCTGCGGTACGTCACGGCCCGCTCGGTGAAGAGCGACGCCCAGCAGCGGCTGACGTGCCGCAGGATCTCCTCCGCGCCCACGACGTTGAGGTACGTGTCCTGCTGCCCGGCGAAGGACGCCGTGGGCAGGTCCTCCGCCGTCGCGCTGGAGCGCACCGCATAGGCCTCCCGCTCGCCGTGCCGGGCGACGGCCCGGGTGACCTCGGCCGCGAGGTCCGCCGGGAGGGCGATCCCCTCGACGGCGCGGCGCAGGCGGGCACTGAGGCTCCGAACCGCCTCCTGGTCGTCCGCGGCCATGCCCGCCAGCTCCGCCAGCAGGGCGACGACCGGCGGGGCCTCGGCGACGACACGGCGGAAGGCGTCCGTCGTCACGCAGAAGCCGTCCGGCACGCGCACACCCGCGACACGGGACAGCGTGCCCAGGTGCGCGCCCTTGCCGCCGACCGCGTCGATCTGCGTCCCGTCCGTGTCCCGCAGGTCCCGCACGTACTGCTCGCTCATCTGTGCCGCTCTCATTTCCGCAGGTGGTGGCTTCGGCGGATGATTCTGCGGCATCACGGGGGCCTTGCGGCAAGACCCCCCGCGGGGTATAGCTTGGTAGTGGCAGGGAGCACGGTCTCCCTGCCTTTGTGCTGTCCCGGGCCTTGCCTGGGCGTTTGCCCCGGGGGCGGTCAGCCCAGGGCGTCCAGCAGCTCGTGTTCGCGGGCCGTGCTCAGCCCGGCGCGTCGCTCGCGGTCGAGGCCCTGCTCGCGCTCCCAGCGGAGGGTGTCCGCGATCATCTCGGCGCGCGGGCGATGCCGCAGACCCGCGGCGGCGGCAGCGGCCCCGCTGCGGTCGGCGAAGGCGTCCCAGCCGGGCTCGACGATCCACAGCGCCAGCGACTCGGGGCCCATGAACTCCACCACGCCCAGCTCGCGCAGCCGGTCCGAGGGCGCGCGGACGACCGGACCGGTGTGCCCGCCCGCCGTACGCGACAGCTCGATCCACTCTCCCAGCGGGACGACCGGGCCCACCGCGTTGTACGTCCCCGTCATGCCCTTCTCGGCGGCGTCCAGCAGCCAGGCGCTCAGGTCGCGCGCGTCGATCACCTGCGTCGGCAGTGCGGGCTCGTCCGGGACCAGCAGGGGTTCCTCGGGGGCGCGGGCGGCGCGGGCCACCCAGTAGCCGGAACGCCCGCTGTGGTCGCCGGGGCCGCCGATCACCCCCGCCCGCGCGATCACCAGACGGTCGCCGACCGCCGCCGAGGACGCCTGCTCGCACGCCACCTTCGCCTCGCCGTACTGCTCGCGCTCCGCCTCGCGCAGCTCCGGCGGGGTCGGCGGGAGGAGGGCGGCGGACTCGTCGGCGCCGTGGTCGCCGTGCGTGGCGTACGCGCTCGCGGAGGACACGTACGTCCAGTGCCGGGCCCGCGGCCCCAGGGCGTCGAGTGCGTCCCGTACGAAACCGGGCTGCCAGGACACCTCCAGCACCGCGTCCCAGTCACGGTCGAGCAGCTTCTCGTACGCGCCCGGGGCCGACCGGTCGGCCGCCACCAGCCGGGCCCCTTCCGCCACGTCGCCGCTCTCGCCACGAGCCAGGCACGTCACCGCGTGCCCGCGCTCGATCGCCTGCCGGGACAACTCCCGGCCCAGCCATGCCGTACCACCCAGTACCAAGATCTCCATGCGGCCACACAAGCACCCTTTGCGGTACGACGCCCAGCGGATTCGCTCTCGGCGGACCCGGCACCGATGTGCCCGCATACCGGGCCACAAGGGGGGAACCCGCGCCCCATGGCACTCATCAGGAGGATCGCAAGGCCCTTGCTGGCTTCGACGTTCATCAGCGGCGGCATCGGCACGCTCCGGCACCCGGAGAAGGTGGCCCCCGAGGGCGAACCGGTGGCGGTTCCGCTGGTCAGCCGCATACCGAAGCTGCCGACCGACCCCGAGAAGCTGGTCCGGATCAACGGCGCGGTGCAGGTCGGCGCGGGCGCGCTGCTCGCCCTGGGCCGCTTCCCGCGCCTCGCCGCGCTGGCCCTCGCCGGAACGCTGGTGCCGACCACGCTCGCCGGTCACCGCTTCTGGGAGGAGAAGGACCCGCAGGCGAAGGCCGAGCAGCGCAACCACTTCCTCAAGAACATGTCCCTGGTGGGCGGGCTGCTGATCACCGCGGCCGACACGCACGGCAAGCCGTCGGTGGCGTGGCGGGCCCGCAGGTCGGCTTCGGCGGGTCGCCGCAGCGCCGAAAAGGCGGGCCGCCGGGCCGAGTTGACGTTCCGCCGGGCCGAGGCGGCCCGCGCCCGCTCGCTGCGGGCGGCCCAACGCACGTCGCGCGCGGCGGGGAAGAGGGCGCGGGGGGCGGCGGGTTCGGTGCGCAAGAGGGTCACGGCGTAGGGGCCGGGGCCGTGCCGGTGTGGGCGGGGCGCTCGTCCGTGCGGGGCGTGGGCTGGACGGTTTCCGTGCGAGTGGGTGGGTGGCTGGTCGCGCAGTTCCCCGCGCCCCTGATGGCATGCCCTCCGGGCAGCCATATCCCCCTGTGGCGGAGCCGCACCCCTCCCCGGAGCCCCCTTGGGCGGCGGGGCCGCCCCCCGGGGGCGGGACGGGCGGGCAAGGGGGCGGCCCGCCCGACACCGGCTCCGCCCGGTTCCGGCCCTCTCGCCGCCGGTCCGCCCCGGTACCGGCCCTGGCCGAGCACCGTGCCGGGTGTGCGTCGCCGCCAGGGCCCCGGCCCAGCCCCGTACCGGATGCGTGCAGCCCCGCCCCGCCTGGGCAGGGGGTCCCCAGCCCCGCCCCTTCACCTAAACCCGCGGGGGCAATAGACGGTTCCGTGCGGGTGAGTGGGTGGTTGCTCGCGCAGTTCCCCGCGCCCCTGGACGGGACGCCAGCGTGAAGAGGCCGTGGAGCAGGATCGCCGTCAGGGTTCCCGCCACCACCCCCGACCCCAGCACCGTCCGTACCCACGAGGGGAAGCCCGCGTACAACTGCGGTGCCACCACCGGCAGCAGGCCGACCGCCAGGGCGAGCGCCGCCACCATGGAGTGCCCCTGCTGCGCGAGGTCCGCGCGAGCCAGCATCTGGACGCCCATCACCGCGATCAGGGCGTAGACGACCAGCGCCGACCCGCCCACCACCGCCGGCGGAATCCCCGCCACCGCCCGCGACACCGGGGCCAGCAGGCCGACGGCCACCAGCAGCACACCGGCCGCGGCCGTGACGTAACGACTGCGCACCCCCGTGAGGCGGCTGATGCCGATGTTCTCGGAGCTGGTGACCATCAGGGACGTGCCCCACAGGCCGCCCAGCAGCGACATCACCGCGTCCGCCCGCGCCACCTTCGGCACGTCCCGCCCCGGTGCGACCTCGCGGCCCGAGGTCTCGCTGTTCAGGACGGTCTGGCCGGTGATCTCGGCGAGGGTGGTGAGGCTGAAGATGAGGAGGGGGAGGGCGGCGAGGAGGTCGAACTGCGGTGTTCCGTACGGGAAGAGGGAGGGGAGGGCGAAACCCGTGCCCGCCGCCGGGGTGTAGGTCCCCAGGCCCGTGGTCACCGCGATCACCGTGCCCGCCGTCATGCCGATGAGTACCGCACTCTGGCGCCACACGCCGCGCAGCAGGAGGTACGCGGCGAGGGTGACGGCGACCGTCAGACCGGCCAGGACGACGGAGCGGGGCAGGGCCTGGCCCGTGGGGCCGGTGACCAGTTGGGCCGCCACCCGCACCATCGCGATGCCGATGAGCAGCACCGTCACGCCCATGACGAGGGGCGGGAAGAGACGTACGATCCGCGCGTACAGCGGCACGACCGCCAGCAGGAGCAGCGCCGCGAGGAACACCGAGCCCGTGGCCACCGCCGGTCCGTGATCGGCGGCGATCTGGAGGAACAGTGCGGCCGCCGCCCCGCCCGGCAGCATCACGAAGGGGAGCCGGGCGCCGATCTTCCAGACGCCGAGGGACTGGAGCAGGGAGCCCGCCCCGCACAGCACGAGCACGGCGCTGAGGAGTGAGGCGGTGCGGGCGGGGGAGAGGTGGAGGGCGGCGGAGGTCAGGAAGACCGTGGAGATCGGGGCCGCGGCCATGGCGAGGACGTGCTGGACGGCGAGCGGCACCAGGCGCGCGGGCGGAACCCGCTCGTCGACCTCCGCGACCTCCGTGACCTCCGTGCTGGCGGTGCTCATCGGCCCGTCTCCAGCCAGGGCAGCTCCTCCGCCGCGTAACGGTACGAGCGGAAGACCGCGTTGGGCTCGGCCGGGAAGAGGCCGCGCACCTCGGACTCCTGGTACCCGCCGAAGTACGGGACGACGTACTCCCAGACGACAAGACCGTCCGCCGTCACCTCGAAGAGGCGACCGGCGGGGGAGTCGGTGATCAGCGTGTTTCCGTTGGGGAGGCGCTGGGCCGAGCCCATGAAGGGCGCGAAGAAGGACTCCTTGGCGGGGTCGTGGTACTCCCACACCACCTCCTTCGTCGCGCGGTCGATCTCGATGACGCGGGAGTACGGGACGTCGTGGCCGGGGCGGAAGACGCCGTTGTCGAAGACGAGGAAGGTGCCGTTCGGCAGCTCGGTGGGGTGGTGCTGCTGGGAGACCAGGCCCGGGTCGGTGCGCCACAGGACCTCGCCGGTCTCGCGGCTGATGACGATCACGGCGGACGAACTGCGCAGGCTGGCCAGGATGTTGCCGTCGGCGAGAGGGGTGACGGAGTTGATGAGCGGCCAGTGCTCGCGGGCGTAGTCGGGGTGGAGGGCGTACGCCTCGCGGTCGAGGTGTTCGGACGCCCGCCAGGACCACACCTCCCGGCCCTCGGCGTCCACCTCCACGATCGTGTCGGCCCAGACCGTCCCGCCCTCGGCCTCCGACCCCGGAACTCCGCCGCGCACGGCCGCCGCGTCCGGGCCCGTCAGGGCTTCGAGGCCGCTGTAGAGGATGCCGCCGTCGTCGAGGTGGTGGGCGTCGTGGTGCTGGAGGGGGTCGATGTGCTCGCGCAGCGGTGTGCCGTCGGGGGCGTACACACCCATGACTCCGCCCCGGTACTTGTGCCACATGGGGAAGAGGGCTTCCTGGTCCGGGAGTACGCCGTTGTGCGCGAGGTTCCCGCCGGGGAGGATGCGCGCGTGCCGTCCCGCGCGGTACGGCAGCTTCCAGGTGTGGACCTCGGTGCCGTCAAGGTCGATCAGGTGGACTTCCCCGCCGCCGGTGAGCGGGGCGAAGAGGGTGTACCCGGCGAAGGCGTGCTCCGGGTCGAGAGCGATGAGCCCCGTGCCGCGGCGGCGGCGCTGATTCTGGTCGACGGT
This sequence comes from Streptomyces sp. NPDC087440, assembly GCF_044744005.1. Classification (NCBI taxonomy): domain Bacteria; kingdom Bacillati; phylum Actinomycetota; class Actinomycetes; order Kitasatosporales; family Streptomycetaceae; genus Streptomyces; species Streptomyces sp. NPDC087440. Next base: position 497,911 of record NZ_JBIUXN010000001.1, on the reverse strand, counting down.
GGTCACGGCGAGCCCTTTCGGTGCGGTGCGGATCAGAATTTCTTTGACGTGGTCGAATGCCTTTGAAGCTAGGGGAGTTGTGTGTCAGCGATGTGACAGGAGTACGAAGCCTCGCGCGGCCCCGCATAGGGTGATCGCGAAAGGCGGGCGACGACCATGGCAGATGCGCGGAACGCGGACACGGGTGCGGGGGCGGGTGTGGGTGCGGCTGCGGGCTCCCTGGGCGCGCGGGCGGGAGGTGCTGAGGGGGCTACCCGCGCCGGGGGTTCCGGAAGGGCCCAGGTTGCCGGGGGCGTTGGGGGCGTTGGGGGCACCGAGGGCATCGGGAGTACCGGGAGTACCGGGAGTACCGGGAGTGCCGGGAGTGCCGGGACCACCAGAGGCGCCGGGGTCACTGAGGTCACCGGGAGTGCCGGGAGTACCGAGGCCACCGGGAGTGCCGGGGTCACCGGGAGTACCTGGAGTGTCGGGGTCACCGGGAGTGCCGGGAGTGCTGGGGTCACCGGGAGTGTCGGGGGCGCCGGGAGTGCCGGGGTCACCGGGAGTACCCGGAGTGTCGGGGTCACCGGGAGTGCCGGGAGTGCTGGGGTCACCGGGAGTGTCGGGGGCGCCGGGAGTGCCGGGGATACCGGGAGCGCCGGGAGCGCCGGGGGTACCGGGAGTGCTGAGGTCAACGGGAGCGCCGGTGAGCCGGACAGCCGGAGCGCGCCTCAGCCCACCGGCGTCGCCAGCACATCTCAGCCCGCCGGTCCGGCAAGCGCGCCTCAGCCCACCGGCGTCGCCAGCACATCTCAGCCCGCCGGTCCGGCAAGCGCGCCCCCGCCCACCGGCGTCGCCAGCACATCTCAGCCCGCCGGTCCGGCAAGCGCGTCCCCGCCCACCGGCGTCGCCAGCACACCTCAGCCCGCCGGTTCCGCCGGCACGCCCCCGCCCACCGGCCCTGCCAGCAGCACGCCCCCACCCACCGGACTCGGCGGTGCCGTCCGGCGTCGGCGGCGGGCCCTGGACCTGACCCTCGCGGCCCTCGCCGAGCGCAGTGGCCTCTCCGTGCCCTTCCTCAGCCAGATCGAGAACGAGCGCGCCCGCCCCAGCATGCGTTCCCTGCAACGCATAGCCGATGGCCTCCAGACCACCGCCGTGCAGCTCATGGCCGCCGCCGACGACACCCGCGCGGCCCTTCACGTGGTGCGGGCCCAGGACGATCCGGGCCTCGCCTCGGACACGGGGGTACGTCCCCTGGTGCGCGGAAACCGCCGGCTGCACGCCCTCGAATTCACCGGCCCGCAGCACGCCGACCGCGAATTCCTGCACGAGAACGACGAGTTGATGTACGTCGCGGACGGCACCGCCGAGGTCCACGCCGAGGGCCGCACCCTCGTCCTCGAACGCGGCGACACCCTCTACCTCGCGGGCGGAGTGCGCCACCGCTGGCGCGCCATCGGCCCCGAGACCCGGGTCCTCCTGGTGGCCGTCGCGGACGGCAGCGACCACTGAGGTCCCCCGAACTCCCCTTCGACCCCACGTCTGTCGGCGGCGCGTCGGCGACTGTCGGCCCGCTGTCGGCAGGCTCCGGCACCGTCGAGGGTGTCGAGCCGGACACCCGTCCGGCGGGCGGAAGGAGCGCACATGACGATCACCCTCCGGCCGGGAAGCACCGTGATGTTCACCGGCGACTCGATCACCGACTGCGGGCGACTGGTGAGCGAGGACGGCCTCGGCTCCGGCTACCCCCTGCGGATCGCGGGCGAATGGGGCCTGCGACACCCGGACCGCCCCGTGACCTGGCTGAACACCGGAATCGGCGGCCACAAGGTGAGTGACCTCGCAGCGCGCTGGCACCGGGACGTGCTCGACGTGCGCCCGGACGTCGTGTCGATCCTCGTCGGGGTCAACGACATGGGCTGGCACACGCTGGACCCGCAGGGCCGCGTCATCCCCGTCGAGGAGTTCGCGGCGGGCTACGACCAGTTGCTCGCGCCTCTCGCCGCCGCGGGCACGGAACTCGTCCTCATCGAGCCGTTCCTCCTCCCCGTACGCGGAGTCTTCGAGGCCGGAGCCGCACTCGTCGGGGAGGCCGAGCGCAAGGAGTGGCGCACCGACCTGGACCCGAAGATCCGAGCCGTACGCGAACTCGCTCGCAGGTACGGAGCCCAACTCCTCGCTGCGGACGACCTGTTCGCCGAACTGTCCACGACGACCGAGCCGGAGCACTGGTCCCCGGAGGGCGTCCACCTGACCCCGGCCGGCCACGCCGCACTCGCGGAGGCCTGGCTACGACTGGTCGCCTGAGCGGACACGCCCGCCGGAAGCACCTCCCTCCGGCGGGCCACCTACATCACCGGCGGCTCATCGTGCAGGACGCGCTGGAAGATCCGGTGGTCCCGCCACTCCCCGTCAACATGCAGATAGCGCGGCGCCGACCCGATCGCCTCGAAGCCGCACTTCTCCAGCACCCGCTGGGACCGCACGTTGTGCAGCACGGTCGTCGCCTCGATGCGGTGCAGCCCCAGCTCGGTGCCCGCCACCTCGCACACGTGCCGCACCGCGGCGCTCGCCAGGCCCCGCCCGAGCTGATCGGCGGCCGTCCAGTACCCCAGGTACGCACTGCAGAACGGCCCCCGGACGATCCCCGACAACGTCACCGCCCCCACCACACGCTCCTCCCGCACCATCAGCCACGGCACGACCCGCCCCTCCTCGTACTGCACGAGCCGGTCCCGCAGCCGGGCCGCCTGCCCCTCGGCGGTGAAGTAGTTCTCCGGCCAACGGGGTTCCCAGGGACTCAGGTGCTCCCGGTTCTCCCGCACGGCCTCGGCAAGCGCCTCGGCGTCCTTCAGCGTGGCGATGCGCAGGTCGACCCCGCCGGGCAGGTCGTACGTTCGACTGATCATGCGCCCACGGTAGCCGCCGTGCCCGAACCCGTGGAGGCGGTGCGCGGGGTTCGACCGGCAAGCCGGGCGGCACCCGTACGCCCGCCACCCCGCGATGGCGGGTGCGCGATCCCCCCCGCAGCCCGCAGCCCGCAGCCCGCAGCCCTCGGCCGATTCCGGGCCGCTCCCGCTCCCACGCTCCGGTCAGCCGCCACCCCCCTTACCGTCCGTTCGGTAAACTCCGTACGCCGTCCCGTCCTGCCCCGCCCCGAGAGGACCCCCGTGCCGACCTCCCGCCCCTCCTCGCGCCGACCTGCCGCCGAGACCCGGGCCCGTATCCTCCAGGTCGCCGTCGAGCTCTTCACGGAGAAGGGGTACGAGGCCACCTCCGTGCGGGACATCTCCGAGGCCCTCGACCTCACCAAGTCCTCGCTCTACTACCACTTCCGCAACAAGGAGGACATCCTCGCCTCCCTGATGGCCGAGCGCCGTGACGAAGCCGCCGAGCTCGTCGAGTGGATCACCGCGCAGCCGCCCGCCGCCGACCTCACCCGGCGTGCCGTCCTGCGCTGGCTCGACGGCACCGACGGCCAGAACCTCCAGGTCCTGCGCCTTGCCCAGGCCAACCAGCCCGTCATCCGGCGGCTCGCCGCCCAGGGCGGCGACGTGCCCCGCGTCTTCGACCGGGTCCTTGCCGCGCTCGCGGGGGAGGGCGCGTCCGACGCCGCCCTGCTGCGGCTGCGCATGGCCTTCGACACCGTACGCACCACGCTGCTGGCGGCGCAGGGGACCGCCGCCTCGGACGGCGACATCCTGGCGTGTGCCCGGCGGGCGGCCATCGCGCTCACCGAGCCGTCGTTCCTCGACGCGGGTGAGGCGGACGGGGCGGAGTAGCACCCCCGGCTGGTCCCCGAGCAGCGCCCTGCGGAGCCCCGGCCTCGCAGGGCGCTTCTGCGTGCGGCCGCACCCGTACAGCCATTCCCACTTGCTTACCGAACGGCCGTTAAGTAATCTCACTTACCGACCGCTCGTTCAGTAAGCGGTCCGAGGGAACCCGAACAAAAGGAGAGAAACCATGACCACCCACCCCCGCATCGCTCTCATCGGCGCAGGCCCCGGCGGCCTCCTCTGCGCCCGCGTGCTCCAGCAGCACGGCATCCCCGTCACCGTCTACGACGCGGACGCCTCGGCCGATGCCCGCGACCTCGGCGGCACGCTCGACCTGCACGCCGACACCGGGCAGATCGCCCTGGAGATCGCCGGGCTGTCCGACGCCTTCCACGCTCTGGCCCGCCCCGAGGGCCAGGCCAAGACCGCCATGGACCACCACGCCACGGTCCTCCACCATTTCGCCCCCGACGACGGCGACACGGCCGCCCCCGAGATCGACCGCGGCCAGCTGCGCCGCATGATCGCCGACCACGTCGACCCCGCCACCCTGCGCTGGGGCCACAAGCTCACCCACGCCGAGACCCTCCCCGACGGCACGCACCGCCTCCACTTCGCCAACGGCACCCACACCGACGCCGACCTCGTCATCGGCGCCGACGGCACCTGGTCCCGGGTGCGCCCCCTCGTCTCGCCCGCGACGGCCGCGTACACCGGCGTTTGCTTCCTCGACGTGCGGTACGACGACGCGGACGTCCGGCATCCCGCGATCGCCCAACTGGTCGGCGACGGGCACCTGTTCGTGCGGGACGGCCAAGGCAACGCCGTCATCGCCCAGCGCAACAGCAACGGCGTGGTCCGCGCCTACCTCGCGATGCGCGCCCCCGCCGACTGGCCCGAGCGGGCCGGGATCGCGGACCTCTCCGCGCCGGGCGCCGAAGACGCCGTACGCGCGCACCTGTTGGGGGTCTTCGCGCACTGGGACGCGAGCCTGCTGCCCTTCCTGACCGACGTCGACGGCGGCTACCGCCTGCGCCCCATCCACGTCCTGCCCGACACGCACACCTGGCCGCACACCCCCGGCGTCACGCTCCTCGGCGACGCGGCCCACGTGATGTCGCCGTTCGGCGGCCACGGCGTCAACCTCGCCCTCCTCGACGGCGCCGAACTGGCCGAGGCCCTCGCGGGGGAGCCCACCGTCGATGCCGCGATACGACGCTACGAGCAGAGCCTGCGTGAACGCGCGGGCGCCCTCGCCCCCGGAGCCAACGAGGCCCTCCAGCACTTCTTCGGCGACACCGCCCCGGGCCTCCACCGCGCCCCCGACCCGGCCGAGGAGCACCGCGGCTACCAGGAGCGCGCGGCCGCCTACCGGGCCAGGCGTTCGGCGTAGTACGCGGGCCGCAGCCGCCCGCTCGCCGCGAGGAACGCCACGAACGCCCCCGTCACCACCCACCCCGGCCACCCGGTGAGCCCCATCCGCAGAGGATCGAGTGGACTGTCCGCGTCCGCGAACTCCTTGACCATGCTCACGCTGACCGTGCTGCAGAAGGCGTGCCCGATCACCGCGGGCACCACCGACCCCGACCGCAGCCGCAGCCACGTGAACACCGGCAGCACGAGCACGCAGCTCACCACCATCGCGGGCACCGCCACGTACCAGGCCCGGCCCGGGTACTGCCCGCCCATCAGCAGCGTGGGCAGATGCCAGAGCGCGAAGGCCGCACCCGTGAGCACGTACGCCCGCACCAGTCCGGCGGCCCCGCCCGTCGCCCGTACGAGACGGGGAAACAGAAACCCCTGCCAGCCCAACTCCTCCCCGAAGAACAGCGGCAGCGACATCAGCATCCCGCCCAGCGCCGCGAGCCCCCAGCCGTCGAGCCGCACACTCCCGAAGGGGTAGTCGCCGGTGAGCGTGCCGAGGGCCAGGGCCGCGACGGTGAGCCCGGCGGGCACGGCGAGGGCGAGTCCGCAGGCTCGTACGGTACGGGGCCAGGGCTTCGGCCAGTTGAGCGCGAGGGCCGCGCGCACCGAGGGGCGGCGCTCCACGAACCGTACGGCGACGAACGCGGCCAGCGCGGGCGCCGCCATCGCGACGGCGATGCACACCTCCTCCAGCGCACCCGTGCCCTGCCGGGCGTCCCCGCGCCGGAACCCGCCGAGCAGGAGCGGGGCCATCGCCACCCACATGCCCGCGTAGGCCAGGGCGAGATAGGTGAGGAGGCTGCGGCGCGTCACCCGTGAATCCGTCGAGGTCATCAGCATGCGCCGGACGCTACGGGGAGGCCCGGGGCCGGACCATCGGGGCGGAGCCACCAAGGTGAGGGGGTGTGATGTCACCGGGAGGGTGTCCCCAACCCCCTTGTCGGAGGCGGGGGTTGGCCATCCGCAACCCACGGCTCCCCGGCTCCGCGGCTCCCCGGCTCCCCGGCCGCCGATGCCGGTCGAGGCACGGCGAGCGTCGTGGTCGAACACTTTGGCGCTGGTGTACGGATACGGGCCCGGGCCGTCGGCCCGCGTGCCCGGGCTCGGGACGTCACCCTCGGACGGGCGCGGGCCCGGGCGCGGGCACAGGCTCGGTCCGGGCTGTGCGTGGCGGCGCCCGGCCGCGTACGTCGCGCCCCGCCGGCGGCCGCGACCGAGCCCGGCACCGGTCCGCCGTCCATGACCTGCCTGCGCTTCCGCCCCTCCACCCGCGCAGACCTCACCGGCGCCCCTCACTCCCTCATCGCCGTCAACGCGCCCTTATTCAAAGCCAGTTGACACCTCCACCTCCTGGCGAGGAAATGCGCGAGCTGGTCAGATGCCCAGGCCGCCCGGAACGGGTACGGGCCCACTGGGCACCGCTGTTGGCGAAACAAACCCCGTGAAGAAGCCGCCCGTATCCCCGATGCTGGCCCACATGGCTCCCACACCGCCCCCAGCCCCGGCGGACGAGGTCCAGGTCGTCGTCGCCCACTCCGAGCGCGCGACCCTGCGCGTCGGTGACGTGTTCCTGAAGGTGGACCCCGACCGGGCCCGGATCGACACCGAGGTCGCCGCCATGGCCCTGGCGCCGGTCCCGACCGCGCGCATCCTCTGGAGCAAGCCGCCCGTCCTCGCCCTCGCCAGGGTGCCGGGTGCCCCGCTCGGCCGCCTGGGCACCCCCTCGACCGCGCCCCCGGAAGCGTGGGCCGCAGCAGGTGCCGCCCTCCGTGAACTGCACACCGCCCCCCTGCCTCCCCACCCCGGCGGGGCGGGCCGGTCCTTGGCCGCCCTGCGGGCGGAACTCGACACCGAATGCGCCCGCCTCGTGGCCGACGCCGTACTGCCCGCCGACCTGGTCGCCCGCAACCGCCGGGTCGCCGATGCGGCACTGCGTCCGTGGCCCGAGGCCTTCACCCACGGCGACCTCCAGATCGCACACGTCTTCACCGACGGTGCCCGGATCACCGGAATCCTCGACTGGTCGGAGGCGGGGCGCGGCGATGCCCTCCACGACCTCGCCACACTGACCCTGGGCCAGGAGGAACGCCTCCCCGACCTCCTCTCGGGCTACGGCACCCCGGTCGACCTCACCGTGATCCGCGCCTGGTGGTCCCTCCGCAGCCTCCTGGCCGTCCGCTGGCTCCTGGCCCACGGCTTCGACCCGGCCGCCCCCGGCTGCGAAATCGACGTCCTGCGCACCCAGATGCAGCCGGGCACGGGCCGTCAGATCCAGCCGCCCCAGCCGAACGTCGCGACGTAGGCCCGCCGGAGTGCGTCCCGGCCGCGGCCGTCGCCTATGTGGATCACTGTCAGGGCCAGAAGGAACCAAGCCGTGAAAGCGCCGGCAACGATCAGCGTCCATCGAGGGCCGGAGAAGATGGCGATCGCGACCAGGGCGATGACGGTCACGCCCAGGCCCAGGTGGGCGTCAGGCAGATCGGAGCGCAGTGCCTCGCGTACGGCGCGGCGTTCTTCCCGTATGTCACGGGTGTACCGAGAAAGCGAGTCTTCGTCGCTCGCCTCCGCAGTGCTGTGCCCCATGGTGCCCCCGTAGATCCCGTTGCGACTGCAATTCGAACAGCCTATCCGGTGCGGTGAGCACGGGAAGGCGGGATCATGGTGCGCCTACGACAGCACCAAGCCCCCGTCCTGCAAGTACAGCGTCCCGCCCGTCCGCAGCGCCTCCCGTACGAGCGCGAGGCGTGCCGTCTGCTGCGGGCCGACCAGGGGTTCCCACTCCTCCACCGTGCGCAGACCCCAGGCGTCGTGTTCGTGGGACAGGGCCACGGTGAGGTTGTCCGGCGTGATCGACGGGCCGCGGAAGAGGAATTGCGTGTACGGGGCCAGGTCCGGCGGGCGGCACCAGTCGACGCCCAACAGGGCCGGTGGGCTGGTGAGTTGGTAGGCGATTTCCTCTTCCACCTCGCGAACTGCCGCCTCCCACGGGTCCTGGCCGTGCTCGACCGTCCCGCCGGGGAACTGCCAGGCGTCCTCGTACGTCGCGTGCAGGAGCAGGAGGCGCAGCTCGGGGTCGTGGAAGACGACCGATGCGGCGGAGGTCGTACGGACCATGGAGGCCAACCACTCCTCGTGGGTGGGCTGTTGCTGTACGGCCATGTCCATGCTGCGTGCTGCTCCTGTCCGCCGAGGATCGGGGCCCGTCGTCGCCGCCCGGATGACGGTCGGTGATCTTCGGGTTCGGGCGCAGTATTCACCACGTTGACGTGGCCGGGCCGAACTACCGCGCCGGGGAGGCCAATTGATCACCCCATCCGGTGAACGTCCCGTAAGCGTCCCGTAAGCGCCCCGTCGGCGTGGGGCGGATCAGAGAAGTACGGTCATCGCGCCGGCGACCTCGTCGCCCGCCGTACGTGGCCATGGCCGCCACCGCGCGGGAAAGCGACCGTGTCGACATGGTTGACGCGGGCACAACAGCAGTCGCACATTACCTATCGGTAGGTGTACCTGCCGGTAAGTCCCGGCGCCCACACCCTGGTTCCCGCTGCTCGTGCGCTTCCGGTTGTACGTCTCGTGCGTCACGCAGGCCTCATGTGACTGGTGAGTCCCGTACGTCTCGTACGTCTCGTACGTCCCGTACGTCGCTTCCCGCGCCCCCCTCAGCCGCCTCGCCGCCCCCGCCCGCACCCGGGGCCCCGCGAGGCTTCACGAGAAGAGAGAGCACATGCCGAAGTCGCTCCGCCGTGTCATGACTGCGTCAAGTCTGGCCGGGGTCATGGCCCTCGGCCTCACCGTCGCCACCCCCGCCACCGCCTCCGAACCCCTCGACTACGTCGCCCTCGGCGACAGCTACAGCGCGGGCTCCGGCGTCCTCCCCGTCGACCCCAGCAACCTCCTCTGCCTGCGCTCCACCCGCAACTACCCCCACGTCCTCGCCGCCAGAACCGGCGCCCATCTCAAGGACGTCACCTGCGGCGGCGCCCAGACCAAGGACTTCAGCCAGTCCCAGCACCCCGGCACCGCACCCCAGCTCAACGCCCTCTCCGCCGCCACCGACCTCGTCACCCTCACCATCGGCGGCAACGACAACGGCACCTTCATCAACGCCGTCGTGGCCTGCGGCACCGCCGGGGTCCTCAGCGGCGGCAAGGGCAGCCCCTGCAAGGACAAGAACGGCACCACCTTCGACGACCAGATCGAGAAAAGCACCCTCCCCGCCCTCAGGGCCGCCCTGGGCGCCGTCCGCGCCAAGGCCCCGAACGCCCGCGTCGCCGTCCTCGGCTACCCGTGGATCACCCCCGCCCAGGCCGATCCCACCTGCTTCGCCAAGATGCCCCTCGCCACCGGCGACGTGCCCTACCTGCGCGCCATCCAGACCCACCTGAACTCCGCCGTCGAGCGGGCAGCGCGCGAGACCGGCGCCACGTACGTCGACCTCGCGGCGGCGTCCGACGGGCACGACGCGTGCACGCCGATCGGGACGCGCTGGATCGAACCGGTGCTGTTCGGCACCAACATCGTCCCCGTCCACCCCAACGCGCTCGGCGAGCGCCGGATGGCGGAACGGGCGATGTCCGTGCTCGGCCTCGGCTGATTTCCCTCCATCGGGGGGTCGTCCCGGCGGACGGGTGCACACGTACACTGACGTGAACTTGTGCACCCGTACCCGGACTTGATGGACATGGACGAGGACTTCCGCACGTGAGCGCGATTCCCGCGCGGTTCGCCGCGCACGTCGGGCGGGCCGTCAGGGACCTGCCGACTCCGGCCAAGGAGGAGATCCACGCCGCCGTGCTGCGGGCGTGCGGCGATCCGTGGTCGTGGCCGCAGGCGGACAAGTACGAGATGGACGAGACGGTACGGGTCATCACGACGTCCGCCGCAATCATCCACTACGCGATCCTCGCGGGCGCGGAACCTCACCTGTGGGTCTTCGCGATCGTCACCTGAGGCGAGCGGGGGGGGGAGGGTGCGGGTCAGGTCAGCTCGTCGGCGAGGAGGTCCATGAGGAGGCCGTCCTGCCAGGTGCCGGTGGTGTGGTCGAGGGCGTACGCGCGCATGACGCCGACCGGCCGGAAGCCGACGCCGGCGTAGCAGCGGATCGCCGCCTCGTTGGCCGCGGCGGGGTCGATGGTCAGCCGGTGGTGACCGCGTTCGTGGATCAGCCAGCGGGCCAGCGTGCGTACGGTGTCGGAGCCGAGGCCCTTCCCGTGGTGCCGCGCGGAGAGGAAGATGTCGATGCTCGCGTGCCGGAATTCCGGGTCGGTCTCCTCGTCGTACTGGACCGCCCCGATCACCTCGCCCTCGTGGACCACGGCGAGCATGCCGCCGAAGTCCTCTGGGGGCGACCACCAGGCGGCGACTTCCGGTTCCCGTACGACCCGTTGGAGGATTTCGATGTCGTCGGGCGTGGCCACCGGACGGAGTTCGACCTTGGTTCCCTGGAGCGGCTTCATGGATTCATTGTCGCCGGGCAGCGGCGGAGGGAGGTGGGAGGGACGGGCGGCCTTCTGGAACTGCTCCTGGCCTTCGGGGGCATCGGGCTGATCTCCCTGCTGCCGATGCTCGTCATCAGGACGCCCGCCTACTGGTGCCGTACGTGCAAACACCAGCGGGAGGACCACGCCGGAGGGACCGGGGAGTGCTCGGGGGACGAGTTCCCCGCAGGGGAGTTCGCACCGGGCGGGACCTGCGCCTGCTCGGCGTACGTGCCCAACAGGCGTGAGGCGAGGGGTGGTTGACGGGTGGCGCCCGAGGGGGTGGAGCGGAGGGTGTGGGTCCTCCTGAGGGGGCCGGGGCGGGCGATGGGCCGGATCAGCGCCCTTCAGGTCCGGGGGGGGTGTCGGCGGACGCGGGCCCGTCGGGGCTCGCGGGATGCGGGGGGACGCTTGCACCTGTGCCCTGGCTTCGGCCCTGTGCCCTGGCTTCCGCCCGGCGCCCTGGGTTCGGGCGGGCGGCTTGGCCGGGGCCGGCTTGGCTGCGGCCCCGGTGTGCTGGCCGCGGCCCGGCGTGCTGGCTTCGTCTCGGCGTCCTGGCTTCGGCCCGGACCCCGGTTCCGGTCCGGCATGCCCGTCCGGCGGTGACGGTGTCCCGCTCCGTGCCGGGCCCCGCGCACCCGCTGCCTGCGGAGGGCGTACGGCGACGAGGCCCCGCGACCTGGGCGGGTTCCTTGCGGTGCCGTTCCTTCGGCGGTGTCGCCCGGGTCCCTTCAGCCGACGTGGCAGGTGCTGCCCCCGCGTCCTCCGGGTCCCGAGCCCGGCGCTCTGCTGCTGAGCTACACGTCGTTGTGCCCGGGACACTACGGCCGCCCCGCCCCCCACTCAACCGGTATTCGACCGCGCCCCGATATCCTGCGCGAAGCCGCCCGCCGCCGTCAGGAACGGAGAGCCGATGACCGCCCCCGTCCTCGACGCCCGTGCGCTCAACCGTGCGACCCTCGCCCGTCAGCTCCTCCTCGACCGCTCCGACCTCCCGGCCCGGGACGCCGTGTCCCACCTCGGTGGTCTTCAGGCCCAGGAGCCGCAGGAACCCTTCATCGGGTTGTGGAGCAGGCTCCGGGGGTTCCAACCGCAGCGGCTGGACGAGATGGTGACGGGGCGTCAGGTCGTACGCACGCATCTCATGCGCCGCACCGTCCACCTCGTCACCGCCGACGACGCCCTCGCCTGGCGGTCCCGGCACGACGTCATGCTCCGGCAGAAGGTCCTCGCGGTCTACCGGCGCGAACTCGCCGGGATCGACCTCGAAGAGCTCGCCGAGGCGGGCCGCAAGGTCATGTCCGACGGCGAGCCCCGCACCATGGCCGAACTCACCCGCGCCCTCGTCGACCGCTGGCCCGAGCCCGGGCCGCGTCCCCTGGGTGAGTTGCTGGTCGCCGGCCTCCTTGCCATGGTCCAGCTGCCCCCGCGCGGCCTGTGGCGCGTGAAGAGCGGTGTGCGCAATCTGCCGTACTCCGTCTGGCTGGGGCGGGCGCCCGATCCGCTGTCGGAGGATGCCGCCGATCCCGTCGGGCAGGCGCTCGTACGCCGCTACCTCGCGGCCTACGGCCCGGCCGCCTCCGCCGACCTCCGCGCCTGGTGCGGCCTCGCCGGGCTGCCGGCCGCCGTGGCCGCCGTACGCGGAGAGCTCGTCACCTTCCGCGACGAGCGCGGCCGCGAACTCCTCGACCTGCCGGACGCTCCCCGGCCCGACCCGGACACCCCCGCCCCGGTCCGCTTCCTGCCCGCCTTCGACAACGCGATCCTCGGCTTCCACGACCGCAGCCGGATCATCGACGACGCCCACCGGGGGCTCTCCGTTGCGGGCACCCGGGTGGCCCTGGTCGACGGCCGGGTCGCCGCGACCTGGACGTCGGACGCGGACGGCACGGTGACGGTCACCCCGCTGACCACCCTCTCCCGTACCGACCGCACCGCGCTCACGGAGGAGGGGCAGCGGCTGGCCGCCTTCCTCTCCGACGGCGAGAGCGACCGGGCGAGCATCACGCCGCTCTGATCCGGCGCGGTTCCGGTGCGGGTCCGACGTGGGTCCGAAGCGGGTCCGCGCCCTGTGCCGCCCCCGGACTCACGGGCCTGGGCTTGACCTTGACCCTGCGTCAGGGTTGCAAGGTACGGGCATGACGCATTCCACCGCTTCCCTCACCCCGCCCCTCGGCACCTTCCAGGACCTCGACGGCCGTCGCCTCTTTGTGCACCGGACCGGCACCGGCGGCCCCGCCGTCGTCTTCCTGCCGGGGGCCGGGGCCGTCGGCCTCGACTACTACGGTGTGCAGCAGGGGATTTCGCAGTTCACGACCACCGTGTCGTACGACCGGGGCGGGACCGGTTTCAGCGAGCGCACCCCCTTCCCGGCCACCCCCTTCCCGGGCACCCCCCTCCCGCGCACCGCCACCTCCGTCGCCGCCGAGCTGCGGGAGCTGCTGAGGACGCAGGGGCTTCCCGGGCCCTACGTCCTCGTACCGCACTCCCTCGGCGGGCTCTACGCGCACCGCTTCGCGCAGTTGTATCCGCAGGACGTCGCCGGGCTGGTCCTGCTGGACGCCTTCCAGCGGAGCTGGGACGACTTCATGCCGCCCGAGGCCCGGCTCGCCGAGATCGAGCGGATGGCGCCCGGCCGCGAGCAGCTCCTGCGCATGCGGCCCGAACTGCACGCCGTGCACACGGAGTTGTACGCGCAGCTTCCGCGGGAGGTGCGGCGGGCACTCAGCGACGGCAAGACGAGCGAGGCATGGCTGGAGTCCGGCATGGCCGAGCGCACCGGGCTGGCGGCCCTCGCCACCGAACTGCGCACCGGGCCCGGCGTCCCCGACGTACCCGTCATCGCCCTCACCGTCGTCGGGGTCGACCCCGGGCAGCGGGCCCTCACCCCCGAGCGGACCTTGCGCGAGATCAACGAGGCGAAGGTGAGGATGGACGCGGCCCTCGTCGGCTCGGTCTCGCACGGCGAGCAGCGGATTCTCGACGACACCGCCCACCACCGGCTCTGCTTCGACCGGCCCGACGCCGTCATCCGGGCGGTCCGGGACGTCGTCGGGCAAGCGCGCGCCCGCGTCTAGACTCGTCATGATCATGTCTTGTCGGGGCGAGGACCCAGGGGGTGCGGTGCTCACCATCGGCCGGCTCGCCGCGACCGCGGGCGTGACCGTGCGTACCGTGCGCCACTACCACCACGTGGGCCTGCTGCCCGAGCCCGACCGCGACGCGTCCGGCTACCGCCGCTACAGCGCGCAGGCGGCCGTGGACCTCATCCGGATCAGGACCCTCGCCGACGCGGGCGTGCCGCTCGCCCGCATCGACGCGCTGCTGCACGCCCGGCCCGAGGAGTTCGCCGAGGCCCTGGTCGAGATCGACGCCGCCTTGCAGCGGAAGATGGCGGAGCTGGCCTCGTACCGGACGAGGATCGCCCAACTCGCGGGCGGGGAAAGCCTCGTACTGCCGCCCGAGGTCGTCGCGGTGCTCGACCGCATGCGCGGTCTCGGCATCGGCGAGCAACGGGTGCGTCTGGAGCGGGACGCCTGGATCTTGATGCGGGCCCTGGATCCGGACGCCGTCCCGCGGCGGCTGCGGGAGAAGAACGCCGCCCTCGACGACCCCGAGACCACGCGGCTCCTGCTGGCCTGTGACGCGGCGGTCGACTGGGACGCGTACGATCCGCGCGTCGACCGGCTGATCGAGGAACTCGACGCCTGGGAGATCCGGTACGCCCACGACCCGCACCGGGCAGGGGAGTTGACCTCGGCCCGGATCGCCGAGGCGTCACCGGCCTGGCGACGGATCGCCGAGACGCTCGCCCGCCGCGCGGAGGCGAGACGGGCGACGGACGGCTCCTGACGGCCTCGGTCACTGCGGCGCGGCGAGGCCGAGGTGCTCCTCCAGGCGGGCGATACGGGCGTTCAGCGGCTGAATCTCCTGGCGGAGTGCCGCGGTGAGGGCCTGTTCCACATCAGTGACGGGAGACGGGGGACCGCTCTGCGCCCGCAGGTGTACGTAACCCGCCAGGGCGGCCACAACGGCGCGGCGGACCAGCTTGGGCTCGGCGCCCAGACCGCGCAGCGCCTGTCCCGCGACTCCGTCGGGCTCGGTGACCAGGCCGAGCAACAGGTGCTCGCAGCCCACGTAGTTGTGGCCGAGCGAGGTGGCTTCGGTGACGGTGAGTTCGAGGGCGTTCGCCGCCTGGCTGTCGAAGCGGCGCGGGTCGTTGTCCGCCTCGGGGGCGGTGCTCGTCGGGGTACGTCGGTCCAGGTCTTCGCGGACCCGGGCGGGGTCGATCTCCATCGCGCGCAGGACGTGCAGGGCGAGATTGGTGTTCTCGTCCAGCAGTGCGCTCAGCAGGTGCTCGGTGCGCATCCGGGGGGCACCGGTGTCCCGCGCACGCTCGGCGGCCAGGCGCAGAACGGTTCGGGTGCGGGGGGTGAAGTGGGCTACGGCACCGGTGGGTTCACCGTCGAGGTCGCCGAGCACGGCCTCGCGGATCGCGGTCACCCGGCGCACGGCGTGCTCCAGCGCACGCTGGCAGACGGCGGACACGGGGACGCCGGATTCCTTGACCGCTTCCGCGAGTTCGTCGGGGAGATAGACGTTGATCTTCGGCACGGTGCACACCTCCGCGATGAGACGAGTTGTGGTGCGTGATGCGGCCCCACCCAACCTCGCCGGGGCGAGGCGGGGTGAGACGGGTTGGGTTCTAACCCCACGCTAACCCCATAGGGGTTAGAACTCCACGGTGCGACCGAAGTTGAGGCCTGCCCGCCTACTTGTGGTCACGGAGGAAGGCCGGGATGTCCGCTCGGGTCGGGTAGTCGGGCAGCGGTGCGGGCTTGTTCTGGAGGAATGACGTGATGACGGCTGCTGCTCGTTGGTCGTTGTCATCCAGGCCGTTCCACATGTGGTGGCCGACGCCGGGCATGTACTGGGTGCGCCGGATGGCGGGGTTGTCCGCGAGGACGGCCGTCTGCCACTGCCGGACCTGGGAGGAGCACTCGGCGATCATCAGCATCGCGGGTGTCCGCGAACGCCTGAGCTGCGGGGCGATGGTGGGGGAGTCCTTGATCGTCTGCTGGATGCGGAGGCTGGCGGCGGCGCTGAAGGAGAAGTTCTCCGCCGTGTCCTCGACCGGGATGCGGTGCGCGTCGCGCGCGCAGTAGGCGGACGCGGTGTCACTGCCGAGATCGGCAGCGGTGAAGGCGTTGTCTCCTTCTGCCTGCCCGACCAGGCGGTTGTCGGGGCTGAGCAGTCCGAGCCGCATCAGGCCGAAGGCGACCGCGTAGCGAGGGAGGTGTGTGGAGCGCGGTCCGGTCATGGCCGGGGCGATGTCGCGGGCCAACGGCCGGCCCTTCTGCTCCGTGAACCGGGCGCTGGGGCCGTCCATCGGACCGGGCTCGGCGATGACGGCCCGGCGCAGGCGGGCGGCGACGGCCGGGTCGGCCAGCGCGCGGGTGAGCACGACCGCGCCCGAGGAGAATCCGAGCACGTCGGCGCGGCCTGTGCCGAGCCTGCCGACGAAGGCGGCGAGGTCGTGGACGGAACGGGTGATCGCGTACTGGTCCATGGGCAGCAGGCCGCTGCGTCCACCGCCGGCCTGTTCGTAGGCGTACACGTCGTGGCCCTGTCCCGCGAGCCGTTGCAGGAAGCGGTGGTCGAGCACGGAGATGCCGCGCACCGGGCCGCCGTTGAGGTAGACGAGCGGGACGCGTTGGCGGGGGCTGTCGCCGGTGGGCGGGTAGTGGTAGACCGCGACCTCGCTGCCGGTGGACAGGCGCCAGTGCTCGGTGGTCACGAAGGGCAGGGCGGGCGGGTGGCGGCGCGTCGTGGGGACGGTGGGCACGCACACCGACAGCGTCAGGGCTGCTGCGACGAGCACCGGCAGTAACGACACGAGCCGCCTCCGCCGGGGGCGGCGGCGGCCCCGCCACAGCACTGCGACGACCGCCGTCCCCGCAGCCGCGGACCATGCGACGAACCCCGAGCCCGCGCCGTCGGTGGCGACGAGCAGTGCCAGGAAGAGGGCGACCGGCCCCACCACCGCGGCGGTGGCCGCCAGCAGGCGGCCGGCACGGCGCAGGGGGCGTATGGCGGGCGGTGGCATGGTGAGCTCCCTGGGTGCAGGTTGTTTTGAAACGGCGTTTTGAAACGATGTTATCAGCATGGGTAAACTGCTCCCATGGGAAGGCCGAGGACGAACGACGCCGCCGTCAGAGAACGGCTCGTGGCATGCGCCACCGAGATGTTCGCCACCCGTCCCCCGGAGTCGGTCACGGTCCGCGCGCTGGCCACCGCCGCCGGAACGTCGACGGCGGCGGTGTACACGTTGTTCCAGGGGAAGGACGGGCTGATCGATGAGGTGCGGGACCGGGCGGTCGCGGGTCTGTTCCAGGACCTGACGTCCGCTCCCGGATCGGAGGACGCCCTGGACGATCTGTACGCATTGGCCGTCGCGTATCGCCAGTGGGGGCGCGAACACCGCCACCTGTACGCGGTGTTGTTCGGTGGCGCGCAGTCCTTCGTGCCGTCGGACAGGGTCGGCGACCGGGATCCGGTGCGACCGCTTGTCGCGGCGATCGACCGCGCCGTGGCGGACCGTGTCCTCGCGGGCGACACCACGCTGATCGCCGTCTCGTTCTGGGTCGCCCTGCACGGGCTCGTGAGCCTCGAACTCGCCGGCGGCCTCGACGGCGCCGCGGCCGAGACCGCGTTCCGGTCAACGATTGCCGCCGTACTGCGCGGCTGGGCAACCCCCGCCGCCTTCCCGGGCTTTCGGCGCCCGGATCCGGTGACGTGAGGCCGTAGCCGGACGCGGCCGTCCGCGAGCCGGGAGGGCCGAACGGCCGCGCCCGGTTACTTCAACTCGTCGCCGCGCTGCGACCCTTCTGCCGGACCGGCGTCCACTTCCCCCGCCCACCGTCGGCTCCACGTGAACAGCGGCTGGAGGGAGCCGACCAGGTCCTCACCGAGCTGGGTGAGGTGATACCTGTCCTCCCGCAGGGTGACCAGACGGGTCTCGGTCAGCTCGCCGAGCCGGGTGCTGAGCACGCTGGAGGACATGTGCTCGCACCGACGCTGCAACTCGCGGAAGCCGCCCGGGGCTTGACTCAGCTCCCACACGATGCGCAGTGTCCAGCGCCGTCCCAGCAGATCGAGTGCGGCCATGACCGGGCGTCCCGTTGAGGACCCCCGCACCGGTACGCCGGGCCGCGGTGCTCCGCCTCCCATGGTTGCCCCTTCTCCTTGCGCTTCGCTTCTCGAAGCAGCATAGTGATTCGAAAAGAGAAGCAGGAGTAAAAGGGGAGTGCCGATGTCGCGATTAGCCCTGCTGGAACCGCCGTACGCCGACCAGGCCGACGCGCTGCTCGCGCGCATGATGCCCGGGGGCGTGCCGCCGATCGGGCTGTTCCGGATGTTCGCCAGGAACCTTCCGATGGCCGACGCCATGCATGGATGGGGGCGCTACGAGCTGGGCCGACAGCTCACCCTGACCATGAGGGAGCGCGAGATCGTCATCGACCGGACATGCGCGCTGTGCGGCTGCGAGTACGAGTGGGGCGTACACATGATGATGTTCGCCGGACGGGTCGGGCTCACCCGCGACCAGGCGGCGTCCCTGGTGCACGGCGGTCCCGCCGACACGTGCTGGACGTCCGAACGGGAACGGCTGCTCATCCTCGCCGTCGACGCGCTCCACGAGCGTTCCGACGTCGACGACGCGCTGTGGAATCGGCTCGCGTCGGTCTTCGACGAGCTCCAGTTGCTCGATCTGCTTCTGCTGTGCGGGTGGTACCACGCCGTCAGCTTCGCCGCGCGCGCCACGCGCCTGCCGCACGAGCCCGGCGCGCCCCGCTTCGCCGACTTCTTCCCGCACGCTACCGGGACCGGCTGATGAGGGCCGCCCGGGAGCACTCCGAGGCGCGGCTGCTGAACTCCCCCTCGGTCACATCCAGTCGAACACAGGAGGATTCCATGACCAAGGGTTACTGGGTCAGCGTCTACCGCACCATTTCCGACCCCGAGAGGCTGACCGCCTACGACAAGCTGGCCGGTCCGGCCGTCCGGGCCGCCGGTGGGCGGCTCCTTGCCGGCAGTGGCAGCCGAGTCGTCGCCCACGAAGCCGGAAACACGCACCGCGTCGTTCTGATCGAGTTCGACAGCTTCGATCAGGCCGTCGCGGCATACGACAGCGAGCTCTACCAGAAGGCGCTGGCGGTCCTCTCCGACTCCGTCGAGCGCGACTTCCGCATCGTCGAGGGCCTCGACTGACCCGACGGGCTCCCCCCACCCGTGTTCTCAGCGGACTTCCGGGGCGCGTACGCCGAACCACTGCTCCGCGCCCCACGCCTCGTACCGTTCCGCCTCGGTGAATCCCAGCTTCCGGGCGAGGCGCATCGAGGGGGTGTTGGCCGACTGGGTGGCCAGGACCACCGGTTCACCGGGGCGCGTGGTGTCGAACCAGTCGAGCGCCGCCCCGCACGCCTCGGCGGCGTACCCGTGTCCCCACGCCTGCGGCAGGAAGAGGTAGCCGAGTTCGGCCCTTCCGGCCGCCCGATCGATCTGGGGCGGCTCGCAGCCGAGCGTGATCTGGCCGATCATCTCGCCCTCGCGCTCCACCACGAAGCATCCCGGACGCTGACCCGGCACCTCGGGCATCGCCTCTTCGAGCTTCTCGCGCGGCTGCGGGCCTCCGACGTACACGTTGACCTCGGGGGAGGAGAACAGGGCGATGAAGGCGGGGCGGTCCCGTGCCTCGGCCGCGCGCAGGATCAGGCGTTCGGTGGCCATGGGGGCGGGGGGCCAGCCGTTCGGTGCGGTGGTGGTCATGCCGGGCAACCTATTCTCCGTACGAGAACCTCATCGGACGGGGAAGCCGAACGAGTAACCGTGAGCGGTGAGTTGGGGCAGCAGGCGGGCCAGCGCCTCGACCGTCTGGGTGCGGTCGCCGCCCGCGTCGTGGAAGAGGATCGTCGGGCCGTTGCGCAGCTCGCGCTCGACGGTGGCGACCATCGTCGCCGTGCCCGGGCGCTCGAAGTCCTTGCTGTCCACGTTCCAGCCCAGCGGCCGCATGCCCCGGTCGGCCGCCAGCTTGCGGCTGTACGGGGTGAACGCCCCGCCCGGCGCGCGGTAGTACATCGGGCGCACGCCGCCGGACGCCTCGGTGATCATGCGTTCCGCGTCGAGGATCTGCTGCGACTGGTAGGCCGGGGACTTCTTGTCCATGCCGGTGTCGTGGGAGACCGAGTGGTCGCACAGCCGGTGCCCGTCCGCGACGACCTTCTTCACCAGGTCCGGGTACGCCCGCGCCTGCGGCCCCACCATGCAGAACGTGGCCTTCACCTTGTGCTTGCGCAGCAGCTCCAGCACCTGCGGGGTCCACCGGGGGTCCGGGCCGTCGTCGATGGTGAGGTTGAGGCCGCGCGCCCCGGCGTCGGAGGCGTGCGCGATGCTCGCGTCGACCGCTTTCACGGCGGTACGGGGGGACGCGGCCGGTGCCTTGGCCCCGGGCGGCGCCTCGGTGCCGGCCTGCGCCGTCCACACCGAGGCCCCGCCCGCGAGCAGGGCCACACCCAGCGCCGCCCCGATGACCTTGCCGTACCAGCCGCGTCCGCTCTCGTGCCGTCCCATGTCCGCCCCCTTGGTGCGCCGTTCCTCGTCCGTGATCGGCAAGTCGGTGGCCTTGCGATCACTTGGCAGGACGAGGAACGGCGGCACGTGGATGCGTCCGTTACGGATCACGGACAAATCCGGGGGATTTCCGGGACAACCCGGAGGCGCCCCCGGGCGTCCGGCAGTCCTGCGCAGGCGGTCGGGGGCGGGTCAGGCGACGGCCGTACCCTCCAGCTCGACCAACTGGCCCGGAATCGCCAGCCGTCGCACTTCGAGCATCGTGGTCGTCGGCGCCACCCCGGCGGCCCCCAGCCGCCCCGCCAGCACGCCGTAGTGCGGGAAGAGCCCGTCGATGTCGGTGGTGTAGACGTTCAGCCGCACCAGGTGGGCGAAGGTCATGCCCGCCTCGGCGAGCACGGCCTCCAGGTTGTCGACGCTCAGCGCCAACTGTGCCGCGATGTCGCCCTCGTGCTGGGGTTTGCCGTCGGCGTCCATCGCGGTCTGCCCGGACACGTACAGGGTGCGGGTCTCGCCGGAGACCAGTTCGCCCTGGTTGAAGCCCAGCTCCACGGACCAGTCGACCGGGTTGACTGCGGTGCGTTCGATTGCCATGACGGCTCCGTTCGTATGTGCATACGGGGACAAGGAGAGTCGCGTACGTTCGCTGACGTCGCGGTCATGACCTTCTCAAGCCAAGTACGACACCCTTGGTCACGTATTCCGTACGACGTGGTGTCCCGGCCCCTCCTCCTCGTCGACCGGTTCGGGGGACGAGGCCGACGACGGCAGCGGGCAGCCGAACGGCAGCACCCGCTCGCTGAGGCGACCGGTGACACGCCCCTCGGACAGGGACGCCTCCGCGAGCCAGTCGAAGGCCACCAACTGGTCGAGGTGTTCGGCCAGTTGAGAGGAGTCGATGGCGCAGAAGGCGG
Organism: Streptomyces sp. NPDC087440; assembly: GCF_044744005.1. Lineage (NCBI taxonomy): Bacteria > Bacillati > Actinomycetota > Actinomycetes > Kitasatosporales > Streptomycetaceae > Streptomyces > Streptomyces sp. NPDC087440. Next base: position 476,707 of record NZ_JBIUXN010000001.1, on the reverse strand, counting down.
CCAGTTCCGCCGCCTCCAGGCCCTCGCCGCCGCTCCCCAGGCTGCCGTCCCCGCTGCTGTGGGCCGCGCACGCGAGGGCGAGGAGGCGGGTGGCGGCCGGGGTCTTCTTCTTGCGCAGCTTGCGGTCGCCCACGCCCTTCTGCGCCCACCCCGACAGCTTCGTCCGTGCCACCTTGCCGAAGCCGAAGGGGCCCACCGTGCCCGGTGCCGGGACCAGCGTCGGCACCAGGATGGCCGTGGGGTCCTCCGGGGCGGAGGTCAGCAAGTCCTGCACGGTGGAGGGGAGTTGGATCCAGCCGGAGTCCACCAGGTCCTGGAGGACCTGTTCGGGGTCGCCCAGCGGCCAGCCGTTGACGTCCTGGCCGGTGACGTTGCCGCTGCCGGTGCGGGCGGAGCGCAGTGTCAGCAGGAGGATGAGCAGGCGCGCCTCCGGGCCCGGCACCGGGGAGTTGTCCCGTACGTGAGCCAGTACCGTCCGCGCGTGCGTCCAGTGGTTCGGGCTGGTCAGGACGCGCTCGATGCCGCCCGGAACGCCTTCGCCGGTGCGGTGCGCGTGCTGTGTGCGGGCGGTGGCGGCGGCCTGCTCGGCGCGCTCCGCCTCGGCGCGCAGGCTGTCGTCGCCGGTGGCCGCTGCCCAGGTGACGAACGCGCGCGCCTTGCGTTCGTGCAGATCGGCCAGGGCGGCCAGGTCGGGTTCGCCGGACTTCTGGTAGGTGCGGAACGCGTCGCCCAGCTCGATGAGTTCGTCCCGCAGCGACACCGGCCGCAGGTCGTGCGGTACGAGCCGCTGCGCGATCTTCCCCTGCCGCCGGGGCCGCCGGGGCCTCGGCGCGGCGGTACGGTGCGGGGCCGCCCCGCCCCCCGGACCCGGCACGGGGGCCCCGGCGGCGGAGAACGCGGGCGCCCCGGCGGCGGAGAACAGCGGCGCCCCCACCCCGCCCACGGTCGGCACCGGACCGCCCTGCGCGGGAACGGCGGCACCCTGCGCGGGAACCGCGGAGGGGCCCTGCGTCGACGCCACCACCCGCGCCGTCGGATGTGCCGCCGCACAGCGCGCGCAGCACTCCCACGCCCGCCACCACCGCCCCATCGGGTCCACGGCCACGGCCAGCACCACCGCCCCGCCGCACTGCGGGGCCGGGGCGTTGCGCCCGGTCTCGGCGTGCGCCTGGCACCCCTCGGCGCGGCACGCGCACGCCGCATCCGGGCGCGGGCCGCCCGCCGCCCGCAGGTGGGCGGTGAGGTGCGCGCCCGCGTAGGTGCGCCCCTCGGCGGCCGACGCCAACTGCCGGGTGGCGCAGGCCGGCCGACTGCAGTCGACCTTCACCGCCGCCACGTCACGCCCCACGGCACCGAGGCGTACGGTCCACGACCGTCCCGCCACCCGCTCGCTGTCCACCTGGGCCTGCGCCACGAACTGCCCCTCCCTGCACGCTTCTTGACCGGGGGCCCCGGAAACCCCTGAGACCCGGAGACCCCCGGGACGCCGGAACCGCTGAGGGACATCATCCAACATTCGCGACCGCGCCGTGCGACGAACCGGGCACACTGCGTCAACACTGCGGTGTCGCAACCCTTCCTGGCGCCGGAAGGTGCTGCTACCGCCGGGAGTTGGAGCTCTCCAGCCCCTCCCGGACCTGCCCCAGCACATCGGAGATCCCCTTGGCGACGCCCGTCACGGCCCCCTCCTTGGGCTTGCGCCCCGCGGTGCCGTTGAGGATCTCGGGCAGGCCCGCGGGCTTCTTGGCGCCGGTCTCCAGGTCGAGCCGGTTGCAGGCCTCGGCGAACCGCAGATAGGTGTCCACACTGGCGACGACGATCCGGATGTCGATCTTCAGGATCTCGATGCCCACCAGCGACACCCGGATGAAGGCGTCGATGACGACGCCCCGGTCCAGGATCAGTTCCAGTACGTCGTAGAGCCCGCTGGTGCCTCCGCCGCCCCCGCCGCCGCCCTGTCGGGGGGTGATCGCCGTCGTCATGACCGTGCCTCCTGCTCCTCGCCGCCGCCGGGGCGCCGGTGGCACCCGGGGCGAACCGTCCGCCGTCGTATGCATCCGTGTGCCCCCGCTGCACGCGTTCACGACTGGGCGACGCAAGACGGCGGATCAGGGGGCCGGGGCCGTGCCGAGCGGATCGGCCACGTTGTCCTCGGCGGGACGGTCGAACCCCGCCGGGCCGTCCGCGAAGGCACGCAGGACATTGGCGGTGACCGTCCGGGTGAAGTGCGCGGCGCGGGCGTCGAGGCCGTGGTTCGCCCGGCCGCCCGCCGGGCCGCTCGCGTCGAGGGCCTCGACCCAGCGCATGGTGCCGGTGGCGAAGACGGCCGCCCCGCCGGGCAGCGTGACGTAGGCGGTGTCCGCGTACGAGGGACGGCCCTTGCACACCACGGGGGAGCGGGACAGGATCTCCAGCGGCCTCGGGGTCGGATGCGCCAGGTTGACGCGGTCGAACTCGACCCCGACCAGGTGCTCGAACGCGTCCCCGGCCCGCGCGCCGGTGCCCGCCAGCAGCCAGTGGCCGGGGTTCGTCACGACGTACGGGGCGTCCACCGGGTAGCCCGCGTAGATCACCCCGAGCAGGGCGCTCTCCGGATCGGGATCGGGGCCCCGCCGGAAGTCGTTGGTCGCGGGCAGTCCGCGCCGGAAGCCGGGGTCCTCGGCGTAGTCGTCCTTGTAGCAGACCGCCACCCGGTCCGGCCCGACCGGGGAGTCCTCGAAGCGGATGCGCCGGTAGCAGCAGTTCGCGCCGAGCACGGCGAGGTTGCTCCCTGCGTCACGGGCCGAGGTCACGTGGAGCCGCTGCTCCGGGCTCCAGTATTCGTCGTGCCCCAGTGAGACGACCGCCGAAGCACCCGCCACCGCCTGCGGATCGAGGGCGACGTCCACCCCGGTGGTGTACGCCAGCGGCAGGCCCAGTTCCTCCGCGAGGGCGATGAGCGGAGCCTCGTACACGAGGAACTGACCGGCCCCCTGCGCGTTCGCGTACGGCCGGTCGAAGGAGACCTTCAGGGCCCTCGACCCCTTCTTCCCGGTCTTCCCCTTGTACAGATCCGCGCCGCCCCACCGGTTGTACGCCTGCCAGGTCGCGACCGCGTTCACCAGCACCGTCCGCCCCACGACCTCGGGCGAGCGGACCGTCACGGGCACGAACCGCTGCGCCCGCCCGTCCGTCGTGTCCAGCCGCAGCAGGTAGCCGCCCTCCGGCCACCCGGTGGTGTCGATCAGCGCGGTGCGCTTCCAGGGCGCGCGGGCCATGCGCGTCGCGCCGTCCATGGCCGCCCCGGGCTGCCGCACTCCCGGCAGCGCCCCCGACCGCCACACGAGCCGGGCCCGCCGCCCTCCGTACCAGCCCATCCGGTACGCGGAGACGGTGTACGACGCCGAGCTCGTCGACACCCGCAGCCCCAGCGGCTGCCCGGCGAGCACACTGACCCGCTCGGCGAAGCCCTCGACCGCCCGCGCGCTCCCGGTCCGGGTGATCCGCCAGTCCGCCGCCCCGGGCAGGGCGTTCTCCGCCACCACGTCCAACGGCGTACGACGTGCCCGTACGTCCCCCTCCGCCGCCCGCGCCCCCACCCCCGGCAACGCGGCGAACGCGGCCGCCGCCCCCAGCCCCAGCACGACTCGCCGCGCGGGCCCTCCGCCGCCCTCTTCCGTCTCGTGCCCCATGCCCACACCATCCCGAATGTCCGTATTGGTAGGGCAAGTAGTAGCCCACCGCGGCGCATCGGCCCGCCGTGACATGCGGGAGGGCGCGACCGGGCGCCCCCTGCCCCGGCGCGATATGCGGATGCGCGGGACCCCGGCCCCTGCGACCCTGGGCGCATGCCTCGACGGATCATGTTCGTACAGCTGAAGACGGGTTATGACACCGACCGCGGACCCTCCTGGATCGGGTGGGTGGACTTCTCCAAGACGTGGAGCACGGCCCGCTTCCACGAGCGGACGCTGCGCCGCGCCGAGGGCATGTTCGACGCCAACTTCCACGACACGGAGACCGGCGAGGAGTTCTGGGTGTCCGGCCCGAAGCGGGACCGCACCGACGCCCGCTACGGCCCCCGCGCCGCCGAGATCGAACCGGACGCCGCCGACGCCTACCGCGCCTTCCTGGACGGCGCCCCGCTCCCGGGCCGCGAGAACGGCTAGGGAGCCCGGTGGCAGGCTCTAGCCGTTCTCGCGCGCCCGGTGGCGGGCCGTCGCCGCGTCCGCGTGGTGGCCGAGGCGGTCGGCCAGGCGGGCCTGCGTGAGCCAGTTGTACGGGGAGGACGGGCGCAGGGCGATGCGTTCGCTGAGGAGGGTGCGGGCCAGGTCGTGGCGGCCGGCCCGCAGGGCCGCCTCCAGCAGGGTCTTCTGGACGGCGTCGCGCTGGGCGTGGCTGCCGCCGAAGGAGGCGAGGCGGTGGCGCAGCGGGAGGAGCAGGTCGACCGCCCGCCGGTCGTGGCCCGTTCCGTACGCGATGAGCGCCTCGCACACCGGCAGGCCGACGGCGGCGGTCATGGCGTGGTTGGAGAGGGCCGGGTCCGTGGTGGCGGCGAGCCAGCGGCGGCGGTCGGCGACCAGTTCCTCGGCGTCCTTGATGCGGCCCGCCCCGACGTACGCCATGACGATGTGCACGTCGTTGAAGGCGTAGTACGGGCCGTCCGCGCGGCCCGCCCAGTCCTGCGCGAGACGTTCCCAGCGGTCCGCGACGTCGTGCCCGGCGAGGAGCAGCCGCCACAACAGGGCGGAGGCGTCGAGGAGTTGCATGGCGAGGGCCGGGGCCTCGGGCGGGTGGACGGCGGTGTCGTAGATGTCGAGGACCCGGGGGACGTCCTGTGCCTCCAGGGCGAACAGGGCGTAGTGCCACCAGTTGTGCACGGTCAGGAAGTTGCCGGTCGCCCAGTCGGCGGTCCGTGCGTCCAGGAAGCGGATGCCCTCCCGGAAGCGGCCCCGCATCTCGAAGGTGTGCGCCACCCCGTGCACGCCCCAGACGTCGCGTGGATTGCGGGCGAGGGCCTCCAGCCCTGCCTCCTCGGCCTGTTCGTAGTGGCCGGACTCCTCCAGGCCGAAGGCGTACATGCCGCGCAGCGGCCCGTAGTGGGGGTCGTCCGGGTCCCAGGCGCCGAGCGCCCCGCCGATCCGGTCGCGCAGCCGGGCCGCGTCGCCGGTGAGGAAGTCCAGCTGGTGGCCCGCGAGCAGGGCCAGGGCGTCGCGCGGCCAGCCGACCGCCAGCTCGTCCAGGATGCGGGCCGCGCCGTGCAGGTCCCCGCCGAGGCAGGCGTCGGCGGCGGCGAGGTGCAGGCTCTCGCGCGGGGTGACGGTGGACGCGTCGAGTGCGGTACGGAAGCGGAGGTACGGGTCGCGGACCGCGGCGGTGTCCTTCTCCTCGGTGCCGAGCACGGCGAGGTAGACGCGCAGGGCGTGCCCGAGGGGTGAACCGGGGGAGGCCCGGAGCACGTCGGCGGCGTGCTCGACGACTTCCGGCCGGAAGAACAGGAGGGCGTCCAGGGCCTGTTCGTAGTGCTCGGCGGCGTCGGGGGTGGTGTGGGTGAGGGGGTGGAGGTGACGGTCCGTGGCGGGCATCGGGGCTCCCGGGGCGGCGGCGGAGGTTGGGGGGGAAGCCTGCCCGGGGCGGGGCGGTTTCAAGGGCCCGCCCCGATCCCGCTCCGTTTCAAGAGGCCCGCCCCGATCCCCTTCCGTTTCAAGGGCCCGCCCCGGTCCCCCTCCGTCGGCGCCGCTCAGGCCGGGCGGGGTTCCTCCCCGGCACCCGACTTCGCCGCTTCCCGCCGCACCAGCATGCCGCCCGTCAGCCCGCTCGCCGCCAGGCCCAGGACCAGTGCCACCAGCGCCAGGCCCGGCCCCGAGGTCCAGTCGACGGAGCCCGCGCGGGCGGCCAGGACCACCGTCAGGGCGAGGGCCACTCCCGGGAGGGCCAGCAGCGCCGGGCGGAGGCGGGTCAGGTCGTCCTCCGCCAGGGAGCCGAGGACGCCCACGCCCAGGGCGACCGCCCAGACGCCCAGGCCCTGCGCGTCGGGCCGGTTGACCGTCCAGGGGACGAACGCGTCCCAGAAGTCGGGGCGCAGGAGCAGCCCCGTACCGATGCCCAGCCAGCTCGAACCCAGCACCGCGAGGAGCGGCTTGGACCAGGCGGGGAGCCGTACCCCCGCTCCGGTGAGCGGTGTGCCCACTGTCGTGAGAGGCGTGCCGGGCTTCGCGAGCTGGAAGCCCACCGCCAGCAGCGCGCTCAGCGCCAGCGCGCCCAGGATCGCCACCCAGCCGAGGCTGAACAGGACCAGTACTGCCGAACCGCCCTCCGCCGCCTGGAGCTTCCCCGCGTTCAGGAGCGTGACCGTGAAGGTTCCGGCCAGGACGACGAGGAGAGGCAGGGCGAGGGTGCGGACCTCCTCCCAGACGCGTGCCTTGGAGATCGCGAACAGACCCGGAGCCACTCCCGCCATCGCCGCCCCGATCAGCCCGGGGCTCAGCGGGAGGGCGGACTTCCAGGGGCTGAAGGCGTATCCGAGCAGGCCCGCCACCGCCATGATGCCGCCGGTCGTGAGGCTCACTGCCGCGACGACGGAGGCCAGCACGGCCAGGCCCGCCGTCAGGGGGCGGCCGCCCGTGCGGGGAGGGTCGGTTTCACTGGGCATGGGCGGGCTGCTCCGTCCTCGGGGCTGCGGGCTGGGGGGCGGGCTGGGGGTCGGGTTCGAGTGACGCGCGGCGGGCCGTTTCGCGGGCGTGGACGACGCGCAGGCTCAGCAGTGCCGTCGCGGCGAAGGCCAGCACGCCGCAGCCGATGCCGACCGTCGAGGCCAGCGCCGTGTACCGGTCCAGCGACATCGACATGCCGAGGGGGACGGTCAGTGCGGCGGAGAGTGCCGGTGCCAGGCACAGCGCCGTCAGGTGCAGACGCCACTCCTCGCGGGCCCAGGCGTCGCCCCGCCGGGTCGCCGCGCGGTGCCGGTGGAGCATCACCGCGTACGTGATGACGTACGGAATCAGGAAGCCGCCCAAGAGGCGGCGGCCCGACGCCCCCTCGGCGAGGAGGCCCACGGTGATCCAGGCGATGCCCGCGGCTCCCGCCAGGTGGGCGAGGAACAGGACCGGGGTGGGGGCCCAAGTGCCCTTGATCTGCGGCGACGTGGTGCGGCGGGTCAGTGCGCGCGAGGCGAGCAGTGCGGCGAAGACCACGATCGAGCCCAGGTGCATGATGGCGACCCGGTTGATCTCCTCCATGGGGAGACCGGGGAGGAGCAGCGGGAGGCCGCCCCATTCCAGGCGCAGCAGCGGGGCGGTCATCAGGTAGCCGTAACAGAGCAGCATCCAGCGCTGGTGCAGTTCCGGCATGCGGCGTACCGCCGCGAGGATGCCGAAGGTCACGCTCAGTACGGTGCCGATCAGGATGGTCGCCAGCACGATCCAGAACGACGCCCCGCCGAAGGCGTCCTCGGGCGCGGTGCGCAGGAGGTAGAGCGCGGCCCCCGCCATCGACGCGTACACCGTCACGGCGAACGCCACCCCCGCGACGCGGTGCAGGCGGGGCCTGCGGCGTACCGCCGAGAGCAGCTGGACCGGGCCCAGTAGCATCAGCGCGCCGCCCAGCACCGAGTGCACGACCAGCGGGATCAGGCTGCGTCCGTACGGTGCGATACGGGTGGCCAGCGCCTCGGCGACGTAGCCGGGGGTGACGGCCTTGCCCAGCAGCCATTCGCCGATCGCGGGCGCGCCCGGCCGGGCGTACGGCCAGAGTTCGGTCATGGCGATCGGCGCGTACGTCAGGCAGACGACGACCGTCACGACGGCGGCGATGCGTGCGGCGCGCTTCCGGGGTGCTTGCTTGAGGCGGTTCACGGCTCCCTCACGAATCCCTCGCGTCCGTCGCGGCGCTTGCGGCTGCGGCGCGGCTGGCGCACGGCTGCCGCGTGGTGGGCGCGTACGGCGATAGTCCTTTCTGGACTATCGAGACCGTAGAGGGGTGCCCCGGGCGGCGTCAACGGCCTGGAGGGGGTGGGTTACCGGTGAGTTCTACTCGCCGGGAGGGGCAGTGGGGGTCTCCCCTTCGGGTGTCTCGGGGGATTCTGCGGGAGACCTCACCCAACCCCAGAAATCCACCATCATCCGCTCGTACCGGATGCCGAATTCGAGCGCCCCGCGCTGCCCCGCCGTGAGCAACTCGCCCACGCTGTCGTCGAGTTCCTCGTACGCGGCCAACGTGCGCCGGTGCTCGGTGAGTTGGGCGGGGGCCAAGGTCTCGGGGCGGGCGCCGAACCACAGCTTCAGGATGCCGCGCTCGCGCGCCTCGACCGGCACGAAACCGGGGTCGGCCAGCCACCCCACCAGCGCCTCGCGCCCCGCGTCGGTCAGACGCATCACGCGCCGGTTGCGGCCGCCCTCGCGGCGGACCTCCGCGATGAGCCCCGCCTCCAGCAGGCGGTCGCACTGCGCGTACACCTGCGCGTGCGGCACGGACCAGAAGGGGCCGACCGTCCGCCCGGCCTCGACCTTCACGTCGTACGGACTCGCCTCGCCGAGCTGGTCGATGACGCCGAGCACGAGGTAGGAGGGGGTGGTCAGGCGGATCTCAGACATGCGGCGACCGTACCGTGCGCCCCGTGCGGGGACGGGTCAGGCCTCGGCGCCGTCCCCGGCCGTGAACATCTCGATCAGCCCGTACGGGGCCCGCTCGCCCAGGCACAGGTCCAGCACCTCGTGCGCGTCCCGGTAGAAGGCGTCGCTGCGCGGGAAGAGGGCCGCCTCGTACGCCGTCAGCGCGCCCTCCACGTCACCGGGGTGCGCCACGATCGCCCGCGCCAGTTCGGCCCCGTCGAACATCGCCAGGTTCGCGCCGTCCCCCGACGGCGGCATCAGGTGCGCCGCGTCGCCCAGCAGCGTCACGCCGGGCACGCGCTCCCAGCGGTGGCCCTCCGGGAGGGAGTGGATCGGGCGGGCGACCGGCGCGCTCTCGCCGCCGGTGATCAGCGCGGTCAACTCGGGGGCCCAGCCCTCGAACTCGGCCGCGACGGTGGCGGTGGCGGAGGCGGCGTCCGTGAAGTCGACGGCGTCGAACCACGCGGCGGGGCGCACGAGTTGGACGTATGTGTGCAGGACGTCGCCCGCCTCGCGGTGCGCGGCGATGCCCTTGCCCGGGGTCAGCGCGAACATCGTGCCCCGCCCGACGGCCTTGGCCGTCGCGGGGTGGCGGGCGTCCACGTCGTACAGATAGGTCTCCACGAAGGTCGTGCCCGTGTAGACGGGCACGGCGTCGGAGAGCAGCGGGCGGATCTTCGACCAGGCGCCGTCGGCGCCCACGAGGAGACCGGTGGTCACCGTCGAGCCGTCGGCGAAGGACAGCTCGTGACGGCCGCCGTCGAGGCGGTGTACGCCCGTGACCTTGTGGCCCCAGCGGACCGTGCCGGCGGGCAGCGAGTCGAGCAGGATGCGGCGCAGGTCGCCGCGCAGCACCTCGGGGCGGTCCGCGGTGCCGTCGTCGGCCTCCTCGTACAGCGGGCGGGCCTGCGGGTCGAGCGCGCGCACGGCCTCCGCGCCCTCGTGGATGATCGCGCGGAACTCCTCGGTGAGCCCGGCGGCGGCGAGGGCCGCCTGACCGTCCTGCACGTGGATGTCCAGCTGGCCACCCTGGGTGCGGGCCTCGGGGGAGGCGTCGGCCTCGTACACGGTGGCCGGGACGCCGTGCACGTGCAGGACGCGGGCCAGCACGAGGCCGCCGAGTCCGGCGCCGACGATCGTGACGGGGGTGGGGTGCTGCGGGGTCGTTTCCATGGTCATTCCCATCTGACGAGTTCGACTAGAACGTTGTTCCATTCCTCCACTGTGGAACACCGATCCAGTCCTGTCAATTGGAACACCGATCCAGCCATGTCAGGATGGCCCCATGCCGACCACGCCGCGCAGTCCCCGACGCACCGACGCGCTCACCAAGGAGCGGATCGTCGAGGCCGCGATCGAGATCCTCGACACCGAGGGCGAGAGCGCCCTCACCTTCCGCGCGCTCGCCGCCCGCCTGTCCACCGGCAGCGGCGCGCTCTACTGGCACGTCGCCAACAAGGACGAGCTGCTCGCCGCCGCAGCGGCGGACGTCGTCGGCACGGCGCTGGCCGGGGGCGACCCCGACGCCTCGCCGCGTGCCGCGGTCCGGGCCCTCGCGCTCGGCGTCTTCGACGCGATCGACGCGCATCCCTGGGTCGGCACCCAGCTCTCGCGCGAACCGTGGCAGTCCGCCGTGCTCCAGATCTTCGAGGGCTTCGGCGGGCGCATGGCGGCGCTCGGCGTCCCCGAGGAGGCCCGCTTCGACAGCGCCTCCGCGCTCGTGAGTTACGTTCTCGGGCTCGCCGCCCAGTACGCGGCGGCCGCGCGCCTCGTGCCCAAGGACGCCGACCGCGCCGCCTTCCTGGGCGACATCGCCTCGGGATGGCTGCGGCTCGACCCCACGACGTACCCCTTCCTGCACACGGTGGCCCCGCTGCTGCCGGAGCACGACGACCGCCGCCAGTTCCTCGCGGGCGTGGACGTGTTCCTGAACGGGATCGCCACCGTTTCCTGAACGGGATCGCATTCGCTTCCTGAACGGGAGCGCTGTCGCTTCCTGAACGGGAGCGCCTCCGCACGCCGACCGCCTCCCCCGTACCACCGACCGAAGGGCGTCCCCCGTGCAGAACGAGTGGCTCTCGCCGCGCGACCTGGCGGCCGAACAGGCCGTCCCCGGCGGCTTCGACCTCGCCGCGTGCGTGCGCGAGCCGATCCACCGGCTCGGCGGCGTCCAGTCGTACGGGGTCCTGCTCGGCGTCGACCCGGACACCCTCCTCGTACGCGTCGCCTCGGACAACACCGCCGCCGTCCTGGGCGTCGAGACCCGGCGGCTGATCGGCGCCCCCGCCGACGTCCTGCTGGAGCGGGCCGTGCTGGAGGAGGCCCGCGAGACCACGGCCGGGCACGACGGGCAGGCGACCGTACTGCCCGTCGTGCTCGAAGTGGCCGGCGAGGAAAGGGACTTCGACCTCTCCGCGCACCGGCGCGAAGGGCTCCTCGTGCTGGAGCTGGAGCCCCGGCCGTCCGGGCCCTTCGAGTTCACCGGCTTCTACCGGGGCGTGCGCACCGCGCTGGCCCGGCTGCGCTCCACCGACTCCGTCACCGAGAGCTGCCGGATCGCCGCCCGCGAGATCCGGGCGCTCACCGGCTTCGACCGCGTGGTGGCGTACCGCTTCGACGGGGCGCTCGGGCCGGGCGAGGTCATCGCGGAGTCCGTCACCGACGGGTGGGAGCCCTGGCTCGGCCTGTGGTTCCCGGCCACCGACATCCCGCCGCAGGCCAGGCGGCTGTACCTGGAGAACTGGATCCGGGTGATCAGCGACGTCGAGGACGTCTCCGCCGGGCTGGTGCCGCCCGTCCTGCCGGGGACCGACCGGCCGCTGGACCTGTCGGGGGCGGCGCTGCGCACCGTCTCCGGGTTCCACCTGGAGTACCTGCGCAACATCGGCGTACGGTCCTCGATGTCGGTCTCCGTCGTGCGCGACGGCACGCTGTGGGGGCTCATCGCCTGCCACGGGGCCGATCCCGTGTACCTCGGACCCGAACTGCGGGCCGCCTGCGAGCTGTTCGGCTCCGCCTTCTCCCTCCAGCTGGACGTCGTGGAGGAACGGCACCGGGCGCGCTCCCTCACCCGGGCCAGGACCCGCATGGCGCGGGCGGCGCAGCTGCTGGGGCCGGTGCTGGAGGGCGGGGCCGAGGAGTCGCACGCGGCGGTCGCCGGGCTGCTGGACGCCGACGGGCTGGTCGTCTTCCGGGACGGGCGGGCCACCGGGACGCCGCTGCCCGCACCCCTGCTCGCCGAGCTCGTGGAGCGGGCCGCGCTGGCCGGGGTCGGGTCGGTGTGGGCCACCGACCGGCTCGCGGAGGAGCTCGACGCGGACACCGCGGAGGCCATGGGGGCGGCCCCGCCCGAGGTCCAACAGGCGTGCCCCGCAGGGCTGTTGATGATTCCGCTCGGCGGTGCGGAGTTCCTCGCCTGGACCCGCGCGGAGCGGCCCGTGCCGCGCGCGTGGGCCGCCGACCCGTTGCAGCCGGTACGTACCGGGCCGCACGGGGAGCGGCTGACCCCGCGCGGGTCGAGCGCCGTCTACCGGGAGACGGTACGGGGCCGCAGCCGCCCGTGGAGCACCGTCGACCGGGCGGTGGCACAGGAACTGTGGCAGCTGCTCACCGACCTCGTTCTGCACCAGGCCGCCGAACTGGGCGTGCTCAACGACGAGTTGCGCATGATCAACCTCGACCTCGACTCCTTCGCGCACGCCGCCGCCCATGACCTCAAGGAGCCCCTGCGCGGCATCTCCAACTCCGCCACCTTCATCCTGGAGGACGCCGGGGGGAGCCTGGACGAGGTGACCCGGCGCAGGCTGCACACCATGCAGCGGCTCACCGGCCGCATGGACGAACTCCTCAACTCCCTGCTGCACTACGCCCGGTTGGGCAGGTCGGGGCTCACCCGCACCCGGGTCGCACTGGACGACGTACTCGACAGCGCCCTGGAGATCGCCGGGCCGCGCCTCGCGGAGGAAGGGGTCGCCGTGGTGCGGCCGCAGGCGCTGCCCGCACTGGAGGCGGACGCCGACCGGCTCACCGACATCCTGGTCAACCTGCTGGTCAACGCGGCCAAGTACGCGTCCCCCGGGCGCGCCGACCGCCGGGTGGAGGTGGCCGTGCTGCGGCTGACCCCGCCCGGGGCCGAACAGCCGCAGGACACCGTACGGGTGCGGGACAACGGCATCGGCATCCCCGCCGACCGGCACGAGGAGGTCTTCGACCTGTTCCGCAGGCTGCACCGGCCCTCCGAGCACGGCGGCGGCACCGGCGTCGGGCTGGCCGTCGTCAAGCGCATCGTCGAGCGGCACGGCGGCCGGCTGTGGCTCGACAGCGCGCCGGGCGAGGGCACGTCCTTCCACTTCACGCTCGCGCCGCCGCCCGGCGGGCTCACCGGCCCTGCGGCGGGCTGACCCGGGTGTCCTGCCAGTAGTCGACGGCGCCCTTGAGGACCGTACGGAAGAGGTCGAAGTTGACCGGCTTGTAGATATAGCTGTCGGCCCCGGCGGCGTAGCTGGCGTCGACCTCGGCGGGGGCGGTGGACGAGGTGAACACGACGACCGCGACCCCGGCGAGCTCGGGGCGGGAGCGGATGTCGCGCAGGACGGAGAAGCCGCTCACGCCGGGCATGTTGAGGTCCAACAGGACGAGCCCCGGCAGGAGTTCGTCCGTGAGCAGGCCCGCCACGACGCCCTCGCCGCGCTCGGTGAAGCGCAGCGAGAGGTCGGGGTGGGAGCGGCTCAGGGCGCGCTCGATGGCCTCGGCGTCCTCCTGGGAGTCCTCGACGACGAGGACACGGGTGTGGTCGACCGGGAGGGGGGTGTGGTCCGGCTCGTTCGGGAGGAGGGTGTGGTCCGGATTGTTCGGGGGAGTGCCGTCTGCCTTGTTCATCAGCCTGTTTCTGCCTTGTTCACGGGCCTGCTGCCGGGGGAGTGCGCCGGGGGTGTCAAGAGGCCTCCTCCACGTGCGCGGCCAGGACGGCGGTGTCGTCGGCCCCGCTGACCCGGAACCCGGACGCCGCCTCGGTCAGGCGCTCCGCGAGGGCCTCCGGGAGCTTCCCGCCGATCGCCGCGAGCGCACCCGGCAGCGACGTCTCGAAGAACGCACCGTCCGCGGCGCGGGCCTCGGTGAGCCCGTCCGTGAACAGCACCAGCGAGTCCCCGCGCCCCAGCCGCAGCTCGGTCGTCGTGTACTGCGCCGACGCGAGCACGCCGAGCAGCATGCCCGACACCGGTACGGTCTCCACCCGGCCGTCCGCCCGCCGCACCAGCGGACGCGGATGGCCCGCGCTCGACACCAGCGCGCGGAACTCCCCGTCCACCGGGCGGAGTTGGACGACGAGAGCCGTCACGAAGCGGGAAGTGTGTTCGGCGGCCAGCTCGGCGTTCAGCCGGGTCAACGCCTGCGCCGGGCCCGTACCGTCCTTGACCAGCGTGCGCAGGGTGTGCCGGGCCAGGCCGGTGAGCGCTGCGGCCTCCGCCCCGCGCCCGCACACGTCGCCGATGAACAGGGTGACGCCTGCGCCGCCGGGTCCGGGCACCGCGTCGTAGAAGTCGCCGCCCACGTCCAGGGTGGCGTCGGCCACCTCGTACGAGGCGCTCAGCCGCAGCCCCGGAATCTCGGGCAGGGCGCGGGGCAGCAGGTGCCGCTGCAACGACTCGACGTGCCGCCGCTGCTGCTCGTACAGCGTGGTGCTGTCGATGGCGAGCGCCGCGCGGGCCGCCAGGTCGCCCAGCAGTTCCGGGTCCACGCCGCCGTCCTCGCGCCGGTGCAGGAAGGTGAGGGTGCCGAGCGCCCGGCCGCGCGCCCACAGCGGGCTCGCGCTCATGGCCCGCACGCCCCGGCCGCGATCGCCGAACGGGCCCTCGGCCAGGTCGTCGCCCCGGAGCTGCACGGCGGAGCGGCGGTCCAGGGCGTCGGTGAGCACCCCGGCCAGCCAGGCGTCGTGCCGGGCGGTCCCCGCGAGCCACGCCTGCCGGCCGGCGGCGACGTGGGCGGAGGCGCTGGGGGTGAGTCGGCCGTTGACGTCGGCGAGGTGGATCATGCAGCCGTCGGCCAGGGCGGGCACGGCGAGCCGGGCCACCCGGGCGAGGGTCTCGTCGACGTCGAGGCTGCTGTCCATCTGGAGGGACGCCTCGGCGAGGAACGCGTCACGCACCTGGCGGTGCTCGTGGCGCTGCTCCTCCAGGATGCGGCGGTTGCCCGCGACGAGGATCTCGCAGACCTGCCGCATGCGCAGGTGCAGGGTGGTGTCCACGGCCTGCGAGGCGTCGAGGCCGACGGTGAGGGCGGCCACGTCACCCGTGTCCAGGGTGAATTGATACTCCAGCGCACGCACGGCACCCGCGTCACGCAGCAGGGCGGCCTCGGCGGGATCGTCGAGGCCACCGGCCCCGGCCGCCGTCTCGTACTCCCGCACCTGCACCGCGGAGTCCTCCCGGACCGGCCCCGACCGCCGCACGCTCGGCTCCCCGAGCGGTACGAGCGCGGGTGTCTCGTCACCGGCCCGCTGCAACCGTACGTACCGGAGCCGACCGGCGCTCCACCGGGCGCCGACGACGGCCACGACGCCGGGCTGCTCCAGCAGGGCCTGGTAGAGGGGGCCGGACAGCGCGGTCACGTCGGTCACGCGCAGGGCGGCGGACCACAGCCCGTGCAGTTCGGTGGACCAGTCCTCCCACTTCCCGGCACCCCCGGCGCCTGCCGCACCCCACGTCCCGCTCATGCTCCGCCGCCTCCGTCTCTCGTGCTGGGCACAGTACGGCACGGGCTTGAGGGGGAGGGGGGTGCGGGGGCTGCGCGGGGGTGGGCGGGGGAGGGGCGCCGGGGTGCGTGCCGGGGGTGCTGCGGGGTGCTCTGCCGGGTGCGTGTCGGGGGTGCTGCCGGGTGCGTGTCGGGGTGCTGCGGGGTGCTCTGCCGGATGCGTGCCGGGGGTGCTGCCCGGTGCGTGCCGCGGGTGGTGCCGGGTGCGCGCCGGGAGGGGCGGCCGCGCCCCCGCCCGCCAATCCGCCGGAACGAAGCGGACCTTCCGCCTCCGGATATCCTCCGGCTCCGACCCGGTCCCCACCGGGAGAGGAGCGCGAGCCGAGGAGAACCGGATGGTACGGAGCGAAGAGGCACCGGGCGCGGAGGGAGTCGACGCTCCCGGCGACGGCGGGTCCGGCGGGCCCCGGGGCACCGGTTCCGAGGGCGCGGGGCCTGTTGGTTCCGGGGGTGCGGGGCCTGTTGGTTCCGGGGGTGCGGGGGCCGGAGGCCGGGGCGACGTGGGCTCCGGCGGTTCCGGTGGCGCGCGGGCCGGTGATGAGGGGGCCGGTGATGACCGGTGGCTGGCGGTCGTCATGCACGTCGCCTTCTTCGTGCTGCTGCTCTCCTCCCTCGCCCGCTACCTCCACGTCCACCCGCACGCCCCCGCCACCCCCTGGGTCGCCGGGCTCGCCGTCCTGCTCGGGGCGCTCTACCTGCTGGGGCCCGTCGTCGGGCCCGTTCCGGCGCGGACCGCGACCTCGGTGGTGTGGCTCGCCGCCGTGTTCGGGTGCTGGCTGGTGCTGGTGACCCTCGCGCCCAGCTTCGGGTACTGCGCGGTGAGCCTCTTCTTCACCGCGCTGCGCTCACTGTCCACCCGGGTCGCGATCGTGCTCGTCGCCGTCCTCACCGCGTGCGTCGTCGCCGCCCAGCTCAAGCTCCGGCTGCGATTCGGCTTCGACGCCAACCTGTTCCTGGCCCCGCCCGCCGTCGCCGCCGTCGCCACCGCCGTCTTCGTGCACTCCAAGCGCCAGGCGGCCCGCCTGCAACGAGCCGTCGCCGACCTCGTCGACGCCCGCCGCGAACTCGCCGCCACCGAGCGCCGCGAGGGCACCCTCGCGGAGCGCCAGCGACTCTCGTACGAAATCCACGACACCCTCGCCCAGGGCCTCTCCAGCCAGCAGATGCTGCTCCAGGCCGCCGAACGCGTCTGGACCACCGACCCCGAGGCCGCCCTGCGCCACACCCGTTCCGCCCGTGCCGTCGCCGAGCACAACCTCGCTGAGGCGCGCCGGTTCGTGCACGACCTCGCCCCCGCCGACCTCGCGGACGGCGCCGGCCTCGACAGCGCCCTGCGCACGCTCGCCGCCCGCGAGGACTCCTCGGACCTGCACGTCCGCTTCCGGCAGGACGGCACTCCCGCCGAACTGCCCGAGAACGTACGAGCAGCTCTTGTACGCATCGCCCAGGGCGCTCTCGCGAACGCCCGCGAGCACGCCCGCGCCACCACGGTCACGCTGACCCTCACGTACCTCGACGACCAGGTCCTCCTCGACATCGCCGACGACGGACGCGGGTTCGCGCCCGCCGCGACCGCGTCCACGGGGGTACGGGGTCACGGCCTGCCCGCGATGCGCGCCCGGGTCCGCCAACTCGGCGGCACCCTCGGCATCGAGTCGGCGCCCGGCGAGGGGACGGTGGTGACGGCGGCCGTGCCGCTGGTGGCGGAAGGCGGAGCTCCGGGGGATGCCGCGGGGTAGGGGCGGGCGTCACATCCGCCCGGCAGAAGCAGGCAGCAGGGCGGGAGGAAATTCTTCGGCGGGAGCACCGTTTCCCCCGGGACGCGAGGGGCAGGCGGTTCTTCGAACGACGAAGGAAGGAGCACGTCATGAGCGCTGGAGAAAAGGCCAAGGCCAAGGCCGAGCAGGTTGTCGGCAAGGCCGTGAAGAAGACGGCCCACGCGGCCGGTCAGGACACCACGGCCGCCAAGGGCGCCGCCCTGGAGGCCCGGGGCGAGGCCCGGGAGTCCAAGGAGAAGGCCAAGGACACCTTCAAGCCCTGAGCGACGACACGGCGTGCGCCCGTCCGACGGGTGGGGCGGGTCTCCGGCGACGAGCCGGGGACCCGCCCTTCGTCCGTGTCCGGGGTGTCCTGGGACACTGGGACGGTTCCGATAGATGTAGCGGGCAACATTTCGTACGAGAGGGTTCATTCCGTACGGGACTGCCTTGCGGCGAGCACCCAGGAAGACCGTGGACACCAGCGAGAACAGCACCGGGGACGACCCACAGCCGACCGCCCCGACCCCCGGGCCCGACAAGCCCCACGGGCCCCAAGAATCCCCGGGGCCCCAGGGCGGCGCCGGGCCGAAACGGCACGGCTGGCGGCGCTGGGCGATGGACACCCGACCGCTGCGCATCCCCGCCTACCGCCGCCTGTGGTCCTCGACCATCGTCACCGCCGTCGGCAGCCAGCTCACCGCCGTCGCCGTGCCGAAGCAGATATACGACCTCACCGGCTCCTCCGCCTGGGTCGGCGCGGCGAGCATGGCGGGCCTGGTCCCCCTGGTCGTCTTCGCCCTGTGGGGCGGCGCGATCGCCGACGCCGTCGACCGCCGCAAACTGCTCCTGGTCACCAACTCCGGCATCGCCGTCACCTCCGTCCTCTTCTGGCTCCAGGCCGCCACCGGCCTCGGCTCCGTGCTCGCCCTGATGCTGCTGCTCGCCGTCCAACAGGCCTTCTGGGGCCTCAACGCCCCGGCCCGCACGGCCTCCATCGCCCGTCTGGTCCCCGCCGGGGAGATCGCCGCCGCCAACGCCCTCGGCTCGACGGTCATGCAGACCGGCCAGATCGTGGGCCCGCTGCTGGCGGGCGTCCTCATCCCGGTCATCGGCCTGCCCGAGCTGTACCTGATCGACGCCCTCGCGCTGTGTGTGACCGTGTGGGCCGTCTACAAGCTCCCCGCCCTGCCGCCCCTGGACGCGGGGACGGACGGCACCCAACCCCGCCGCCGCCCGGCCGGCCTGCGCGAAATCCTCGCGGGCTTCCGCTACATCGCCTCCCGGAAGGTCCTGCTCCTGTCCTTCCTCGCGGACATCATCGCGATGGTGTTCGGGATGCCGCGCGCCCTCTTCCCGCAGCTCGCGGCCGAGACGTACGCGCCGTACGGCGAAGGCCTGGCGCTCGGCCTGCTGTTCGCGGCGATACCCGTGGGGGCGGTCCTCGGCGGGCTCTTCTCCGGTACGTTCTCCCGGGCCCGGCGGCACGGCTGGATGGTGATCGGGGCGGTGCTGGTGTGGGGCGCGGCGATCGCGGGCTTCGGCCTGGCCCACAGCCTCTGGCTCGCGGTGGTGTTCCTGGCGGTGGCCGGGGTCGCGGACATGGTCTCGATGGTCTTCCGGGGAGCGATCCTCCTCTCGGCGGCGACGGACGAGATGCGCGGCCGGATGCAGGGCGTCTTCACGGTGGTGGTCGCGGGCGGCCCCCGCCTCGCCGACGTCCTGCACGGTTCCGCGGGCTCGGCCTTCGGCGCCTCGGCGGCGGTGGTGACCGGCGGCCTCCTGGTCCTCGTCACGACCACGGCCCTGGCCCTGCTGGCCCCGGCCCTGCGCCGCTACCGCATCTGACCGCCCCGGCTGCCGCCCGCTCCGTGGGCCCGAGCGGCGTGCCGCCCGAAGCCCGCGTCGCCGATGCTCCGGAGGGGGAGCAGGACGGGCCCCCGGTCAGGAAGCGGGAGTGAGCGACTTCCAGAAGGCGTGGTGGTGGTCCGCGGCGAAGTCCGTGGGGCCGATGCGGTCGGAAGCGAGCCGCTGGACGCTGACGCGAGGGGTGTGGGACGTGAAGCTCTTCCAGGCGGGCAGGCCGGGCCCGTTCGGCTGTCCCGTGGCGGCGAAGCGGCTCCAGTAGGCGGTCACGGTGTCGGAGAGCGCGGCCTGCGCGGTGTTGAGCGGCTCGAAGAGGCCGTTCTCGAAGAAGTAGGCCAGGTCGACCATGTGGCCGGTGCCGAGTGAGTAACTCTTCGGCCTGGGAACGTCCTTGAAGTACGGGGACGAGGCCTCGGCGAAGTCGTACGCGTGCACGGAGGTGTGGCGGGCCAGTGCCCGCTGCGTGTCGAGTGCGGCGGTCGACCACTCCGAGTCGGTCAGGACGGCGGAGAGGGCTTGCGAGGGCGTCGGGTACGCCGAGGCCGGGTACTCGGCGAGGACGGCGGCGGCGTTGTTCTTGAACCGGCCGCTCCTGATCGCCTCGGCGTAGCCCTCGGTGGTGAGCGGCTCCCCCGTCGTCAGCTCCTTCATCCCGGCGAGCGCGCTCATCTCGTCGTGCGTGGAGCCGTGCAGCACCGGCACCCGGGCGAACCGCCCGGCGGCGATGGCGCTGGCGGGGGCCTCGGGGAGGACCGTGCCGTCGACCACGGGCCGGTACCTGTTGTGCGGGTCGGCTTCGGGGTCCGGCGCGGAGCCGGGCTCGGGGGCGGGGGCGGCGACGGACGCCTTCACGAGGTCGGCCGTGCCGGTGGCGCGCAGGCAGGCGTCGACCGTACGTGCGTCGTCACGTACGTCGTTACGTGTGTCGTCGCACTGTGCGGCCTTGGCGACGATGCGGCCTCGGGCCTCCGCCTGCGCGCGGGTGAAGGAGCCGTCCGGTCCGACACAGCCCGCGCTCTGCACGACGGCCTTGTGGAAGAGCCCTCGTGCTCCGGGCGACACGAGCTGGGCGCAGACGCTGTAGCCGCCGCCCGACTGTCCCATGAGCGTGACGTTGCGGGCGTCGCCCCCGAAGGCCCCGGCGTTCCGCCTGACCCACTTCAACGCGGCCTGCTGGTCGAGGAGTCCGAGGTTGGCCGGTGCCCGCAGGCCGGGTGCGGTGAGGAAGCCGAACGCCCCGAGCCGGTAGTTCACCGTCACGACCACCGCACCCTGCCGCGCCGCGGCCAGCTTGGCGGCGCGGTAGGAGGCTCCGTCGCCGTACGTGAAGCTGCCGCCGTGTATCCACACGATGACCGGCAGCCGCTGGGACCGCGGCGCGGCCGGCGTCGTGACGTTGAGGTGGAGGCAGTCCTCGCTGCCGCCGCCCGCGATCGCGATGGGCTGGTCGGTCGGCTGGGCGCAGGCGCTTCGCGGGGCGGTGGCGTCCAGCGGCTTCGACCACCGGCGCACCGACTGCGGCGCCTTCCAGCGCCGCTCGCCGGTCGGTGCGGCCGCGTAGGGAATGCCCTGGAAGGTCCGCACCGCCCCGGCGGCCGTGCCCTGCACGGGTCCTTCGGCGGTGGTCACGAGGGTGGGTGCGGCGGAGCTGCCGGACTCAACCGCCCCAGCGGCACCGGCTGTGGTCACCGTGGCGGCGAGCGTCGCGAGGACGGCGGCGGAGGCAAGGGCGGTGACGCGGGGCTTCCTGATGCTCAACGGAACTCCTGGGCTCGGTGTGGTCGGTGTGGTCTGTGCGGCCGATGTCGTCCGGTGCGGCCTTCGATGCCCAGAAGCTAGCGAAGATTTGGGCATCTGCGCAAGACGTTTGCCCAAGGCGTCCGCATGAGGCGTACGTCTGGCGCATCTGCCCAACTCGCTGTTAGGGTCCGCCGCATGGGAAACCGGGAAAAGCTGCTGGAGGCCGCCAAGGAGTGCCTCTTCGCGAAGGGCTACGAGCGCACGACGGTCCGCGACCTCGCCTCCACGGCGGGCGTCAGCATGGCGGCCATCGGCTACCACTTCGGCTCGAAGGAAGCACTGCTCAACGAGGCGCTGTTCGCGTCACTCGACACGGGTGACCAGGCGTTCGGCCCTTCGACGGCCGAGGAGGCCGACCTCGGTGCACTGTGGGCCCGCCTGATCGAGGCGTTCTCGGCCAACAAGACCTTCTGGACGGCCAACCTGGAGACCGTCCTGCGCGCGCAGCGCGATCCTGACCTCCGGGAGCAGTTGGCCGCCGGGATGCGGCAGGGCCGCACGGGCATGGCGCACGAGGTCACCGGCACTGCCGAGGCGGACCTCCCCGAGGCCACCGTCCGCACCCTCGGTTCGGTCCAACTCGCCCTGGTCAGCGGCCTGATGATGCAACACCTCACCGACCCCGAGTCCGCCCCCACGGCCGCCGAGGTCCTGGAGGGCCTGCGCGCCCTGACCGCATACCTCCCCGCTCCCGGCACGGAGTAGGGCCCGGCGGAAACGCCGGAACTGCGGGGTGTGCGTCCTCACGTCGGAACTCGGGGAGTCGGCGAAGGCCCCAACGAGGGGCGTCTGATGCCCAGTTGGGCAGGACTCGTCGTGGGCCTCCGGAGACGGGGACGGGAGCAGGGTTAGACTGCTCGGCTTCGTCTGGCTGGAGGTTGTCCGAGTGCTTTCCGTACGGGTACGTGTCGGTGCCCCGTTGGCTTTGGCGGGGTTCGCCCTCACCGGTTGTTCGGCGGTCTGGAGCTGCACCGACCGGGTGGCGGAGCGCGGGAGGGCCGGGGTCTCGGTCGAGGTCGTGGACACGTCCGGGAAGCCGTTCGGGGTTACCGCCGAGGTTGTCGGTTGGCGACGTGAGCCTCATCCGCAGGTGCCCTACGAGGGGAACCAGGCGCACTTCCACTACCGTTTCGACGGCGTCGCCGAGGGGTCGGCCGGGCCGTCGGTACAGGCCTGCGCGGTCGACGCGAAGCGTGTCGCGTTGCTGTGCACGACGCTCTACGCGTCCACCGCGTGGTCCCAGCCGGGCGGTGGACGCACGGGTGACGGCTGGCTCGCCGTCGAGCACCCCGAGCGGGTGGCCGGAGTGCTGCTGATACCCAACGACCAGCACGAAGCAGACGGGCGTCGGTGTGAGCAGGACCCGAAGGACGGCGGCGGGGTGCACCCTCCGGAGTCGGCCCGGGTCGGGGACCAGCTCTAGGGCGGCGGGCCCGCGGCGGTTAAGCAGGTGACGTGTGGGATCTGAGCGTGCAAGCTGCCCGGATGGATACAGCGGGGCAGGGGCAGGGGCAGGTTCAGGCGATGGATCGCGTGGACATGGGGGCGGTCGAGGAGTTGTTCGTCGGGCGGTACGGGGCCTCCGCCGAGGGATGGGTCGGTGGGATGGCCGGGACGGTCGACCGGCTGGCCTCGCGGTGGGGGTTCGAGCCCGGGGAGGTGTTCGCGAGCGGGGCCTCCTCGGTCGTACTGCGGTGCCAGTGGGACGATGGGACACCGGCGGTGCTCAAACTCAGCCCGGACCGGGAACTGTTGGGTCGGCAGGCCGAGATGCTGCGCCTGTTTGCCCCCTCGGGGCGTGTTCCGGCCGTCCTGGCCGCCGACGTGGCGGCCGGGGCGATGGCGGTGGAGGAGGTCCGGCCCGGCACCGAGGCCGAGGACATGCCGCAGGATGCCCTGCCGCTTCAGTGGGGGGAGTTGCTCACCGCCCTGCACGCGGTGGCTCCGCCCGAGGGCTGGCCGTTGGATCTGCGCGGCCGGTTCGAGGAGTCCTTCGCCCGGATCGGGCGGCGGCTGTCCGAGCCGGTCGTCGCGGCGCAGCTCGACGCCGCCGCGTGGCAGCGGGCGATGCGGCGCTGCGATGCGCTGTTGGAGACCCAGGACCGGGTCGTACTGCTCCATGGTGACCTGCACCTCGGCAACGCGCTCGACGGCGGTCCCTCGCGCGGCCTGGTCGCGATCGACCCCAAGGCCTGCGTCGGCGATCCGTGTTTCGACGCCGTCGACCATGTGGTGGCGGGGGCCGGAAACGAGGGCGTCGAGGACCGGTGCCGGCGGGTGGCCGCCGCGTGCGGGCTGGACGAGGGGCGGTTGTTCGCCTGGAGCCGCGTGGTCGCGCCCATGGCGGCCATCGCCCACCTCACCTACGGCGGCCCGGCCCCGGTGCTCGACGAACTCCTCGCCCTGACCCGCTGAAGAGGCACCGGTGCCGGGTGCGGGGCATGATGCGTCGCTGCCCGTCCCGGAGTTGTTCTGCGCCTGCGCGTACCGCCGAGGAATGCATGGGTCATGCTCTGGTTCAGGTGTGCAAGTTGGGGGTAGACGTGCCGATCTGAAAGTGAGTTGAAGGTGGGCGGGTTGCTCCGTACGCCCATTTTCTGTTGAGATGTACGCATGCGTGGCAGATGAGCCCGACAGAGCCCTTGACAACAGAAGCGAGAGTGACGGCATGTCCTACCCGAACCACCCCCAGCAGAGCGGCGATTACGGCCAGCCCTACGCCGGTGCACCGGCCCAGCAGAAGAACGGCCTGGCCGTCGCGGCGCTGGTGTGCGGCATCCTGGCCGTTTTCGCCTCCATCACCATCATCGGCGGCTTCCTGCTCGGCCTCCTCGGGCTGATCTTCGGCATCATCGCCGCGCTGAAGGCGCGCGGCGGGCGTGCCCCGCACCGCGTGATGGCGATCATCGGCGCGGTGCTGGGCGGCGTGGGCCTGATCCTCTCGGGCGTGTTCATCGCCATCGGCGCCTCGTTCCTGAACTCGGACGAGTTCAAGAGCTTCAGCGACTGCGTCCAGCACGCGAAGACGCAGAGCGAGCAGGACGAGTGCTCGAAGCAGTTCAACAAGGACATGGGTAACTGACCGCCCGCACATTCTCTGCGGGGTCTCGCCCCCCCCGGAGCGTCAGCCGTCCAGTGCGTTGATCTCCGCCAGGGACAGGCCCAGCTCCTCGTGCAGGAACCGCACCACCGTCCAGTGCGGGAAGCCCTCCGCGTCGAATCCCCCGAACGCCTCCGCGTAGAGGGGAATCCAGCGGAGGGCCTCTTCCGCGACCGTCGCGCGTGAGGGGTCGGCGGTCTCCACGGTCCCCGCCTCCGGCTCCGTTTCCGTCGTCCGGTAGGCGTCGTACGAGATGCTGCGGTGGTGGATGAAGTGACCGCCCGGCAGCCGCTGTTCGCACAGGTCCCGGTACTCGCGGGTCTGGAGGATCAGGAAGTGCCAGACCTCGTCGATGTCCTGCTCCACGGGCAGGAAGAGCCCGGCCAGCCGGTCCGGGTGCCGGGAGACCAGGTGGAGGTAGCGGGCGCACTCGCGGACCTGGGCGGCGACGACCGCCGGGTCCGGTGCGCCGGGCTTCCGCGTGAAGTGCGCCAAGGTCTCGTCGTACAGCTCCTCGCCGAGAATCCGACCCGGGGTGAGGGCGGCCGTGGTGGTGTCGGGCACAGTGGGGCTCCTGTCGTGTTCGGGTGCGGTGGTCGTCATGCCGCCAGCCACGCGTACTTGCCGGACTTCCCGATCGGTACGTGTGCCTGGTGCTCGGCCCGCACCTGGCGGCCCGTCAGGTCGCCGACCGCAGAGCCGAGTTGGGACTTGCGCGAAGGGTCGAGCGGCTCTCCGTCGAAGGTCGTGTAGCGCAGGATGCCCTCCTCCGGATCCAGCCGGTGCAGAAAGACCCGGGACGACACCCCCGCGATCACCGTGTCCAGATCGGCCTGTGCCACCAGACCCCCCGGCGTCGGCAGCAGCTCCTTCTCGCGGCCGCAGAAGGACTCGATCAGCGTGGGGTCGGCACTGCCGTCCCGGGTGCGTACGCAGTCGCCCGAGCGGTAGCGCACCAGCGGCATGTGCGGATTGCGGACGCTGGTGACGATCAGGCTGTGGATGCCGCTGCCCGGCTCCACCGGGATCAACTCCACGCTCATGTCGTGCAGATACGGCCGGTACCGGCCCTGCGCGTCGCTGTAGAACAGGTAGCCCAGCTCCGTGCTGCCGAACAGGTCGACCACCGGGCAGTCGAAGTGCGCGCGCAGGTACGCCCGTACGTTCAGCGGCGTGTACTCGTAGGCGTGCACGATCCCGGACGGCGCCGGGAACCTCCCCCACAGCCCCCACTCGTCCACCTTCCGCACCAGGTGCGCGAGGTGGTAGCCCGAGCAGTCCAGCAGATATGCGCCCGTGGGGTGCGCGGCGCTCACCCCGCGAATCTCCGCGAGCATCCGCTCGACCTCGTCGCGGTCCCAACCAGCCGGGTCCAGCTGCCTGTTGAGGTACAGGGTCCGCTCGTCAAGCCAGCGCTCACCGGCCGTCGCCCCCGGATTCCGCGCGTTCACCCGCGCCACGTGCTCGGTCGCCAGGACCGTCGTCAGCGAGACCCGCCGGGCGCCGCCGTGCCAGCTCGGCCCGAGTTCCGGGTGCTCGCTCCACAGGCGGTAGTACGAACGGAGCAGGAAGTACGGGGGCCGGATCAACTGCATGCGGGCGTGGTTGGTGCCGGTCGACAGCACGAATTCGGCCTCGCCGGACTCCAGTGCCCGTTCCAGCTGTGGGGTCATCCAGTTGGCGGGGAAGTCCCGGGCGATCTCGGGCTTCTCCAGCACGGGGAAGTGACCCCGCTCCATGGACGCCCGGTACAGCGGAATGTCCCGCACCCGGTCGAGGACTTCGGCGGTCGGCAGGTGGTTCACGTGGCCCTCCAGGGAAGCCGGTCGGCGTAGGGGATGCGGGGAGGGGGAGGGGTGCGGGGGCGGTGTGGCCCCCGCACCCCCTGCCCGGCGACGCTCGCTCAGCGCCGTCGGGCAGGTGCCCCGAGTGTCACGAAATGCAGCCGGACTTCCCCGCACCGGCCCCGGCCACGCTGATGCAGCCGCTCTTCGGCGTCGCGCTGATACAGCCGTCCTTGGCCCGCTCGCCGCCGGTCGCGGAGTTCGCCGCGACCCACTTCTGCCAGACGTTCTCCTCGGTCATGCGCTTGACGAGCTGCTCCATAAGGATTACCTCCGAGTTCGCCCCTACATACAGGCATAGGTGTCGTTTGTTGGGGTACAGCGGGATTCGTTCCTGATCATCCCGTCGTTCGAAGGTAAAGAGATGGTCAAGTGGCTGTCAATGGGGGCCGGTCCGAATGGCGTGAAACCAGGGGCTCCCGGAATGTGCCGAGCCGTCCCGGCCGACCGCCCGCCGACCTCCGCGCGAGCCCGCCCCGCCCGCCCCGTCCGGCCCCTGACCTCATCTGGCCGGTGCGTGGTCGTGACGTCCGATGATCCCTGCGGTAGGCCGGAACCATGCGATTCGGAATGCCGTACGAGCACACGCCCCGGCCCCAGCAGCAGCCCCGGCCCCAGCCCCAGCAGCAACCGCCCCAGCCCCAGCAGCAGCCGCCGCAGCCCCGGCCCCCCGGCCGCCTCGACGGCAAGGTCGCCTTTGTGACCGGCGCCGCCGGGGGCCTCGGCCGCAGCCATGTCCGGCGGATGGCGGAGGAGGGCGCCGACCTGGTCATCGTCGACATCTGCCGGCCGGTCGACACCGTGCCCTACCCGCAGTCCACCCCGGAGGACCTGCGCGAGGCCGTCGAGGAGATACAGGCCCAGGGCCGCCGCGTCGTGGCCCGCGAGGCCGACATCCGCGACCGGGAGGCGCTCCGGCAGGCGTACGAAGCCGGGCTCACCGAGTTCGGGCACATCGACGTCGTCGTCGCCAACGCGGGCATCGCGCCGCTGCTGGCCGAGGACCGCGTCCAGGCCTGGCACGACGCCATCGACGTCAACCTCACCGGCACCTTCCACACCATCGAGGTGGCCGTCGGGCCGATGGTCGCCGCCGGGCGGGGCGGCTCGATCGTCATCGTCAACTCCACCGCCGGACTGGTCGGCATCGGCGGCGCCAGCAACGGCGGGCTCGCCTACGCCGCCTCCAAGCACGGCTCGGTCGGCCTGATGCGTACGTACGCCAACAACCTCGCCCCGTACCGGATCAGGGTGAACTCCGTGCACCCCACCGGGGTCGCCACCCGCATGGTCGCCGATCCCGCCATCGCCGCGATCGTCGCCCGCGACCCGAACCTCTCCGCGCAGGGCCCCAACGCCCTCCCGGTGCGCACCATCGAGGCGGTCGACGTCTCGAACGCCGTCCTGTGGCTGGCCTCCGACGAGGCCCGCTACGTCACCGGCGTCACGCTGCCGGTCGACGCAGGGTTCATCAACCGCCGCTGAGCGAGGGGGGAGCGTCATGCCCGACCGGAGCACCACGCCCGATCCGACCACGGACACCCGGACCGATCCGTACGCCGACACCATCCTCACCGGCGGCAACGTCCGTACGCCCACGGGCCCCGCCGAAGCCCTGGCCGTACGCGGCGGGGTCATCGACGCAGTCGGCTCCAGCGCCGACATCCTGCGCCGACGCGGCCCCCGCACCCGCGTCTTCGAGCTGGCCGGCGCCACCGTCCTGCCGGGCCTGCACGACCTGCACGTCCACCCCATCTACGCGGGCGTCCGCGAACGCCGCTGCAAGGTCCCCCAGGGCTCCGACCTCGCCACCACCCTGTGCATCGTCGCCGAGCACGTGGCGCGGGCGGCCCCCGGCGGCTGGGTGCTCGGCGGCCAGTGGGACGCGTACGCACTCGGCACGACCCCGCACCGCGACCAGCTCGACGCCATCGCCCCCGACCACCCCGTCCTCCTGGAGGACACCAGCGGCCACAGCTCCTGGGCCAACAGCGCGGCGCTGCGGGCCGCCGGGATCGGCCCCGGCACGCCCGACCCCGTGGGCGGCATCTTCGAGCGCGACCCCGAGGGCCGCCCGACCGGCGTGCAGCGCGAGACCGCCGCCGAACTCCTCGCGGGCTTCGCCCCCAGGGCCTCCGACGAGGCGGTGGAGGAGGCCCTCGCCTGGGCGCTGGGGGAGATGCTCTCGTACGGCATCACCTCCTTCACCGAGGCCGCCGTCGGCTTCACGGCGGGACCGCGTGCCGAACTGCGCGCCTACACCCGCCTCGCCGAGCGCGGCGGGGTCAAGCAGCGGGTGCGGCTGTGCCTGGTGTGGTCGCCGCACGACCCCTCCTGCGAGGAGGTGATCGCGCGGCGCAACCACTACGCGAGCCACCGCCTCACGCCGGACTGCGTGAAGGTCTTCCTCGACGGGGTGCCGACCGACAGCCACACCGCCGCCATGCTCGCGCCGTACCGCGACACGGTGGCGGGGCGAGACCCCGAGTTCAGCAGGTACGGGATGCTCGCGGTCGCGCCGCCCGTCCTCAACCACCTGGTGACGCGCCTGGACCGGTCGGGCATCACGGTGAAGTTCCACGCGGCGGGCGACGCGGCGGTCCGGGCGGCGCTGGATGCGATCGAGGCCGCCCGCAAGGCCAACGGGCCCAGTCCGCACATGCACAATGTCGGCCACTGCACCTTCGTCGCCGCGTCCGACATCGCCCGCGCCGCACGCATCGGCGCCACCTTCGAGGTCTCCCCCTACCTGTGGCGGCCCTCCCCGATCTGCTCCGACATCGCGGCCGCCGTCGGCCCCGAATACGTCGAACGGGCCTGGCCGGTAAGGGACTTGCTCGACTCCGGTGCACTGGTGGTGGCCGGGTCCGACTGGTGCGTGGTGCCCTCGGTGAACCCGTGGGCCGCCATCGAGTCCCTCGTCACGCGCCAGGAGCCCGGCGGGAGCGCGGACACCTTCGGCGCGTCCCAGGCCGTCCCGCTCGACCGGGCCTTCGACCTCTTCACGGTCAACGCGGCCCGCCAGGAAGGCATGGCGGACCGCGTCGGACGCATCGAGGCGGGCATGCTGGCCGACGTGATCGCCGTCGACCGGGACCCGTTCGCGATCCCGATCACCGAAGTCCACGCCACGCAGGTGCAGTTGACCTTCGTCGAGGGCGAACTCGTCTACCGCGCCTGAGGAGCCACTCGTGCCTGAGGAGTCACCCGTGCCTGAGGAGCCGACCGCGCCTGTGGAGCCATCTGCTCGGGGACGGCCAGCCGCTGCGGCACCGGGGAATCGCCCGGAGCGGGGGTGCCGCCCAGGGCCGTCGTCGCGTGCCCGATGATGGCCGCGTCGATCTCACTCGGCAGCGGCTCGTTGTTCTCGTCGAACCGCTGATACTTCATCAGGTTGTAGCCG
Source organism: Streptomyces sp. NPDC087440 (assembly GCF_044744005.1). Lineage (NCBI taxonomy): Bacteria > Bacillati > Actinomycetota > Actinomycetes > Kitasatosporales > Streptomycetaceae > Streptomyces > Streptomyces sp. NPDC087440. The sequence goes on along the minus strand of NZ_JBIUXN010000001.1, from coordinate 447,599 downwards.
AGCGTCACCTGACGGCGCCCGTCCTCCGTGGACAGCGCCAGGGTCCCGGCCCCGAACACGGCGCCGTCGTGCCCCCAGTACCAGGCGCCGTCGGGCAGTTTCAACGTGTACAGGCCCAGCCCGTACCGCAACACCAGTTCCTCGCCCGGCCCCGGCTCGTGCCCCGGGACGGTCTTCTTCATCTCCCGCAACTGCGCCGCGCCGATCAACTCCCCGCGCAGGAGCTGCCGGTAGAAGTCGTTGAGGTCGCTCGTCGTGGAGACCAGCGCCCCGGCCGTGCCGGCCCAGGACATGTCGTACGTGCTGTAGTCGCGCGGCGGGTCGATGTACCCGAAGAACGACTCGTACATCTTCGCGTGCGGCCCCTGGATGCGGGCGGTGCGCGGGAAGTACGTGTGCCGCAGCCCGGCCTTACGGATGACGTTCCGGGTGATGTACGCCTCCGGGTCCTGACCCGTGACCTTCTTCAGCAGCAGCCCGGCGAGGATGTAGTTGGTGTTCGCGTACGCATGCGTCCCGCGCGGCTGCTCCGGCGTGGCCGCCAGCCCGAGACGGACCAGCTCCTCGGGGGCGAGCCGCCGGAACTGACCCTCGTCCAGGGCCTGTTGGGGGTTCGTGGTCAGCTTCGGGAAGGCGGGCAGGACGTAGTCGGCGATGCCGCTCGTGTGGTTGAGCAGCATCCGTACGGTCACCTTGCGGCCCCGCTCTCCGGGCACCAGCTCGGGCAGGTAGTCGCCGATCGGGGCGTCCAGGGCGATGCGCCCCCGGGCCACCTGCTGGAGGACGGCCACCGAGGTGAACGTCTTGGTGATGCTGCCGACCCGGTGCTCCAGGTCCGGCCGCATCGGCCGCCCCGAGCCGAAGTCGGCGACGCCGGTCGCGCCCCGCCACTGCGCGGAACCGTCCCGGACGGAGGAGTACGCCCCGTACATGCCGGCCCGGTGGATGGCGTCGAGGGTGCTGCGCAGGGCCTTGCGGTCGAGGTGCGGGGCGGCCTCGGCGGTCGCGGCTGTGGGTAAGGGGGCAGCGGCCGCCGAGGCGGGAAGCGTCCCGACGCTCAGCGACAGCAGGGCCGCCGAGGCGATGGCCGCCAGGCGCGCTCTGCGGCGGGAGGAGTGGGGACGTACGGCAGAAGCCGAGGTGGTGTCGTGCATGGGCGGATTCCGTTCCGTCGGTGGGCGGGATGGTCCTCCCATCCTCGCTGCGCCACGGAAGCGAACCGTCCGCCCTCAGAACGACCTTGTGCACAGAAAGAGATGATGTTTGTCAGGTTTCCTCGCGCGAGGAGTGTGCGAGGGGGGGGCGGGCTCGGGCGGTCAGACGCTGCGTGCGTGGTTCCCTTGGCCCTCGATGTGCCAGCTCACGATGCGTTCGGGGTGGATGCGGATCACGTCGTGGCTGAAGAAGTCCGGTGCCACGGGCGGGACGTCCACCACGATCAGCTCCGCGCGGCCCCGGATCTCGACGCCGCGCCCCCACCCGGGAGCGACGGCGTCGGGCTCGTCATCGGGCGTCATGTCATCGACGGTGAAGGCGACGTGGGGGTGGTCCTTCGCGTTGCGGAACTTGCGGCTCTTGGCGTTGTCGGGGCCGCCGATGTCGATGCTGCCGTCGTCGTTGAGCCGGAAGCCGACCGGGCGCAGATGCGGCATCCCGTCCGGGCCGAGGGTGGCCAGGCGGCCGAGCCCCTGGCCGAGCAGGTAGGTGCGTTCCTTGGGAGTGAAGAAGGAGTCCATGGGGGAAACGTAGAACCTCAACTGCGGTTGAGATCAAGCGGTTTCGGCACCACATCCGTCGGCCCGGGCCGCTCGCTCCTACCAGAACCGCTGGCAGGAGCAGGTGATGTCCACCGTGCCCTTTGTGGTCCAGGTGTCGCCCTCGAAGCCGAAGTGCCGTTCGGTGACCGTGTCGTGGCCGACGACCGCGTGACAACTCACCCCGGAGTGGTCCGACTTGGCGTGACGGCAGCCACGGCAGGTGTTCGTGGTGTTCGGACGCCAGTCCTCCGGATAGAAGCCCCGGCAGGTGCACGCGGCACGGCTGACCCGGCCGTCTTCACCACCCCCGCCGTCGCAGTTGCCCTCCAGATGAACCGTCCACAGGTGCCCGCACCGGCACCGCGCCACGCGTTCGTCGCTCATGTCCGCTCCCCGTTCCCGTCGCTGGATGGCGTTCTCGTACGTTCCGTGGTGCACGGTTCAGTGTGCGGCCCCCGGCGTCCGAAGCGTCCGGCGGACGGCGTCGCGGAGCCAGCGGTGGCCCCCGTCGGCGGCGTGGCGGGGGTGCCACGCCATGCCGATGGTCAGCGGCGGCAGCGGCAGGGGGATGTCCAGGAGGCGAAGTCCCAGCACGGTGGCGGTGTCCGTCAGGGGCGAGGGGGCGTCACCCGAGGGTGCGGCGGCGACCAGGCAGACGACGTCGCTGCGCGCGGCCAGGGCCATCGCGGCGAGGTGGCCGGGGAGGACGGCGGCGACCCGCCGGTGCAGCCCCCGCTCGGCCAGCGCGGTGTCCAGGGGGCCGGTGAACCGGCCCCGGCGGCTCACCACCACGTGTTCGGCGGCGGCCAGCCGCTCCGGGGTGAGGGGCCCCTCGGCGAGCGGATGACCGGGCCGGACGGCCGCAGCCATCCGCAGGGTTGCCAGTGCCTCGATCCGGGTCTCGGGGTCCACGTGGTCGATGGACCCGACCTCCAGGTCGATCCGGCCGTCGCGCAGGGCGGGACCCGCCTCCAGGTCCTCCGCCCGGAACCGCAGCGACACCCCCGGAGCCTCCTGCCCGGCCAGCCGCAGCATCCCCGGGGCCAGCGCCGCGCAGACCAGGTCGGCGGCCTGGACGGTGAAGGTGGTGCGCAGGGCGCCGGGGTCGACGCCCGCGCCCGGGGCCAGCAGCGCCCCCAGGCGACGTACGACCTCGGCGGTCTCCTCGCGCAGCTGCTGGGCGCGGGGTGTGGGAACCATCCGCTGGCCGGCCCGCACCAGCAGGGGGTCCTGGAGGACGCGCCGGAGCCGGGCGAGCGTGCGGCTCATCGCGGCGGGCGAGGTGTGCAGGCGGGCGGCGGCGCGGGTGACGCTCTGCTCGGTCAGCAGGGCGTGGAGCGCGATGGCGAGATTGGCGTCGAGACGGGAGTCGCTGGCGGGTGCTGCGCTGCTGCTCAAGGGCGTCATTCCATTTCCGGCAAGTATGGCGTGCTCAACTTCCCATTGTGGCAATGCTCTTGGGTTTCCCAGGATGGGGGTGTCCCGATCCGGCCCGACCTGATTCGGTCCGGCTCGATCCCGACTCCCGACCCGACCCGACCCACGAGGTTTCCATGATCGTCATCACCGCTCCCACCGGGAACATCGGCCGCGCCCTGCTGCCGCTGCTCCTGGACTCCGCCCACGGCGAGCCGCTGCGCGTCGTCGTCCGCGACCCCGCCCGCCTCCCCGAAGAGGTGCGCGGGCGCACCGAGGTCGTCACCGGCTCGCACGGCGACCCCGAGGTTGTCGACCGCGCCTTCGAGGGCGCCGACGCCGTGTTCTGGCTCGTCCCGCCGGACGCGACCCGTACCCCCGACGACGGCTTCTCCGGCTTCTCCCGCCCCGCCGCGAAGGCGCTCGCCGCGCACGGAGTCGGCCACGTCGTCGGCGTCTCCGCGCTCGGACGAGGTACCCCGGTCGCGGGCCGCGCGGGACTCGTCACCGCCTCCCTCGCCCTGGACGACCTCCTGGCCGGTACGGGGGCGGCCTACCGCGCCCTGGCCAACGCCTCCTTCTACGAGAACCTCCTCGAGGACGCCGACACGATCCGCTCGACCGGCGCCTTCACCGACGTCACCGCCGCCGACCGCAAGGCCCCCTTCGTCGCCGTGGCGGACATCGCGGCCGTCGCCGCCGACCTGCTGCTGAACCGTTCCTGGTCCGGCGTCGACAGCGTCCCCGTCCTCGGCCCCGAGGACCTCTCCCCGAACGACCTGGCCCGCATCATGACCGCCCGGCTCGGCCGCACGGTCCGTTACGTACGCCAGTCGTACGAGGACCTGCTCACCGACCTCCTCGGGTACGGCCTGAACGAGGAGTTCGCCCGCGGCGTCGTCGCCATGAAGTGCGCCAAGGACGAGGGCCTCGACGCGGGAGCCGCCCGCACACCGGCCACGAGCACCCCGACGACCTTCGCGCAGTGGTGCACCGACACCCTCGCCCCCGCACTCCTCCCCACCCCGAAAGGCACCCACGATGCCCACTGACCCGACCCCCGCCGCTGCCTCTGCCCCTGCCCCTGCCCCTGCCCCTGCCCCTGCCCCTGCCCCTGACTCTGTCCCTGCTCCCGTGACGGCCTTCATGCTGATCAAGACCACCCCCGAGTGGCTCGCCCTGACTCCCCGGGCCCGCATGGACGCCTTCACGACCCACGTCCTGCCGGCCGTCAAGGCCAGGACCAGGGGCGTCCGTTCCCGCTTCTACGACACGGAGTTCTACTCGGCGCGGGTGACCGACGTGTGGGTCTGGGAGGCCGACGACCACACCGCCTACCAACTCCTCGTCGACGCCCTGCGCGAAACCCCCTTCTGGGACCGCTACTTCACGGTCGTCGACCTCCTGGTCGGCACGGAGAACGGCTACGCCCGTACGTACGGCCTCACCCCGGCCGCCACCATCGCCACCTGACCCCTGTGACCGGTGAGCCCGGGGTCAGTGCAGGTCCACCTGGAAGGCGTGGCGGTGGTCGGCGGGGCAGGTGAAGATGCGCAGGTCTCCCCAGCGGCCGACGACGACTCCCGGCACGTCGCCGCTGGCCACGGTGAACAACAGCGTCATGGCCGTGCCGCAGTCCTCGCAGGGAATCACCGTCGGCTGCGTCAGGTGCCAGGTCGGCCAGCCGCCGAGTTTCCAGCCCGCGAGGCGGGTGACGAGGTCGCCTCCGTCGCCGGTCTCGCGGACCAGCTCCGCCAACCGGGGGTGGAGTTCCGCAGGCAGCTCGTCGCGGAACGGGAAGTCGGTCACCTGCTCGACGGTGACGGTGCAGGCCTGGGGCAGGTAGCTGTCCTCGTCGTACCGCGACGGCAGCGGCGGGCTCGCCGACCGGCCGGTCACATCGGCAGCCCGACGCCATCGCACGTCGACCACGGGGCTGGTGTCGGCCTGCTGGATCGGAGGGTCCCAGTGTTCATTGGGACACCAGAGTATCTGCAAGAGGTCCGTCCCGGCAGGCCACCAGGCCCCCGGCGCATCGTGCCGGAAGACCTGCGCGACCGGCACCATGGCCGTGGCGGGCATGCCGTCGGCACTGTTCTCGTCGGGCAGGGAACACAGGGGCCACGGTTCGTCGTCCGGCCACAGCAACGGCCCGCCGATCGAACTGTCCCGGCGTCCCGGCTCGGCCCGCTCGGGATGGAGCAGGGCGGCGGTGCGCGCGTGAGGGGCGAGTTCGGGAAGCGCCCCGAGTATCGAGTCGAGCGACGGTCTGGGGGTGCCTGTCATCGTGCCTTCCGATCGGCCGGGCGTGGTTCGGCCGCAGCCTATCGGCGGGCTGCGACAGCGGTTCCGGCACGCGTAATTGCCTGTCGCCGCAGGTCGCGTTCCGTCTAGCCTCACCGTCGTGCACCAGACCCGAAGACGTGACCGACGGCCGCCCCGACGCGCGGGGGCGCTGTCCCCGAACCGGGCTCGGGAGTGGACGGCGGCGGGGGCCGACGTCGTCATCGTCGGGCTCTTCTCCGGCAAGCAGAAGGACTTCGCCGCCCTGATGGACGCTGCGGAACGGCAGTTGGCGCAGTGCGGAGTACGGGTCGTGGGGCGCGTCGTCCAGCGGCGCGGGGTCTCGCACGGCGGGGTCGCGAAGATGGCCCTGCCCTTCTCCTCGCGGACGCTGCTCAGCTACGGGAAGGTATGCGAGGCGGCCGCGCTCTGTGAGCGCAAGGAGGCCGATGCCGCGATCTTCGTGACCACCCTGACGGAGCGGCAACAGCCCGTGCTGGAGCGGATGCTGGGGTGCCCCGCCGTACGTCTCGGCGACGTGCTCGCGGCCCGCCGACCAGGTGCCGTCCGGGGCTGGGAGGGGGAGCGGCAATGAGCGACCAGGAGATCGGGCAGGACCGGCAGATCCGGAAGGCTCGGGAGGACCGGGAGGACCGGGAGGACCGGGAGGACCGGGAGGACCGGGAGGACCGGGAGACCCGGTAGGCCTGGGAGGTTCACATACGACTCCTCCTCGCCGGGGGCGCGGCCACCTCCGCCGAGTACCTCACCACGGCACTCGCGGAGACCCGTACATCGCCCTCACCCCGCGATCAGGTCAGGCGTCCCGCTCCTGCCAGGTGTTCATCGCCGCCCGTATCTGGAGCCACGACGGGTCCGTCTCCGAGACGGCGGTGACGGTTTCCAGGTCCGAGGGGCCCCACTCGCGGGCTCCGTCGGTCAGGTCCAGATGCGATTCCAGGTTGCCCTCGGCCGCCGGAACCTCGGAGGTCCCGGCCACATAGGCGGCCACCGCTGCCTGCGCGGTGTCGCAGTGCTTGCGTGCGGTGTCGGGCTGCGGCAGGGCGAAGTCGTCCGCCACGGACAGGAGCGCAAGGCCGCCTTCGCCGTGGGCCAGGGCGAGTTGGCCCGTGGCGGTGGTGGCGAGAGCGGTGACGGGGAAGTGGGGGAGCGGCGCGTGCTCGGTGGCGTGCGCGGCCTCGATGTCGAGTTCGACGAGCGTGCCGGTGGGGGTTCCGATCCAGAGGATGCCGGGGCGGACACCGAAGGCGATGTTCTGGTGCGACCAGGACTCCAACTGGTCCATCCATTCCGGCGGGTGGGGGTGGGCGGGTCTGGGTTCGCCGAGCTGCGTCGCCAGAACGCGGCGCAGGGACGGGAACGCGAAGACGCTCAAGGTGTTGGCGTATGCGTTTCCACGGATCGCGAAGTGCCGTCCGTCCGGGCTGAAGACCGGCGCTTCGTAACCGTCGACGTCGAGGATCAGCGCACGACGCAGCACGCGCATCGCGAGAGCGGATGCGGGTGCAAGTGCGGATGCGGATGCGGGAACGGAGGAATGGGCGGCGGCAGGCGTGGCGTCGGGGTCCGGGTCCGTGCGAGCGAAAAGCACGTGGGTCGCGCCCTGGTCGCTGGCGAGCGTGGCCACCAGGCTCCCGCCGGGGTGCTCCGCCACTCCCGTGTCCCAGCGCGGACCGCGGCTCACCTTCCCGGTGACGAGGTCGAGTACGTCAGAGCTCTCCCACGCCTCCTCCGTATCCCCCTCCCCCTCCGACGACGGCGAGGCCCACAACGAACGCCCGTCCGGCGCGAAGGCCACCCGGGCAGCCGAGCCCAGGCCCTCCAGTGCCGTCACTCCGCCCGGAGTCCACTGCACCGCCCCGTCCTCGCCGGCCACCACCAGCAGCGGTTGCCGGGGATGCCAGGCCACCCCGGGTATCCGGTCGTACCGGTCCCAGTTCGAGGGGTCGCCGTAGACGGCGGACTCGCCGCCCACCACGCCGACTTCGGTCAGCCCGCCGTCCTCGAAGGACCAGACGCGGACCGCCGGACGCTCCGAGTCCAGCCCGGCTATCAGGGGGAGCCGGGGATGGCAGAACAACCGCTCCACCGGGTGCCCGGTGCCGACCATGACGCGTGCGACGACCTCGATGACTGACATGTGATCACCGTAGACCCCACCACTGACAGTCGGCCGTCACAGATCAGCCCCCGAGGCTCAGGGAGCCTCTCCTGCCGCCCGGCGCAACAACAGCTCCCGCTCCGCCTCGTTGCGCGTCAGCGTCGCCGCCCGCGCGAACTCCGCCCGTGCCTCCACCGTCCGCCCCAGCCGCGCCAGCAGGTCCCCGCGCACGCTCGGCAGCAGGTGGTACGCCGCCAACTCCGGCTCCTTCGCCAGTACGTCGACGATCGCGAGCCCCGCCTCCGGCCCCTGCGCCATCCCCACCGCCACCGCCCGGTTCAGCTCCACCACCGGGGAGGGCGGCAGCAGCGCGTACAGGGCGGCGATCCGCGCCCAGTCCGTCTCCGCCCAACTCCCCGCCCGCGCATGGCAGGCCGCGATGGACGCCTGGACGACGTACGGGCCCGGGGCGCCACCCCCTTCCAGCGCCCGCGCGAGCGCCGTCAGACCGCGCCGGATCAGCAGCCGGTCCCACCGGGTCCGGTCCTGGTCGGCGAGCAGCACCGGGCGGCCGTCCGGCCCGGTCCGCGTCCTCGTGCGCGACGCCTGGATCTCCAACAGGGCCACCAGGCCCAGCACTTCACCCTCCTGCGGCATCAGCCCCGCCAGCACCCGCGCCAGCCGCACCGCCTCCTCGCAGAGCGCGGGCCGCACCCAGTCGTCGCCCGAGGTGGCGGCGTACCCCTCGTTGAAGATCAGGTAGATGACCTCCAGGACGGAGGCCAGGCGCTGCGCGCGCTCCTGTCCGTACGGGACGTCGAAGGGCACGCCCGCGCGCGCCAGCTTCCGTTTGGCCCGGACGATCCGCTGGGCCACGGTCGGCTCGGGCACCAGATGGGCGCGGGCGATCTCGTCCGTGGTCAGCCCGCCCAGCAGCCGCAGTGTCAGCGCGATGCGCGCCTCGGCGGAGAGCACCGGGTGGCAGGCGGTGAAGATGAGCCGCAGGAGGTCGTCGTCGATGTCGCCGGGGCCCGACGGCTCGGCGGGCGGCGCCACGTCCGTCAGGCCGCGCCCGACCTCCGCCAGCTTGCGGGCGTACGTCTCCCGCCTCCGTACGAGATCGATCGCCCGGTGCTTGGCGGTGGCCATGAGCCAGGCGCCCGGATTGTCCGGGACACCCGACTCGGGCCACTGCTCAAGGGCGGCGACCAGCGCGTCCTGCGCGATCTCCTCGGCGATGCCCACGTCGCGCACGATGCGGGTGACACCGGCGATGATCCGCGCGGACTCAATCCTGAACACGGTCTCGACCACGTTTCCTGCCGTCACGGCCACCCATCAGAGCAGCCGTGCGGCAGCGGGGCAAACCGTGCCGGTCACTCGTCGCCGGGGCCGAAGACCTGGCGCACCTCGCAGGTGATGTTCCACTCGGCCTCGTGGACCTGCACAAAGCGCCGGGCCCACTCGACGGCCTCGTCCAGGTCCTTGGTCTGGAGCAGCGCGTACCCGCCGACGACCTCCTTGGCCTCGGTGAACGGCCCGTCCAGCACGGTCGCCTTCCCGCCGCTCCACTGCACCCGGCGGCCGGTGTCGACCGGGCCGAGCCCGCCGGTGTCGAGGAGGACACCGGCCTTGGTCATCTCCTCCATGAGCACGCCCATGCGCTCCATCAGCTCGGCGCTGGGCTCGGTGGGGGAGGTGTTCTCGTCGACACGGATGATCGAAAGAAAACGCGGCATGATCGGCTCCTGGGGTGTGGGGGACGGGGCGGTTCCTCGTCCTCTCATACGTGCGTCGAACGGCGGAGACCGTAATCGACACGTCCCGCGAAGATTTTTTTCGGACCGGGTGGCGCGGGCCGCCACCCAGGCACCGGGACCCCTCAGCACCGGGACCCCTCAGCGCCGGGACCCCTCAGCGCCGGGCACGCCTCAACGCTGGGTGCGCCGCCGCCACAGGACCGTGCCGCCGAGCAGGGCGGCCGCCGACAGGCCCGCCGCGCCCGCGATGAGGCCCGTGTCGGTGCCGGAGGAGGCGGGGCCGGCCGAGGCGCCCGCATTGACGGCGCCCTTCGGGACCGTGCGTCCGTCGACACGGACGGGGGTCGTGGTGTGGTGCTGCGCCGGGGTCGTACGGTGCGGGGTCGTCCGGCGCTGAGGGGTGTCGGCGATGCCGAACTTCACCGAGTCGATCTTCTGGTCGCCGACGTACCCGTCCACCCGGTCGTACCCCGGCTTGGCACTCGCCGCGACGGTGGCCGTGCCGTGCCAGGTGGTGGAGCCCGCGTCGCGGGTGAGGTTCACCGTGCCGCCGAACGCCCCGGACTCGACGCGGGCGGCCCCCTTCAGGTCACCGCTGTCGATGGTGACCCGCACCGTGTCGCCCGGCCGGGCGCCGTCCGTCGACAGGCTCAGGGAGGCCCGGTGCGGAGTGGGGGTGGGGGCCGGGGTGGTGTTCACCAGAATGCTTGCCGAGGCCTGCGCTCCGGTGTCCCCGAAGTCCGCCACCGACTTCACCGGCAGCGTGCCTGTTCCGGCGTTCGGGGAAATGACGGCCGTACCCGACCAGGAAATGCCGGACGCGTCGGTCGGGGCGAGGTGAGTGGTGCCGAAAGCGGGGGACGACACCGTCACGCCGCCCGAGGCATTCGCCGAAGTGGTCGCGGTGAGGGTGACGCTTTCTCCGGCGTGGAATCCGGCCGGGTCGCCGGGGGCCGAGAGCCGGAGCGCCACCTGCGCCTTGTCGGCCGTGGTGGTGTCGGTCTGGACTGCGGGCCCGTCGTCGCCCTGCTGCGTGGTCACCGTGACCACCGGGGTCGGGGCCGGCGCCGGGGTGTCGGCGAACGCGGCCGCGGGGACGGCGAGGGCCGCCGCGGTGACGACGGTGACGGCCGAAGCGGTGAATGCCTTGCGCATGAGCGGAACCTCCTTGCACGGTCAGGGACTTTTCCCTGGCGCGGTCTTTCCGAAATCCATGGTGCACCTGTCGCAGCAGGCTGCGAATTCCGTTCCGAAGGGCCGAATCCAAAGGTCCCGAGCAGAATTCCTTGTGCCTTCTCGCCGTTTTGGGGAATTCCGCACAGCTCATGACCAGTGCTTTGCATCACATTGGGGAAGAAGGTCCTTCGGTACGAGAGCGGGTCCCGCCCCTTCCCTTCTCGCGCGCCATGGGCTCCCATGCCGCCATGAGCGGAGAGAGGGAGCCGGAGGGCCCGGGTGCGTGGCCGCCACGGCAGGGGCTGCCCGCACCGCCGGGCGCGGGTGCGAGCGCGCTGCCCCCGGCGACGTACGAAGGGCGGACCGTGCTCGTCACCGGGGGAGGGACCGGCCTCGGCAAGGCGATCGCGGCGGAGTTCGCCCGGCTGGGTGCGGACCTGCTGATCGTCAGCCGGGGCGAGGGTCATCTCGGCGCCGCACAGGGGGAGTTGGGGAAGCTGGGCACCAGGGTGCGGACGGCCGTCTGCGACGTCCGGGACCCCTCCCGCATCGCCGAGGTCTTTGCCGAGCACGGCACCCCGGACGTCCTGGTGAACAGTGCGGCCGCCAACTTCCCCGTCCCGGCCGAGGACATGTCGCCGAACGCCTGGCGGGCGGTCGTGGACATCACGCTCACCGGCACGTGGTTCATGACCCGCGAGTTCGGCCGCCGCCATCTGGCCGCCGGGACGCCGGGGTCGGTGATCTGCGTCGGCGCGTCGTACGCGTGGACCGGCGGCCCCGGCTTCGCGCACAGCTCGGCGGCCAAGGCAGGCGTGAAGAACCTGGTGGAGACGCTGGCGGTCGAGTGGGGCCCGTACGGCATCCAGATCAACGGCCTGGTCCCCGGCCTGATGCCGCACGAGGACATGACACCGGACATCCGCGCCAACCTGAGCGCGACACCCTCCTCCCTCGACGCCCGCCAGCCCGCCCTCCGTGTCGGCGCACCCCGCGAACTGGGCTGGGCGGCGACCTTCCTGGCCTCCCCGTACGCGCGCTACATCACCGGCCACACCCTGGTGGTCGACGGCGCGAACTGGCAGCGGCGCGGGGTGGTGAGCCCGCCGGTGGTCCCGGTCCGGGAGCAGTTGGGGCGGGGTCCGTACCGGCCGGAAGGGGCCCCGTGACGGTGACGCCTGTCGTACGAGGCCAGGCTCAGGTCGTACGAAGCCGGGCTCAGGCCCCGTCGAAACGCGCCGTACGCCGGTCCGCCCCCGCCGCGTAGCCCTCGGCCGCGTCCTCGGAGGTGAGGGTGAGGGCGGCGGCCAGGGCGGTGCGGTCCAGGGCCGGGGCCAGCGCGGCGTCCGCGTACGCGTCGATGGAGCGCTTCACGGACTGGACCGCCAGGGGCGCGTTGGCCGCGATCTCGGCGGCGACGGCATGCGTCGACGGCCCCAACTCGCCTGCCTCGACGACCTGTTGGAGGAGTCCCAGCCGTTCGGCCGTCGCCGCGTCGATGCGGCGGCCGGTCAGTGCGAGCAGCTTCGCCCAGCCCGCCCCCGCGTCCCGCGCGACGCGCAGGTCGCCGCCCGCGTCCACCGCGACACCGAGCCGCGCCTCGGGGAGCGCGAAGACGGCGTCGTCGGCGGCGATCCGGATGTCGGCCATCAGCGCCAGCTCGAACCCGAACCCCAGGCAGTACCCCTGCACGGCGGCCACCACCGGCTGCGGGAGCCGGGCGAACGCCGCGAACCGCTCGTGCGCCCACCGGATGCCCTCGGCGTAGTTGCGCGTCCGCTGTGCGGGCGAGCGCCCGGTGATCGCACCGCCGGGGGCCGTGACGTCGATGCCCGCGCAGAAGGCCCGCCCCTCGGCCCGCAGCAGCACGACCCGGATCCGGTCGTCGAACCTGATCCGGTCGGCCAGCAGGCCCAGTTGCCGGGTGGACTCCCAGCTCCAGGCGTTGAGCTTGCCGGGACGGCAGAGGGTGACGGTGCCGATCCCGTCCGCCCCGACGTCCAGGCGCAACCGCTCCTGTCCGTCGGGGACGTCCGTACTGATGGTGTCGATCATCCGCGCACCGTCCCTCCCGGAGAACTATCTGACGAGCCGTCAGATTACGTCGTCCGGGAGGGAGTTGGCAGAGGCGTGCAGTCCCTCAGTCGTCCTCGTTCACGCTCGTACGGACCGGGGTGCCCGCCTCCACGGTGCGGCTGACCGTGCAGATCCGGTCGTGCGAGCTCTTCACCGCCCGGGGCAGGATCGTCCGCGCGCGGTCCCCCGACGCCCCCTCGGGGAACGCCACGGAGAAGGCGACCTTGAGGTCCCGCATGCTGTTGCCGCTCTCGTCCTCGACCTTGTGGCCGGTGGTCTCGACGGTGAAGGCGGTCGCCTCCGCGTGCCGCCCGGTGGCGGACTCCACGTCGACGGCCGTGCAGCCGCCGATCGCGGCGAGGAAGAGCTCCACGGGCGTGAAGTCGGCGTCCCCGCCGGTGCCGAAGCTGAGGGTGCCGCCACGGGCGTTGGTGACGGTGAAGCGGCCGGGGCCGGAGCGCTCGATGGTGACGGAGCGCAGGGTCTTGTCGTCGGTCATGGCAGCGGCCTTGTCGTCGGTGGTGGCGTCGGTCGTGTCGTTGTCGGTCATGCCGCCGACGTTAACCCCACCCCGGCTACGGCACGTCGAACTCGCCGTTCGACCAGGCCGCGCGCAGGGCCTTCTTGTCGACCTTGCCCACCTTGGTCGTCGGCAGGCGGTCCAGCAGCACCGTCCTGCGGGGCGCGTACAGCTCGCCCAGCTCGGCGGTGACCGCCGCACCCACCGCCTCCGGAGCCACCTGCGCGTCCGACGCGGTGGCCAGGAAGATCTGCACGGCCTCGCCGAACTCCTCGTCGGGGACACCCAGCGCGGCCGCGTTGCGCACGCCCGGCAGCGTGAGGAGGAAGTCCTCCAGGACCCGGGAGTAGACGTTGTCGCTGGTCGCGCCGGTGACGATGATGTCCTTGGCCCGGTCGACGAGGTAGAGGTAGCCGTCGGCGTCCAGGTAGCCCATGTCGCCGGTGCGCAGCCAGCCGTCGCGCAGCGCCTCCGCCGTGCGCTCGGGATCCTGGTAGTAGCCGAGCATCACGGTGCGTCCCGTGACGCAGACCTCGCCGACCTGGCGGGCGGGCAGCGCCGTCGTACCGTCCTCGTCGCGGATCTCGATGCGTACGTCGGAGATCGCGCGGCCGCAACTGCGCCACAGCTCCGGGCGTTCGGCCCCGGCCGCCGCCAGCTCCTCGGCGCCGAACACGGCGATGCCGAGCGCCTCGGACTGACCGTACCCCTGGCTCAGGACGGGCCCGAAGACCTCGACCGCCTGCTGGAGGCGGGCCGGTGAGGAGGCCGCGCCGCCCACCGCGATCCTGCCCAGCGCGGGCAGCGCGCCCGGCACACAGTCGGGGTGGTCGAGGAGGGCGTACAGCATCGGCGGTACGAACATGGTCGCCGTGATGCGCTCCTCGCGCAGTACGGTCATGGCCGCGTCGGCGTCGAACTCGGGGAGCACGACCAGGGTCGAGCCCGTCACCAGCGCCTGGAGCGAGGTGAGGTGACCGCTGCCGTGCGTGAGGAGGGTCGCGGCGAGGACGCGCTCGGAGCCGGGGTCGGTGGCCGGGAGGAACGCCGATCCGGCGCCCTCCGGGGTGTCCACCACCAGCTCCACCAGCGCGTCGTACAGCCGACGGCTGTGCGCGGCCAGCTTGGGGCGGCCCAGGGTGCCGCCCGTGTAGAGGACGGTGACGGGCTCGTCGGGGCCGGGGGCGGCAATCCCTTCCGGGCGGGTCGCCGGGAAGCCGTCCGCCAGGGCGAGCAGGTCGGCGCAGGGCCGGCCGGCGGGCCGGTCGCAGGGGCCGAGGCTGAGCAGTACGGGGGAGTGGGTGCTGCGCCCGGCCGCGTCGGCGGCGCGCTCGGCGAACAGCGGGTCGGTGACCACCGCGCGCGCCCCGGACTGCTCGACCAGCGCGGCCAGTTCGCCGGGGCCCGGCTCGGGCGGCAGGAACACGACGCGGCAGCCGATGAGGTGCACGGCGAGCTGGACCAGGACGGAGTCGACCCGGTTCGCCAGGAACAGCCCGACGCCGTCGCCGGGGGCGAGGCCCTGGGCGCGCAGTGCGTGGCCGAGGCGGAAGAGGCGGGTGCGGGCCTGGGCGCGGGTCAGCCGCTGGGTGCCCTGGACGAGGGCTTCCGTGTTCTCGTTCTGCTGCCAGCGCTCCAGGACGCGGTCGACGTAGGTCGGCGGCTGCGGAGAGGCGGTGGGGGGTTCGGTGTCTACCTGTCCGTTAATGATCATCAAAACATGCAAACATGCTGCTCAGGAGTGGTGAACCGACGGGGGGCCTCCTGCGCTCAAGTCCCGCAGGAGTACCATGCCCCGCCCCTTTCCAGGCCTCAGACCCGGCCCTCCTGGTGCCCCTGCTCGCTCAGGGCCTTGTCGATGCGGGAACGGTGCGCCGCCTCCCACTCGTCCAGGGTCTCCGCGGCCTCCTTCGCCAGCTTGCGGCGGGCGTCCGCGAGCACCTCCTCCTGCCGGTCGGCCGGGACGACGACCACGCCGTCCTCGTCCGCGACGACCAGGTCACCGGGGCGCACGGTCACGCCGCCGCAGGTCACCGGTTCGTTGTGCGGGGCGACCACCTTCTTCGTACCCGGAATGGGAACGACGCCCCGGGCGACGACGGGGAAGCCCATCTCCCGGATCTCCCCGATGTCCCGGATCACCCCGTCCAGCACGAACCCGGCGACCCCGCGCCGCTGCGCGACCGCGCACACGTTGCCCCCGGCGAGCGCGAACTCCACGTCCCCCGCCTCGGCGACGATCACCGCACCGGGCTCGGCCCGGTAGATGGCCGCGTGCAGCATCAGGTTGTCCCCGGCCGGACACCGCACGGTGAACGCGGGCCCGGCCACGCGGGGCATCCCGGCCCACAGCGGGCGCACCCCGAGGTCCATGACCTGGGCGCGGCCGAGGAGGTCGGCGAGGGTGGTGGTGGGTATGGCGGCGAAGTCGGTGGCGTTCATGAGGTCCGCTCTCCTGAGGCAGTCGGGTCTGCCAGGAGCGTAACGACCACCTGGCTCACGGCCGGTACACGTACTCCGCCAGGGTGGCGTGCTTCTTCCGGCTCAGCGTCGCGTACAGGGCACGCCCGACGCCGGCCCCGTCCGGGAGCCCCCGCCCAGGCCCTGCGCCGGACGGGCGTGACCGCAGGGGGCCCGGCCCGCCTCCCGGCACCGGACAGGCGCAGCCTCACCCCGCCGGGGCAAGGGGTCCCCAGCCCCGCCCCTTCACCTAAACCCGCGGGGGCATGCACGGTTCCCGTGCGGGTGCGTCGTGGTTGCTCGCGCAGTTCCCCGCGCCCCTGGCGGGGCACGGTTTGACGGTGGCGAGCCGTCTGGGCGTCGCCGTGCGGCAGTGCCGCGTCCCGACGGGGTCCGAGCGTGGGGCAATTGCACGGTTCCCGTGCGAGTGCGTCGTGGTTGCTCGCGCAGTTCCCCGCGCCCCTGGCGGGGCACGGTTTGACGGTGGCGAGCCGTCTGGGCGTCGCCGTGCGGCAGTGCCGCGTCCCGACGGGGTCCGAGCGTGGGGCAATTGCACGGTTCCCGTGCGAGTGCGTCGTGGTTGCTCGCGCAGTTCCCCGCGCCCCTGGCGGGGCACGGTTTGACGGTGGCGAGCCGTTTGGGTGCCGCCGCGTGGCAGTGCCGCGTCCCGACGGGGTCCGAACAGGGAGTCCCGTACGCGTCCCCGTACCCTCGATCCGTGCCCCACCACGTCGCCGTCCTCGTCCTCGAAGGGGCCAAGCCCCTCGACGTGGGCATTCCGGCCCAGGTCTTCACGACCCGCGCGAGCATGCCGTACGAAGTACGGGTCTGCGGGGCCGCGCCCGGCCTCGTGACCGGCGGCGACGGACTCGCCTACCACGTCGCGCACGGGCTGGAGGCGCTCGACTGGGCCGACATCGTCTTCGTCCCCGGCTACCGGCATCCGGACCGGGAGGATCCGCCGCGCAGCGTGGTCGAGGCCCTGGTCGCCGCCCACGGGCGGGGGGCTCGCCTCGCCGCCATCTCCACCGGCGCCTTCGCCCTCGCCGCCACCGGCCTCCTGGACGGCAGGCGCGCCACCACCCACTGGCACTACACCCGGGCCCTCGCCGCCCGGCACCCCCTCGTGCGGGTCGACCCGAACGTGCTGTTCGTCGACGAGGGGAGCGTGCTGACGTCGGCCGGTGCCGCCTCCGGCATCGACCTCTGCCTGCACATCCTGCGCGGCGACCTCGGCGTCGCCGCCTCCCACCACGCCGCCCGGCGGCTCGTCGCCGCGCCCTACCGCAGCGGCGGCCAGGCCCAGTACGTACCGCGCAGTGTTCCGGAACCGCTCGGCGAGCGGTTCGCGGCCACCCGGGAGTGGGCGCTGCACCGGCTCGGCGAACCCCTCACCCTCGACATACTCGCCCGGCGGGCGGGCGTCTCGGCCCGTACGTTCTCCCGGCGCTTCGTGGAGGAGACCGGCTGCACCCCCCTCCAGTGGGTCATGCGCGCCCGCGTCGACCTCGCCCGCGAACTCCTGGAACGCTCGCAGTTGAGCGTCGAACAGATCGCCGCCGACACCGGCCTCGGCACGGGAGCCAACCTCCGCCTCCACTTCCAGCGCATCCTCGGCACCACCCCGACCGAGTACCGCCGCACCTTCACCCGGGACGCATGAGCGCCCCGTCACGGGGCGGGCAGGTGGCGGGAATCTTGTAGACCACAGGTGGCGGGAATCTTGTGGACCATGGCGCTCCCGCCACTGTCCGTCCCACCCGGCGCGCGCGAGTCTGGGGGTGAAGAGACCACGACCAGAAGGGGCTTCACCCATGACCCGCATCGCCATCAACGGATTCGGCCGCATCGGGCGCAACGTACTGCGCGCGCTTCTGGAGCGTGACAGTGCGTTGGAGGTCGTCGCCGTCAACGACCTCACCGAGCCCGCGGCCCTCGCCCGGCTGCTCGCCTTCGACAGCACCTCCGGGCGGCTCGGGCGGCCCGTGACCGTCGACGGGGACACCCTCGTGGTCGACGGGCGGCGCATCAAGGTGCTGGCGGAGCGGGAGCCCGCTCAACTGCCCTGGAAGGAGTTGGGTGTTGACGTCGTGCTGGAGGCGACGGGGCGGTTCACGTCGGCCGTGGCCGCCCGTGCCCACCTCGCCGCCGGGGCGAAGAAGGTGCTGGTCAGTGCGCCCTCGGACGGAGCGGACGTCACGCTCGCGTACGGCGTCAACACGGACGCGTACGACGCAGCGGCGCACACGGTCGTCTCCAGTGCCTCCTGCACCACCAACGCGCTCGCGCCCCTCGCCTCCGTCCTCGACCAACTCGCCGGTATCGAGCACGGGTTCATGACCACCGTGCACGCCTACACCCAGGAGCAGAACCTCCAGGACGGCCCGCACCGCGATGCCCGCCGGGCCCGTGCCGCCGGGGTCAACATCGTGCCGACCACGACCGGCGCGGCCAAGGCGATCGGTCTGGTGCTGCCCGGTCTCGACGGCAAGCTGTCGGGGGACTCCATCCGGGTGCCGGTCCCGGTCGGTTCGATCGTGGAGCTCAACACGGTGGTGGCCCGTGACGTGTCCCGGGACGAGGTGCTGGAGGCGTACCGTGCGGCGGCGGACGGTCCGCTCGCCGGAATCCTCGAATACTCCGAGGACGCGCTCGTCTCGTCCGACATCACCGGCAACCCCGCCTCCTCCATCTTCGACTCCGCCCTCACCCGCGTCGACGGCCGTCACATCAAGGTGGTCGCCTGGTACGACAACGAGTGGGGCTTCTCGAACCGGGTCATCGACACGCTCGAACTCCTCACCGTGTGAGCCGTCGTCCTGAGCTGTCGCACTGAGCTGTCGCCCTGAGTCGTCGCCCTGAGCTGTCGTCCCTACCTGCTCGGCCGCTCGTCCAGGGCGTGTTCCGCCGCCGCGAGCCGCAGGTCCTCCAGCCGGGCCGACTGCCGTTCGGCCCGGTCCAGGAGGGTGTCGAGCTGTTCCACGTGCAGGCGGGTGTCGGTCGCGGCCCGTGCGCGCAGGGTGCGCCAGCAGGACGCTTTGCCGTGCACGCCCAGCAGCATGGCCTCCAGTTCCAGTACGTCGCTGAGCGGCGAGCGGGAGAAGAGGTGCCCGTTGGGCTTGAGGCGGCCCGCCTTCTCGGCCAGCCAGCCCAGCGCGACCTTGGAACGTTCCGCGGGGACGGACAGGTCGGCCATGATCTGGAGGAGCGAGTCGCGGTCCTCCCGGACCTGCTGGGCGAGTTCGGCCAGCAGGGGCTTCGTCTGCTTGCGCGTCGGGGCGGCCGCCGCGCGGCGGAACAGTTCCAGGCCCGAAGTGGCGCCCGCCAGATGGTCGTTGAGGTAGATGGCGAGGAGGTCGGCGGGGGTCGGCGGCTGCTTCTTCGCCCGGCGGTCCTCCGTTCCGGACGCGGGTTCGGTGTCGGTGTGAGTGCCGGTGTGAGTGCCGGTGCCGGGAGCGGGCGTACGGGTGCCCGGCTCGCGCAGCTTGCGTTCCACCGTCGCCGACAGTTCCGTCCAGCTCGCCTCGAACTTGGCCAGACCGTCCCGCTCCAGGAACTCCGTCACGTCCCGGAAGTCGATGCCGACGCGTTCCAGTGCCGCGAAGTGGGCCGCCGCCTGGGTGTACCGCTCGGCGGACGGCGCTCCGGGCTCGACGCGGCCGTGGTTGGCGAAGGCCTCCAGGGTCGCGCCCGGCATGGTGTTGACGGTGCCCGGGACGACGAGCTCGCCGACGTACAGGGTGTCGGGGTAGGCGGGGTTCTTGACGCCGGTCGACGCCCAGAGCGGGCGCTGGACGCGTGCGCCCGAGGCCGCGAGGTCCCGCCAGCGCGGTGACGCGGTCGCCGCCACGAACACCTCATGGGCCAGCAGGGCGTTGGCCACGGCCGTCCGGCCGCGCAGTTCGAGCGCTTCCGGCGTACCGAGGGCGTCGAGCCGCTTGTCGACCTCGGTGTCGACGCGCGAGACGAAGAAGGACGCCACCGAGTGGATGCCCGCCAGGTCGTGGCCGTCGGCGAGCGCCTTCTCCAGCCCGGTCATGTACGCGTCCAGCACCTCCCGGTAGCGCTCCAGCGAGAAGACCAGCGTGACATTGACGCTGAGGCCCCGGGCGACGGCCGCCGAGATCGCGGCGAGGCCCGCCCGGGTGGCGGGGATCTTGACGAAGAGGTTGGGCTCGCCGACCGTCTCCCACAGCTTCTGCGCCTGTACGAGGGTGGCGTCGGGGTCCTGCGCGAGCCGGGGGTCCACCTCGATGGAGACCCGGCCGTCGATCCCCTCGGTACGCCGGTGCACGTCGGCGAGGGCCTGGCAGCCGCTGCGTACGTCATCGGTGGTCAGGGCGAGGACGGCGTCGTCGACGCTCGTCGCCCGGTCGGCGAGGCCGCTCAACTGCTCGTCGTAGCGGTCGCCCTCGGAGAGGGCCGACGCGAAGATCGTGGGGTTCGTCGTGATCCCGGTGACGTGCTTCTCCGCGACCAGCCGCGCCAGTCCGCCACCGGCCAGCAGTTCGCGCGAGAGGTCGTCCAGCCAGACCGACACTCCGGCGGCGGACAGGGCGGCCAGTGGATCGGACGTGGGGGAACCGTACATGGGAGCCTCCGAGGATGATGTCCCGTCAAGAAACCTGTGAGAAAGGGCAGTTGCGTCCGCGCGGGGGCCCGGCACGGAAAGAGGAGTTCCCTGTGCGCCTGTCCCGTATTTCCCGCTTCACCCCCCGAAGCCACGCTTTTCCCGGGCGAGGAACGCCGTACGGATGACCGGCAGCATGCAGGCCGTCTGCGTCGCGGCGTACCACCAGGGGCACACGCCCGGCACCAGGTCGACCCCGATGACGGCGACCGGCATGATCACGGTGAGGGTGCGCAGCCGGTCCGAGGCCCGTCGGGAACCCCGGGACGCGGCGACCGTCAGCCGATGGACCGGCACGGCGACCAGGGGCAGCAGGACCGCCCGCACCCACATGAAGGTGGTGACCGGATGGCCGGTGACGGCCACGGCGACGATCGCGAGGAGGGCGGCGGTGCTGAGCGCGGCGTAGAGCTTGACGCAGATCAGGGCGGTGCGGGCGGCGGCTGTCGGGTGCTCGGTGGTTTCCATGTCGGCGACGCTACGAAGGCCCCGGCCGGTGCGGTATCCGGCTGGACCCACAGGGGAGTGGGGCTGGCCCCACTCCCGGGAGGGCCGGATCGGGGGCAGGATTTTTACGGTGCACGGCGCGGTGATCGGCGCGGGCACCGGACGGAAGGCGTGAGGCACATGGGGACGTTGAGGGCACGGCGCACAGGCACCGCCCTGTGGCGCACACGCGCCGCCCAGAGGGTGGTGCGCGTCGGGCACGGTGTCGGACAGGGCTTCGGCCGGGCCTGCCTCGTCGCAGCGCTCGGCATGGCCGTGCCGTGCGTCTGGGCCGCCGCCGTGGCACTCGGCATCCGCTGGGGTGCCGCGAACCCCTGGTCCTGGGCGGCACCCGTGGTGCTGGTGTGCGTGGGCACCCTCGGCCTGTCGCGCCCGGTCTGCCGGGCCGTCCGCCAGCTCCTCGCCCGCTGGACGGGCACCGTCGTCCCGGACGGCTACCGGCAGGCCCCGCCCCTGACCCACCTCTCCACCGGGTACTGGTGGAACGGCTTCGGTTACGAACGCACGCGCCGCGACGCCCTCCTGGACCAGCGCCGACGCATCTGGTGGCAGGACCCCGCGAACCTGCGCGACCTGCGCTTCACGGCGATCCTGCCGTTCACGGCGGGCGCGGTCGCCTGCCTGCCGCCGGGCGGGGTCGCGGTGGCGGCCCTCGGACACGCCGAGCCCCTGGTCGCGGTGCCCGGCCTGCTCGTCGCCGTGGCGACCGCCCCGTACGCCTGGCGGTGCCTGGAACCCGTGGCCGTCCGCCTCCTGCGCCCCTCGGCCGCGATGGCGCTGGCCGACCGGGTGGCGGAGCTGACCGCCCAGCGCGCCGACGCGACCGTCGCCCAGGCCGCCGAGATCCGGCGCATCGAGCGCGACCTGCACGACGGGGCGCAGGCCCGGCTCGTCTCCCTCGGGCTCTCCCTCGCGACCGCCGAGAGGCTGATGGCGACCGACCCCGACCGGGCCCGGGCCCTGATGCGGGAGGCGCGGGCCGGGGCCACCGCCTCGCTCGCCGAACTCCGCGAACTGGTCCGGGGGATCAACCCGCCCGTGCTCAACGACCGGGGTCTCGCCGACGCCGTACGCGCCCTCGCCCTGGACAGCCCGCTGGAGACGGCCGTCGACGCCGACCTGCCGCCCGGCCTGGACCCGCCGATCGAGTCCGCCCTGTACTTCGCCGTCGCCGAACTCCTGGCCAACGCCGCCCGGCACGCCCGCGCGACCCGCGCCCGCATCACCCTCGTCCAGGGCCCCACCGACATCGTCGTCGAGGTCCGGGACGACGGGCGGGGCGGCGCGGTCCCCCGGGCCGACGGCGGACTCGCCGGGCTGCGCCGCCGCCTCGCGGCCTTCGACGGCACCCTGGAGATCGCCAGCCCGGAGGGCGGCCCGACCAGGGTGCGGATGATGGTGCCATGCGTATCGTCGTAGCCGAGGACCTCTATCTCCTGCGGGACGGGATGGTCCGCCTCATCGAGGCGTACGGTCACCAGGTCGTCGCCACCGCGGCCACCGGCCCCGAAACGCTCCGGGCACTGCTGGAGTGGCGGCCGGACGTCGCCGTCGTGGACGTCCGGATGCCGCCCACCCAGAAGGACGAGGGCCTGCGCGCCGCGCTCGCCGCCCGCAGCGAACTGCCCGGGCTGCCCGTCTTCGTACTCTCCCAGTACGTCGAGCAGCTGTACGCCCGGGAGCTGCTGGCCGACGGGTCCGGAGGCGTCGGCT
Organism: Streptomyces sp. NPDC087440; assembly: GCF_044744005.1. NCBI lineage: Bacteria > Bacillati > Actinomycetota > Actinomycetes > Kitasatosporales > Streptomycetaceae > Streptomyces > Streptomyces sp. NPDC087440. Next base: position 425,179 of record NZ_JBIUXN010000001.1, on the reverse strand, counting down.
ACTTCCTCAAGGACAGCGTGTTCGACGGCGACCAGTTCATCGACGCCCTGGAACGCGTCGCGGCGGGCGGCACCGCCATGGACCCGGCCGTCATCGCCAAACTCCTGGCGGGCGGCACCTCGAACCGCCGCCTCGAAGCCCTCACCGCACGCGAGCACTCCGTACTGAGCCTGATGGCCGAGGGGCTCTCCAACCAGGCGATCGGCCGACGCCTCTTCCTCAGCGAGAGCGCGATCGGCAAATACACCACCTCCCTCTTCGGCAAGCTGGGCATCACGGACGACGACAACGGCAACCGCCGCGTCCTGGCCGTGCTCGCCTACTTCAACGCCCCCTGACGCCCCGCGTGTTGTGACCCGTGCCACACTCGTCCGTGCCCCGCTCCGCGATGACTTTCCGCGCCGCCGCAGGTCTACCCCGTACCAGAACAGCGACGGCAAAGGATTGGACACCGGACATGACGTACCCCCTCCCCGCACCCGCCCGCACCACCACTACCTCCACCTCTACCGCCCGCCGCCTCGGCGGCCGTCGGGCGCTTCGCTGCGGGCTCGCGGCGGGCCCGCTCTTCCTCGGCGCGGGCATCGTGCAGGGGCTCACCCGAGACGGCTTCGACTTCACCCGCAACGCGCTCAGCCAGCTCGCGCTGGGAGGAGCGGGCTGGGTGCAGACGCTCAACTTCCTTGTGGTGGGTGCCCTGTTGGGGGTGGGTGCGGTCGGGCTGCGCCGGGCGCGGGTCGGGGGGAGAGGCGGCCCGGTCCTGATCGGCGTCTTCGGGCTGTCCTTCTGGGCGGCCGCCGCCTTCCCCGCCGATGCAGGGGCGGGGTTCCCCGTGGGGGCTCCGGACGCGACCGCGATGAGCGGTGCCGGTGCCGTCCACATGGCCGGGGGCATGATCGGTTACCTTGCCCTGTGCGCCGCGTTCCTCGTGCTAGCCCGTCCGCTCGCCGAACGGGGGCACCGTGCCTGGGCCGTGGCGTCGTGGGTCGTCCCGGTCGTGGTGCTCGCGGGCTTCCTGGCCTCGGCCGCCTCGGTCCTGGCCTTCACCTGCGGTGCAGCACTCGGGCTGCTGTGGCTGAGCGCGGTCATGGCCCGCCTGGCCGCAGCGCCCGTACAGCACTGATCATCTCAAACTGATCCTCTCAACTCGACGCGCAGACAAGGAAGATGAGATGTCCGAAGCAGTCAAGGGCCCCGCCAGCTACTTCCCCTCCATCGAGAAGAAGTACGGCCGTCCCGTCGCGGAGTGGCTGGACCTCATCCGCACCTCCCCGCTCACCCAGCACATGGAACTCGTCGCCTGGCTCAAGACCGAGCACGGCCTGGGCCACGGCCACGCCAACGCCCTGGTCGCCCACGTTCGGGCCGAGAGCCCCGAGTAGCAGAAGAAGGGGGACGGGCTCAGGTGCCCGGCGCCGTGTCGGCGCCACGGGCGAGGTCGGCCAGCCGCCCTGCGTCGCGGGTGCCGGGTTCGGCGGACCAGAGCACGAGCTGCTGCTCCGGTGCGCCGGCGTAGCGGAAGGTGTCCCAGTCGAGGGTGAGGTCGCCGACGACGGGGTGGGCGATGCGTTTGCTGCCGAAGTCCTGGTGTGCGACGCGGTGTTCCGCCCACCAGACGCGGAACTGCCGGTCCGCCAAGGAGAGTTCGCCGACCAGGGCGGTGAGGGCCGGGTCGGCGGGATTGACCCCGGCCTCCATCCGCAGCACTTCCACGCACGTACGGGCCACGTCCTCCCACTCGGGGTAGATGTCCCGCATCGCCGGGTCGCAGAAGACCATGCGGACGTAGTTGCGCTCCGCCTCCGGCACGGTGGCGAAGTCGCGCAGCAGCCTCGCCGCCAGGGGGTTCCACGCGAGGATGTCGAGCCGTGGCCCGAAGACGATGCCGGGAGTGCCGGTGAGCTGCCCCAGCAGGCGCGCGAGGTGCGGATGCAGTCGGGGCCGTACCGGACGGCGCGGCGTGGCGCGGTGCCCGGCCCGGGCCGCCTGGGCGACCAGTCCTTCGACGTACGTCCGCTGGTCCGCGCCGAGCCGCAGCTCTCGGACGAGCGCGTCGAGCACCGGTCGCGACGGTGCCAGGCGGCCCTGTTCGATGCGTACGTAGTAGTCGGTGCTGATCGTGACCAGCTGGGCCACCTCCTCGCGGCGCAGGCCCCGGACGCGGCGCCGGGTGTGCCCGTACTCGGGAAGGCCGACCTGCGCCGGTGTCAGCTCACCACGGCGATGCCGGAAGAACTCACCCAGCTCACGGAGATGCGCGGAACCAGTCACCCGCCCAGCATGGCACCCGGGGAAGTGCTCTGCCTGGGACAGATCCTTCCCAGGAAAGAGTCCGGCCTTCCTGCGCCCCGCCCGTCGGCCGGACAGTGGGGAACGGCCCGCGGACAGGACGCGGGCCGCCGACAATCCCAGGAGAGCAGCATGAGGACCGACGTCCGCTTCCCCACCAACGGCCTGAATCTCGCCGGCCACCTGTACCTTCCGGACAACCCGTCCCAGAGTCCTGTCGCCGCGATCGTCGTCGGCCACCCCACGACCGGCGTCAAGGAGCAGTGCCCGGCGCTGTACGCCACCCGCCTGGTCGAGGCGGGCTTCGCCGTCCTCACCTTCGACGCCGCCCACCAGGGGGAGTCCGAGGGACTGCCGCGTGGCCTGGAGGACCCCTTCCAGCGCGCCGAGGACTTCCGTGCGGCGGTTTCCCACCTCACCACCCGCCCCGAGGTCGACGCCGACCGCATCGGTGTGATGGGGGTGTGCGGCTCGGGTGCCTACGCGCCGTACGCCGCCCAGACGGACCACCGGATGAAGGCCGTCGCGGGCGTCTCCGGCACCGACGTCCCCAGCTTCTTCCGGGGCGCCGACCCCCAGGGCTGGCAGCGGATGGTGGCGAACTCGGGCGCCCTGCGCAGCGCCGAGGCGGCGGGCGGGCCCGCGGCCACGTTCGCGGTACTGCCGGACCGGGCCGACGCCGACACCCCGGCGCCGACCGCCGAGTTCGTCGACTACTACAAGACGCCCCGCGGGCGGCACCCGCGCTCCACGGGGGATCTGGTCGTACGCAGCGCGGACCTGCTCGACCAGTTCGACTCCTTCGCCGAGGTCGCCAAGATCGCACCGCGCCCGCTGCTCATGATCGCCGGTACCGAGGCGGTGACCCGAGGGTTCTTCGAGCAGGCGGTCGCCGACAGCCCGGGCAACGCAGAACTGTTCCTCGTCGAGGGGGCCACGCACGTCGACCTGTACGACCGCGAGCCGTACATGACGTCCGCCGTCGCCAAGCTGGTCGAGTTCTTCGGCAAGCACCTCGGCCGGGGCTGAGCAGGCACCCCGGCAGGTGCTGAGCGGAGGCCCCGGCCGGGGCTGAACGGGCACGCGGGCGGAGGCGGGGCGGCTCAGCGCGCCGTCGGCCAGGTGCGCAGCAGCGTGTCGAGGGCGTGCACGATCTCCGTCCAGCTCTCCTGCGCGTCGGGGGAGCTGCGGGCGAAGCCCCCGGCGGTCTCCAGGGTGACGTATCCGCTGAAGACCGCCCCCAACAGCCGTACCGCGTGCGTCTCGTACGGTTCGGCCAGGTCGTACCCGCGCAGGACCGCCCGTGACATCTGCGAGTGCCGTACGGCAGCGCTGGCGGCGGCGGTCTCCTCGTCGAGCGGGTGGCGGGCGGCGGTGAAGCGGCCCGGGTGGGCGAGGGCGTAGTCGCGGTAGGCGTCGGCGAAGGCGGTCAGGGCGTCCTTGTCCGCCCGCCCGGCCACCGCGAGGGACGCCCGGTCGGCGAGTTCCTCCAGGGCCAGCAGGGCGATGCGGGTTTTGAGGTCGTCGGCGTTGCGGACGTGCGAGTACAGACTCGCGGTCTTCACCCCGAACCGCCGGGCCAGCTCCGCCGGGGTCGTGTGCGCGAAGCCGATCTCGTCGGCCAGTTCCGCACCCGCCCGCACCAGGCGCTCCGTCGTCAGTCCCACTCGGGCCATGCCCACCTCCGTACCGCTGCTGCCGTCACTGTCTTCGACGATTATTCATTTGCCTAAAGCGATTAGGCAAATTAGCGTGCCTGTTATGAAGCAGCTGACCGACCGAGACATCCGCACCGCCTTCGTGAACTGCACGAAGGGCGAGGCCAAGCGCATGCACGTACCCCGTGACCTGGAGGACCGGCCCTGGGACGACCTGGACTTCCTCGGCTGGCGAGATCCACAGGCCCCCGACCGGGCCTATCTCGTCGCCGAACTCGACGACCGCCTGGTGGGCGTCCAACTCCGCACCTCCAGCGCCGGTTCCTGGCAGACCCGGCGCAGCATGTGCTCGGTGTGTGTGACCACGCACACCGGGGGTGTGTCCCTGATGGTCGCGCCGAAGGCCGGAAAGGCCGGGCAGCAGGGCAACTCCACCGGCATCTACCTGTGCAGCGACCTGGCCTGCTCCCTGTACGTGCGCGGGCTGAAGGACGCGGGCGTCGGCTCGCGGCTGCACGAGTCGCTCACCCTGGAGGAGAAGGTGCGGCGGACGCTGGACAACCTGGCGGCGTTCGTGGCCACGGTCACCGCCTGAGCCGCGGGGGCCGTTCGACCTGGGGGAAGGTCTGGGGGAGGCCTGCGGGAGGCCTGGGCGAGGGGACGCGCCCGAGGAGCTGCCGGGTGCGCGGGACCACCCCGTACCGAGTGCTACAGTCCCCTTGATCGATCTCGATCGCAGGATTGTTACTCCCCGAGGACGTAACCGTTCATCGCCCAGCGCGATGCGACGGCGGCTCACCGCTTGAGGGGAGGCAAGGCCTGGGACGCGCCGCGTGCGCGACCCGGGCCTTTTTTGTTGCCTGCATCCGGCGTGAGAGACCGAGAACCGATCCAGCACGGCACGCGCCCCACGACGCCCGAAGATGCAAGGACGCATCATGAACACACCCGCAACGGGACCCGAGGCACTCGCGGAGAAGATTCTCCGCGGTGTCGGCGGAGCCGCCAACGTCGAGAGCCTCACGCACTGCGCCACGCGCCTGCGCTTCCAGCTGCACGACGGGGACAAGGTCGACAAGGCCGCCCTCGACGCCCTCGACGGCGTCATGGGCACCGTCGCCCAGTCCGGCGACCGCTTCCAGATCGTCATCGGCGGCGCCGTCGCGCGCGTCTACTCCGCGATCATGAACCTGCCGTCGATGAGCGGCGGTGGCACCCCCCGCCCGCAGTCCGACGCCGAGGTCAAGGCGGCGGCCCGGGCCAAGGGGCGCGGCCGCTACGGCTGGGTCGACAACTTCTTCGAGTACCTCTCCGACTCGTTCCGCCCGCTCATGGGCGTGCTGCTCGGCTCCTCGCTGATCATCGCGATCGCCTCCGTCCTCGACGCCTTCGGCGTGATCGACTTCCGGGCCGCCGACAAGTCCGCCACCTGGGTCTTCGTCGACGCGATGTGGCGCTCGGTGCTCTACTTCCTGCCGATCTTCGTCGCGTACAACGCGGCCAAGAAGCTGAAGATCGACCCGTGGGTGGGCGCCGCCGTGATGGCCGCGGTGATGACCCCGAACTTCACCGGGATGCTCAACAAGGACTCCGGCATCCCCGGCATCACCTGCACCACCAACGAGACCCTGGGCACCCAGGAGTGCGTGGCGCACGTCTTCGGGCTGCCGATGCAGCTCAACGACTACGGCGGCCAGGTCTTCGTGCCGCTGCTGATGGTCGCCCTGCTCGCCCTCGTCTACAAGGGCCTCCAGCGCATCTTCCCGGAGAACGTGCACATGGTCTTCGTGCCGTTCTTCAGCATGCTGATCATGATCCCGGTGACCGCCTTCCTCATCGGCCCCATGGGCATCTGGGCGGGCAACGGCCTCGGCGAGGGACTGTCCTGGCTGAACGGCAACGCCCCGATCGTCTTCGCGATCATCATCCCGCTGATCTACCCGTTCCTGGTCCCGCTGGGCCTGCACTGGCCGCTCAACGCGCTGATGCTCGTCAACATCAACACCCTCGGCTACGACTTCATCCAGGGCCCCATGGGTGCCTGGAACTTCGCCTGCTTCGGCGCCACCGCCGGTGTGCTGCTGCTCTCGATCCGCCACCGCGAGAAGGAGATGCGCCAGACCGCCACCGGCGCCCTGGCCGCGGGCCTCTTCGGCGGCATCTCCGAGCCCTCGCTGTACGGCATCCATCTGCGCTTCAAGCGGATCTACCCGCGCATGCTCGTCGGCTGCCTCGTTGGCGGTGTGCTGGTCGGCGTCCTCGGCGGCGTCGACACCAAGGCCTTCGCCTTCACCTCGCTGCTGACCATCCCGGTCTTCTCGCCGATGGCCACGTACGGCATCGCCATCGCGGCGGCCTTCTTCACCTCGATGGCGCTCGTGTACTTCTCCGACTTCCGTACGCCCGAGGAGCGCGCCCAGGCCAACGCCGAGCGCGACGAGGCCGAGGGTGCCGGGGCGGGCGCGGCTGCTGCGGCTGCTGCGGACGACCGTGAACTGGTGGGCGTCGGTGCGGCTGCGGCTGCGGCTTCGGCTGTCGCTCCGGCTTCGGCTTCGGCGACCGCGTCGGCGTCTGCGGGCGGTGCGTCCGTGGCCGCCGCTGCTCCGGCCGTCAAGGCCCCTGCCGCTGCCGCGAAGACCGCCAAGGAGACCGTCCTCGCCGCCCCTGTCGCGGGCCGCGTCGTCTCCCTCGACGAGGTCACCGACCCCGTCTTCGCCTCCCGCGCGCTCGGCGAGGGCGTGGGCATCGAGCCCGCCGACGGCCGCATCGTCGCCCCGGTCGACGGGGAACTGGTCACCACCGTCGCCACCGGCCACGCCTTCGGCATCCGCACCGACGACGGCGTCGAGGTGCTCGTCCACATCGGCATCGACACGGTGCAGATGAAGGGCGAGGGCTTCGACGTACGGGTCGAGTCCGGCCAGAGGGTGACCGCCGGCGACCTCCTCGCCGAGGTCGACCTCGCCGCGATCCGCGCCGCCGGGCACCCGACCGTCACCCTCATGACGGTCCCCAACACGGCCGACCTCGCCTCGGTCGAGCCGCACACCGGGCAGGACGTCACCGCCGGCGCGCCCGTGGTGACCGTGCGCCGCTGACGGGCGGCGAGAGGTCGCACGAAGGTGCCCGCACGCGTCCCGGAGGGGGCGGGTGCGGGCACCGCGCAGGTCCGGGGGAGGATGGACCGTACAGCAGACAATCCATGATCATTGGCCGGAAACCGGACCCACGGGACGCCCACGGGACGAGAGTCTCCGGACCACGGCCGGACCACGGGACGAGACGGAAGGAGAGCGGGCGTTGAAAACGCTGCGTGTCCTCAACAACAACGTGGTCCTCGCCCGCGACGGGAAGGGCCAGGAGGTCATCCTCACCGGGCGTGGCATCGGCTTCAACGCCCGCCAGGGCAAGCCCGTCGACCCCGCGCTGATCGTGCGGGTCTTCGTTCCCGCCGACGGCCGCGACCCCGACCACCTGGCCGAGGCCCTCGCGCTGGTCGGCGAGGAGGTCCTGCGGGCCGTCGTGATCGCGCTGGGCGAGGTCGGTATCGAGGGCCGCGAGTCCACCCGCCCCACCCTGGCCATCGCGGTCGCCGACCACGTCGCCGGGGCGCTGGACCGGGCGAAGCGGGGCGTCGTCGTCGAATACCCGCTGCGCGCCGAGGCGCAGGCCCTGTACGCCGACGAGTACGCCCAGGCGCAGCGCCTCCTGGCTGCCATCAACGAACGCGTGGACCCCAAGCTCGACCCCTCCGAGGCGACCGCCCTCACCCTGCACCTGGTCAACGCGGGCTTCGCCTCCGGCGATCTGTCCTTCACGTACACGATGACCGGCGTCATCCAGCAGATGCTGGCCGTCGTGCAGCAGCAGTACGGCCTGGACGCCTCCCGCGAGTCGATGAGCGCGGCGCGCTTCATCACGCACGTGCGCTACCTCTTCGTACGCATCCAGCAGCACCGGCAGCTCAAGGGCCACGAGTCCACGATCGGCAAGGGAATCCGCCGCCACTACCCGGAGGCGACCCGCACCGCCCAGCGCCTGGCGACGATCGTGGAGATGCGCCTGGGCCAGGGTCTCAGCGAGGACGAGGTCTCCTACCTGGCACTGCACGTGGCCCGCATGACCATGGACGCGGACGTCGACCCCGAGACGGACGCCGAGGCCGGCGGCGCGGCCTGAGCGGCGGGCCCACTCCTCACCAGGAGCGGCAGCCCCGCCCCTCGCCAAAGCGCGGTAAAGCGGGGTAAAGGGCGTCAATCGGTCCGTAAAATATGGGTTATACATCTGGCTTGCTTCCTTCGTACGGGTGAATACGCGCAGGCCGGTGGACCCGGAGGCGATCTAGGTTCGGCGTGATCGGCTTTTGCCGCCGTCCGAACTGGAGAGGTCATGTCCTCCACCTCCACCCCTGTTCCGTCACTCCCGTCCCTCGCGTCACTGTGCGCCGCCGACTCCTTCACCCCGTCCGAGACCGCCTTCCCACGCGAGGAGTCCGACCCGCGCGCCGTCTACGGCGCGATCCGCGACGAACTCCTCCTCGACGGGCGCACCCGCCTCAACCTCGCCACCTTCGGCACCACCTGGATGGAGGACGAGGCCCGCCAGCTCATGTTCGAGACCGCCGACAAGAACCTCGTCGACACCGAGGAGTACCCGCAGGTCGCCGACATGGAAGCGCGCTGCGTGCGGATGCTCGCCGACCTCTGGCACGCCCCCGACCCGGCCCGCGCCACCGGCTGCTCCACGACCGGCTCCAGCGAGTCCGCCATGCTCGCCGGGCTCGCCCTCAAGCGCCGCTGGGAGCACCGCAGGCGCGCGGCGGGCAAGGACACCGCCCGACCGAACCTCGTCGCCGGGGCCAACGTCCAGGTCTGCTGGAAGAAGTTCTGCTCGTACTTCGACGTCGAACCCCGCCTGGTCCCGCTCGCGCCCGGACGTCTCCACCTCACCCCCGACCTGCTCGCCCAGTACTGCGACGAGCGCACCGTCGGCGTGGTCGGCATCCTCGGGTCCACCTTCGACGGTTCGTACGAGCCGATCGCCGACCTGTGCATGGCGCTCGACGGCATCGAGCAGGCGACCGGCCACGACATCCCGGTGCACGTCGACGGCGCGTCCGGCGCGATGGTCGCCCCCTTCCTCGACCCGGACCTGCTGTGGGACTTCCAGCTCTCGAGGGTGGCGTCGATCAACACCTCGGGCCACAAGTACGGCCAGGTCTTCCCGGGCCTCGGCTGGGCGCTGTGGCGCGACGCGGACGCGCTGCCCGCCGACCTGGTGCACCACGTCGACTACCTCGGCGGCGAGATGAACACCTTCTCGCTCACCTTCACCCGCCCCGCGTCCCACGTGGCGGCCCAGTACTACACCTTCACCCGGTACGGCCACGAGGGCATGCGGCGACTGCACCTGGAGTCGCGGCGCACGGCCCGCGCGGTCGCGGCGGGCGTCGCCGAGATCGACCTCTTCGACCTCTTCACGGACGGCAGCCAGCTCCCCGCCTTCGCCTTCCGGCTCAGCGACCGCGCCCACGCGCTCGGCATCCACGAACGCGACGTCGCGCAGGCCATGCGCGGCCGGGGCTGGCAGGTTCCGGCCTACCCGCTGCCCACCGGGCTGACCGAGACCTGGGCGCTGCGCGTGGTCGTCCGCACCGGCTTCACCCCGCGCCTGGCGTCCCTGTTCCTGGACGACCTGCGCCAGACGGCCCGGACCCTGCGGGCACACGCCCTGGTGTCGACCGCCTGACCCCTTCCGCCCCTTCGGCTACTTCTTCCTGAGCTGGAGGAGCCAGGTGGTGGCCGCTCCGGCCAGGAAGGTGGCGCCGAGGACGAACCACATCGGGGCCTCCGCCCACGGAATCCAGAAGTGGATGCGTACGGAGCGGTTGTTGATCAGTACGAACCAGAGGGCCAGGGCGACCAGCAGCACGCCCGCGACCAGCCGGGGCGAGACGTTCGGGCGCCGGGTCCTGGGGGCTCCGTCGTTCTGGGGCATGGGGTTCTCCCGGGGGCTCGGGCGGGGCCGGGAACCGGTCCCTTGCTGTCCCCAGGCTCTCCCGCCACCGAGGTTCCGGCACGTCCACGCGGCCTTCCGGGCACTGCCCGGCGCCCGGTCAGCCCGCGTGGGGGCAGGGTTCGGCGTCGCCCGCCGGGATGCACATGCGGCGGACCAGGTCGCGGGCGGCGCGGCCGGTGGTCGTGTTGCGCCAGGTGACGCCGGGGTGGCGGGCGCGCAGGTGGGACAGGGCGCGGGTGCCCAGGCCCGACGTGCGGAAGCGCTCGTCGATGCTGATGCCGGTGATGACGGCCCGGGCGCAGCGCTCGCACATCCGGTAGTGGACCTGGCCGACGACCTGCCGTACGTGCACCAGCAGCAGGCACTCCTCGGACGCCTCGCCCGACGGTGCTCCGGGGACGTGCGTGCTGCGGAAGTCGACCGCCCGGTAGGCGAGGAGCCGCCGTCGCAGACGGCCGAGCGTCCGGCCGCGACGGCGCGAATGCTTGGCGGCGGGCTGCCCGGCGGGCTGTCCGGCGGGCTGACCGGCGGGCTGTCCGGCCGGTGCGGAGGTGTGCGGTGGCTGTTCCGACTGCGGCTGGGCACTGGGTGCGTGGCGTGCGTGTCGTCCGTGCATGGGGTGGCGGGTGCCCCGGACGACCGGAAATAAGCCCCACTCCTTCGCGAAGCCCCCGCCCGCGTCGTACGCTGACGCCCCGCCCGCCCCCTCCGTGGACCGGAGCCGCCCCGTGCCCTCGCATCCGACACCGCGCACGACCGGACCCCGCCGCAGGCTGCGCTTCGACGGCTGGATCGCCGGAATGGGCACGTCCGGCGGCACCCGGCTGGTGCTCGGCCACTGGCCGCGCTCGCCCTTCGGCCCGCTCAGTGACGTCATGCTCGAACGGGCCGACGGGGAAAGGCTGTTGCTGGCTCCGACCCCCGAGACCGCCGAGTTCATCCGCCGGACGTACACCTACGACGCGGTGCGCGTCACGCCGGTCCGGGTGAGCGTGGCGGGCGATCTGTGGGAGGTCTCGGCGGGTCCGCTCGATCTGCGCTTCCGGGTGGGACGGCGCGGTCCCCTCGGGCTGCTGCTGCGGACGGTGCCCGGGCCGCTGGCCGCCCGTCCGGCCTGGTGTGCGCTGACCGATGTGCCCGTACGTTTCCTCCTGACCGGTGTCCGTACGCGCGGCAGCGCCGGGGGCGGCCGCCGGGAGTGGTACGGCGCCCGCGACCTGCGCCCGGTCACCGCGCTCTCGGGCACCTTCGACGGCACCGACCTGGGCACCCTCGCCCCGGTCTCCCCACCGGTCCGCTTCGGCTTCGGCTCGGTGCCCCGCGACCCGGCCCTCACCCGCATCACCACGACGATCGAACTCGGGGCGGGGGAGGACTCCGTAAAGTAGGACAACTTGGCCCGGAAGTGTCCCACTCCTCGGCTCCTACCGCGCCCATCGCCTTGATCTTTCCTCCGGGACCCACAGACGGTCGGATCGCTGCTCACCGACGGGCTTCATCGGCTCCGCCACCACGCCAGCACGCCCCATACGACGGCCGAACCCGCTGTGGTGGCGATGCCGCGTGCCGCACCGAACAGAACGGTGCGCTTCAGGTGACGGACGGTGCGCTGTCGCTGTGGCTGCTTCCTCATCGAACATCTCCTTCGGCCGCCTGGAAAGCGGCGTGGTTCCGGACTGGTGTCCCCACTCTTCTGCGGAGTGGAAGGGAAGTCCGAAACAGCGGGCACACCGGGCGGAAGCGTTCTACGCTGCTGGTCAGCGAGGTGCCCGCGCTGCCCGCCACGGGCAGTCGGCGGGAGTCGGGCGGCCTGGGGGAGAAGGTGACGGTGCGGTCTCGGGAGTCGCGTGTGCTCTACGAGGAGCTGCGTGCTCTGGAAGCGCGAGCGGAGCTCGCCCGCAGCGGGGCGGGCCTGCCGTATTCACGCAGGCTGGTGAGCCAGGCGCTCAGCAAGCCTCCGTACAGCAGAAGGTTCGCAGGCCAACGGCTCAGTGACTGGGTGCCCGAGGAGGGGCGAAGACGTACGGTTCCCCGTGAGAGCGACGATCTCCTGGCTCTGGTGAGGTTGTGGAGTGCCTGGGCGGGTGAACAGCCCGTTGAGCGGGTCTGGTTGAACCTGCTGGAGGAAGCCCGGCGCAGACCAGAGCCCCGTTCGGCGTCGACCGTTCCCGGACGGCCCATCGGTCAATTCACAGACCCGTTCGCGGCGGGAGTGCAGAGGGCCATCGACGCAGACCCTGTCGACAGGGAGCTGCCGATTCTGCCGCTCTACGTTCCACGTGAGCACGATCGATTGCTCGCCGAAGTGGTGGAGGACGTCGTGCAGAGCCCGGAGGGAAGGCCCTCCCGCGCTCTCCGCGTCCTCGTCGGCGACTCGTCTACGGGCAAGACCCGAGCCTGTTGGGAAGCGATGGGCCTGCTTCCCCAGGACTGGCGGTTGGTACATGTCCTGGGGCCGGGTTTCGCCCAAGAGTTGATCAAGGCGTTGGACGGCATCGTGCCACGGACTGTCCTGTGGCTTGGCGAGATCCACTGGCTTGCACGCGACGGGTTGGGCGAGTCGGCGGCTGCCAGGCTGCGTGAAGTGCTCGCCGACGCACAGCGGGGTCCTTTGCTCGTCCTGGGAACGGCGTTGAGCTGGGAGTGGCAGGGTATGCTCCGGTCGCCCCCGGAGGGTGACCGCAGGGACCCGCATGCCCAGGCGCGCGCCCTGCTCGACGGCAAGTACCACCGTGTTCCGTATCGCTTCGACTCATCAAGCCTGCCTGAACTGCAACGCCTTGCCGCTGACGATCTCCGACTCCAAGACGCGCTGCAACGCGCTGAACAGGGGCAAATCGCCCAGTACCTCGCCGGTGGGCCAATGCTGATCCAGCGGTTCGAGACTGATCCGGCCCTGAACGTCGCCCTCATGGAGTCGGCCATGGACGCCTGCCGACTCGGGCACGACCCGCTTCTGCCACAGCCGCTGTTGAGGGCGGCAGTCCGCCACTATCTCACCGCCTTCCAGTACGAGACGGTGACCGATGCGGACATCGCAAACGCACTCACCTCATTGAACGAACGGCAACGTGGCACACGCGGCCCTCTCACCCGCATCCGGTATGACTCATCCGCTGCTGCCACCACGGACAAGCTCAGGCTTGCGGACTACTTGGACCAACACGGCAGAAGGACACGACGCACCGAAGCCCCACCCCCGGGGTTGTGGGACGACTTGGCGGAACACGCCACGCGGGAGTGCCTGCCGGACCTGGCCGTCGCGGCGAGAGAAAGAGGGCACCTGCGGATAGCCGTACGCCTTCTGACGGCCGCGGTCGAGGCCGAGGTGCCGGGTGCCTTCTGGAAGCTGTGCGATCTGCTGGACGAAGAGGAAAGGTTCGAAGAGGAACTGCTGTGGTGCCTGCCCCTCGCGGAGGCCGACGATTCCGAAGCCATGGACCGGGTGGGCGACATCATGAGGAGAACCGGCCGACCCCACGAGGCGGTTACCTGGTTCAAGAGGGCCGCCGAGGCCGGTCGTACCAACACGTGGTTCTGGGCGGGCATGCTCTTGCACAGGGCTGGTGACCTTCACGAAGCCGAGACGTGTCTGAGGCGAGCGGCCGATGCCGGGGTCCGCGGTGCTTCCGGGCTGCTGGCCGACGTGTTGGAGTCGTTGGGCCGCATGGCAGAGGCGGTCGACTACAGCCGCAAAGAAGCCGAGGCCCATGGCGGGTGCTACGTGGGCTCCGCGGCTGCGCTGATGCGGCGGCGTGGTGACAGCGGCGCCGCCGTCCTTTCCTGGCTGTTGCGGCAGGTGTGGAAAGGAGACCGGAAGAACAAGCACTCTCCTATCCCTTGGGCGATGTACGCGTGTCTCCAGCACGTGGCGCAAGATGCCGTGCTGCGCGCTCAACTACGGAGCACTGTCAGCCTGGAGGGAGTGGATCCCGAGGTCCGCGGTTGGATGGCCGACCTGTTGCAGGGGTCGGAAGGGATCACCCGTGGCGAACGTGAAAAGACACTGATCTGCCCGGCCGAGCAACTCCGGGCGGAAGGCCGCTTGGAGGAGGCACTCACACGGTACGAGGAGCAGGCGGCGAGCGGCCAACGGGACGCGATGGTGCACGTCGCCGCACTGCATGAGCAATTGGGCAGGGAGAAGGAGGCTGCCGAGTGGGCTCGGAGGGGGGCGCTGGCGGGCGATCTTCCTGCCCTGCGGGAGACCGCCCGACTGATGACGGCAGCCGAGGGCCCGGAGGCGGCCTTCGCCTGGTTGAGGTCCGCGGATCGCCTCGCGGAGGACGACTATACGGATCAGCGCTATGTCGTGGCCGCATTGCTTCATGCCGCGGGGCGAACGGAAGAAGCCTTCACCTGGCTCCGTGATGCTTCGAGGGCCGGTGACGCGTACGCCTGGTACCAGTACGCGGATCTGCTGGCATTGACCGGCCGCACGGAGGAGGCGCGGCGGATGCGCCAGTACGGATGGGAGCCCGACGGCGACATATCGGCCCCATGGCGTGCGGAACCGGCCGCATGACACAACAGGCTTTGCTGTTAGGGGAGTTGGCCATGGTGTGAGACAAGTGGCGCGTGTTAATTTGCGATCGTGGCTCAAGCAACCTGGGAAGCGCAGCCGATCACCTTCGACACCACCGGTCTCGAACACCTCGACGGCACACGGTGGTTCGACCCGGAGAACCGGGACGTCGTGGTGCTGAACGTGGGCGAGGCGCTGCCGCGCACCACCCACTGGCTGTACGAAATCGAGGTGCTGCGGCGCGAGTTGGCGCACACCCACGCCGTACGACCCGTGGGCGGTCCGGCCCCAGCCCTCGACCCGCACCCCACCGCACGCCTCCTGGAGGCGGACGCCGTCGTGCTGGACGGATGCCTGGCGCTGTACACGCTGGTGGCGGAGAAGCTGCCCAAGGCGCCGACGGGCCGCCTGTTCCGGGCCTCGTTCGTGCTGGCCAAGGCGGACCGTACGGCCGTGCTGACCGGCCAGTTCGAGGAGTGGGAGATCAGCGGCATGCGGGAGTCGCTGGTCCGCTTCCAGATGGGCGGAGGGGGCCCCGAGGCGGGCGGTCATCCCTACGATCCCGAGCTGCCGTACGAGGCCAGCGACGACCCCGCCTGGGACGAGCAGTTCCCCCGCCACCCGCTCAGCAAGGCGCGGGCCTGGGCGCGTACCGTACGCGAAAGCGCGGTGGTGGCACGGGAGTTCAAGGCGCTGCGGCCCTTCCGGACCCGCTGAGGTGCCGGTCGGCGAGCTGTGGGAGGTCGGCGACGACGTCTTTGGCCAGTACCGGGTGACCGGTGTCCACACCGACGGCGGCATGGGCCTCGTCTACCGGGTTCGCCACCGCGAGTGGGACACCGACCTGGCCGTGAAGTGCCCGCGCCCCGAGCTCTTCCGCACGCCCGAGCAGCAGCGGGCGTTCGTGCGGGAGGCGGAGACCTGGGTGTCGCTGGGCCTGCACCCGCACGTCTGCGGCTGCCACTACGTACGCGTCCTGGGCGGTGTCCCCCGGGTCTTCGCCGAGTACGTTCCCGGGGGCAGCCTGCGCGACCGCATCCGCGACGGCAGCCTCTACGAAGGCGGGCCGCGCGAGGCCCTCGCCCGTGTCCTGGACCTGGCCGTGCAGACCGCCTGGGGGCTCCAGCACGCCCACGAACGCGGCCTCGTCCACCAGGACGTGAAGCCCGCCAACGTCCTCCTCGACACGGACGGCACCGCCAAGGTCACCGACTTCGGCATCGCGAGCGCCTGCGCGGCCCAGGGCGGCGAGGCCGCCCCGGTGGGCATGACCATGGCGTACGCCTCGCCGGAACAGGCCCGGCACCGCCCGCTGACCGTGCGCACCGACGTCTACAGCTTCGCGGTGTCCCTGCTGGAGATGTTCAGCGGCGAGGTGACCTGGCTGATGGGACCCGTGGCGGGGGAGGCGCTCACCGCACTGCGCGAGGAACCGGAGGGCCCCCTCGACCTGCCCCACCCCGTCGCCGAACTCCTCGCGCACTGTCTGCGCGACGACCCGGCAGAACGGCCGGAGTCGATGGCCGCCGTCGCCGATCAACTCATCGTCCTGTACGGCGAGTTGACCGGCCGCGCCTACCCGCGCCCGCAGCCCCGCGCCGCCGGGCTGCGCGCCGACGAGCTCAACAACCGGGCCCTCTCCCTCCTCGACCTCGGCCGCACCGACGAGGCCGAGACCGCCTTCGAGGACGCCCTGCGGATCGACCCCCGCCACCCCGAAGCCACCTACAACGCGGGCCTGGCCCGCTGGCGGCGGGGTGCGGCCACCGACGAGGACCTGATCTCCGCCCTCGAAGCCGCCGGCGCCGACACCGAGGACGCCGCCCGGGTACGCCCCCTCCTCGACGAGGTGCACCGCGAACGGGGCGCCACCGGCGCGGAGGACGACGTACGCGCCGTCTCCTGGTTCCCGCACGGGGCGAACGACGGCGACATGCGCCTCACCCGCGACGGCCGCCGCGCCCTGTCCTGCGTCGGCGGCCGGGTCCGCCTCTGGGACCTGGCCACCGGCCGCTGCCTGCGCGAACTGGACGGCACACACGGCGAGATCGACCTCGCCGAGGACGGGCGGCGGGCGGTGGCCGTCGGCTCCGACGGCCTGGTCCGGCTCTGGGACGCGGAGGCCGGCCGCTGCCTGCAGACCTTCACCCCGTACTACCGTTCGGGCGACACCGCCGTACGACGGCCCCGGCTGCTGCCCGGTCCCGGCCTGGTCGTCGCGGGCACCAGCGACGGCACGCTCCTCGGCTGGGACCTCGCCACCGGCCGGGTGCGCTGGACGTGGGAGGGCTTCCACAGCGGGCCGACGGAGGCGACCGCCGACGGCCGACGTGTGCTGTTCTACGGACGCGAGGGCACCGTCGTCCTCCACGACCCGGGCGGCGCCTGCGAGCCGACCGTCATGCCCGCACAGAACCGCTACACCTCGCCCCTCGCCCTGGCCGCCGACGGACGCACCGCCGCCACCGCCACCTACGACCGCGTGCAGCTCTGGGACACCCGCACCGGCGAGGAACTGCGCTCCCTCGCCGCCGCCGTCGGCCTGCTCGACCTCAGCCCCGACGGGCGGCTCCTGGCGGGCGCGAGCCGCGACGGCGCGGTCCGGCTGTGGGACGTGGCCACCGGCCGCACCCTGCGCACCTACCGGGGACACGAGAGCGAGATCGGGGCGCTGGTGTTCCTCGACGACGGACGGCACCTGCTCACCGCCGGGCGGGACAACACCGTACGCCGTCGGCGGCTGCCCGGGACGTACACGGCGGCCACCCGGCTCAGCCGCCCCCGGCGGCACGACGAACTCAGCAGCCTGGACGCCCGGGTGGCGGCCCTGGTCGCGGACGCCGATCGGGCGCGCCGGGCGGGCCGCCCCGCCACCGCCCTCGACCGGCTCCGCACGGCCCGCGCCGTGCCCGGCCACGAGCGCGACCCCCGCGCGCTCGACGCCTGGCATACGCTGGCCCGGGACCCGTACATCAACAGGACCGTACTGCGGGCCAGTTGGCCGACGCGGACCCTGGGCCGCTTCGGCGTCCGGGCGAACCTGGCACTGTCCCCGGACGGCCGCACCGCCGCGATCCGCCTCCCGCTCGAACTCCACCTCCTCGACGTGGAAACCGGCGAGCGCGGCACCGTGATCGAAGGCCTGCGGGACAGCTTCGGCATGAACGTCCTGCGCAGCGTCCACTTCACCGCCGACGGCCGTACGGTGCTCACGGCCAACGCCAACGGCTCGCTCGACGCCTGGTCCGTGGCCGACGGCACCCGGCAGGCCTCCCTCTCCCTCACCCTCGGCGCGTTCGCCGCCGGGTTCACCGGGGACGGCAAGCACGCCCTGGTGTGGGGCGCCGACCAGCGCGTACGGCTGTGGGAGATGGCGAGCGGCACCTGTCTGCGCACCCTGGAGGCGGACCACGGCCGCGACGCCGAACTGTGGCTCGCCCCCGACGGACGGACGGCGGCGACCGCCGGATCGGGCAACACCGTACGCACCTGGGACCTGACCACCGGCCGCTGCCTGCGGGAACTGCGCGGGCACACCGCCCCCGTGGAGGCGATCGCCGTGGACGAGGAACGCGGCCTGCTGGTGTCCAGCGGCGGAAGGGGCGACGGGCGCCTGCGCCTCTGGGACCTCCAACAAGGCGTGTGCCTCCGGGAGTTCGACGCACAGCCGCACGACGCACGGGCGGTCCGGCTCACCCCCGACGCCCGCTTCGCGCTCTCGCGCGACGGCGAGGGGGCGCTGCGGCTGTGGGAGCTGGCCACCGGCCGCTGCCTGCGGGCACTGGAGGGCGGATTCGGGGACGCCGTCTTCGGACCGGACGGCTGCTGGGCGCTCATGGCGGAGGCCGAAGGGGCCGTACGGATCTGGGAGTTCGACTGGGAACTGACGGTCGACCCGGCGGCGTCAGAGGAGTCGGAGCAGGCAGAGCCGTCGGAGCAGTCAGGGACGAGCGGGACCACAGGGACGAGGAAGGGAACTGACGTGTCACACAGCCGAGTTGAAGGCGGACGAGCCGCCGGGCGGCGCCGGACGGAGCTGGCACCACTGCTCCAGGCGCTCGTACGGCTGACCGCCGACCCGGAGCTGGACACCCAGCAGGCCCGTCACCGGCACGAGGCGCAGACCGGCGACTCGGACGCGATGATCCGGCTGGGCGCGGCACTGCTGGACCAGGGCGACACGGACGGAGCGCTGCGGGAGTTCCGCCGCGCAGCGGATCTCGGCAGCCCGATGGCGATGAGCAACCTCTCCGCCGTGTTCAACCGGATCGGGCAGAAGGCCGAGGCCGCCGCCTGGCAGCGCCGCGCCGCCGAGCACGGATACCCCGCCGCCATGGTGCAGGAAGGATTCCGCGCCTACGACGCGGGGCAGCTCGGCGAGGCCGAGCGGTGGCTGCGCGGGGCCGCCGAGCAGGACGACAAGCAGGGCATGCTCGTGCTGGGCATGCTGCTCAACGAGAACGGCCGGGCGGCGGAGGCCGAGAAGTGGCTGCGCGGGGCGGCCGACCAGGGACACCCGTCGGCCATGTACAGCCTGGCCATCCTGGTGCAGAACGCCGGGCGGGAGGCGGAGGCCGAGCAGTGGTACCGCAAGGCCGCCGACAAGGACCACCCGCAGGCCATGAACAACCTCGGCAACATCCTGCGCCACAGCGACCGGGCCGCCGACGCCGAGCAGTGGTACCGGCGTTCGGCGGAGGCGGGCGAGCCGATGGGCATGCTCAACCTCGGCGAAGTGCTGGAGACCGTACGCCCGGCGGAAGCCGTGGAGTGGTACCGGCGGGCGGCGGCGAAGGGCTCGGAACGGGCCGTGGCGCACTTGGCGCGGCTGCGGGCGGTCTGAAGTGGCGCGGCTGAGGGGCGGGCGGGGCGGTCTGAGGAGACGGCCCGGCACGCCGGGAAGCGGGACCCGGCACACGTTGAAGCGGGGCTCGGCACACGGTGAAGCGTGACCCGGCACGCCTGGAAGCGGGACCCGGCACACGGTGAAGGGGCACCCGGCACACGTTGAAGGGGGAACCGACAGTGTCCGCACATGTCCTCACCACGCCCGCATCACGACGACGGCTGCTCGTCACCCTGCTGGTCGTCGTCCTGTTCCGCCTCGGCCAGCACCTGCCCCTGCCCGGCGTCGACACCGCCGCCCTCGCGGCGACCGACCGCCCCGACGGACAGCTGTACGGCCTCCTCGACCTGCTCACCGGGGGCGGCCTGGCGAACCTGTCCGTCCTCGCGCTGGGCGTCGTGCCGGTCCTCGCCGCGCACTGGCTTACCGCGTTCGCCGGTGTGCTGAGCCCGCGCCTGCGCTCGCTGGCGGAGGCGGGCAGGGCGGGGGAGGCGCGGGTGGCGCTCTACGCCCGGTACGTCGCGGTGCTGCTGGGCGCGGGGCTCGGATACCTGGTCGTACGCAGCACGATCGACGGCCGCCCCCCGCTCGCCGCCACCGACGCGAACGTCCTGCCCGGCACCGGCACCCTCGCGCAGGTCACCCTGGTGGCCTGCCTGGCGGCGGGCACGGCCGTGGTGCTGTGGCTGAGCGCGATCATCACCCGCCACGGCATCGGCGAGGGCCTGACCCTGCTGCTCCTGGTCCAGGTCGCGGCGGTACTGCCCGGCCAGGTGGTGGAGGTGGCCCGCGCACACGGCGGCTGGGCCCTCTTCGTGGCCCCGGTCGTCCTCCTCCTGACCCTGGCACTCGCCACGGCCCTGGTCCTCACCGTCCGCCGCAGTGAGCGCCGCATCCCGATCCAGTACGCGAAACGCATGATCGGCCGCAGGGCGTACGGGGGCACGACGTCGTACGTCCCGATCCGCGGCGGCCGGGGCCGCTTCGGGACGGTCCTGGTGGCCTCCCTGGTCCTGCTGCTGCCCGCGCCGCCGATGCCGTGGCTGGTGGTGGCGTACGCCGTGCTGGTCTTCTTCGGCGCGTACGTGCGCGGCATCCTGGACCTCAACGTCGTGGAGGTCACGGACAAGCTGAAGCGCGAGGGGGCGTTCGTCCCGGGCATCCGGCCGGGGCGGCCGACCGCCGAGTACCTCGGGTACATCCACCCCCGGATCACCCTGGTCGGGGCGCTGGCGACGACGGTGGCCGCACTGCTGCCGGTCGGAGCGCTCGCCCTGCCCGGTCTGCACGCGGAGGGTGCCGCTTTCGGCGTCACCGCGCTGATCGTCCTCTTCCTGCTCGCGGACAGCGGATCACCGGCTCTCCGCACGCCCCGCCCGTGACCTTCATCCCGTCGGCCGAGAACGCCAAAACCCTTGCCCACAAAGCTTCCTGACGTACCGTGAGGCAACGCGGCAGCTGCCGCGCAACCCCTCTCCACAAGGAGGCCCCCGTGGACGACCGCACCGGCGCCCAGCCCCCGCCCGGGACCTCACCGGGGGGTCGTGACATCGCGGGGATCTTCCGTGACATCGACACCTTCGACCCCGACAAGTTCGTCGCCCACCTCACCGACGACGTCGTCTTCCGCTTCGCCAACGCCCCCGAGCTGACCGGCCGCGAGGCGGTCCGCGAGGGCGTCGCCGCCTTCTTCGCCACGATCGACGGACTCTCCCACGACGTCCGCGCCACCTGGGAGTTCGGCGACACGGTGATCGTCCAGACCGAGGTCACCTACACCCGCAAGGACGGCAAACAGGTCACGGTCCCCAACGCGGACATCCTCACCTTCCGCGACGACAGCGCCAGCACCTGGCGCATCTACATCGACCTCACCCCGGTGTACGCCGCATAGCACGCGGAGTGCCGCTGCCGCCCGGGGAGCCCGCCCGGGCGGCAGCGGAGTGCGGGGGACGGGGGAGGTCAGACTCCGGCGACGGAGCGGATCCAGGAGCGGTAGGCGGTGACGTTCGTGTAGGCGGTGGTGGTCTGGCGGTCGCTGGTGGAGGCGACGCCGACCTGGAGGCCGTTGGCGTTCATCGGGCCGCCCGAGTCGCCGCCCGCGGTGATGCCGTTGCCCCGGCGGGCGCAGATCGCCGAGCCGCCGTAGGCGTCGGTGCAGCCGTCCGTGACGGTCACGTTGGCGACCTTCAGGAGGCGGGACTGGCAGTTGATCTCCGAGCCGCACTGGGAGGTGGCGCCCCAGCCGTAGACCTGGACGCTCTGGCCGACCGTCACCGAACCCGGCTGGCCGAGCCGGGCGTAGGTGCCGGAGACCGACCGGTCGAGGCGGACGAGCGCCAGGTCGGCGCTGTTGGTGTAGGTCTGGACGCCGTTGGCGGTGGTGCCGCCGCTGTGCTGGTCGAGGCTGCCGATGCGGAAGGAGAGGCCGCCGCCCGAGACGCAGTGCTTGGCGGTCAGGATCCAGGTCGGCGCGATGATCGTCGCGGAACAGGTCTCTCTGCCGTTGGAGAAGAGCCGCGCCGCCCAGGGCGCGTTCGACGCGTAACCGCCGCCGATGATCGGCTGGGTGCCCGTGGCGGCCGGGGCCGGGGCGGCGGACGCGGTGGGGGACATCAGGGCGACGACGGAGACGGCGGCGGCGAAGGCGGCGGGCACTAAGCGGGACATGCGGGATATGCGGGCTGTCTTCATGGTTCCTCGTTTCGGGGGACACGCTGAGGTGCGTGTGTCGTGTGGGGGCTGACGGCCCCAGCGTGCCGAAACGAGGAGGTCACGGGTACTAGCGACTGGGCATAACGCGCGCTTGTGCCCTCACCGTCGGCCGCTTCGCGCAGAGGTAGGGGCGGGCCAGGCCCAGCCCCGTGGCGGTCAGCACGATGCCGAAGTACACCGGCGCCAGGTGGAGGAAGTCGGTGTAGTGGATCGTGCCGTGCACGAACACCGCCGGCAGGAATCCGGCCGCCCCCGCCCCGGCCAGGCTCCAGAACACCCAGGCCTCACCCCGCCGCCAGCCCCACGCGCTGAGCAGCACGATCGCCACCGCCGCCGACATCAGCGCACCGCCGAACCCGGCCCGGTCGTGCGCGATGAACGGTACGAGCCGGGGGCTCACCCCCTCCAGTGCCTGCGCGGTGGTCCCCAGGTACGTCAGGTCGCTCGGTACGAACACGCCGGTCAGCCCGACCACCGAGATCACCGCCCCGCCGACGAACAGCCCCGCCCCCGTGACGATCAGCAGCAACTGGCCCACCAGCGCCCGCCGCCGCTCCCGCTCCGGCCCCTCCGGAACCGGCTCCCACCGGGGCGCGCACGGTACCCGGCGGACCCCCAGCACGAACATCGGGAACAGCACGAGCGCCGTCGCCGTGTGCAGCGGCTCCACGAAGCCGGTGGCCAGGAAGTAGAAGAGGGTCGGGAAGCCGATCGCCCCCGACACCAGGTAGACCTCGCGCGCCCAGGCCCGGCCGCGCCTGATCCCGCCCCAGGCGAGGCCCGAGTAGAGGCTGCCGATCGCCACCATCGTGCCCGCCATGGTGATCCGGTCGTGCTGGAGGAAGTGCACCAGGTGGTGGTTGGCGGCGTGCAGGTCGTCCAGCGTCAGGCCGAGGAAGTCCCGGTCGTACCAGAGCAGTACGGGACCGAGCGTGATCACCGCCGCGCCGAACCCGGCACCGATCATGCCGAGCCCGACGAGCAGCGCCCACCACCAGGCGGGCCACCGGCGCGGGTCCCGGCCGAGGTCCCGCAACCCCGGGGCGGGCGCGGTGGGCGTGGCCGCCTCGGCGACCCGCTGGAACCAGCCGGGCCCGGCCGCCACCAGCACCTCGGGGCGGGCGAGCACGACGACGTCCGGCGCGGCGGGCGCGGACGCTTCCGTGAGCGCGGGGGCCGCGGAGGTTTCCGTGAGCGTGCCGGTCACGGACGGCCCCGTGAGCGCGTCGGCCGCGGCCGTCACGGACGGGTTGGACGTGCGGACCACGCGCGGGTCGTCGCCGCGCGTGAACCCGTCTACGTACGGCCCGAGCGCGGCCGCCACCTCCGGGTCGTCCGTGCGGACGACCACGGGGACCGACCGGCCGAGCGCCGCCTCGCGCACGGCCCCCACGTCCGCCGCGCGGACGTCCGCCACCTCCACGACACCGGCCCCCAACGGCGCCATGGCGCGGACCGTTTCGCGGGCGAGCGCGGGCGGCACCGAGATCCCCACCCGTACGGTCACGGGCACGCCCGCGACCTCCCCGGCCAGGCTCGCGTGCGGGTGGCGGTGGCCGAACCCCCGGGCGATCAGCCGCGCCCCGGCGGGCCGGGAGCCGACCGAGGCCAGCAGCCGCAGCGCGGTCCGCTGCGAGCGGCGCCGCCCGACGACGGCGGCGGCCAGGCCGCGCAGCGGGTGATACGTCCAGTCCGGCATCAGGGTCTCGCGCTCATCGTTCGCACGCCTCTCAGGGGCATTCGGGCTTCGTTACGGTCATGGGGGCGCCCGGTGACACACCACCGGCCCGCGCGGTCACGGGGCCACGCGCTCACACCCGGTCGCCCGGTGCCGTCCAGTCGAGCACCGGTGTCATGGAGCGCAGCGTCGCCCGCATCGGCGTCAGCCGGGCGGCCGTGTCGCGCAGCAGCACCGCGGGCGGCCACGACAACTGCCCGATCGTGCCCAGCCGGGCGGAACGCCGCGCGACCGCCTGGGCCCTGGGGCGGCGCACCAGGTCGTACGCGCGCAGCCCCCGGGCAGCGTCCCCACCGCCGTCGAGGCAGTGCGCGAGGGTGACCGCGTCCTCCAGCGCCTGGCACGCGCCCTGGCCCAGGTTGGGCGTCATGGCGTGGGCCGCGTCACCGACCAGC
Organism: Streptomyces sp. NPDC087440; assembly: GCF_044744005.1. Classification (NCBI taxonomy): domain Bacteria; kingdom Bacillati; phylum Actinomycetota; class Actinomycetes; order Kitasatosporales; family Streptomycetaceae; genus Streptomyces; species Streptomyces sp. NPDC087440. The sequence goes on along the minus strand of NZ_JBIUXN010000001.1, from coordinate 400,995 downwards.
GCGACCCGCCCGCGCACGAAGGAGGGCAGCGGCGGCAGGTCGTACAGGTCGTGCCGGAGCACGGCGTCGGCGGGCACGGCCGCCAGCAGCGCGGGAATCGGGTCCGGCCAGGAACCGAACCGGCGCAGCAGTTCGGCGTACGGGGAGGAGCCCGGGGAGCCGCCCCCCTCCGGCACGGTCGCCGTCGCGAAGCAGTACATCCGCCCGCCCGGCAGCGCCGTGAAGCCGAACCGCTCCCCGCGCCCCCAGGTCGCCGCCCCCTCGGCGGGCGGCCCGGCCAGGGGGCCGGTGACCGTGCGCCACGCCGTGTACCCGGCGTACCGGGGACCGGCCGCCGTCGGCCACAGCGTGCGCCGGACCGCACTGCGCAAACCGTCCGCGCCGACCACGAGGTCCGGCCGGGAGACGCCCGCGCGGTGCTCGACCACCGGCCGGTGCTCCGGGTCGCGGATCGCGGTGACCTCCGTGCCCGGCCGCAGGCAGTCGGCGGGCAGCGCCTCGGCGAGCACCCGCAGCAGATCCGCCCGGTGCAGGACCAGCAGCGGATGCCCGAAGCGGCGCGCGACCTCCGCGTTGTCCGTACGGGACAGCCAGCGGCCCCGCAGGTCGCGCACACCGCCCGTGGCCTCGACGGCGCCGAGGGCCCGCACGGCGTCGGCCAGGCCGAGCGCCGCCAGGGCGTGCAGCGCGTTCGGCCACAGCGAGATCCCGGCGCCGATCTCGGTGAACTCCGGGGCCCGCTCCAGCACTTCGACGCGCCAGCCACGGCGGTGCAGGGCGAGGGCGGTGGCGAGTCCGCCGATGCCGCCGCCGACGATGGTCGCAGCGCGCTGCGGCATGGGTCCTCGCTCGGTCGTCGTGTTCCGTCCCGGTACGGTACCGACCCGCCCGCACGGCCCCCGTCCGCCCCCTACCGGCAGGCGCGCTCAGAGCGTGGCATGCAGGACGCACGTGTCGTCGTGCCGGGAGTCCGGCCTGACCAGGGCGTCCAGGATGCGCGTGCTGCCCGCGTGCCGTGCGGCGGCGCGCGCGAGGCGCTCCAGGCCCTCGTAGATGTCCCGGCCCGGCACCTCGACCAGACCGTCCGTGAACAGGAACAGGTGGTCGCCGGGCAGCAGCTGGAGGGTGGCCTCCTCGTACACGGGGACCGCCATCGCGCCGAGCAGGATGCCCCGGGGGACCGGCAGGTAGCGCGGCTGACCCGCGCGCAGCAGGAGGGGCGGCAGATGCCCGGCCTGCACCCAGGTGAGCCGGGCGGTGGCGGGATCGTACCGGCCCATGATCATGGTGGCGGTGCCGTAGTTCCGCCCGGAGGTGTGCATCAGCAGGGTGTTCAGCCGGGTGAGGATCTCGGGCAGGGGAGTGCCGGTGATGGCCATGCCCTTGGCGACGAAGCGCAGCTGGGCCATGGTGGCGACCGCGTCCAGGCCGTGCCCCGCGACGTCCCCGACGACCAGCAGGGCGCTGCCGTCGGGGAGCGCGATGGCGCTGTACCAGTCGCCGCCGACGTTGAGCCCCTCCTGCAAGGGGTGGTACGCCACGTCCACGGTCAGCCCGGCCAGGCTCAGCGACTGCTGCGGCAGCGGCAGCAGGGCGTGCTGGAGGCGGGCGGCGAGTTCCTTCTCGGCGGCCAGCAGCCCGCGCTGGGCGGACGCCGCCTGCTGGTGCTCCAGCACCTCCTGCGCGGCCCGGTGCATCCCGGTGCGGTCCTGGAAGAAGCCGTGCACCTCCACCGGCACGCCCGCCACGTCGAGTTCGGCCTCCGCGACGATCCGCACGTGCCGCACCTCGCCGTCCGGCCGGACGATGCGGAACGTGTGGTCGACCGTGCTGCCCCCGCCCAGCAGGTGCCGCACGGTCTCGCCCACCCCGGGGAGGTCCTCCGGGTGGACGTGGGCGGGCAGTTCCTCCAGCGTCATCGGGCCCAGCGCGCGGTCGCGGCCGAAGACCGCGAAGACCTCGTCCGACCAGGTGATCTCGTCGAGGACCAGGTTCCAGTCCGCCCACCCCATCCCGGCCAGCCGCTGCATCACCGCCAGGCGGCGCTGCTCGCGCTCGCCGGTGTCCAGCCGTACCCAGGAGACGATCAGCCCGCCCCGGCAGGCCGCCGCACGCACCGCGAAGCGCGACCGGCGGGGGATTCCGGCGAGCACCTCCTCGTACTCGAACGGCTCCCCCTCATAACGGCCGCCGCTCTCCAGCGCCGTGAGGTACCCGCGCCACAGGTCGCTGCCGACCACCGTGGGGTACGTCTCCACCACGCTGAGGCCGACCATCTCCTTGCCCCGGCGGCCGCCGATGTCGACCGCATCGGGTGAAGCGGCCTCCACCCGGAAGTCGACGACGGTGCCGTCCTGTCCGGGGACGGGTGTCAGGTACGTGGCGGAGCCGGGCAGCCCGTTCAGGATCTCCTGCACCGCAAAGGACGGTACGGACAGCGCCTGTTCGTCGTCCGCGGCGGATGCCCGGGGCACGAGGTAGCGGCTGGTGGCGAAGACGTGGTCGCCGTCGACGGCGCCAGGGCCGTCCCCACTCGATGGAGCCGTGGTGGGCTCATCGCGGTCAGTCATGCCTTGAGGATGGCATGCCGCCTCGCGAAGATTCAGCCCTGGGGACGGCGGGCCGGTGCACGCGGCGTCCGCCGGGGATTCACTGCGGGACGGCGTACCGCTCGGCGATCGCGGTGATGGTCGCCCGGTCGACGCGGGTGCCCCCCTGGAGGGCGGCCAGGGTGGCCGTGCAGATGTCGATCGTGGTGGCGCAGAAGGCGTGCACCGGACCGGCGGGGACGGACGCGGTGTAGGCCTGCGCTGCGGGCAGGTGGCGGCGCACGTAGCGGCACATGTCGTCCGTCGTCCAGCCGTCGGGGAAGAAGTCGATGCCCCGCGCGAGGTCGTCGGCGCGGTTCCAGGCGATGTTCGCGGCCTGCACGGCCCTCCCGAAGGCCACCGCCCCCTGCTTGGACGTGACGATTCCGCAGTGCCAGGTCCACAGGTCGGAGAGCGTGATCCCGATGGAGCAGGAGACGGCGAAGGTGTACCGGTCGAGGTCGGACGCGTCACGGACCCGGAAGTCCGCCCGCACCCAGTCCGCCATCCGGTCGGCGAGCGCCGCCAGCGCGTCCCACAGGCGCGGCGCGATCTCGCGCCCGGGAAGCGCGACCGCCCAGTCGTAGAACCGGGTGGTGACGGGTGCCAACCGGTCGCGGTACGGGGCGAACAGCCGGTCGGTGTCGGCCCGGGTGAAGGCCTCCTGCTGGAGGAGCCGGCTCACACCCTGGAGCAGTTCGACCTTGGCCTCGGGCGCGAGTTCCGGGTGGTCCTCGATCTCGTCGACCGCGCGGTTGGCGAGGTAATAGAGCGCCACCGTTTCCCGCAGTTCACCGTCCAGCCTCATAATAGGAAGAAAGAACGTCCTGCTGTTTTCCTGAAGGCTTGTGAAGACTTCCGAGGTGAGCATTGTCATCCGCCTCATGGTGCCGGGAGACCGCGTGGGTGACGCGGTGAAGTCCCGCTGAAACAGGCGGTCTTGCACCGCCCGGGAATTTCCGGCACATCCTAGCGGTGTCGCGCGGTCTCGCATTCCGCCGAACGGGACGCGCGAAACGGGGAATTCGGCGGGCACACACGTAACGCGGTCCAAAATCGCGGCAGTTGACGTGCGACGGCATGTCCTTCGATCGAGTGTTTCTCGCGGACCGGGAGTGGTGTGCCCTTTCCCGCGCCCCGTACGGCATTCCGCCGTGGCGGCCCGGAGAACCTCCCCCTTCCCCGCGCGGGGCGGGCCGGCGGGAGCCGGTACGTTGCGCCCCTGCCGCGCCGCCACGACGGCCGTGACGACACCCCCCCCGCCGCACCACGTTGCACCCCACCGCAGGAGACACCGCGTGACTGACCGTCGACTTCCCGGCCCCGGCTCGCTCAGCTGGAAGTACCTGGGCCAGGCGAGGATGCTCCTCGTCACCGGCCGGGCCCTGGTCCTGGAGGCCGCGCTGCCCGCGGGCGGAGCGGCGCTCGCCCGGCACTCCACCTACCGGACCCGCCCGCTGCGCCGCCTCGAACTCACCCTCGACAGCCTCCAGCGCCTCACCTACGGCGACGAGGACACCCGGGAGCGCGAGGTCGCCCGCATCCGCCGCGCACACCGGCACATCAACGGCACGGACGAGCAGGGCCGACCGTACGACGGCCTCGACGACACCAGCCGCGCCTGGATCATGCTGACCCTCTTCGACGCCATGGTGACGATGGAACGGCTCGGCGGGAAGCCGCTCGCCCCCGCCGACGAGGCGCGCCTGTACGACGAGTGGCGGACGGTGACGCTCGCCTTCGGCATCGGCGAGGACACGATCCCCGCCGACCTGGCCGCCCACCACACGTACTTCGCCCACATGGTGGAGGAGGGCCTGGAGGACAACCCCGAAGTCCGCCACCTCCTCGGGGCGCTGTACGCCTCCGTCCGGCGCCCGCCCTTCCTGGCCCGGTGCCCCGCCCCCGTGTGGGAGGCGCTGGTGAAGGTGGGGGCGGTGGTGATGGGCAGCGTGCTGCGCGCGGACCTCCCGGCCCCGTACCGCGCCCGGCTGGGCCTGCGGGCGGGGCGGGGCGACCGGGCCGCGTCGTGGCTGCTGCACCGCACCGCCGCACTGCTCATGGCTGCCCTCCCTCTCGCGTACCGCTACCTGCCGCTGGCCTCGGCCGCGCTCCGGGGCGGCCCGCTGGAGCCCCGGGCGGCGCGGCGGCCGCTGCCGGTGCAGCGCGGCGGCGGTGCCGAGGACCCGCGTCCGGTGCGGGTCGGCCGGTTCTTCGACGACGTGCTCGACCAGACCGGCGACGGCTTCATCACCCGGGAGGACCTCCAGGCGATGGTCCGGACCGTGTGCTGGCACCAGGACCTCACGGACGACCGGGAACAGCAGGTATACCGGGCGTTCGACGCGTGGTGGGAGCAGCTCGCCGCCATGGACGGCGACGGGGACGGCCGGGTCTCGCGGGACGAGTTCGTCACGGGGACGCTCACGGACCAGGACCGCACCCCCGACCACGTCCGCGAGGGCCTCCCGCACGCCATGGGCGCCCTCTTCGACGTCGCCGACGTCGACGGCGGCGGCCAACTGGACATGACCGAATACCGCAGGCTCTTCGGCTCCAAGCTCCACCCGGCGGACCTCAACCGGGGCTTCCAGGAACTCGACGCGGACGGCGACGGCGAGATCAGCCGCGCCGAATTCCTCGCCGCCCTCACCGACTTCTTCACCGCCCGCTCCACGACCCCTACCGGGACCCACCTTTTTGGCCGCTGACCCGCCTGAGGCCGATGAGGGCCAGGGCGAGGAGGGCGGCCAGGGAGGTGGCCGCGACCAGCCACATCGCTGCCTGGGTGCCGTCGGTGAACATGCGCTGGAACACCCCCGTGACGTCGGCCGGGGACAGTGCGGTGTGCTCGGTGAGCAGTGCGGTCGCGCGTGACGGGTCGGCCACCGCCTCGTCGGCCCAGGGGCCGGCGGGGGCGTGGCCGGAGAGCGCCGAGGTGAGGCTCGCGGAGGCCTGGGTGCGGTAGAGGACGACACCGACGGCGAGACCGATCGCGCCGCCGAGGTTGTGGAAGGTCCAGGAGGCGCCCATGGCGAGTCCGGCCTGGCGTTCCGGTACGGAGGAGAGGGCCGAGACGGTCGCCGGGCCGAGGACGCAGGCCCAGGCCACCCCCATCAGCGCGAGCGCGGCGACCAGGAGGGGGAGGGGGACGCCGGCGGTGAGGCGGGTGAGGAGCAGGGCCGAGACGGTGAACGCGGTGAAGCCCGTGACCAGGAGTTTCCTGGGGCCGAAGCGGTCGGTGAGGCGGCCCGTGAAGGGGGAGAGGGCGGCCATCACCGCGGTGCAGGGCAGCAGCATCGCGCCGGTCGCGTAGCCGTCGTACCCGCGCACCAGGGCGAGATAGAGGGGCAGCAGGAAGAGGACCGTGGTGTAGAAGCAGGCCAGGGCGAAGTCCGAGACGATCGCGGCGAGGAAGGCCGGGGCACGGAAGAGCCGGAAGTCGATGAGGGGTTCGGCCGTGCGCCGCTCGACGACGGAGAAGGCGACGAGGGTGAGGAGGGCCGCCGCCAGGAGTCCGAGCGTCGCCGGGCTCGACCAGCCCCAGGTGCCGCCGAGCGTGAAGGCGAGCACCACGGCGGGGATGCCGATGCTGAGGAGTACGAGTCCGGGCAGGTCGAGGCGGGCGGTGGCCTGCTCGTTGCGGGATTCGCGGACGCTGAAGGAACACAGGGCCAGGGCGAGGGCGACCAGCGGGACGTTGATCCAGAACACCCACTGCCAGCCGAGCGCGGAGACGATGACGCCGCCGAGGAGGGGGCCGATGGCGAGGCCGACGCCGTTGACCCCGTACAACGCGCCGATGGCGCGGCCGCGTTGGGAGGCGGGGAAGGCGTTCTGCACGATGGCGCCGGTGGAGGTGTACAGGATCGCCCCCGCGGCCCCCTGGAGGAACCGGAAGGCGATCAGCCAACCCGTGCTCGCGGAGAAGCCCGCGCCGAGGGAGGCCAGGCCGAAGACGACGGCGCCGATGTAGAGGATGCGGCGCCGGCCGTACGAGTCGGCCAGCCGGCCCATCGTCACCATGAACATGGACAGGGCGACGATGAAGACGTTGACGATGAGCTGGAGATCGGTGACGGACGCGCCGAGTTCCGTCTGGATGCGGGGGGCGGCGGTGTTGACGATGGTGAGGTCGATACAGCCGAGGAAGCTGATGAGGCCCACTCCGGCGAAGGCCCACCATTTTCGGTCCGGGGAGGGCTTTTCGGCGGTGGCCGGTCGGGCGGTGGGGGTGGTGGGTGTCGTCACGGCGGTCGTGTCCTCTGGTACCGCTGCCGGTACCGGTTCGTGGTGGGGGGCGGGGACGTGGGGGGCGGGCGGAGCCGTGCCGGATCAGCCGGGAACGACCGCCCGCTTCTTGAACCTGAGGGAAAGCCAATTTCCCTTCCCGGTGTACGCCTCGCTGACGAAGAGCTTCTGGGTCTCGGCCATGGCGGCCGTCATCGGCTGCGGGTAGACGACGTAGTCGTATCCCTGGTGGGCCCACATCGGCATGATGATGGGGCATTCCTCGATGAGGTATTCCCGGCATCCACGGAAAGCGGATTCGACGTCGGTTCCGGGATCGCGCGCCGTCATCCGGTCGATGAATTTCCCGATGGTGGAATCCACCGCCCGCCGGTAATCGGGATTGTTCTCGTACGCCTCCTCGACGAGCTGCCTGAATTGGGTGTACTGCGGGTCGTGAAGTGCCGCGTCCCACCGGAGGATCTGGTGGGGCACGGTCAGGCCGCCGAGCGTCTTGGCGTTCCGCTCCAGCCAGTCGTCGCCCTCCCGCAGGGAATCGGCGTAGGCCTGCTCGGGCGGCAGGTGGTGGCGGTTGGAGCGCTGGAGGGTGTCGGCGACCGCGACGGTCACTTCCCTGAAGCGGCTGCGGTTGAGGAGTTCCACGGTCGCCCGCAGCTTGTCGCCCTCGTGGTAGCGCTGGCCGACGCTCACCAGCAGGACGCAGCGGGTGCCGTCGAGCGTGAGCTTCTTGGCGGCCTCGCCGAAGTTCGCCTTGGTGCGGCCGTCGATGATGTGGTTGCTGCAGTTGCTCATGGCCGCCCTCAGCTCCACAGGGCCAGCGGCCGGTCGGGTCCGTAGAACCCGAGGAAGTGCCCGAGCGTGACCCGCGGCTCGTCGCTGGAGGGCCGGACGGCGTGGATCTGGCGGGGGTTGAGCAGCAGGAGGTCGCCCGGCTCGGGCTTGATCACTTCCTTGGGAGGGCCGAGCTGATCGCGTTCCAGGCCCCAGACGCGCTCGCCCTTCAGCTCGTTGTAGGCGTCCTCGCCGGGCTCGGTGCCCCACAGTTCGAGCTCGCCGCCCTGCCGGGGGATGTTGAGGTAGATGTTGGCGGAGAGCTGGGCGGCGAGCCGGTGCGTGCCGTCGGCCGGAAGGTTGCGCTCCAGGGCGTCGGTGTGCGGGTTGAGGTCCACGCCCTTGTCCTGGAACCGGCAGATGCCGATGAATGCCTTGCGTCCGGCGATGTCGAGGAGGGAGGCCCCGGCGTTCCACGCCTCGTCGACGACCGCCCTGAAGGTGTCGCTGGGCGACGCGTAGGGGGCGAAGAGGTCGCGCATCCGCTGGATGTTGTCCCGCGCCTGCGCGTGGTAAAGGTCCCGCGAGGCCTCGTCGCTGATCTCGGAGTAGGCGAATCCGATGCGCTGGAAAGAGGTGTCCTGACTCAGCCCGCCCTTTTCGGGGTGGTCGATGACTTTCTCGCGCGCTGCGGCGACGACGTCTTCGGGTACGAATCCCGGCACATGGATGGCGAGTGCCGTGCCCTCGACGAGTCCGAGGATGTCTTCGTGGGATATCTGGCGTGCAGTCTTTCGGGTAAGGATCTGCATGATTCTCCAGCTGATAGGCGCCCCGGCCGGTGCCTGCTATTTCAGCAATGCACCCGCCAACTTCCATGCCTACTACACACACTGGTCTTGGCTGTGGGCAACCAATTCGCATTCCGTGCAATGAGGAGTTCATGATCGGGGAGAAATTCAGCCGCAGCGCGCGGCCCGCTCACGGGGCTTGATCCACCCCCTCACCGGCCGCCGCACGCCTTGGCGATGCGGGGTGCAGCGGGCGCGTATGGCCGAAACGGCACGCTCTGGCGGGAAGCGGCCTGGCTTGATCCTGCCGGTGGAGGTCCGCCCGCGCGTGCCGGGTACGCCTGTTGGCGGCGGGGCACGGGGCCCGTCGCTCCCCCCGTCCCCTTGGGTGGCGGGGCCGCCCTTCCCCCTTCCCCCGAGCCCCCTTGGGCGGCGGGGCCGCCCCCCGGGGGCGGGACGGGCGGGCAAGGGGGCGGCCCGCCCGACACCGGCCCCGCCCGGTTCTGGCCCTCTCGCCCCCGGCCCACCCCCACACGGGCCCGAGGCCAAGCCCCACGCCGGACGCCCGTCCAAAGAGGCCCCGGCCCACCCTCGTACCGGCCCGCGTCGGCCCCGCCCGAGGCCCCTCAGCTCCCCGAACTCTCCAAGTTCTCCCGTACCTTCGCAATGGCGAACCCCCACCCCTGCTGCACCGTCGGCTTCGCCGGTACCGCGATCTCCTCGGGGTTCGTCAGCACGTCCAGCAGCACGGGCCCCGGCTCCGCGAAAGCCCGCCGCACCCCCTCCGCCAGCTCCTCCGCCCCCGAGACTCGGATGCCCGTGATGCCCAGCGCCTGCGCGACCGCCGCGAAGTCCGGGTTGTCCAGCACCGTGCCGAACTCCGGCAGCCCCGCCTGCTCCTGCTCCAGCTTGACCATCCCCAGCCGCTGGTTGTCGAAGACGACGAGCTTCACCGGCAGCCGCTCCGACCGGATGGTCATCAGATCGCCGAGCAGCATCGACAGGCCCCCGTCACCGCAGAACGCGACGACCTGCCGGTCCCGGTCCAGCAGTTGCGCCCCGATCGCCTGCGGCATGGCGTTGGCCATCGAACCCAGGTTGTACGAGCCGAGCAGCCGCCGCGCTCCCCGCATCTCGACGAACCGGGACAGCCACACCGTCGCCATGCCGGTGTCCGAGGTGAACACGGCGTCGTCCGCCGCCACTTGGTCGATCGCGGCGGCCAGCGCCTCCGGCCGCACGAGGTGCGAACGGTTGTCCAGCGCGGAGCGCATCCTGCCCAACAGCCCCCGGTCGTGCCCGGGTTCGGCAAGCCGTGCCTGGCCCTCCTTCCAGTGCAGGAACTTCTTCCGGGCGGACTCCAGGTGCCCCCGGTCCTCGCGCGCGTCGATCCGCTCCAGGAGGCCTCGTACCGTAGGACCCACATCCGCGGCCAGCCCCACGTCCACCGGCACCCGCCGCCCGATGTGCTCCGCCACCCGGTCCACCTGGACGACCTTCTTGCCCTCCGGATACCAGTCCCGGTACGGGAAGTCGGTGCCCAGCAGGACGAGCGTCTCCGCGTGGTCCATCGCCCAGGCGGCGGCCGGATTGCCGATCAGCCCGGTCTGGCCGACCTGGTACGGGTTGTCGCCCTCGAAGCCCTCCTTCGCCTTGAGCGTGAGGACCATCGGCGCGCCCAGCCGCTCGGCCAGCGCCAGCACGTCCGCGCGGGACTCGCGGGCGCCGCGCCCCACCAGGAGCGTGACGTCGCCGCTGTCGTTGATCAGGCGCGCCGCCTCGTCGAGGGCCGGGTCGTCGGGGCGGTTGCCGGAGCCGACGAGGGACAGCCGCAGCGGCCGGTCGGCGGGCAGCTCCTGGTCGCCGATGTCGCCGGGCACGGTCAGGACGGCCACCCCGCGCCGCCCGATGGCGTGGCGGACGGCGACCTCCAGCAGGCCGGGCAGCTGTTCGGGGGAGGTGACGGTGGCGCGGAAGACGGCCACGTCCTTGAACAGCAGGTCGTTGTCGACCTCCTGGAAGTAGTCGGTGCCGACCTCGGCCAGCGGCACCTGCCCGGCGATCGCCAGCACGGGCGTGCCGCTCTTGGCCGCGTCGTACAGCCCGTTGAGGAGGTGGACGGCGCCCGGCCCGACCGTACCCATGCACACCCCGATCGTGTCGCTGAGCTGCGACTGCGCCCCGGCGGCGAACGCGGCGGCCTCCTCGTGCCGACAGCCCACCCAGGACACGGACTTCGAGGTCCGGATGGCGTCGGTGAGCGGGTTGAGCGCGTCGCCGACGACCCCGAAGACGTGCTGGACGCCCAGCTCCTCCAGGGTGTCCGCGAAGAGCCGGCCAACGGTGCGAGCCATAGTTCGAATTCCTTTCCGCAAGCGAATCTGCAAACAAATCTGCCAACGTATCTGCCAACGAGACCTGCACCTGAGTCCGCGTCACGGGACCCGCGGTCCCCACGGCCCGGTCAGAAGTCGAAGGTGTCCGGGTCCGCGGCCTTCCAGTCCGCCGCCCAGCCCGGCGGCGGGTCCTGCGTCAGCTGTCCGGGTGTCAGCCACTCGTACAGTTCCGCGTACGAGCGGAAGTCGTCCGCGTCGGTGGCGCGCCGCCGGATCAGGTGCGGGCCCAGCTCGCCCGGATCGCGCACCCCCATCGCCGCCATGATCTGCAAGGCACTGGCGACCGTCGCCCCTTGGAAGCGGTGCACCCGCTCGGCCTTGTCGGGGACGACCAGGGCGCGGGCGCGGCGCGGGTCCTGGGTGGTGACGCCGGTGGGGCAGCGGTTGGTGTGGCAGCGCTGGGCCTGGATGCAGCCGACGGCGAACATCATGGCGCGGGCGGCGTTGGTCCAGTCGGCGCCCATCGCGAGCCGTTTGACGATGTCGGCCCCGGTGGCGACCTTCCCGCTCGCGCCGATCCGGATGCGGTCGCGCAGCCCGGCGCCGACCAGGGCGTTGTGCACGGTGATCAGCCCCTCCGTCAGGGGCATCCCCAGATGGTCGGCGAACTCCAGCGGCGCCGCCCCCGTGCCGCCCTCCGCGCCGTCCACCACGATGAAGTCGGGTGTGACGTTCTCCGCGAGCATCGCCTTGCACACGGCGAGGAACTGCACCCGCGACCCCGGGCAGAGCTTGAGGCCCACCGGCTTGCCGTCCGCCAACTCCCGCATCCGCGCCAGGAATCGCACCAGCTCGCGCGGGGTGGAGAACACCCGGTGATACGGCGGCGAGATGACCGTCTCACCCTCCGGAACACCCCGCACCCGCGCGATCTCCGCGTTGACCTTCTCGCCGGGCAGCACCCCTCCTATCCCCGGCTTGGCCCCCTGCGACAGTTTGAGCGAGACGCACTTCACCGCCGGGTGCGCGGCCTTCTCGCGGAACTGCTCGGGATCGAAGCCCCCGTCCCGCGTACGGCAGCCGAAGTACCCCGTCCCGATCTCCCACACGATGTCGCCGCCGGGCCGCAGGTGGTACTCGGAGAGCCCGCCCTCCCCGGTGTCGTGGGCGAAGCCACCACGGGCGGCCCCCGTGTTGAGCGCGAGGACCGCGTTCGCCGAGAGCGACCCGAAGCTCATCGCGGAGACGTTGAGGAGCGCCATGTCGTACGGCTGCGTACAGTCCGGCCCGCCGACCCGCACCCGGGGCGGCGTCCCGGCCGGGTCCACCGGCCGCATGGACGGCACCAGGAACTCGTACCCGCGCCCGTACATGTCCCGCTCGCTGCCGAAGGGCTCCTCGGCGTCGACGCCCTTGGCCCGCTCGTAGACGATGCTGCGGGTGTCGCGGTCGTACGGCCGCCCGTCGAAGCTGCGCTCGACGAAGTACTGCTGGAGCTCGGGCCGGATCGCCTCCAGCAGGAAACGGGCGTGCCCGAGCACGGGATAGTTGCGCAGCACCGAGTGCCGCCGCTGCACGAGGTCGTACGTCCCGACCAGCGCGGCCGCCACGAGCGGCCCGGCAGCGACCCACCACCAGCCCGACACGGCGCAGGCCGCCACCACGGCGGCCACCGCACACAGGACGAGAAGGCCCACGGCCCCGAAACGCTTCATGGCTGATCTGTTAACCGCTCGGGCCCCTCTCATGTCCGCCGACCAGGTGGCACCGCCCCACCGCCGCCGCTGGAGCCCGACGCCCCGCTGCCCGCAGGCCATGTGCCGCACACCCCCTGCCCACGCACGCCGCACCCGTCCGTGCGGCCACGCACAGCCTGCCGGTGCACGCTCCGGGGGAAGCCGACCGAGCCCGCCCCCTCCGCCGTCCGCAGCGGCGCTCGGGTCGCGCATGCTGCCGACCGGGTGGCACGGGCCTCGCATGCGGGTGGCCGGGTGCCACAGGGTTGCCTCCGTACGCCGACAGGGGGCACGTCCATGGGGCGGCGTCCGCTTCGCGACGGGCTGCCGACCAGGTGGCCCGGTGGCCCGGTGGCGATGGGTCACCGCACCTCGCCGGGGGACGCGGGCGAGCCTGCGAGCCGCAGCCCGTCGCGGGCCGAGGGGTGCACGCTGCGCCGGGACCGGGCGGTCGCCCCTGCGGGTGGCCGGGTACCACAGGGGTGCCTCCGTATGTCGTCAGGGGCATGTCCACGGGTCAGTGTCCGCTTCGCGACGGGCCGCCTGGTCGGCAGCCCGGTGGCCCAGTGGCGATGGGGCACCGCACCTCGCCGGGGGACGCGGGTGAGCCTGCGAGCCGCAGCCCGTCGTGGGCCGAGGGATGCGCGCTGCGCCGGGACCGGGCGGTCGCCCCAGCCCGGCTGCCCGTTGGCGTACGTCGAATCGCTCACGCCCCCGGCTGCCACACTGTGGGCCCCGTGCTCCCCGGTGTGGCCTTCCCGCCTTGGCCGGGCCCGGTACGGCACGCGCCGCCCCGGGTGCCCGTTGGTGTACGTCGAATCGCTCACGCCTCTGGCTGCCGCACAGTGGGCCCCGTGCCCCCCGGTGTGGCCTTCCCGCCTTGGCCGGGCCCGGTACGGCACGCGCCGCCCCGGCTCCCCGTTGGCGTACGTCGAAACGCTCACGCCCCCGGCTGCCGCACCGTGGGCCCCCTGCCCCCCCCGGTGCGGCCCTTCCGCCTCGGCCCGGCTCGGTACGGCACGCGCCGCCCCGGCTGCCCGTTGGCGTACGTCGAAACGCTCACGCCCTGGCCGCCACACCGCAGATGCCCCCGCCCCCCGGCACGGCCCGCCCCCGGCTCGACACGGTCCGCGCCGCCCCAGACCCCATGCGCCGCACGCCCCGTACCGGGGCTCCCGCCGGCCCCGACGGCCTCCCGGCAGCCGGTGCCCGCTCCCCCTCACTGCGGTCGTCCGCCGGCGGACACCCCAGCGCGGGCGGTGGTGCGATTCCGCCGCCTCCGGAGCGCCACCCGGGCGCCCACCCCGGACGTCCTCACCGGCGGCGACGGCTACGGCGACGGTGACCCGGCCTCACCGCCCCGCGGCTCCATCGCACCCGCCCCGCACCGCATACCCCAGATACGTGACCACCGGCCTGCCCTCCGGCTCCAGCACCATGTCGACCAGCCCCGGCAGCTGTTCGTCCGTCAGCGTCCCGCGCCTGCGCCCGCGCGCCGCCCGCACCAGACTGCGTACGTCACGCGGCTTGAACGACGACACGTCCCGTACGGACAGACCCACCCGCCCGAGACCCTCGGCCAGTTCCGCCGGGCGGCGCATCCGGCGCGCGGAATACCGGCCGCGCGGCATGATCCGCGTCCCCGGGAAGGTCTGGAACGCACCGAGGTAGACGAGGCGCGACACCGGGGTGCGGTTCACCGTGTCGTAGACGAAGACCCCGCCGGGACGCAGCACCCGTGCCGCCTCCGCGAGGACGGTCCCCGGGCGTTCGGTGATCTCCAGGGTGTCGGCGCAGTACACCAGGTCGAACGAACCCGTCTCCAGGGCGAGTTCCTCGGCAGGCATCGTCACGTATGTGACGCCCGACCCGGTGTGCGCCTCCCGGGCGAGGTCCGTCGCGGCGGGGGAGGCGTCGGCGGCGACCACCTCGAACCCGAGCCGCGCGAGACCCCGGGCCAGTACGCCACGCCCACTGCCGACGACGAGCGCGCGGCCGCCCGGTGCGGCGAGGCCGGACTCCCCGAGGAGGCGCCGCAGATAGTCCAGGCGTACGGACTGGAAGGTCAGGGCGCGGATGTGACGGCCGTCGACCACCGTCCCGGCGACATCGACCGCGATGCGTGGGGTGCGTGCGGCGCGTTGGGTGCGTGCGGTGCGTGTGGTGCGTGCGCTGTGCGCGACGTGCGGGGTGGTGCCCATGGCCAACTCCCTCGACATTCCACATGAGTTCCCTCAAGGAACCTAGCACCGCCGGGTTTCCTCAGGGAACCCGGCGTCGCTACCCTCACCCCCATGACCCGCACCCCCCTCTCCTCCGTCGCCTGCTCGATCGCCCGGGCGACCGACCTGTTCGGGGACGCCTGGACGGCCCTGATCATGCGCGACGTCCTCCTCGGCATCCGTCGCTTCGACGCACTGGCGGAAGACCTCGGCCTGTCCCGCAAGGTCCTCGCCGCCCGGCTCGCCCGGCTGGTCGAGGAGGGGGTGCTGACCCGCGAGCAGTACCGGGCCAGTCCGCCGCGCGAGGAGTACGTCGCCACGGAGAAGGGCCGCGAGCTCTACCCGGTCCTGCTCGCCCTGATGGCCTGGGGCGACAAGTGGTACGCCGACCCGGCCGGACCCCCCGCCCGCATCCGCCACGACACCTGCGGCCGGGTCACCACCCCGACCCTGGCCTGCGACGCCTGCCACGAGCCGCTCACCCTGTCCACCACGACCCAACTCCCGGGCCCCGGCGGCCGCATCGGCCCGGGCACCCGCCTGCTGGGCCCCCTGATCGCGGCGCGCCAGGAGGAACCCCCCTCCCCGTAGGCGGAGTCTTCGAGGCCGGAGCCGGTGCCCGGCCGAGGGCGCCGAGCCTGCCTTACGCTCGCGGAATGACGATCCATGACGCATGACGGGCCGACGTCGACAACGCGGCCCTCAACGCCCTGCACGCCGACGGCTTCGGTCACCCCGTGTCCCGCACGGACTGACGCACTCGCCTGGAACGGCACCGCCTCGGCTGGGTGTGCGCCCGGGAGGACGGCCGCCTGGTCGGCTTCGTCAACGTCGCCTGGGACGGCGGCTCCCACACCTTCCTCCTGGACACGGTGGTCGCCCCGGACCGCCGCTCGGAGGGCATGGGCGCCGAACTCGTCGCGGCCGCCGCCCGTGGAGCCCGCGCCGCGCGGTGCGCATGGCTGCACGTCGACTTCGAGGAGCACTTGTATGCGTTCTACCTGGACGGATGCGGCTTCCGGGAGACGGCGGCGGGCCTGCTCGCGCTGTAGGGAGCTGATAATAGAATCCCTGTTCTAGCGCGAGGGGAGATCCCGCCTCGCCGTACCAGCACCAACGGGGAAGACCATGCGGCGTTCCGCCATTCTCATCAGCATCACTGGCATCAGCGCCATAGCCGTACTCGGCACCGCCTGCTCGTCCGGTACGGACGGCAAGGCGCCCGCGCCCGGAGGGCAGGCCCAGAAGACCTCCTCCGCGCAGACCCCGGCCCCGACCCCCTCCGCCGACCCCGCCGCCGCCGTGCGCGCCGCGGTCGACGCCGCGGGCAACAGCACCGCCCGCATCGACGAGGCCATCCGACTGACCGGCGGCGGGCAGGACTTCACGATCACGGTGAAGGGCGCCTTCGACATGAAGGCCGACAAGGGCACCCTCAAGGCTTCCCTGGCCCAGACCGGCGGCACCGCCCAGAAGCCGGTGCCCCTGGACGAGATCTTCAGCGACGACACCGTCTACGTACGGATGCCGAGCGAGCGGAACGGCGACACCGGCTGGCGCGCGATCCAGCGGGACAAGACCGAGGTGCACTACCTGTTGCGCGCACCCGCCAACGACCCGGAACACGTCCTGCGCCAGGTGTCCATGGCGCACGACGTCACCGAGGTGGGCCAGGAGAAGGTGAACGGCACCTCCGCCGTGCACTACCGGGGCAAGCTGGACAGCAAGGCCCTGCTGCTGCGCATGGCGAAGGACCGGCGCGAACTGATGGCGGGCCCGCTGGAGGCGATGGGCGACAGCCTTCCTGCGTTCGCCGACGTCTGGCTCGGCAAGGACGGGCGGATCGTCCGCATCACGCTCGGCTGCGACCTCGGCCAGGGCAAGGTCACCGCGACCATGAACCTCACCGGTCGCGGCGAGCCCGTAACCCTGCCCGCCCTCCCCAAGAACGCCCGTACGGTACCGGCCGCCTCCCTCGGCGGCCCGCTCGGGGGCTGACCGTCGGCGGGGGAGGGGGCGGCGCCGTTCCTTCGCGTACGACCAAGGCCTGGGTCCGTACTCAGGCCGCCGCCTCCCCCGGAGCAGCACCCGCAACGGCAGCGGCACCCGCAACGGCAGCAGCACCCGCAACGGCAGCAGCACCAGCACCGGCCGCCGCGCCGGACGTTCGCGAGAAGCCATTCCCGGAGCCGGTGCCGCCGACGGCGCGGACCGCGTGCTCCGGCAGCGACCGCTCCGCCCACAGCAGGATCGCCGCCCCGCTCAGCACCAGCAGCGCAAGCACCGACCACAAGTGCCAGGGCTGCGCGTCGAGCAGGAAGCCGAGCAGCATCGGCGCGACGGTGCGGCAGACGGACCAGGACAGTTGGTACACCGAGAGGTACCGGCCCCGCAGATGGTCCGGCGCGGCCTGCACGGACAGCCCCTGCGAGGGCGCGGAGTGGATGAGTTCGCCCGCGGTGTAGAGGACCGCCACCATGAGGACGGCGACGAGCGCCCCCGAGCCACGGGTGAGGCCGGGCAGTACGGCGAACGCGCCGAAGGACAGTGCGAAGACGACCGCGCCGAGCGCGGCGGCCCGGGTGCGCCTGCCACGCAGGGTCAGCCGCGAGGCGGGCACCCCCGCCACGGCGACCAGCACGGTGTTGAGGGCGAACACGGCCCCGGCCAACGCGTCCGGGAGGCCGACGTCGCGGGTGAGGAAGACGGGCAGGGCCATGGCCTGGGCGGTGTAGCCGAAGGCGATCAGGAAGTTGGCCGTGGTGGCGAGCAGGTAGGGCCGGTCGGCGAGCACCTGCCGGTATCCCTCGCGCGGACGTGAAATCCCTTCGCCGTTACGGGTGTTGGGCGCCCGGTCGCTGTTACGGGTATGGGGCACCCGGGTCACCAGGAGTGCGGCGACCGCGAAGACGGCGGCCAGCACTTCGGCCGCGGCGATGAAACCGGCGGTGCCGTTGAACGCCAGCATGGCGGCCGCCGCCAGACTGCCGCACCCCATACCGGCGTTGCGCAGACTCCGGTCCCACGCGAGCAGCCGGTCGCGCTCGGAGCCCCGGGCGAGGTCGCCGATGAGGGCGTGCTGGCTGGGGGAGGAGGCCCACATCCCCACGGCGACCACCAGGGCGATCGCGAGGAAGGCGGGGTAGGAGCCGGCGAACGGGTAGGCGGCGAAACCGAGTGCGCGCAGCGCGAGCACGCCGATGAGCACCCGGCGTCCGCCGTACCGGTCGATGAGGATGCCCGCGGTCGGCATGAACGCGAGCGCGCCGAGCCCGGCGACGGTCAGGCCGGTGCCGATCGAGGTCAGGGACAACCCGGTGAGCGAGTGGACGAACAGCATGGTCAGCGGTACGTAGATGCCGTCACCGACGGAGCTGACGAGGCTCGCGGCGACGACCCGACGCCGCGTCCCACCGTCCGTACGGCCATCTGTACCGGCATCCGTACCGCCGTCCGTACCGGCACCGATGCCGTGGACGCCCCCGGGCACACTTATATCTTCCATGGAAGATAAATATCATCCGCGGAAGATAGAGTGAAGCGATGCAGGCCGACCCGATTGCCGCCATCGTCGAACAGTGGCATCGCGAACGTCCCGACCTGGACGTCTCGCCGATGCTCGTCACGTCCCGTCTCTTCCGCCTCGTCGACGACCTCGACCAACGCCTGCGCCCGCCCTTCGCCGCAGCGGGGCTCGGCAACGGCGACTTCGACGTGCTCGCCGCGCTCCGCCGCTCCGGCGACCCCTATGCGCTGTCGGCGGGCGAACTCAGCCGTACGATCCTGGTCACGACCGGTGCGATCACCAAGCGCGTGGACCGGCTGGCCGCCCGGGGCCTGGTCGTCCGCACCGTGTCCGAAGCCGACTCGCGCGGCCGCTTCATCACCCTCACCCCCGAAGGCGTCGCCCTCACCGACGCCCTCATCGCCACCCACCTCGCCAACCAGCGTCGCCTCCTCACCGGCCTCGACGCGGACGAGCAGGCCCAACTCGCCACCCTCCTCACCCGCCTCGCCGGCAGTCTGCCGCCGCACGACGCCTGAGCGCGACTCTGCCGGGACCTTGCTGCCGTGACCCTTCTGCCGTGATCCTTCTGCCGGGACCTTGGCGTTCTCCGGTGCGGCGGCGGCCCGGTCGACGGAGTCAGGCCCGGCCCGTGAAGGCGGCGAGGGCCAGGCGCTGGGCTGTCGCGGGAGCCCGGTTGTCGGACGAGGCGGTGCCTATCGCGTACACGGCACGGCTGTTGAGGTCGGGGGTGGCGAAGACGCCGGCCTTGTAGCCCATGTCGCTGCCGGTCTTGCCCCACAGGAGGGTGCCGTCGGGGAGCGGGAAGTACATCAGGACGGTGCTGTAGCAGGCGGTGCCCTTTGCCGGGCCCAGGTTGCAGTTGGAGGAGCCCACGTACGGCAGAGGCTTGCCGTCGGCGCCGCGCGGCACGGCGAAGAGCTCGGCCTGCTGGGCCGGACGCAGGAGGCGGCCCGCGAACAGGCCGGTGATGAAGCGGTCGAGGTCGGCGCCGGTCGACGTCATGGTGGAGGGCAGGCCACCCTGTCGGTTGACGTCGACGAGGCCGCCGGTGCTGCGCGGCAGGTAGCCCGGGAGGTACGGACGGGGTACGGACGTGGCGCGGCCCGGCACCGAGGTGGCCGTGTCGCGCATCCCGAGCGGCTTGAGGATGCGCCTGGTGACCTCGTCGTGGAAGGAGTTGCCGGTGAGCGTCTCGATGAGCTTGCCCGCGATGCGGTAGCCGAAGGAGTTGTACTCCTGCGCGGTGCCGGGGCGGAACCGCGGCCCGGGCCCCGGACGCCCCACGGGCCGCAGCGTCTGCCGGATGCTCCGGTCGAAGCTCGGGGTGTCGAAGCGGCCGTCGATCGCCGCGTCCTGGTCCTGGGGGACCGGTGACGCGCCGTCGAGATCCTGGGGCAGCCCGCTGGTGTGGTTGAGCAACTGCCGTACGGTGACGGGGGACGTGAACCTGTCCTCGGGCAGCAGCCCGGGCAGGTAGTGCTGGACGCTCCGGTCCAGATCGACGCGCCCCTCGGCGGCGAGCTGCAGGAGGATCACGGCTTCCATCGGCTTGGCGACGCTGCCGATCCGGAAGTGCGCCTTCGTACTCACCCGCTTTCCGGTGACGGCGTCGCCGGAGGTGCCCCGCCACGTCCTGCCGTCGCGGTGGACCTCGGCCACGACACCGGCCGCGCCGTCGTCCGGGCGCAGGGCGATCGCCTCACGCAGGGCGGCACGGTCCAGGCCGGGGGAAGCGCCCGCCGCCTGGGCAGGAGCACCAACTGTGCACAGTGCAAGGGCAGTTGTGACGGTGGCCAAGGTGACGACCGACGGACGGCGCAAGGACATGGGGACTCCACTCGGGAAGACCGGGAACTGGTGTTCCCTCGTGCCTCCAAGTCTTCCTGCCCGGACGCCCCGCTCGATTCGGGACATCCCTGACCCGCCCCTGAGCCTCCCCTGACGATCACCCTGGCCGCACGCCACGGACACCATGCCGCCACTGCTATGAGGTCATGGCGAGGTCGGTCTTGGACGCCTCAACCCGCCCGCCATAGCGTCGCGTTGTCCCCCACTCGTAGAGCGCCATGAGGAGTACCCGCCGTGAGGAACAACAGCAAGCGCCCCCGCTTCACGAGACTCGCCGCCCTGTCGCTGGCCACCGTGGCTGTCGCCGCCGTCGCCACAGGAGGCGCGAACGCCGACACCTCCATCTCCCCGTCCCCCTCCCCGTCGGAGAAGGGCCGGACCGAAATCATCGAACTCCAGCTCAAGGACCTTGAGTACGAGTCCCTCGACCTCGGCGGGCCGGGGCCGAGCCGGGGCGACATGAGCGTCTACTTCGCCACCGCGGTGCACAACGGCCGCGCCGTCGGCCGGGGAGCCGGGACGTCTCAGGTCGTGCACGTCGGCACCGGTGGCGAGGTCACGTCGCAGGCCGTGATCACGTTGGACCTCGACCGTGGCTCCCTGACGATGCAGTCGCTGCGCTCGGACGGGCAGACCTCCCTCGACATGGCCATCACCGGCGGCACGGGCGCCTTCAAGGACGCCCGGGGTAGCGTCCGTTACTGGGACATCAACACCCCGCAGGAGCGGCTGCGCGCCGAGATCCTGCACTGACGAATGTGACGAACTCAACGTCTCGCCGCTCAACGGTTCGACCTGCTCAGACCTTCAGCGGCCCATAAGTGCCGTTCTCGAAGGTGAAGGCGAACGGTTCGCCGTCGTACTCCTCGCGGAAGTGTCCGCCGTAGCCGGGTTCCTCGACATGCGGTGCGAGCAGGTCAAGGATGGTGACGAGTTCGCCCATGTCGTCGTCGAGCCAGTGGTTGCGGCTGAACAGCCCCCACGCGTGAAGCTCGCGACCGGCCGCGAAGCCGCGGGACTGACGCCGCAGCGAGGCGACATCTCCCCCGGGCAGGCGGCCGTCGGGGTCCGGGACGAGGACCGGGTAGGTGTGCTCGTCCGGGTCGAGCCCGGTGGGGCGTTCGCCGGTCAGGCCGAGGTGCCATCGCAGGGCATCCAGAACCGCGTCGGGGGTGTCGTCCCGGAGGAAGCAGGCGAAGACGACTTCGAAGTGGAGGCTCACGGGACCGCAGTATGCCCGGCGCGTTCGACAGCCCGGTAGCCGATCCGCCCGTCGAACCGCCGAAGCGGCAGGGAGACCAGCAGGTCACGCGGAGTGCCCCGGGTGAGTCGGCCATGGTTCAGCGAACCGTACCCGTGACGATGCCCAGCCGTCAGAGACAACTCCACCACTGACAACCCCTACGACACCCAGCCCCTGGGCGACGGAACCTGGCTCACCACGGATGAGTCCGGTCACCCCGTCCGCTGGACCGATTCGTGGGCGACCCCGCGCGAGGTGTCCGACGGCGAACTGAAACAGCGGTGTTCCACGCGATCCCCACCGGTCACTCGTAGACCGTGGCCGCTCGAAGACTCCGCGCGAAGAACGCCCAGTCACCTCCGGACGGGAGATCCTCGCCGACGTTGCGATACATGCCGTCTGCATCGTCGATCCATGCGGCCAGAGCCTCAAGAAAGCTGTCCAGGCTCGCGTTTTCCCACTCGTGGCCTCGACGCAAGAACTCCTGATGAAGGCCACGAACGAACGTCGCCAGCTCTTCGCGGCTCCGGATCTCGTCATCAAGGTTCATGGCAACAACCTAGGCGGCGCCTCTTGGGTCCGTCCGTGGGATCGTCATGCTCATGATCGAATCCTGGGCGATTGATGACGACAGCCCTGTCCTTGTGTCGACTGAGCTGGTGCTGGAGGCTCTTCGGTCGAGGGTCGAGGGTCGACGGCGGGCGGCTTGAGACATGGTTGATCAGCTCTTCCGGACGGTCGCTGACCTTCGCGACGAACACCGAGCGCGCGATGGTGATGCTGCTCGAAGGGGAGGGCGATCCCGGTGAGCATGCTGTGGACCCCGGAGCAGAGGGGGCGAGCGACGGGTTCGTCCTGTCCAACGGCCAGCACGACGAGTACCCGGACCGGGACACCGTGCCTATCGGTGAGGCCTTCAGACTTGTGGAGCACATCGTCGGAGCGGGCTCGTGGCCCGCGGACGCGCGGTGGGTCGTCGATCGCTGACAGCGGCCTGTCGCCGCCCGCGGAGGCACTCGGCAGCCCTTGCCCGATGGGCGAGGTGCCGGGTGTACCGAAGGCGCGCAGCACTGATGTCGGCCCCGCTGCCACACCTTACGAGTCACTCGCCGAGTCGCATGTCTCGCCGCTCTTGCCCGACACGTTGACGTCCTTGATGCTGTCGTGATCAACGAGGTCGTGGCGCCAGGGCCAGGGCCAGGGGCAGGGCGGGCGGGAGCGGCGTTGCGGGAAGTGCCGGCGGACGCACTGGTGCTGGTGGTCGACGTTCCGGTGGTGGTCGTGGTGTGCCTTGCGGAAATGGGGAATCGGGATGGTTTTGCTCCTATTTGGCGCTTTGTTTCTGGCTATGGGGATTCGCGCGGCGATTGTTGAGCGAGGGCTCCGGGAGAATGGAGTTCTGGTACAGGCGGTATGCGTGGAGCGCGTCTACGAGGGTTATGACCAGCGACCGGTACGCGTGCTGTGCTCACATGTCTCCGACGACGGTGTGGAGCGTCGGTGGATGGTCGACGCACAGCCCGACTTTCCGGAGGTGGGGGACCTGGTCGCCCTTGTGTACGACTCGCGGGCGACGGGCGTGGTGGAGCGCCAGGAGGCGTTGCCCAAGGGCTACTTTCCCTTGACGGCATACGCCCTCAGCGCGTTGTCGTTCACGGGAGGGTATCTGCTGATCTGGGGATGATCCGCCTGGACGGACCTGTGCTCCCCGAGCTCAAGAGAAGAAGCCGATGAGTTCGGCGGCATCGGGGCGGCCGAGCTCATGGGACGCGGCGGACTCGGGGTCGGCACGGCAGTTCCGGGTGCCGCGGGGAAGGGACGGAATTCCGGGCGGGTATCGGGCAGACTGCCGTGGTGCCCCGCCGGGCCCGTCACTGAGGAGGACTTCCGATGCGCAGCGTGACCTATTCGATGAGCGTCTCCCTGGACGGCTACATCGTCGGACCCGACGGCGGCTTCGACTGGACGACGCCCGAAGAGGACGTCTTCCGCTTCGCCACCGACGAGGTGCGCGAGCTCGGTGTCCACCTGATGGGGCGGCGGCTGTACGAGACGATGCTGTACTGGGAGAACGCCGACCAGAATCCCTCGCTCGACTTCTCCACCCGCGAGTTCGCCGCCGTCTGGAAGCCGCTTCCCAAAGTGGTGTTCTCCAGCACCCTCACGGCCGTGGAGGGCAACGCCCGCCTGGCGTCCGGCAGCCTGGTGGAGGAGATCGAGCGGTGGCGGGCCGAGCCGGGGGAGGGCAACATCGCGATCGGCGGCGCGACCCTGGCCGCCGAGGCCGCCGCGCTGGACCTGATCGACGAGTACCGGGCCAGGGTCTACCCGGTGCTGGTCGGCGGCGGCATTCCGTTTTTCCCCCGGCGCGAGCGTCAGGTGGCTCTCGAACTCCTTGACACCCGCACCTTCCACGCGAAGGTCGCCTACTACCGCTACCGCGTCGCGCGCTGACTCCCGGCGTCCGCCCTCCTCCGAACGTACGGAACGTACGCAGTCGAAAGCGAGCCGTCGTGCCCCGCGCACTCAACCTCTGGCGTTACGGGCTCGGCACCGTGCCCGCATCCGTCTGGCGGCAGACCGACCTCCGCGTCCTGATCCTCGCCGACAACGGCCTCACCGACCTCCCGCCCGCCCTCGCGCACCTGCGCCGCCTCACCACGCTCGACCTCGGCCACAACGCGCTCAGTGAAGTGCCGGAGGAAATCGGCCTGTTGGAAGAACTCGGCGACTTTCTCTACCTGCATGACAACCAGCTGTGTCAACTCCCCTCGTCCTTGGGGAGGTTGACCCGCCTGCGCTACCTCAACGTCGGCGAGAACACCCTCACCCACCTCCCGGACACCCTCGGCGACATGGTCGGCCTCATCGAGCTCAGGGCCCAGCACAACCGGCTCACCACCCTCC
The DNA here is from genome assembly GCF_044744005.1 of Streptomyces sp. NPDC087440. Taxonomy (NCBI): domain Bacteria; kingdom Bacillati; phylum Actinomycetota; class Actinomycetes; order Kitasatosporales; family Streptomycetaceae; genus Streptomyces; species Streptomyces sp. NPDC087440. The sequence goes on along the minus strand of NZ_JBIUXN010000001.1, from coordinate 376,773 downwards.
CCGACAGCATCGGCCGACTCCGCCACCTGCGGGAACTCTGGCTCCGGGGGAACGCCCTCGATCGCCTGCCCGCGTCCTTCGGGGCGCTGCGCGAACTCCGTCACCTGGACCTCCGCGAGAACAGGTGCACCGAGGTGCCGCCCGCCCTCGCCGGTCTCCCGCGCCTGCGGCATGTCGACCTGCGCGGCAATCGGATCGGCCAACTGCCGTCGTGGCTGGCCGAGTTGCCCGCCCTGGAGAAGCTGGATGTGCGCTGGAACGAGGTCGAACCGGGCCTGCCGATCGTGGCCGAACTGGAGCGGCAGGGCTGCGTCGTTCTCCTCTGAAGCTCTGAAGCCCTGAAGTCCCTCAGTGCCACCCGTATGCGTATCGAGGCAGCACCCGCCCCGCCACCAGGGCCGCACCCAGCACCAGCAGCACCCCGGGAATCAGCGGATCGAGTACGTACCCCACGCCCGGGTCGGTCAGCCCGATCGCCGCCGCCGCCGGCACCGCCGGTACGTGCGGTGCCCGCGCCCACGCCATCAGCGCGACCGACAGGGCGACCGCGACCGCCGCCGTGTACGTGGAAGGACCGGCCACGGCGGTGACCGCGAGCGCCGTCGCCACGGCCACCGGGTAGGCGACCAGGATCGCCCGGGGCCGGGCGAGCGGCGCCCCGGGGGCCAGCGCGAGCACCGCCGCCGTGGCCACGAACGGGATCGCGAACACGTGCAGCCCGGCCGCGCCCTGCGCCACCGCGAGCACCAGCACCAGCCCCAGCGCGACCGCCCCCGTGGTCAGCGCGCCGAGCGCGTCCCGCAGCCGGGCGCCGTGGGCCGCGCCCACGCCGCCCGCGCCCGCCTCGCTCGCGCTCACCGGTTCCGCCGCAGGAAGTCCCGTACCAGAGAGGCGATTTCAGCACCGTGCGTCTCCAGCGCGAAGTGTCCCGCGTCCAGCAGGTGGATCTCCGCTTCGGGCAGATCGCGGGCGAAGGCCTTCGCCCCCTCAGGGCCGAAGATCTCGTCGCCCGCGCCCCAGGCGACGAGGGTCGGCGGGCGGTGCGTGCGGAAGTACTCCTGGAAGCGCGGGTACTGCTCCAGGTTGAACTGGTAGTCCCAGAAGAGCTGGAGCTGGATCTCCTGATTGCCGGGCCGGTCGAGTCCCGCCTGGTCGAGCAGCCACGCCTCGGGCGCGATCCGCTCCAGCCGGTCGGCGGGGACGCCGTGCTCGTACTGCCAACGGGTCGCCTCGACGGTCAGCATGCCCCGTACCTCCTCCTCGTGCGCGGCGCGATCGGCGGCGTGCCGGAAGAGCAGGTCCCAGAAGGGCGTGAACCCCTCCTGGTACGCGTTCCCGCTCTGGGTGATCAGCGCGGTGATCCGGTCCGGCTGGTCGGCGGCGATCCGCAGGCCGATCGGAGCGCCGTAGTCCTGCACGTACAGCGCGAACCGCCCGACCCCGATCCGGTCCAGCAGCCCGCGTGTCACCTCGGCCAACTTCTCGAAGCCGTACGGGAATTCCTCGACCGGCGGCGACGCCGAGCGGCCGAATCCGACGTGGTCCGGGGCGATCAGCCAGAATTCGTCGGCGAGTTCGGCCAGCAGTCGCCGGTACATGTGCGAGCTGGACGGGAAGCCGTGCAGCAGCACGAGCGCGGGCCGCGACGGGTCGCCCGCCTCCCGGTAGAAGACCTCGACGCCGTCGACGTCGACCGTCCGTTACCGCACCTCGTGCTTCGTGGGTTCATTCGTGGGTGCAACAGACACAACTGTCCCCTGTTCTCCGGTGATTTCGCGAGGAGAACGGTCGTTCTCCCGCTGTCGGCTAAGATAGGAGAACGATGGTTCTCAATGCAAGGGGTGATCGAGGAGTGGAGCTGGAGACCGCCGAGATCCGCGTCCTGGACGCGGCCGAGGCGCTGTTCAACGAACGCGGGGTGCAGGCTGTCGGCATGGACGCCATCCGCACCGCGTCGGGCGTCTCGCTCAAACGCCTCTACCAGGCCTACCCCTCGAAGTCGGACCTCCTGGAGGCGGTGCTGCGCCGCCGCGACGAGACGGTGGGCGCGGGCGTCGAGAGCTACGTCGCCGCCCGCACCGACCCGCGCGCACGCGTGCTGGCCGTGTTCGACTTCCTGGCCGACTGGTTCGCCGACCCCGCCTTCCGGGGCTGCGTCTTCATCAATACGTACGGCGAGATGGGCGGCGTTTCGGAGAGCGTGGCGGCGGTCGCCCGGGGCCACAAACTCGGCCTCCGCTCCCGCCTGGCCGAACTCCTGGCGGAGACGGACGTCCCCCCGGCCGCCACGGAGTTGCTCGCCGCCCAGCTCGCCCTGCTGGCCAACGGTGCGATGGCCACCGCCGCCATCACGGGCGTGCGGGACACCGCCGACCAGGCGAAGTCGGCGGCCGGACTGCTGCTGGACGCGGCGGGGGCGTGAGGCGGGTGCCGGGCGCGCTCCATGTGGCGCGGTTCCGCGGGCCCCGACTCAGGGGGTCCCGACTCCGCGGGCCCCGACTCTGGGGGCGCTAGCGCAGGTCTTCGGGGTGCGGGCCCGTCGCGTACGGGTTCGGGTCGCCGTCCGGCACCACCGCCACGAAGGGCTCGCCCTCGCCCGCGAAGTCGTACGCGCCGCCCTCGATCCGGGCGATCAGGTCGCGGGTCCACTGGGCGCCGCTGTCGGCCAGGTGCACCCACATGTTCATGATCTCGCCGATGTGCCCGAGCTGGGCGGGCCCGTCCTCCGGCACGTAGTGCTCGGTGACCCCGGCGCGCCACCGCTCCAGCCCCTCGATCCGCTGCTTGAGCAGGGCGACGGCCTCGTCGCGGGGCAGGTCGACGATGAAGCCGAGGCCCGCCGAGAGTACGTCGATCCGCTGGTCGTGCGAGGTCAGGGAGGCGCGCAGCAGCGAGAAGTACTCCTCGTTGCCCGCGTCGGTGATCTCGTACTCGACCCGGGGCGGGCCGCCCACGGTGCTCGGCGCGACCTCGTGCGCGACGAGGAGTCCCTGCTTGGCCAGTTGCTTGAGCGCGTGGTAGATCGAGCCCGGCTTGGCGTTGGACCACTCGTGGGCGCCCCAGAACTCCAGGTCGTTGCGTACCTGATAGCCGTGGGCCCGTCCGTGCATGCGGACCGCGCCCAGGACCAGCAGCCGGATCACCGACATGAGCACCCTTTCTGATCAACGTTGACTAGACCGTAACAGTAATCAAGTTTGACTAATGGGTGAGAGGTGGCTACCTTCCTCCAGTAGTCAAGTTTGACCAGCTGCCCTGAGGAGTGCGTTGTGACCGACCGCGATCCGGCGATCGTCGCCGAGGGACTGCGGAAGAAGTACAAGGGCGGGGACAAGCAGGCCCTCGACGGCCTCGACCTCACCGTCCCGAGCGGCACCGTCCAGGCCGTGCTGGGCCCCAACGGTGCGGGCAAGACCACAGCCGTACGCATCATGTCCACCCTGCTCAAGCCCGACGCGGGCCGCGTCGAGGTGGCCGGGGTCGACGTCAGGACCCGGGCGGTCGAGGTCCGCTCGCGGATCGGGCTGCTCGGCCAGCACGCCGCTGTGGACGAGGAGTTGAGTGGCCGTCAGAACCTGGAGATGTTCGGCCGCCTCTACCACCTCGGCGCGCGCAGTGCGGGTGCCCGGGCCGACGAGCTCCTCGCCCGGTTCGGGCTCGCCGACACCGGGAGGAAGGCGGTGAAGCAGTACAGCGGCGGCATGCGGCGCAGGCTCGACCTGGCCGCCTCCCTCATCCCCCGGCCCCAGGTGCTCTTCCTGGACGAACCGACGACGGGCCTCGACCCCCGCGGCCGTACGGAGGTGTGGAAGGCGGTCAGGTCCCTGGTCGGCGACGGTACGACCGTACTCCTGACCACGCAGTACCTGGAGGAGGCCGACCAACTGGCCGACCGCATCTCGGTGATCGACCACGGGCGGGTCATCGCGGAGGGCACGGCCGACGAGCTGAAGTCGAGGACGGGCGGCGACCGCATCGACGTGACGCTGCACGATCCGTCCCAACTGGCCCTCACGGCCTTGCTGTTGCCCGGTGAGGTGACCGTGGACGAGGACCGGCTGCTGGCCAGCGCCACGGTCAGCGACCGGATGGGCGCTCTGACGGGGACGGTACGAGCGCTGGAGGAGGCCGGGGTCGAGGCGAGGGACATCGCCGTACGGAGGCCGACGCTCGACGAGGTCTTCCTGCACCTGACGAAGGGGGAAGCGGCATGAGCACGACCATGAGTACGAGGAAGCCCGCGGTGGTGCCCGGGAGCACCGCCACCGGATCGGCCCTGGGGTGGGCCGCGGCCGACTCCTGGACGATGACCCGGCGCGAACTGGCGCACTGGGGGCGGCAGCCCGTCCGGGTGGTCGTCGGGCTGGTCTTCCCGGTGATGATGCTGCTGATGTTCAGCTATCTGATCGGCGGCGGCCGGGGCGTCGAAGGGAACTTCACCGACTACCTGGTCCCCGGCATGCTCACCATGACGATGGCCTTCGGCCTCGAAGCGACGATGCTCTCGGTCACCCAGGACCTGGGCAAGGGGGTCATCGACCGGTTCCGTGCGATGCCGATGACCTCGGGCGCGGTGCTGGTCGGGCGGAGCGTCGCCGACATGCTCCAGTCGGTGGTCGGTCTGATGGTGATGCTCGGGGTCGGTTACGCCATGGGGTGGCGCTGGCACAACGGGGCGGCGGCCTTCCTCGGGGCGGTGGGACTGCTGCTGCTCCTGCGCTTCGCGATGCTGTGGATCGGCATCCACCTGGCGATGGTCGCGGGCAAACCGGAACTGGTGCAGGCCGTGCAGATCCTGGTCTGGCCGGTCGGTTTCCTCTCCAACGCGATCGCCTCGCCGGAGTCGATGCCGGGGTGGCTGGGGGCGGTGGTGGAGTGGAACCCGATGTCGGCGACGGCGACGGCGGTACGGGACCTCTTCGGCAATCCGGGGGCGACGGGGACTTCGTGGGCCGCTGACCACGCCGGACTGCTGGCGGTGGGGTGGCCGGTGGTGCTGGTGGCGGTCTTCTTCCCGCTGGCGATCGGGCGCTTCCGCAACTTGAGCCGGTAGCGGGCGGCTCGTCCCGTGCCCCTGTCAGGGGCGCGGGGAACTGCGCGACCAGCCCCCTACCCAGCCGCGCGGCGAGCGCTTTGGGTGAAGGGGCGGGGCTGGGGCCCCCTTGCCCAGGCAGCCCGGGGCTGCACGCATCCGGTACGGGGCTGGGCCGGGGCCTCGGCTGCGGCACGCAGCGGGTGTGGTGCTTGACCGGGGGCCGGTGCCGGGCCGACCCGGCGGCGAGAGGGCCGGAACGGGGGTGGCCCGGTGTCGGGCGGGCCGCCCCCTTGCCCGCCCGTTCCGCCCCCTTGGGGCGGCCCCGTCGCCCAAGGGGGCGGGGGTGGGGAAGGGGGGGCGGAGCCCAAGGGGGCGAGGGTGGGGAAGGGGGGCGGAGCCCAAGGGGGCGAGGGGGAGGAAGAGTGGGGAGGCCAAGGGGGCGAGGAGGAGGAAGAGGGGGAGCCCGTTTGCAGTAGTTGTGTTCCGGGGAGTGGGCGCTTGTGCGGAAGGAACCCAAGAAGCGGACTGAGCGAGTTGCTGTCGTCGGAGTGGGCATCCTCGGGGCCAGCGTGGGCTGGAACTTGACCCGGCTCGGTGCCGAGGTGGTCTTCATCGATGCGGCCCGACCGGGCGAAGGTGTCACCAACTGGTCCTTCTCGTGGGTCAACGCCAGCAACAAGACCGTGCGCAAGTCCTACTTCGATCTGAACGTCGCGAGCATGGCGGCCTACCAGGAGCTCGCCAGAGCCGTTGGGCCGGACTCGTGGTGGTATCCCGGCGGGCACCTGCGCTGGGCGGACGATCCGGCGGCGGAGGCGAAACTCCTGAAGACGGCCGAGCTGCTGGTGGGATGGGACTACCGGGTGGAGGTGTGCACAGGGGCCGAGGTTCGCCGCCGCCTCGAACCCGCACTGGCCGTGCCCGACGACGTTCCGGTCGTGTTCTGTCCCGACGAAGCCTGGGTGCACGGCCGTCATCTCGTCAGCCGCCTGGTCGGCCTGGCCGTGGAGGCCGGTGCCGAGCACCGATTCGGCACTGCGGTCCGTGACATCGGCACTGGTGCCGACGGGGCCGTTCGGGACGTCGTTCTGTCCGACGGGAGCCGGCTGGACGTCGACGTCGTCGTGAACGCGGCGGGCCCCAGCGCCTCCCACGTCGCCGGGCTCGTCGTACGGCAGCTGCCGATGCGCTGGGAACCCGGCGCCGTCGCGCGGATTGCATGTGCTCAGGTCCCGGTTCACCTTCCCATGCACGCGCCTCGTATCGAGATCCGCCCTGATGGAGATGGTTCGGTGGTTCTCCACAGCCGCGAGATCGACGCACTCATCGACACCGGTAGCGAACCGGCGGAACTCGGACGGCTGCTCCACGAGTCGGCGCGACGCGTCGTTCCCGAGCTCGGCGACTCCCGTATCACTCAGACCCGGGTGTGCAACCGGCCCATCCCCGTCGACGGATTCCCCTCGGTGGGAGCCGTACCGTCCGTGCCGGGGTACTACGAGGCCGTTACGCACAGCGGGATCACGCTCGCTCCCGCCGTCGGCAGGCTGCTCGCCGCGGAAATCCTGGGAGGGGAACGAGACGAGATGCTTGCGGATTTCGGTCCGGAGCGGTTCGGCTCATGACGGCCGGGGGCGGCGCTGGTCGGTCAGGCAGGCCAGAGGCTCAGGCCGTGGGGAAGAGGGAGGCGTACTGCTTGCGCAGTTCGGCCTTCTGGACCTTGCCCATGACGTTGCGCGGCAGTTCCGGCACCACCTTCACCGCCCTCGGGTGCTTGAAGCGGGCCAAGTCGTCCGCGATGAAGCGCAGGAGTTCGGCCTCCTGCGGGTCCTGGCCGGGGGCCGGGACGACCACCGCCACCACCGTCTCCCCGAAGTCCGGGTGCGGGACGCCGATCACGGCGGACTCCAGGACGGTGGGGTGTGCGTCGAGCAGGGCCTCGATCTCCTTGGGGTAGATGTTGTAGCCCCCGGAGATGACGAGGTCCTTGCCCCGGCCGACGATGCAGAGGTAGCCGTCCTCGTCGATGCGCCCCAGGTCACCGGTGATGAAGAAGCCGTCCGCGCGGAACTCGGAGGCGGTCTTCTCGGGCATCTGCCAGTAGCCGGTGAAGACGTTCGGGCCGCGCACCTCGATGCTGCCGATCTCGCCGTCGGGCAGCGACGTGCCGCTCTCGGGGTCCACCACGCGCACCTCGACGCCGGGCAGCGGCAGGCCGACCGTGCCGGGCTTGCGGGGGCCGTCCTGGTAGGGGTTGGAGGTGTTCATGCCGGTCTCGGTCATCCCGTAACGCTCCAGGATGGCGTGTCCGGTGCGGGCCTCGAAGGCCTCGTGGTCGCTCGCCAGGAGCGGGGCCGATCCGGAGACGAACAGCCGCATCGAGGCGCAGGCCTGAGGCGTGAGCCGCTCGCTCTTCAGCAGACGGGTGTAGAAGGTGGGCACGCCCATGAGCACGGTGGCCCGGGGCAGCAGGTCGATGATCGTCTCCGTGTCGAACTTCGTCAGGTAGTGGAGGGAGGCGCCCGCCGCCAGGGCCATGTTGGCGGCCACGAAGAGTCCGTGGACGTGGAAGACGGGGAGGGCGTGGATCAGGCGGTCGTGTTCCGTGAACTGCCATGCGGTGAGGAGGGCTTGGCAGTTGGAGGCGAGGTTGCCGTGGGTGAGCACCGCGCCCTTGGAGCGGCCGGTGGTGCCGGAGGTGTAGAGGATCGCCGCCGGGTCGTCCGCCGACACCTCGTGGGCCTCGTGGAGTTCGGGGGAGGCGGGGTCGTTGAGGAGGGTGCCGTCCGTGTGCGTGCCCAGCGTCTCGACGGCCAGGTCGCCCCCTTCGCGATGGGCGTGCTCGGACCGGCGCTCCGGGGAGCAGACCAACACCCGGGGGCGGGCGTCGTCGAGGAAGTAGTCCATCTCCGTGCCCGTGTACGCCGTGTTGAGCGGCAGGAACACGCCCCCGACCTGCAAGGTCGCCAGGTACAGCGCGATCGCCTCCGGGGACTTCTCCACCTGCATGGCGACCCGGTCGCCCGGGGTGACGCCGTCGGCGACCAGGCGGGCGGCGATCCGGCGCACGGTTCGTGCGGTCTCGCCGTAGGTGATGTTCCGCTCGCCGGGCAGTTCGAAGAGCACCTTGTCGGGCTGCCGCTCCGCCTGCGCGACGAAGGTCCGGTGGAGGGATGCGAAGGGGGGCATGGGGGTGGTTCCTCTCGGGGAGTGGGCGGGGGAGGGGTGGGGGTGGGGGTGGTCAGCTTGGTGTCCCGGGAAGGACGTTCCGCAGCGGGCCGTCGAGCGCGACGGTTCCGTGTCGTACGAAGTCCTCGTGGCGGCGCTCCAACAGGGCAGGGTCATAGCGGTAGTTGATCATCGCGCCGTAGGACTGTCGCCAGGCCTCGGTGGAGTCGTTCGCGGGCCAGTCGAGCTGCCAGGCGGCGGCGCCGTTGCCCAGGTGGAAGCGGGCGACGGGGTCGAGCGGTCGGCCGTCCGCGCGGCGTTCGACGGCGATGTATCGGGCGAGCACCGGGAGGAGTTGGGCGCGTACCCGTTCGGGGTTCTCTCCGGACTCCAACGCGGAGGTGAGCAGAGCGAGTTGGGGGTCCGTCGTGGCCTGTTCGGTCAGCCAGCGGCGGAAGCCGGGGATCGGGGAGAGCGTGAAGAACCCGGTCAGATGCGGAAGTTGTACCCCGACCTGCTCGATGACCTGCTTGATGAGCAGGCTGCCGAAGGAGATCCCGGCCAGCCCGTCCAGCGCGTTGTTGATGGAGTAGAGGGTCGCCGTGTCCGCCTCCGCGGGGTCGAGCGGCGGCCCGGGGGCCAGCAGCGGGGCGATCCGGTCGGGCAGGCCCCGTACCAGAGCGACCTCCACGAAGATCAGCGGCACCTCTCCGGTGGCCGGGTGGAAGAAGGCGTAGATGCGGCGGTCCTCGGGTTCCAGGCGGCGGCGCAGCTCGTCCTCGTCGGCCATCGGATGGACCTGTTCCCCGCGCATCAGATGGCGGCGCAGGTGCGGCGGTGCGTCCCCGGTGACCTCCGCCATGCGCAGGAAACCTCGGTTGAACCAGGAGGTGAGCAGGTGGTGGAGGTCGTGGTCGAGGGGGCGCAGGTCCGGGTGTTCGCGCATCAGGCGGCGTACGTCCGCACGCATCCCGACCAGGGCGAGCGTGGCGTCCGGGGCGTGGTTCATCCGGCGCAGCAACTGCTGGCGGGGCGGCTCGACCGCGTCGAAGAGCCGGACGAGTTCCGCCTCGCCCCGGGAACCGGCGCTCCGGGCCTCCTCCCAGTGGTGGTAGGCGGCCCGGACCCGGTCGGGGTCGGCGTCGTAGGTCCGGGTGACGTGGGTGAAGAAAGCCCGCTTCCCGGCGTCGTCGAGCTGCGCGTACGCGCCGAGGGCCCGGGTCGCGACGGCGCGCATCGAGGGTTCGCCCACGTCGCTCATCAGGACCTCGCAGGCGGCGATCGCCTGCTCCAGGGGGGAGTCCTCGGTCGCGGGGCGGGTGCCGCGTCGCTGCCCGAGGACCTCGAAGAGGTCGGTCAGCAGCCAGTCGTCGTGCCGGCCTTCCTGCGCGTGCTGCCCGTCCTGTCCGTCCCGCTCCTGCTGCCCGTCCCGCGTGTTCCGCTCGTGCCCGTCCACTGTTCCGCGCCTTTCCGTTGGGGTCCCCGGGGGCTGTACGGCCTACCCGCACAGCCCCCGGCCTTCCGCTACAGCCGCCCCGCCGCGACGGGTTCCGTACGGGCGGACGCGCGCCCACCGTCACCCGCGCCGGTCGCGCGGCGACGGACCACCAGCTGCGCCAGCCCGGTGACCACCAGGTTGGGCGCCAGCGCGATCAGGCCCGCGTCCCAGGTGCCGATGTCCGTCGTGCCGAAGGTGAGCCAGGCCAGGACCGCGACGCCGGTGACGATGCCGAGCAGCGCCGGAATCGTATCGAGCCGGTTCCGCTTCGCCAGCGCCATGAGGGTGGCCGGGGCGAGCTGGGACAGTCCGCCGTACGTGAGGAGCAGCAGGTTGCCCAGCAGGTCGGGTCGGGTCAGGCCGAGGACCAGTGCGAGCGCCGCCGCGACCACCACGCACACGTGGTTGGCGCGCAGCCGGGACCGCTCGGTGCGGGCAGGGAGCAGGTTGCGCGAGACGAGGGTGGAGATGCCCATGACGATCGCGGCCGACGGCACCATCGCGGCCGACGCGGCGGCGACCGCGACCACGGCGACCAGCCAGTCGGGCATGGTGTGCCCGGCGAGGGTGAGCAGGATCTCCTGCGACCCGCTGTCCGGGCTCAGCAGCAGGACGCCCGCGAAGCCGACCAGGACGGGGACGGCGAGGGCCACCTGGTACAGCGGCAGCCAGACGTAGTTGCGGCGCAGGGCCCGCGGGCTGCGCGCGGAGAGGACCGGCGGCCACAGGTGCGCCATGGTGGCCAGGCCGCCCCCGATGCCGCTGATCACGGTGGCGGTGACGAAGAAGGTGGTGTCGTACTCGCCGTGGAGGCCCAGCAGCGTGGGGTGCTTGTCCTGGACGTCGTGGAAGAGCTGTCCGATGCCGCCGTCGAAGGCGAGTGGCACGGCGATCAGCAGTGCGAGCAGGGCGGCCACCATCAGGACGTCCTTGAGGTACGCGGCGCGGGCGAGCCCGCGGATGCCGGACCACAGGACGAACGCGACGGTGAGGACGGTCGCGAGCACCATGCTGAGCGTGCCGCCGGACGTGCTGCCGGTGGCGAGCTGGACGATCAGGCCGAGGCCGGTGATCTGGAGTTGCAGGTACGGGAGGAGGAAGACCGCGCCGACGACGGCGACCACCTTGCCGAGCAGCGGGCTGTTGAAGCGGTCGGCGAAGAAGTCGGCCTGCGTGAGGTACCCGCGGTCGCGGCCGAGCCGCCAGATCCGGGGGCCGGTCAGGTACTGGAGGACGATGCTGATGGCGAGGTAGGCGAGGGCGTAACAGGCGGCGACGCCACCGCCGAAGGCCAGCCCGGCGAGCCCGAGGAAGCTGAAGGTGGTGAAGGACTCGCCCGCCTGGAGGAACCAGGTGGCGACGGAGGAGAAGCCGCGCTTGCCCACCGTCCAGTCGCCGAGGTCCTGCGACTTCGCGCGGCGGCCGGTCATGCCGACGACGGCGATGGAGACGATGCCCAGCAGGGTGATCACCATGACGGTGTTCATCGGGGGACCTCCTGGGGGGACCGGGCGGGGGAGTCGGGGGCGGGGTCTTCGTGGACCTCGTCTTCTTCGTACTCGTCGCTGTGGGCGAGGTGTTCGACGAGGGCGAGGGCGGCGCTGGTGCCGACGGTCCACAGCACGCACCAGACGAGGACCGAGGGCAGGCCCAGCCACAGGTGCGGGCCGCTGACGAAGGGCAGGAACGGCGTGGCCAGGAAGGCCAGTACGGGCACGGCCGCCCAGAGCGAGTGAGGCGCCGGGCGGCGGGCCGGGGCCGGGTGGTGTGCCGAGGGGGGTGCCGGAGGGGATGTGCGCGGTCTCATGAGCAAGGAACTCCCGGAGCAGGAGGGGGCGTCGGCGGGTGCGGCCGGCAGTCGTCGGGCGCGGGCGCCAGTCGGCGGGTGCGGCCGCCAGCCGTGGTCGGGTGCGGCCCGCCGTCGTGGTCGGGTGCGGCCGGCAGCCGTGGTCGGGTGCGGCCGGCAGGTGACGTGCCGTCAGCCGACGGGGGGAGCGGCGAGCACCGGCTGCCTGCGCCGGCGGTGCCCGGTGGCGGCCTCGTAGGCGGCGCCGACCTCCAGCACGGTCCGCTCGGCACGCGGCGCCCCGACGATCTGCACGCCGACGGGCAGTCCGCCGGGGGTGAATCCGGCGGGCACGCTGAGCGCCGGAGCACCCAGCACCGAGACGAAGTACGCCGAACGCATCCAGTCCAGATACGTGTGCTGGGGCTGCCCCGCGATGATCTGCGGGCACTCCAACTCCGCGTCGAAAGGGACGACTTGGCTGACCGGGGCCAGCAGAATGTCGTACCGCGAGAAGAAGTCGACCGCCGCCAGGTGGAGGCGGCTGTGGGCGGCGGTGGCGCGGGCCACGTCGGGCCCGGTGAGCCTGCGGCCCTCCTCGACGTTCCAGACGATGCTGGACTTGAGGGCACCGGGGGAGGCGTCGAGCGTCTCGCCCAGCCCGAGCGCGAACTCGTGGGCGCGCAGGGTGCGGAATACGTCCTCGGCGGCGTCCAGTTCGGGGCAGGCCTCCTCGATCCGGCAGCCGAGCCGCTCGAAGACCGCCAGCTGCGGTTCCAGGACCGCCAGCACCTCGGGGTCGACCGGCACCCGGCCGCCCAGGTCCGGGGCCCAGGCGACGCGCAGCCCCGTGAGGTCGCGCTCGCGCACCGTACGGAACGCCGACCCGGGCTCGTCGAGGCTGATCGGGCTGCGCGGGTCGGGCCCCGCCATCACGGACAGCAGCAGGGCGGTGTCGGCGACCGTGCGCCCCATCGGACCGGCCACCGCGAGGGTGTCCCAGAGGTTCCCGCCGGTCTCCGTCGGCACCCTGCCGGGGGTCGGACGCAGCCCGACGACGTTGCAGAAGGAGGCGGGGTTGCGCAGCGAGCCGCCCATGTCGCTGCCGTCGGCGAGGGCCTGGAGCCCGGCGGCGAGGGCGGCCGCCGCGCCGCCGCTGCTGCCTCCGGCGGAGCGGGTCGGGTCGTACGGGTTGCGGGTGGTGCCGAACACGGGGTTGTAGGTGTGCGAACCGGCCGCGAACTCGGGGACGTTGGTCTTGCCGATACGGATCGCCCCGGCCGCCTGGATGCGCTCGACCAGCAGTTCGTCCCGGTCGGGTACGTCGGTGGCGTGCAGCGGCGAGCCATGGGTGGTGCGCATGCCCCGGGTCAGGTGGGTGTCCTTGAACGCGATCGGCAGCCCGTGCAGCGGCCCCGGCTCCCCGCCGCGCGCCAGGTGCTCGTCGGCGGCAGCGGCGGCGGCCAGGGCGCCCTCGGCGTCGAGGGTGACGATCGCGTTGATCACGGGATTCACCTGCGCGATCCGGTCCAGATGGGCCTGGACGACCTCACGGGCGGAGAGTTCGCGGCGGCGGATGCGTGCGGCCAGGTCGGTGGCGTCACAGGAGCAGAGGTCGTCGGTCATAACCGTCCTTGTGCGGGGTCGGGGTGGCCCCATCCTGCGACCGACTGACGAAAACAGTCAATGGGCTGGCGATATTGAATTTTTCCGCCATCTAGATCCGAAGGTGTGTCGTTTACGGACTCCATGCGAGGTGATTCCACCATTCCTGCGGAGCAGCAAAAAGCCGGGCGGCGACCGCTTCCCGGCTGGTTCGGTACGTCCCGCGCGCCCTCTCTCCCGGCGCGCCCTCGTCAACCCCTGGCTGTGCCCCGCCCGCCCCGTGCGAGGAGTTCGCGCAACAGCGGAGTGGGTGTGGCGCTGCGTTTGAAGGCCTCGACCACGAGATGGGACTGCACCGCCTCGACCCGGCTCACCCAGGGGGCCGCCGTGAGGTACTCGTACAGCGCCTCCCTGGACGGCTGCGTCACGTCGACCAGCAACTGGTGCTCACCCATCACGACCGCCGCGTACCGCACCAGCGGCGACGCGGCCAACAGCCGTCCCACCGCCTCGACTTCGTCCGGCCGGGTCCTGATCCACAGCATCGCCTCGACCGGCAGCCCCAGCAGCGCGGGCTCCACCGACGCCCGGATGCTCACCATCCCGGAACGGGACAGCGCCTCCACCCGGCGACGGGCCGTCGCCTCCGACACCCCGGCGATCGCCGCCAGTTCCTCGTGCGTCCGTCGTCCGTCGTCCGCGAGGGCCCGCAGGATCGCCCGCTCCTCGGGGCCGATCTCGACGTCCGGCACCCCCACGCCCTCGGCCGCCGACGGAAACCGGTCCAGCGCGGCCGTCTCCTCGGCGCCCAGAATCCCCGGACGCCAGTCGTGCACCGTACGGAAGTACCGCAGTACGGGCGACACCTGACTGGATACGAGACCGGGGACGCCCGGCACCTCCTCCAGCATGAACCGGGACAGCTGCTCGGGCGGGCACTGCACCTCGGCCACACAGTCCACCGGCCCGGCCAGCGCGTACCCGAAGACGGTGTCCTCCCGCCGGGCCAGGGCCACGGCGGCCTCGCGCACGGCCGCCGGACGGCACGACAGCCGTACGATCACGGTCTCCCCGCGCGGCACCAGCCCCGCGACCGTCACCTGCCCACTGCCCAGCAGTTGCGTGCCGCGCCGGGCCACCGTGCGCTCGGGCTCCCCCAGGGCCAGGGCGATCCGGCGCCAGGAAGCCCGCCCGTCCACCTGCAGAGCAGCGACGACACGACGGTCCAGATCATCGAGGCACCCACCAACCGCATTCACGCGAGCCACCCTAACCCCGCCCCTCCCACCGGCCCGGGGGCTGCTGCCGCCGCCGTCCCCGGGCGGCTCCGGGAGGTGATCCAACACCCGTTCCCTCGGCGGCAGTTGCGCGATAGATTCACCACACCTTCACCACGCGTCACCACTTTCGGGAGGAAACCCATGAAGAAGTTCATCGCCGCCACCGCCCTCACCGCCCTGGCGGCCGCCGGTTTCGCCGTCGCCGTGAGCGTCTCCGGGAACAGCGCCGACACGGCGAGCGACCGGCAGACGGGCACGGTGAAGCCGGTGGTCCAGGCGTCCGCCGGTGACAAGAAGGTCGAGGTCATCAAGTAGCGCTCGGCCTCACGGGTGGTGGTGCGCGGACCGTGCCGGTGGCCTCCGTGCACCCCACCCTCCCGAACCACCGCTCCGGGGCCCGGGGCCCCGCTCCGTTCCCGCTGACGGGACCTCGGGCGGACCCTCCCTCGTGCCCTCCGGCGGCCCCCCTCGGGCCCGCCGGCCTCCGGTTGCCGGTGATGCACGCGTGAGTGAGCTTTTGAGGGGTACTGGGAGCCGCACCAGAGCAATCACCGGCCGCTGCGGCCACCCCCGACTCGCAGGAGGAAGCATGACTCACCCGGAGCAGGACGCCCACGAGACCGAAGGCCCCGCGGACGGCGGAGCAGCCGGAACCCCTGGCGTGCACGACGGCGGTGCGGACGGTGGCGCGGAGGGTCCCGCCGACGGCGGAGCCGCTGGTACCCCCGGCGTCCATGACGGCGGCGCCGACGGCGGTGCCGAGGGCCCGGCCGACGGCGGAGCCGCTGGTACCCCCGGCGTCCATGACGGCGGCGCCGACGGTGGCGCGGAGGGCCCGGCCGACGGCGGAGCGGCCGGTACCCCCGGCGTCCATGACGGCGGCGCCGACGGTGGCGCGGAAGGCCCCGCCGACGGCGGTGCGGCCGGTACGCCCGGCGTGCACGACGGCGGTGCGGACGGCGGCGCACATTGAGCATCGGCTCCCTCGCCCTCCAGGACACCGCGGCCGACTCCGGCCGCGGTGTCCTGGAGTCGCGCCTGACCCGCCTCGACCGAGCCGACTTCGCCCGTGACGTCTGGGCGCGCACCCCGCTCCTCACCCGCGCGGCGAGCGACTTCTCCGACCTGTTCTCGCCCGACGCCGTCGACGAACTGATCTCCCGACGCGGCCTGCGCACCCCCTTCCTGCGCGTCGCCAAGAACGGCACCACCCTCCCCGACTCCTCCTTCACCAGCTCCGGCGGAGTCGGCGCCACCATCACCGACCAGCTGGACGACACCGCCCTGTGGCGGGCGTTCGCCGACGGCGCCACGCTCGTGCTCCAGGCCCTCCAGCGCACCTGGCAGCCCCTCACCGACTTCACCTCGCGGCTCAGCACCGAACTCGGCCACCCGGTCCAGGCGAACGCCTACGTCACCCCGCCCCAGAACCGCGGCTTCGACGACCACTACGACGTGCACGACGTCTTCGTCCTCCAGATCGCCGGCACCAAGCGCTGGGTCATCCACGAGCCCGTCCACCCGGACCCCCTCCGCGACCAGCCCTGGACCGACCACCGCGCCGCCGTCGCCGAGGCCGCCCGGGGCGAGGCGGCCATCGACACCCTGCTGGAGCCGGGCGACGTCCTCTACCTGCCCCGGGGCTGGCTGCACGCGGCCGAGGCGCAGGGCGAGGTCTCCGTCCACCTCACGCTCGGCGTGCACAACGTGACCCGCCACGCCCTGGCCGAACACCTCGTCCAGGCAGCGCTGGCACAACTGCGCGACGACCCCGCGATGCGCGCCTCGCTGCCGCTGGGAGTGGACGCCCCGGACGACGCGTCCGCACTCGTACACGAACTCGCTTTCGTACGGGAACGGCTTGCGGCCGCGCTGACCACGAGCGACCCCGCCCCCCGCTTCCACCGCGCCCGCAGGAGCCAGGGCCGCCCCGAGCCGATGGGACCGCTGTCCCAGCTCGCGGCCGTCCAGGGGCTCGCGGCCGACACTCCGGTACGTCTGCGGGGCGCGCTGGCAGCGAGGCTGGACGGGCGGCGGCTGCACACCCGCGCCGGATGGCTGGACTTCGCCGACCCGGAACTGGCACAGGTGCGCCGCCTGCTCGACGGCGGCGAGCACCGCACCGGCGATCTCGGGCAGGACCTGGTCGTACGACTGCTGCGTGCGGGCGTCGTCGTGCCCGCCGCGACCTGACCCGGCCGATGACGACACCGGGCCGCTTCTTCTGCGCCGACGCGGCCCGCGAACGCGGCGACGCGCTCGCGGGCACCGCGCCGTACGGCTCCGTATGGGTCCTCGTCGAGTACCACGGCAGCTGGCCCGCCAACGGCTTCGACGGACTCGACCTGGAACCCGACGCCAAGGCCCGGGTCTACGCCGCCGCGCAGGCGCTGCGGGCCCGCATCCTGCTGATCCGCCGCCACGGCCGCCGCCGGACCGCCGACGCCCCGCGCCGCTGGGCGGTCCTGCACGGCCACAGGGACGGCTCCCACCGGCAGCACTGGGGCACCTGGAGTCGCGACGAGGACCTCACCGGGATCGTCGACGCCCTGGCCGCCCCCGGAGCACTTGGCCTGCCGCCCGTCCTGCTCGTCTGCGCCCACGGCGTGCACGACACCTGCTGCGCGGTGCGCGGCCGCCCGGTGGGACGGGCACTGGCCGAGCGCTGGCCGGAGCTGGTGTGGGAGTGCACGCACGTCGGCGGCGACCGGTTCGCCGCCAACGTGCTGGTCGCACCCGACGGCGTCTACTACGGCAACCTCGACGCCGACACCGCCCGCACCACCGTGCAGGCGCATCTCGACGACCGTATTCACGCCGCCCACCTGCGCGGATACACCGACCTCGCCCCGGCGCAACAGGCCGCCGTGTCAGCGGTCCTGCACCGGGACGGCCCCGCCGGACGCCATGCGTACGCGGTGGACAGGACGCTCCGCGACCGCGACCCCGAGGAGGGCGACCGCTGGTTCATCCGCGTCACCGGCCTCGCGCCGGGCCTGTCCGCGTACGACGTGGAGGTACGGTCCCACCGCTCCGCGCCGCTGCGGCTCACCTGCAACGGCCGGTTCCGCAGCACCGCGCTCACCTACGAGGTCACCGCGCTGCACCCGGTGTGAGCCCGGGCCCCCCACTCCGTCACCCGTTCGGCCCAGGGTTCAGCGCGTCACGGTGAACTGCGCGGTCTGGCCGTGCATGCCGTTCGGCTTGCCGTCCGCCGCCGGTATGAAGTCGACCAGCGTGTAGGTCCCCGGGGTCAGGCCGACGAGGGACAGCTCGGAGCCCCCGTTCTCCTGGGCGATGGTCGTCACGTCCTTGGGGGAGAGCTTGCCGTTGAAGAGGTCCGCGCCCGTCGCGCCTTCCGGCAGGCGCAGCAGGATGGCCTCGTGCCGCTGCGTGCCGACGTTGGTCAGCCGCAGTACGGCGGAACCGTGCGGGGCGCGTACCGTCGTGCGGTCCAGCCGGAAGAAGTACTCGCCCATCTCCACGCGCACCTCCTGGGCCCCTCGCGCCACGGGCGAGTTGAGCGCCCTCAGGCCGTTCACCTTCAGGAACCCGTCCTTCGGGTCCTTCCACCAGGACATCTCGACGTGGGCCAACTGGTGGCCGTACGCAAGGTAGTTCAGGTCCGTGGTGAAGCTGCCGTCCGCGTACGCGCGCATGCCGTCGATGCGCAGGTGGTCGATGCGCAGCCCGCCCAGCACCTGGGGGACCGTGCGGTAGCTGTCCTGGCCCATGAAGTCCTTGACGAAGTGCGCGCTGAGCAGCGGGGCCGCGCGCAGGTGGTCACCGGCGTTGATGCAGGTGGTGAAGTTGCGTACGGCGGAGGCGACGCGCCGGTACGTGGCGTGGTCGGTGACCGGCCGGGAGGTGCCCGAGGGGGCCTTGGCGCTGTCGGGGTCCACGACGAGCGGCTCGCCCTCGGGCGGCAGCTGCGGCACGCGGCAGCGCTCGGTGACGGAGACGGGGGCCGTCGGGGGCCGGGCGGTGTGGGCGAGGGCGACCGGTGCGCCCGCCGCCAGTACGACGAGGGCGGCGAGCGCGGTGGCGGCCGATGCGGTCCTGCGCATGATGAGTCCTTTCAACGGGCCTTTCTCGATGGCACGTTGAGCGTCTCAACGGCGGGCGGGCCGTCCCATCCGGAGTTCCCCGGAACGTTCCCGGAGCCGGTCTCCTCCCGCGGAGGTAGCGGGACGGCGACCGGGACTACGTGGTGGTGTGCGTGGGGCAGACGGGACTACTTGGTGGTGTGCGTGGGATAGACCTGTACGTCGGTGTAGGCGCCCTTGATCGCTCCCGCGCCCGCCGGCCACTTCAGGTACACGGTGTGGGTCTCGTTCGGGGGCGTCACCTGGATCTCGATCGGGTGCGCGAGGCTCTTGCCGGTGGAGTCGATGTCGTAGGCGAGGTTGAAGACGGCGGTGTCGCCGGGCTTCAGCGTGGTGATGCGGGGTTCGGCACGGCCGCGCTCGATGGGGTTCGAGGTGTTGTCGGTGTCCTTGATGTCGACGCCAGGGAAGCCCGTCGCCGAACAGGCGGTGGGGCCCCGGTTGATCATCGTGATGTCGATGCGGCCGGACTGCTTGTCGGGGGCGGCGTTCCTGGCGTCGATGGCCAGGTCGGCGGTCTTGCAGACGG
Organism: Streptomyces sp. NPDC087440; assembly: GCF_044744005.1. Classification (NCBI taxonomy): domain Bacteria; kingdom Bacillati; phylum Actinomycetota; class Actinomycetes; order Kitasatosporales; family Streptomycetaceae; genus Streptomyces; species Streptomyces sp. NPDC087440. Next base: position 357,766 of record NZ_JBIUXN010000001.1, on the reverse strand, counting down.
CGGCCTTCCCGCCGGACGGGGGCGCGTCGTCCGTGCCACCGGTACTGGTGCCGGTCTTGCCCCCCGAGCCGGGCTTCGCGTCGCCGCCGCCTGCGCCGCCCGCCGGCTTCGGGGTGCCTGCCGAGCCTGCGGAGGAGGAACCCTGCGAGGGGGCGGAGGCGGCGTCGTCGTACTCGTCGCCGTTGCAGGCGGTGAGGGAGAGCGCGGCGGCGATGCCGATGGCGGCGAGAGCGGTGAGGCGTGCGGACTTCACGGTGTTCCCCCAGGAGGAGAGCGGTGCATGCGGTCGGAAGTATTTGTATCTCGCACCGAGTTACGGGTGTTCCTCCGCGAGGTCTTTGTTCTGTCACAGGCGCGGGGAACTCTCGCGTACGCAGGGGCCTGCGGCCGGGAGGAGGGCGTACGGCGCGTCTGGTCGTCGGGCGGGTGATGCCCACGGGCCCGGCCCGGCCCCGTCCCCTTCCGTTCCGTCCCGTTCCGTCCCGTTCCGTTCCGTCCCGTACGCGTGGAGTGTCAGCGGTCGAGGAGTCGCCGGTAGACCGACCGCAGTACCTGGTCTTTGGCGGGGCCGGTGACCCGCCACTCCAGGTGCCACTCGTCCGCCGAGCGGACCGTGAACGTCCCCTCGTACCGGTCGGCCGCACACGGGTGGACGGTGGTCCAGACGCCCTCGCGCAGGTCGAGGTCGTGAAAGGGCCTGCCGTCGGCGAAGTCCACCTCCGCCGTCCCGTCGTCACGGGGCCGCAGTCGCAGCGTACGGCTCGCGGGGAACGTCCGGCCGTCCCAGTCGAGTCGGCCCTCCTCCACATGCGCCAGCGCGCCGCCGGGCGCCTCCTCGGTACTCCGGAAGTCGGCCGTTCCGACGAACCTGCCCTCCACGCCGCCCGTCAGATCACGGACGACGCGCTCGACGCTCCAGTACCCGCCGAGGTACGCGGCCGCGTCGGCGACGGGATACGGGCGGATCGGGGAGGACTCGGACGTACGCTCGCGGGGCATGCGCCCATTGTCCCGCGAAGCCGGCGACGCTCCGGCCCCGGACCCCCTGCCGGGGCGCGAGGGCACACACGGGGGTCCCTCGGACTGCGCGCCGGAATCGCCGGTCCGGAACGCGGCAGCCCGGGGTCGACCTGTGCGGTCATGGCTGACATGGCCTGGGGCCGACCTGTGCGGTCACGGCTGACCTGAGCGCCCCGCAGCCCCTGCCTGGAGTGCATGAACTTCCTGTATTCCATCAACGCTGCCGTTCCCCGGCCCCCTTCAGGAACTCCGCCGCCACCGGCCCCGCGTCCTTGCCGCCCGAGCCGCCGTCCTCGATCAGCACCGCGAAGGCCAGGTCGCCCCGGTAGCCGATGAACCACGCGTGGGTGCGCGGCGGGGACGCGTCGCCGTACTCCGCCGTGCCCGTCTTCGCGCCGGGTTCCCCGGCCATGCCGCGCAGTGCCTTGCCCGAGCCCTCGGTCACCACCGCCCGCATGAGCGTGCGGAGTTGGGAGGCGACCGCCGGCTCAAGTCGCAACGGGGCCTCGGCCCGTTGCTTCACCGCGTCGGGCACGAGCACCGGCTGACGGAACGTGCCGTCCTTCACGGTCGCCGCCACCGACGCCATCACCAGCGGACTGGCCTGCACCCGGCCCTGCCCGATCATGGCCGCGGCCTGGTCGTTGGCGCTGGTGGTCACCGGCACCGAGCCGTCGAACGTCACTGCCCCGACGTCCCAGCTCTGCCCGATCCCGAACGCCTTCGCGGTCTCCGTGAGCGAGCTCGGCGTCAGCCGGTCGCGCAGCGCGATGATGCCGGTGTTGCAGGAGTGGGCGAAGTCGTCCGCGAACGTGGCGCCCGCGGGCAGCTCGAACAGGTCCTGGTTCTCGAACCGCTGCCCGTTGACGGTCTCGTACTTCGGGCACGGCGTCGGCGTGCTCGTGCTCATCCCGCCGCCGATCAGCGCCGCGGCCGTCACCACCTTGAAGTCCGAGCCGGGCGGGTACTGGCCGCGCAGCGCCCGGTTCGTGCCGGTGGGCGGGTTGTCGGCCGCCGCCACGATCTCACCGGTGCTGGGGCGGATCGCCACGATCGCCGCGTTCTTCGACAGGCCGCGCAGCGCGGCCTCGGCGGCCTTCTGGGTCGGTATGTCGAGAGTGGTGCGTACGGGGCTGCCGCCGGTGCCCTTCGAGGTGTGCAGGGTGGCCAGGGTGCGGCCGGTGCTGGTGCCCACGATGGCGACACTGGACGCCGGCCGACCGGCCAGCCGCTTCTCGTAGCGGTAGTTCAGGCCGCTGGTGCCGGGTGCGCCGACCAGCGCCGGGGCCAGCCCGCCCAGCGGGGAGCCGTCGGCGGACAGGATCTCCGCGCGCCGGGACCCGGTCGTCACCGCGAGCTTGCTGCCGTCGGTGAGCCGGGGGTGGATGACCGCCGGGCTCCAGGTGACGCGCCAGGCGTCGCCCGTACGCACGACGGGTGCGGAGGAGTCGTAGGCGAAGCGGTCGCCGCCCTTGAGGTGCAGGGTCACGCGGAACGCGAAGCGCTCGCCCTCGCGTTCGCCGCGCCGCAGCTCGAAGCGCGTACCGGGCAGGTCCTTGGCGAGCGCGCCGAGCCGGGCGGAGGCCCCGGCCGGGTCACTGGTGGCACGCCCGGCCGCCGCCGCGTCGCCGGATGCCCACGCGGTCAGGAAGGCGTCCACTGCCGAGGCCCGTGCGTCCTTCTCCTCGCCGCCGAGCAGCAGCCGCCAGGCGACGGTGCCCGCACCGGCGACCAGGACGAGGACGAGGACCAGGAGCAGGAAGGGGCGGCGCCGCCGTGCGGCGCGTCTCATGTCCGACATGCGGCGATCAGAACAGGCGCAGCGCGTCGGCGTCCAACAGTCCTATCTGGATGATCCCCATAACGAAATGACTATGATTGCTGCTCATGGACCTCATCAAGCACGTCCGCTACTTCGTGGTGGTTGCTGAGGAGCAGCACTTCGGCCGGGCCGCGGCACGCCTCGGTGTGGCTCAGCCGTCGCTGTCGCAGCGCATCCAGCGGCTGGAGCGCGAGTTCGGGGTCCGGCTCTTCGACCGCACCAGCCGGGGAGCGGAGCTGACCGAGGGCGGCCGGCTGATGCTCGCCGAGGCCCGGCCACTGCTGGAGCGCGCCGACGCCCTGGAGGGGACGGCCGCACGGGTGCGCAGCGGAGCGGCCGGTCTGCTGCGGGCCGCGGTGCCGCCCGAGCTGGACAGCACGGTGGTCGCCGCGCTGGTCAGCGGCTTCCGGGACGGTTCGCCGGGGGTACGCCTCGAACTGCGCGAACGGGCCGCACAGGCGCAGCTCGCGGAACTGGCGGCCGGGACCCTGGACGCCGGGGTGCTGCGGCACCCGGTGGACGTGGCGGGCCTCGCGCTGGGCGAGGTGATGTGCCGACCGCTCGGGGTGGTCGTCCCGGACGACGGTCCCGCTACGGAGGCCGGCCCGGACGTCGGTCCCGCTACGGAGCCGGGCCCGGCCCGAGGCCCCGGCCCGGCCGACGGGCCCCTGGCCCTCGCCGAGCTCACCGGTCGTGACCTGGTGCTCTTCCCCCGCAGGTCCGGGCCGGCCCTGCACGACGAGATTCTGGCCACCTGCCGCAGGCACGGCTTCGAACCCGGTACGGTGATCGCCGGCCGCGATCCGGCGTTCGTCACCGGCATGGTCCTGTCCGGTACGGCCGTCGCCTTCGCCCCGCGCGAGCGGGAGGTGCCCGCCGGGGCCGCCTGGCGCGAGCTCACCGGGGCGCCCCTCCTGGAGCGGGTGTCGGCCGCCTGGCTGCGCAGCCGGCAGGGCGACCCGGCGGTGGAACTGTTCGCGGCGGTGGTGGAAGAGGCGTTGGCCGAGTACGGAGGAATGATCCCGGTGGCACAGACCGTCGCGGCAGGGCGCCCCGGGGCTCCGGTGCCGCGCCTGGGGTTCACGGTATGAGCGGGGCGGCGACCGGCGCGGTGCGCACCCGGCTGCGCGCGGTGTTCGCGGACGCGGGCGTCACGGGCCGGCTGTACGCGCTGGACCTGGACAGCGGCGCGGACGTGGGAATCGGCGCCGACACCCTGGTCAGCACCGCCAGTACGCACAAACTCTGCCTGGCCGTGACGGTGCAACGGCTCGCCGACGCGGGCCGCCTCGACCCGAGGGAACAGGTCGACGTCCCGGTCGAGGGCCGCACCCCCGGCGGCACGGGCATCGCCCTGCTCCGCGACCCGGTGCGCATGTCGTTGCGCGACCTGCTCGCCCTCGCCCTCACGGTCAGCGACAACGCGGCGGCGGACGTGCTCTACGACCGCGTCGGCCTGGACGGCGTGAACCGGGCCATGGCCGAACTCGGCCTGACCCGCACCGTGGCCGTCCACACCGGCCGCGACCTGCTCGCCGCGATCGACGAGGACTGCGGCGGCGACCAGGCCCGCCTGCTGGTCGACCCCGGCCTGACCACCCGTCTGCGCGTCCTCGATCCCGAGCGGACGAACCGCAGCACCCCGCGCGAGCTGGCCCGGCTGCTCGCCGCCGTCTGGCACGACGAGGCGTGCGCGCCCGAGGGCGCGGCGGAACTGCGTTCCGTGCTCGCCCACCAGGTCTGGCCGCACCGGCTGGCGTCCGGCTTCCCCTTCGACGACGTACGGGTGGCGGGCAAGACGGGCACCCTGCCGACGCTCCGCCACGAGGTGGGCGTTGTCGAATACCCCGACGGCGGCCGCTACGCCGTCGCGGTCTTCACCCGCGCCGCCCGCACGGCCGCGAACCAGCCCGCGGCGGACGCAGCCATCGGCACCGCGGCCCGCCTCGCGGTGGAGTCCCTGCGCGTACCGGCCGGCCAGGGCGGGTGAGGAGGACCGGGGGCGATCGTCCACCGGCCCGTGAAGCCGACCGCCCGATCCCACGGACGTACGGTCGCACAGGGGCAGTCGCCCCTAAACTCGACCGGCAGCCACAGCGTCGACCACCGGGGGTGCAGGATGAGTTGGCGATGCGCGAAGTGCGGGGAACCCGTCACGCCTGCCGAGCACGAGTGGATATCCGGTGCCACACTCCGCCACTCACGTGAGGCCTTCCACGCCTGGACCGGCGCCCGGCGCGTACTGCCCAACGGCACCGAGCAACGGTGGCGCACACCGTCCGAGCGCACGCACCGGCCCGAGCCCGACCGAAGCTCCCCTCAAGATGCCGGTGACGGGCCGCCCACGCCGCTCCGGCCCGACGCCTCGGCGGCCGGCCGGACCACGCAGGTATCCCCTGCCGTCGAACGTCAAGAGCGAACGGGGAGCGTGCCCACGCCCCGCAGCCAAAGCGGCCCTGTGGGCAGAGCACTCCGCAAGGTCGACCTTGTCACTGCCACGGCTGTCATCGCCGCCGCCGTCGCCCTGACCGCCATCGTGGCGGCCGTCTTCGTCTTGGACCCCGAGGACGAGACCAAGCGTGTCTCCCCAGGTACCACGACCGTCCAGCCAGAGTTCGATGTCACCCCGCCCGGGCTGTCCGGCCCCTCGCCACTCGACTCCCCCCTGCCCGCGTACACCCCTCAGCCCGGCAAGGGATCGAACACCACGGGCGGCCGGCCCCGGGGCGAGCGTGACAACGATGATTACTACGACGAGAATTACGGCAACGACGACGAGTGGCATCGCCGGCACGGAAATCCCGACGAGTACTACGACGGCAACTACGACAACGACGACGACTACCACCGCAAGTACGGTTGACCCTTCCCGAACCGGCAGCCGCTACCGCGTCGTCGACCAGTCGCGGATCGCGGTGGCGAACTCCTCGGGGGCGTAGGACTCCACGTAGAGCCCCGCGCCCTCGACGATCACGGTCCTGTGGTCGGTGAAGATCGCTTCCTGGCGTTCGCGCTCCCGGGTGCGGAAGCCGATCTGGGCGTCGCCCCACACGATCAGCGTCGGGAGCCGGGAGAGATCCGCGAGACCCGCCTCCACCTCGGTGAAGAAGGCCCGGCCGGCCAGGATCCGGTCCGGCAGTACGGCCGAGGCCCGGCGTCGCTGCGGGGTGCCCAACGCCCTGCGGCAGTGGGCCGTTTCGGCCGGGGACAGCTTCCGCCTCCGGTGGCCCATGGGCAGGAAGGCCTTGACGACGAGGTTGAACCGCCGGGCCGGGAAGCGGGCCGGCGGACCTCCCGCGATGCGGCCGAAAGCCTCGAAGTACGGGTCGCCGTTGACCGGCCAGGCCCAGGAGTTGGCGAGCACCGGCCGCTCGAAGACGCCCGGCCGGCGCAGCGCGGCGGCCGGCCCGATCGGACCTCCCCAGTCCTGCCCGACCCGAGCGACCCCGCGCAGGCCGAGCGCGTCGACGAACCCGCTGACCACGTCCGCGTGCTCCTCGGGCAGATACCGGTAGCCGGGCTTCGGCGTCGACAGCCCGAAGCCCGGGTAGTCGAGCGCGACGCACCGGAAGGCGTCGCGCAGTGCCGCGATCACGTCGCGCCAGAGGAACGACCAGGTCGGATTGCCGTGCAGGAACAGCAGCGTGGGGCCCGTCCCCTCGTCGACGTAGTGCACCGTGTGCCCGTCGATGTCGACAAAGCGGCTCTCGAACGGGAACAGCCCGTCGTCGACCCAGGAGGGCCGGGTGCGCATCGGCGTGCGGTCATGCTCCGCCGGGAGGCGTACGCGGGACATGCTCCCGCAGCAGGCGTACGCGAAGGGCCCCGCCACGGCGGGTAGCGGGGCGCACGACCCTGTTTCGCCGGGCCGTGGTTCAATGCCGAGCGTGATCTCACCCGTACCCGGCGGCCTGGAGTAGCGCATGGTGGAGTCCCTGCGCCCCGGCGATCCCCGGCGCATCGGTCCGTACTCACTGGACGGGCGCCTGGGCGCGGGCGGCATGGGGCAGGTCTTTCTCGGTACGTCGTCGGGCGGGCGCCGGGTCGCGGTGAAGGTCATTCGGCCGGAGCTCGCCTCAACTCCGCGGTTCCGGGAGCGGTTTGCCCGCGAGGTCGAGGCGGCGCGGCGGGTCGGGGGGTTCCACACCGCCCAGGTCGTCGACGCCGATCCGCATGCCGTATCGCCCTGGCTGGTAACGGAGTTCATACCGGGGGCCACGCTCCAGCAGGTCGTCGCGCAGCAGGGACCGTACGCCGAGGACGCGGTCCTGCGGCTCGGCGCGGGGCTCGCCGAAGGGCTCGCCGCCATCCACGGCTGCGGCCTCGTGCACCGTGACCTGAAGCCCGGCAACGTGATCGTCGCCGGTGACGGGCCGCGCATCATCGACTTCGGCGTGGCCCACGCCTCCGAGGCCGGGCGGCTGACCCGTACCGGCGCGATCATCGGTACGTACGCCTACATGTCGCCGGAGCAGATACGGTCCGCCCACGTCACCCCGGCCGGAGACGTCTTCTCCCTCGGCTCCGTCCTGGCGTTCGCCGGTACCGGCCGCAGCCCGTTCGACGCGTCGAGCGTCCCGGCGATCATCCACCGGGTGGTCGGCGAACCGCCCCGCCTGACGGGCCTCGACGAGGACGGCAGCCTGCACCGACTGATCCGCGCCTGCCTGGCCAAGGACCCCGCCGAACGCCCCTCCGCCGCCGAGATCCTGCACCGCCTCTCGGTCACCGGCCCCGCCGCACGTCCCCCCGCCCCTCGTCCAGTTGCCCGGCGCAGGCTGCTCCTGGGCGGGATCGCGGCCGCCGCCACGGCCGGGGCCGCCGCCTCCGCGTTCCTGTTCCTGCCGGGCGACCCGGGCGACCCGGGCGACGAACGGCCGAAAGGCTCGGAGAGGGCCCGTTCCGGTACGTCCCCGACCCCCGCCCGCAACCCCGCCGAGCCGGTCGCACGGCTGACCGACCGGACCGACGACATCGACCGCCTGGCCTTCAGCCCCGACGGGCGGACCCTCGCGGGCGGCGGCCTGAACGGCGAGGTGCTGCTCTGGGACCTCACGTCCCGGCGCCTGACCGCCACGCTGAAGGGCCACGCGTCGAGCATCCTCAGCCTGGTCTTCAGCCCGGACGGCGAGACGCTCTACAGCGGCGGCCTCGACCAGACCCTGCGCCACTGGGACATGCGCACCCGCGCCCCGAAGGGCGTCCTCGCCCGCTACTCAGGCACCTTCGAGAGCGTCAACGGCCTGGCGGTCGCCCCCGGCGGCGACCTGCTTGCCGCGGCCCTCAACAGGGGCGGGCTCCGACTCGTGAGCACCTCGACCGGACGCTCCACCGACCCCTTCGGCCGGCACACCGGCGCCGCCTCCGCCGTCGCGTTCAGCCCCGACGGCACGACGGTGGCCAGTGCGACCGAGCGGGGCAGGAACGATCCGGTGGAGCTCTGGTCCGCCACCACCGGCCGCCGCATCAGGACCTTCGTCGACGACCGGGACAAGCGCTACCGCTCGGTGATGTTCAGCCCGGACGGCAGGAGCCTCGCCGCCACGGGGGACGACGTGAGGGTGTGGGCCCCGGACACCGGCCGCCTCACCGCGACGTACACCAACCGTGACGGCGACGGCGCCGTCGCGGCGTACCGCCCCGGGAGGCCCGGGACGATGGTGGTCGCGGGCCGGGCCGGGTACCGCCAGGCGGACGCCGACCCCCGAGGCAAGGACATCAGCCTCTGGGACATCGCCACCCAGCGGGTCGTGACCACCCTGACCGGCACCACGTCCCCGTCCCGCCCCCTCCTGAGGACCATGGCGATCGCGTTCAGCCCAGACGGCGGGACGCTGGCCGCCGTCCTCCACCGCACCTCCGCGAACCACGCGTCGCACAGCGAGATCCACCTCTGGAATCTCCCCTAGCTCCCCCCGCTCCTCATCCCTCCCTCCCCCCACCGGACGGTACGCATGGACGCGCTCGAACCCGACGACCCGCAGTGGGTCGGCACCTACCGCCTGGACGGCCGCCTGGGCGCGGGCGGCATGGGGCGGGTCTATCTCGGTACGTCGCCGGGCGGCCGCCGGGTCGCGGTCAAGGTCATCCAGCCGGGGCTCGCCTCAACTCCGCAGTTCCGGCGGCGTTTCGCCCGCGAGGTCGAGGCGGCGCGGCGGGTCGGCGGTTTCCACACCGCCCAGGTCGTCGACGCCGACCCGAACGCCGCGTCCCCCTGGCTGGTCACCGCGTACATCCCGGGCCCGACGCTGAGCGAGGCCGTCCGCACGCAGGGCCCGTTCGCCCCCGACGCGGTGCTGCGGCTCGGCGCGGGGCTCGCCGAGGGGCTGGCCGCCATCCACCGGTGCGGGCTGGTCCACCGCGACCTGAAGCCCGGCAACGTCATCCTCGCCGAGGACGGACCCCGCATCATCGACTTCGGCATCGCCCGTGCCGTGGACGCGAGTTCACTGACCGAGACCGGGGCGATCGTCGGGACGTACGCCTACATGTCGCCGGAGCAGATCCGTACCGACCGGGCCGGGCCCGCCGGCGACGTGTTCTCCCTCGGCTCGGTCCTGGCGTTCGCCGCCACCGGGCGGAGCCCGTTCGACGCGCCGTCCCTGGTGGAGGTCGTGCAGCGCATCCTCGACGACGAACCCTCGCTCGACGCCGTGGAGGGCAGCCTCCGCGCGCTGCTGGCCGCGTGCCTGTCCAAGGACGCGGCCCACCGGCCCTCGGGGGCCGAACTCCCGTCCCTCTTCGCCGAGTTGTCCGCCGGTGTCCCGGCTCGGGCGCACGTCTCCGACGACGTACCCACGATGGCCCTGTCGGGACCGCCGTCCGAGTCCGGGCCCGTACCGAAGGCCGCGTCGCAGTCCGAGCCCCTGCGGGACGGGCTCCCGGGAGTGACCCGGCCCGAACCGACCACCCCCTACCCGCCCGCTCATCCACCGGCAGTGCCGAAACCCGCCGCTCCCGCACCGCCCACCCCCGGCATGCCCCGGCGCAGGCTCCTGCTCGGCGCGGTCACGGCCGTCGCCTCAGTGGGCGCCGTCGTCGGGATTCCGCTGCTGCGGCAGGAGGAGGACAAGGGCTCCAGCACGTCGGGCACGCCAGGACCGGATCCTTCCGGGGCCGTGGTCTTCGCGAAGAACGCCCAGGACGCCCAGGACGGCTCCGACCGTTCCGCGCCACCGGGCCTGCGCACCATCGGCTTCGCGAAGGACGGCCGGACGCTGCTGGGCGCCGGTGACGACGGTGTGATCCGCCGCTGGGACGTCCGTACCCGACGCGGCACCAGTACGCGCATCGGCTGGGCGAAGCACCAGCAGCCGACGCTGTTCAGCCCGGACCGGGGGCTCCTGATCAGGGCCGAGGAGAACAAGGTCCGCCTGTGGGACGTGGCGTCGGGACGGCTGGTGCGGACCCTGGAGGGCCCGCCGTCCCCCGAGGCGAACCAGGGTTATCTGTACGCCCTCGCCGTCAGCCCGGACGGCCGGACCCTGGTCGGCGCGGCCCTGGACGCGGGCCTGTACGTCTGGGACCCGGCCACCGGCCGCAGGCTCGACGTGCGCCAGGGCAAGCACGACGGGCCGTTGGCCATCAGTGCGGACGGTGAATTCCTCACCACCGCAAGCCCGTTGACGCTGCGCAGGCTCTCGAATCGGCAACGCGTGGCGACCGTCGACGAGGAACGGGTCGGCCGGGACGCCGCGGCCTTCAGCCCGGACGGCCAGCTCCTGGCGTATGCCGAGACGGACGGACCCGTCAGGCTGTGGCACACCGCCACCCGACAGCGCGTCGCCACGCTGAAGGGCCACAAGAAGGGGGTCAACGCCCTGGCCTTCCACCCGAGCGCCGGCCGCCTGGCCAGCGGCAGCGAGGACGGCACCGTCCGCCTGTGGGACACCGCCGCAGGGACGACCACCGCCACCTTCACCTGCCCCGGCCGGGTGACGGCCGTGGCCTTCAGCCCCGACGGCACGAGCCTGGCGGCGGGCCACGACGGAGGCCCGGCCCGCGAGGGCGAAGGCGCGGAGGAAGCTGCCAGGCTCTGGCACCTGCCGTAGCGGCCACCCCAGCCATGTCCGCGAACTCCTGTGCAGGCCACGGCAGTTGACGGCGGGCGTCGAGCTCCTTCGCATCGGCATGCGTTACGGTTCCGGCAGTCGGCGTAGCTCGGACGCGGGCACGCACGGGCGGGCCCGCGAGCTGCTGGAGGGGTCCGGTCATGACGGACGGCGACGAGCTGGAGGGTCCGGCCATGACGGACGGCGGCGACCCGGAGACGGCAGCGGACGCGGCCCGCCCCCGTACGCAACCCCGCCGCCCGACCGCGCCGCCCGCCCGCACCCCGCCGCCCGACCGCGCCGCCCGTACGCAACCCCGCCGCCGCCGTGGACGCGGAAAGCACCCCAGCGGGTCGGGGGCACCGCGCGCCGTACCCCGCGTCGGACCCTGCCCGGTCACACGCACGCAGAAGGAGCACGATGACCACGCCGCCCACCGTCACCCTCACGCTCGTCGAGGGACGGCTCGACCCCACCGAGTACGTCTTCGACGAACGCGCCACCTGCGTACTCGGCCGCTCCGTCGACTGCTTGCCGCAGATACCCGACGACGCGCACCACACGACCGTCTCGCGCCACCACTGCCTGCTGGACATCAACCCCCCGGACATCCGCATCCGCGACTTCGGCAGCCTCAACGGCACGTACGTCAACGGCGAGAAGATCGGCCAACGCCGCCGGGGCCTCACCCCCGAGGAGGCCGCCACCGAGGTCTACCCCGAGCACGACCTCGCCGACGGCGACGAGATCCGCCTCGGCGACACCGTGCTGCGCGTCGGCGTGTCCCGGCCGGCCACGCTCGTTCTCGTACGGTGTGCCCAGTGCGCCCGCGAGATCGGCGACGGGGCGGACGGCCGGGGCGGCGAGATCCTGTGCGCCCCCTGCCAGGCAGAGCCGGGCGCGGTCCTGGACCTGCTGCTGGAACTGGCCCAGGGCGGCCGCCCCGACCTGACGGCCATTCACGGATACACGGTGACACGGGAGTTGGGGCGCGGTGGCATGGGCGCCGTCTACCTCGCCCGGCACGAAGCCACCGGCGTGGACGTGGCGCTGAAGGTGATGCTGCCCAAGGTGGCAGCGAACGCCACCGCCCGGGCCCGCTTCCTGCGCGAGGTCGCGCTCACCCGGGCGCTCAAGCACCCGCACGTCGCCGCCCTGCACGACGCCGGGTTCGCGGACGGGACCTTCTTCCTGACCACCGAGTTCTGCACCGGCGGCAGCCTGGACCGGCTGCTGGCCGAGCGCGGCGGGCGGCTGCCGGTCCAGGAGGCGCTGCCGATCGCGGTGCACGCGCTGCTCGGCCTGGAACACGCCCACGGGCAGGGCGTGGTGCACCGCGACCTGAGCACCTCCAACATCCTGCTCCAGGAGGAACCCGACGGCTCCCGCACCGCGAAGATCGCCGACTTCGGCATCAGCAAGGCCTTCGACCAGGCGGGCCTGAGCGGTCTGACCCGTACCGGGGCGACGGCGGGAAAGCCGATGTTCATGCCGCGCCAGCAGGTCGTCAACTTCCGCAGGGCCGCACCCGAAGTGGACGTGTGGGCGCTCGCGGCCTGCCTCTACACCATGCTCACCGGACAGCTCCCGAGGGAGTTCCCGCGCGGCAAGGACCCCTGGCAGGTGGTCCTCCAGGAACCCGCCGTCCCGATCCGCCGCCGCGACCCCGCCGTGCCCGCCGCGCTCGCCGAGGTCATCGACCAGGCCCTGGTCGAACGCCCGAGGATCGGCTTCCAGAGCGCGGCGGACCTGCGCAGGGCCCTGGACCAGGCGGCTCCCTGAGGCTGACGGGGCGGTGCCGGATCAGGCCTGCGCGCGGGCCCGGGAGTCCACGTCGTCCATGAAGGCGAGCATCCGGGCGTTGACCAGGTCGGGGTGGTCGAGCTGCGGTCCGTGCCCGGTGTTGGCGATGATCTCGGCCCGGGCGCCGGGGATCAGCCGGGGCACCCGCTCCAGCTGGCGCCTCGGGTGCACGAGCAGACTGCGCCTGCCCATGATCAGGTCGAACGGTGTGCGGATCGTGGCCAGTTCGGCGTCCGACAGCGGCAGCGGGGCCGGTCGGCGTATCCGGTAGGCGCGGGCGCCCGCCTGTATCCACCGGCGTACGACGGGATCGGCGATCACCGGCTGCTCCAGCCACGCCGCCAGGCGCGGTCGCAGTGCCCGGGGCGCGAAGGACGCGAAGAGGCTGACGAAGACCCAGGCGAAGAAGCGCAGGCCCACCTTCTCCAGCCCGCCGGGGTCGAGCGCGGTGACCGAGGCGAGCCGCCCGGGCCGCAGATGGGCCTGGTTGATGACGAGCCACCCGCCGTAGGACGAGCCGACGACGTGGACCCGGTCGAGGCCGAGCGCGTCGAGCGCCTCGTCCATCCACTGCGCCGCACGCTCGGGCTGCCACATGGGTTCGCGCTGGACGCTGCGGCCGGCGTCGCCGGGGGTGTCGAGCGCGTAGACGGGGCGTTCGGCGCTGAGCGCGGGGGTGTTGGGGTACCACATGGCGGAGCAGTAGCCCGCGCCGTGGATGAGGACGACCGGCGTGCGCGCCGCGGCCGCCGGGTCCTTCGGAACGTACCGGTAGACGTGCGTCGTGCCGAAGCTGGTCTCCACGTCCGTCTCGGAGTCGATGCGCGCACCCTTCGCGAAGACGGCGTCGCAGGTCGCGAAGTACCGGTCGCGGAGGGTGTCGTTGACGTAGCGGCCGACGTCGCGGCGCGGTCGGGTCGAGCTCTCGGGCACGGGAGGACCTCCGGGTGGATGCGAGCGTTATGGTACGAACGTATCACGAAGATGGTACGGCTGTACCATGAAGCTTCCAGGGGCCTCCGGAAGCGGACGAACTGGACCCGCATCCACCACTCACGGGCGGAGACCCACCCATGCCCAAGCTCGTCGATCACGAGGAACGGCGCAGGCAGATCGCCGACGCGCTCGTCCGGGTCGCCGGACGGCGCGGACTGCACGCCGTCGGCATGCGGGACGTGGCAGCCGAGGCGGGAGTGTCGCTGCGCCTCGTGCAGTACTACTTCCAGACCAAGGAGATGCTGCTCTTCCACGGACTTGAGCGCCTCGCCGAGGGATTCACCGCCCGTGTCGGGGCCCGGCTCGCGGCGATCGGGCCCGGCCCCGGCCCGCGTGCCACCGCCGAGGCGCTGCTGCTGGCGTCCCTGCCGACCGACGGGGAGAGCCGCACCTTCCACCTCCTGTTCAGCTCGTACGCCCTCCTCTCCGTGACCGACGAGGCGCTCGCTGCCCAACCGTTCCTCGCCAATCCGAAGACCGCCGAGGACGGTCTCGCGGGCCTGCTCGAAAGAGCACAGGGGGACGGGCTCGCCGATCCCGGCATCGACGCGCGCATGGAGGCCGTCAGCCTGCTCGCCATGACCGCGACCCTGGGCACCGGCATTCTGGTCGGCCAGCGCACCCCGGAGGCGGCCGTCGCGGTCCTGCGCCACCACCTGGACCGCATCTTCACCGCCGCCGCCTGACGGCCGGGTCCCGGGCCGGGGCGGTGAGACGCGGCACCGGGACGATGGCACGAGTCCCCGGCACGACGCCACGAGTCCCCGGCACGATGTGACGAGCCCCTGGACGTGTTCACGAGACCGTCATGCCGGACCCTCGTCGTCACCCTTGTCGTCCGGCGGAGGCGTCCCCCATGATCTGCGGCATGCCAGCAGACCTCCGGGACCGCCCCGAACCCGTCCCGCCCCTGCCGCGCCGGGTACGCGTGGGGTACGGGCTCGGCTCGCTGTGCACAGGCACCTTCGCCACCGTGCCCGGGCTGATCCTGCTGTACTACCTCACCAACGTCCTCGCCGTGCCCGCCGCCGTCGCGGGCGCCGCCGTGTTCCTGCCGAAGGCCTGGGACGTCCTGATCAACCCGCTGGTCGGCGCGGTGTCCGACCGCAGCCGCCTGCGCGGCGGACCGCGCCGCCCCTTCCTGCTGCTCGGCGCCTGCACCCTGCCGCCGCTGTTCGCGCTCCTGTTCGCCGCGCCGCCCGTGCGCGGAGCGGCCGCCGCCGCGTACGTGGCCGTGGTCTTCCTGCTCGCCGCCACCTCGTACGCCGTCTTCCAGGTGCCGTACGTGACGATGCCCGCCGAGATGACCGAGGACCCGGCCGAACGCCGGCGGGTGCTCGGCTGGCGGGTGGCGTTCCTCGGGGTCGCGATCCTGCTGTCGGGGGCGTTCGCCCCGGCGATCGCCCACGCCGAAGGGGACAGCCCGGTGAGCTACCGGGCGATGGGGGTCGCCGTCGCGCTGCTGCTGGCCGTCGGCATGTTCGGCGCGTGGTTCAGCACCCGGTGGGCCCCCACGGTGGCCCGCAGCGAGGCCGAGCCGTCGATCCGGGCGCAGTTGGCCGCCGCCAGGTCCCACCGCCCGTTCCTCCACCTGCTGGTCATGTGGTCGGTGCAGGCGCTCGCCGTGGGGGTGATGCTCGCGGGCGTCCAGTACTTCGCCACCTACACCCTGGGCAGCCCGGGCGCGGTCACCCCGCTGTTCGCCTGCCTCATCGGCCCGCTGGTGCTGGTGATGCCGCTGTGGAACCGGCTCGCCCGGACGCGCGGCGTCAAGACCGCCCAGTGGTGCGCGTCGCTGCTCTTCGTCGTCGGGTCCCTGCTCCTCGCCCTCACCCCCGTGGCCGGGGCCGGCGTCGGCTACGCGGCCACCGCCGTCATCGGCGTCGCCTACGCGGGGCTCCAGTTGCTGCCGATGACCCTGCTCGCCGACACCCTCGCCGCCGACGTCGTACGCACCGGCAGGCGCAGGGCCGCCACCTTCACCGGGCTGTGGACCGCCGCCGAGACGCTCGCCTTCGCGCTGGGCGCGGGGGTGTTCGCGCTGGTCCTCGCGGCGACGGGGTTCCGTTCGTCGGAGGCCGATCAGGAAGTGGCCCAGCCCGGCGTCGCGTTGACCGGGATCACCCTGGGCATGAGCGTGCTGCCCGCCCTGCTCGCCGCCGCGAGCCTGTGGGCGCTGCACCGCTACCGCGAGGACGGCCCCGCGGGCCGATCCGTACCCGTACCCCTGAAGGAAGAGACCAGCCGTGACGACTGAACCCGCCCGCACCGCCCCCGACGTGCTCGCCGAACTGCGCGCCCTGCGCGAGGGCGACGCGCCCACCCGCGGGGGGCGGACCTTCGCGTACGTCTACGACGCGGGCCTGGCGGGACTCGACGAGCTCGCGGCGGCCGCGTACACGACGTTCGCGACGGTCAACGGACTCGACCCGACGGTCTTTCCGAGCGTCGCCCGGCTGGAGAACGACGTGGTGGGGGCGGCGGTACGACTCCTGGGCGCACCCGGCGCGCAGGGCACCTTCACCAGCGGCGGCACCGAGAGCATCCTGCTCGCCGTCAAGGCGGCCCGCGACCACGCCCGGGCGGTGCGCGGGATCAGCGCCCCGCAGCTGGTGATCGCCTCGACCGCGCACGCCGCGTTCCACAAGGCCGCCCACTACCTGGGGCTGGAGACCGTCGTCGTGCCCGTCGACCCGGACAGCTTCCGGGCCGACGCGGACGCCATGGCGGCGGCGCTCACCGACCGCACCGCACTCGTGGTCGCCTCGGCGCCCTCGTACGCGCACGGGGTGCTCGACCCGGTCGGCGAGATCGCCGCCGCGGCCGCCGGGCGCGGGGTGCTCTGCCACGTCGACGCCTGCATCGGCGGCTGGCTGCTGCCCCACCTGCGGCGCGCGGGCCGCGAGGTGCCGCCCTTCGACCTGTCGGTGCCGGGCGTGACCTCGCTCTCGGTGGACCTGCACAAGCACGGGTACGCCGACAAGGGGGCTTCGGTCGTGCTGTACCGGGACGCCGAACTGCGCCGCCACCAGTACTTCGCGCACGCGGGCTGGCCCGGCTACCCGGTGGTCAACCCGACCGTGCAGGGCACCAAGTCCGGCGGTCTGCTGGCGCAGGCGTGGGCGGTGCTCCAGCACGTCGGCGAAGACGGGTACACGGCCCTGGCCGGGCGGGTCGCCGAGGCCTCCGACCGGCTCCTCGCCGGGCTGCGCGCGACGGAGGGCGTGCGGGTGCTGGGCGAACCGGCGGCGGGGCTGGTGGCGTTCACCGTCGGCGACGGGCCGGGTGCCACGGCGGGGGGCTCGCCGGGCAATGTGTCGGGCAGCGCGCCGGGCAACGTGTCGGGCGGCGCGCCGGACCTGAGCCTGCTGCTGCACCTCGCCGACGAGATGCGCGAGCGCGGCTGGTACCTCCAGCCGCAGCTCTCCTTCGACGGGCTGCCGCCCAACCTCCACCTCACCCTGACCCCGGCCACCGTGGGCCAGGTCGACGCGCTGCTCGACGACCTGGCCGCCGCGCTCGGCGCGGCCCGCGCGCTGCCCCCGGTGACCGTGGACCCCGCACTCGTGGACCTCGCCGCCGGACTCGACCCGGCGGCACTGGGCCCGAAGGAGGTCGCGGACGTGCTGGCCTTCGCGGGACTCGGCGGCGGGAGTGGCGCGGGCGGCGCGGGCGGGCTGCCCGACCGGATGGCCCCGGTGCTGGTGCTGCTCGACGCGCTGCCCGGGCCGCTGAAGGAGCGGCTGCTCAGCGAGTTCTTCGGCTCGGTGTTCCGGGTCTGACCGTAGGCAGCGACAGCGACCGCCGACGCGTCCTCGTGGCCCACTGCTCGGAGGCCGGTGCGCAGTACGACACCACGGGTCGAGCCGTGGGCGTTCGTCGTGCGCCACGTGCGACGGCTGGAGCCCGTCGGCGCCACCTCCTGCCGCCTCACTGGGACGACGAGCAATCCCTCCTGGTACGCCGAGCAACTCGCCGCCCTGCCCATGGCGTTCCGCATCACGGGCGGCGAGGAGCTGCGCCACTGCGTCCGTGCCCTCGGCCAACGCCTGCTGCGAGCAGCCGGGACGCTCCCCAGGTGACTACACCTTCGGGGAGTTCTCGGGCCCGGGCCGCGCACGCGTGAGCAACAGGACGCCGTACACCGTCAGTACGGTGCCGACCGCCTGCGGCACCAGCCACCACCCCGTGCGCACCTGATCCCCGAAGAGCACCGCCCCGAGCAGCAGGCTCGCGAACGCCTCGCCCAGCGTGAGCGCGGGCTGGGACACGAACAGGGGCCCCGACCCCAGGGCGTTGGTGAGCAGGAAGAGCGCCGCCGCGCCCGCCGCCACACAGCCGTACGTCTGCCAGGCACCGGCGAGCGCGGCGAGACCTCCCTCGCCGAGGTGTGCCACGGCGCTCTTCATGAGCGTCGCCGTCAGCCCGTACGCGATCGCGCTGCCCAGCCCGAACAGCACGGCCCGCGCCTTCCCGTACGGCCGCCGCCCGGCCCACCCCGCGCACAGGACCACCGCCGCCGAGGCGACCGCGACCGCCGTGACCCACAGGCCGTCGGAGACCGGCCGCCTGCCCTCCGCGGGTGCGGCGGCGCCCAGGGCCAGGGCGAGCCCGCAGGAGGTGAGCAGGCACGCCGTCCAGCCGCCGGGCGGCATGGAGGTACGGGTGAACGCGTGGGCGAAGAGGAGAGCCAGGGGCAGTTCGGCGACCAGGATCGGCTGGACGAGGGTGAGCGAGCCCCACGTCAGCGCGGCCGCCTGGCAGACGGCCGCGAGGACGATGACGGCGATCCCGGCGAACCAGGCCCGGTTGCGCAGCAGATGACCGACGAGCCGGATGCTGAAGGCGTCGCCCTCGGGCACGGCGCGGGCCGCGACACGCTGGAGCACGGTGCCCCCGGCGTTCGCCGCGGCGGTCAGCACCGCGAACGCCGCGCCCAGCGCCGGACCACCTGCCTCCGCGAGGCTCACCGGGGCCTGCCGGGCGCGGGAACACCGCCGCCCGCATGGACCCCGTACGCCAACAGCAGCAGCCATGCCCCGACCAGCGTCAGGTGCAGGCGCTGCGGTACGCCGTGCCAGCCCGGGTGGTCCAGCAGCGGCCCGACGGTGGCGAGCGCCGCCAGCATCGACGCGCCCAGCAGCGGCAGCCCCCAGCGGCCCACCGCGCCCCAGCCGCCCGACCCCGCGCGGTCCGCCCCTGCTTGGCGGCTCGCCCCCGCTTGGCGGCGCGCCCACCACGCCAGCCACGCCATCGACGCGAAGAGGAAGAAGTGCACCAGGCCGCTCGTCACCGTGTGCACGGGGTGCACCGCACTGCACCCGGGCTCCAGCGAAGGGGCGCAGTCCAGCGGGAAGAGCACGTCGGCCACCGAACTGAACCCGAAGCCCACCAACGCCCACCAGCCGAGCCCGCCGCCCTGCCTGCGCCACGCCAACGCCCCCGCCACCAGGAGCGCCGCCGAGCCGAGTTCGAAGGCGGCGAACAGGGGGCGGGTTGCCTGGTCGGCGGCGTACAGCTCGCTGACGTAGGAATGGCGGGGGTCCAGCGGCGTGCGGACGGCCGACTCGATGATCCAGGAGTTGTACAGCAGGGCCGCGCCGCCCAGGCTCCCCGCCGCCAGAAGGCGCCGCCACGGCACGTGCCGCTCGCCCCGCCGTGCCACCACCGCACCGCTGCCCATGCCCCCGCCCTTCCGCACGCGCGGGGCGGGCCGTCACGGAGAGGTGGTGCCCCGGGGTGCCGTGCACTGATGACCGTGTGTCCCAACAGCCGGTGCGGCAAACGCAGTTGGGGCATCGTGCGGGGCGTGCTCCCAGGCCTGGGGTGCGGCGTGCCTCACAGGCCCAGGTCGCGGCCGACGATCTCCTTCATGATCTCGGTGGTGCCGCCGTAGATGGTGGAGATCCGCGAATCGAGATAGTCGTGGGCGATGCGGTATTCCATCATGTAGCCGTACGCGCCGTGGAGTTGGACGCAGCGCCCGACGATGTCGACGTACTGCTCGGTCGCCCAGAACTTCGCGGCCGCCGCGTCCACCGCGGTCAGTTCGCCGCGCACGTGCCGGGCGAGGAGGTCGTCCAGGTAGACGCGGCCGACGCGGGCCGTGGTGACCATCTCGGCCAGTTGGAAGCGGGTGTTCTGGAAGGTGCCGACCGGGCGGCCGAACGCCGTGCGCTCCTTGACGTACGCAAGGGTCCGCTCCAGCACTCCCTCGATGGAGGCGACCGCGTTCGCGGCGATCGAGATCCGCTCCTGCGGGAGGTTGCGGAGCAGCGAGGCGAAGCCCGTGCCCTCCGCGCCCAGCAGGTTGGCGGCGGGCACCCGGACGTCCTGGAAGAACAGTTCGCTGGTGTCCTGGGCGTGCAGCCCGACCTTCTCCAGGTTGCGGCCCCGGGAGAAGCCGGGCCGGTCGGCCTCGATCACCAGCAGGCTGAGGCCGCCGTGGCGGTCGGGTCCGGTCCGGACGGCGGTGACGACGAGGTCGGCGTTCTGGCCGTTGGAGATGAAGACCTTGCTGCCGTTGACGATGTAGTCATCTCCGCCGCCGTCGCGGACGGCGGTCGTGGCGATACCGGCCAGGTCGCTGCCGGTCCCCGGCTCGGTCATCGCCACCGCGACGACGAGTTCCCCGGCGGCGATGCCGGGCAGCCAGCGGGCCTTCTGCGCGCCGTCGGTCAGGTCGGTGAAGTACGGGATCACGATGTCGCTGGAGAGCGTCACCGCGGCGAGGCCGTCGGCCGCCGGGTGGCGGGAGAACACCTCGCCGATCACCGCGTTGAAGCGGTAGTCGGCGACGCCTCCGCCGCCGTACTCCTCGGGGATGTTGAAGCCGAGGATTCCGGCCCGCGCGGCCTCCTCGAACAGCGCGCGGTCGACCTTGCCCTCGGCCCGCCAGCGCTCGGCATGCGGGGCGGCGTGCTTGTCGGCGAAGGCGCGGGCCGTCGCGCGGAGGAGCTCGTGCTCGTCCTCGTACAGCGACCGCTCGGCGGAGATCACACCGGTCATCAGAACCCCTGTTTCGGATCGTGGGCGTACAGCGTCATGGGCGTCAGGAGGAGGGGATGTACGTTGGGTCAACTGCCGGGCAGCAGTACCGGTTTGGTCGTCAGCCCCGCCCGGTGGTCGGCCACCGCGCGGTCGAGGCCGGCCAGCGGATACGTGGTCACCAGCCGGTCGAGCGGCAGCAGCCCGGCCCGGTGCCGCCGGACCAGCTCGGGCACGAGCACCCGGGGATCGGCATCGCCCTCCACGCAACCATGCACGCGCAGCCCGCGCATCATCAACGACCGTACGTCGACGGGTACTTCGGCCGCCCCGAGCCCGACCAGGGCGAGCGCCCCGCACGGCTGGAGCAGGGCCAGTGCCCGGGTGATCGCCTCCGGCTGCCCGGTGGTGTCGAGCACATGGGTGACCGGCGGCAACGGCTCGTCCAGCGAGGCGACGGCCTCGGCGCCGCACCGCTCGGCGAGTGCCCGCCGGGCCGGGGCGGGCTCGGCCACCACGACCTCGACGCCCTCCCCGAGCGCGGTGAGCACGGCGGCCGCGCCCACGCCCCCGGCGCCGACGACCAGCAGCCGGTCGCCGGGCCCGGGGCGCAGCACGTTGAGCACCGCGCCCGCCCCGGTCAGGAACCCGCACCCCAGCGGCGCGACCGCCTGCGGGGACACGTTACCGACCGGGACGCAGGAGCGGGCGTCGGCCAACGCGGCCGTGGCGAAGGACGACTGGCCGAAGAAGGAGCCGAAGACCGGCTCGCCGCCCACCCGCAGCGTCGCCGATCCGTCGAGCCGCCGCCCCGAGCCGTTGAGGGCGGTGGCCCAGGCGCAGTACCCCGGAAGTCCGGCGCGGCAGCGGGCGCAGCCGCCGCACGAGGCAAAGGAGACCACGACCCGGTCGCCGACCGCGAGGCCCGTGACCGCCGCGCCCAGGTGCTCGACGGTGCCGCACCCCTCGTGGCCGAGGACGGCGGGGCGCTCGCCGAGCCTGCGCCGGGTGACGAGGTCGGTGTGGCACAGGCCGACCGCCTCGATCCGTACGACCACTTCGTCGGAGCGGGGGTCGTCCAGTTCGGCGTCGACGAGTTCGCTGGGGGCCGTGCCGCGCGACAGGACGGCGGAGACCTTCATGTGCCTTCCTGGGAGGACTCGCTTCCCAGGGCGGATTCCCGAGGGGACTCGCGTTCCAGGGCGAAGTAGAAGAGGTGCCCGCTGTCGGACACGGCCGCCGCCCTGCCGTTCATGACGCCGAGCAGGGTGGTGTCGTCCACCCGCTTGAAGTGGTCGAGCACCGCCATGCCGTCGTAGACCATGGTGGCGGTCACCTCGCCCCGGAACTCGACGTTCCAGAGGCTGGCCCCGCCCCGGCCCGACGTGGTGTCGCTGTAGAGGCTTCCGTCGTCCGCGCGGCAGATCAGCGGCTCGGCGTCGTCCAGCGCGGCGAACCGCTTGCCGTGCCACCGGCTGCGCGCCAGCACCCGTTCAACGGGGTGCCCGGTCCGGAAGGCGTGACCCCGCCAGGAGCCCAGGACCGACGTGGCGTCGACGGTGGCCAAGTCGGCCCACAGGGCGTCGAGTTCGGCCGCGTCGACCGTGCCCGCCGCGTTCCGCAGGGCGTCCCACCACTCCCGTACGGGAGGCCTGTCGCCGGTCACCGCACACGCAGCCGGCGCAGCAGGGCCAGTTGGCGGTTGGTCGTACGGACGAAGCGCAGCGCGGACTGCCCCGGCGGGGGGCCGAGCGGCAGCAGGCGCTGCACGGCGAGCGTCTGGGCCTCGGTGTACTTGCGGATGCCCTCCGCCCCGTGGCGGCGGCCGAGTCCGCTGTCGCCCATGCCGCCCATCTCCGCCTCGACGCTCCCGGCCGCCGCGGCGGCACCGTCGTTGACGTTGACCGATCCGGCGCGGACGCGGGCGGCCAGCCGGGCGGCCTCGCGGGTGTTCCTGGACCAGATCGACGCGGAGAGGCCGTACGTCCCCGCGTTGGCCAGGGCCACGGCCTCGTCGTCCGTACCGTACGGGTACAGCGACACGACCGGCCCGAAGGTCTCCTTCGCGCAGACGTCCATCTCCGGCGTGACGCCCTCCAGGACGGTCGGCGCGTAGAAGAGCGGCCCGACGTCGGGGCGCGCCCGGCCGCCGGTGAGTACCGTGGCGCCCTTGGCGACGGCGTCCTCGACGTGTGCCCCGACCGCCGCGAGCCGCGCCGCCGAGACCAGTGAGCCGAGGTCGCAGGTGTAGTCGTACGCGTTTCCCAGCCGCAACGACTCGGTCACCCGGACCAGTTCGGCGCGGAAGGCGTCGTACACGTTCTCGTGCACATAGACCCGCTCGACGTGGATGCACATCTGCCCGGTGTTGGTGAACGCGGCCACGGCGGTGCCCGCCGCGGCGGCGACGACGTCGGCGTCCTCGCGCACGATCAGCGGGTTCTTGCCGCCGAGTTCGAGGGAGGCGCCGATGAGCCGCCGGGCGGCGCGTTCGGCGACGGTGCGGCCGGTGGCGGTCGAACCGGTGAAGCAGACGAAGTCGACCGCGTCGACGAGGGCGTTGCCCACGGTGGGGCCGTCCCCGGCGACGATCTGCCACAGCTCCGTCGGCAGGCCCGCCTCGTGCAGCAGGGCCCGCGTCCAGAGCAGGGTCAGCGCGGCCTGCGGGTCGGCCTTGGAGACCACGCCGTTCCCGGCCAGCAGCGCGGGGAGTACGTCGCCCACGCCGAGGTAGAGCGGGTAGTTCCACGGGGAGACGATCCCCACCACGCCCCGGGGGACCCGCAGTTGGGTCACCCTGGTCAGCCCGGGGACCATTCCGCGCACCCGGCGGGGGGCGAGGTGGCGGCCCGCGCGGCGGGCGTAGTGCCGGGCGATGGTCGCGACCTGGGCGATCTCCATCCAGGCGTGGTAGCGGGCCTTGCCGGTCTCCCACTGGATCAGGTCGAGCACCTGGTGCTGCCGCTCCAGGAGCAGGTCGTGGAAGGCGAGCACGATCTCACCGCGCCGCGCGACCGGGGTCCGCGCCCACCGGCGCTGGGCGGCGGCCGCCGCCGCGACGGCGGAGTCGACGTCCTGGGGCGTGCAGGAGGGGACGGGGGCGATCGGGGCCAGGTCGAACGGGGCGAGTGCGGTGAGGGGTGGGGCCGGGGGCGGCTCCCGGCGGGCCTCGTCCCGGTGCACCCACGCGCACCACCGGCCGATCAGCTCGTCGGTCACCCAGGGGGGCCGTGACGGGGCTGCGAGGGCGGATGCGGCGTCGGGTGAGGGCGGTGCCGTCGTGTCCTGCTCCGTGTTCATGGGGCTCCTAGGGAGGGGGCCTTGCGGAGGGGCTTGTGCGGGGGCGTGCCGAGGTGCTTGCCGAGGTGCTTGCCCAACGGGCGGTCCAGCGCGTGGTTTTACCGCGTGCACAGGTCTTGCCGACCACTGGGCGCGTCATTATGTTAATCGGAAATCACATCGCGGGACAACCAAGTGACCAGCCCGAAGTTGGCCCATACGCGCTTCTGGGAAGCGCCGTCCAACCGCGTGGAAGGTAGACAAGTAAATGGAAGATCTCACTCGAAGGCGCGCCCTCTCGATCGGCGCCGTCCTGGGTCTCACCGCCGTGACGAGCGCCCCGCAGGCCTGGTCGTGGTCCTCCGCGGGCTCGATCGCCGGGGTCGACGCCGTCACCGACCCGTTCCAGGTCTGGGACCCGGTCGCGGACGACGTCGCGGCGCGTCTGCTCGCCGACGGCTCCATCGCCTCGGTGAACCGTGCCTGGAAGGCGTGGAACCGCAACAGCGACGCCCTGCCGTCCGGCATGCCCGGCTACCTCACCGACTACCTGCGCGACGTCAACCGGCTTCCCTCCTGGGCGGACCCCGCACTCCTCGCCGCGTCCGAGAAGCTCTACAAGCGCCTGAACAGCTACCTGTTCGTCTCCGAGAGCCTGGGCAGCGGCATCCTCTCCACGGTGATCCCGCGCGAGGCCAGGGCGGTGTACTGGTCGGCCGGCGGCGCGGACATGAAGGAACGCGCGGCCAAGACCTTCACCTTCGGGTACGACCTGCACAGCCCGACGACCTGGCAGCCCCAGGGCTACTTCGTGGTCAGCGCCAACAAGACGCGCCTGGTGCACTCGGTGGTCCGCAACCTGCTGGTGACCTCCAAGCGCTTCATGGAGACCGCGGACCAGCCGAAGCCGATCAGCAACGGCGACATCCTGGTGACCTTCCACTCCGTGGCCACCGTCGCGTACAAGAACATGAAGAAGTGGGGCATCAAGGTCTCCGCCCAGGAGGAGGCCGCCGACCTGCACGCCTGGCAGGTCGCCCTCCATCTGCTGGGCGTGCAGCGCCAGTTCATCCCCGCGAGCTGGGCCGAGGCGGTCAAGCAGGCCGACCAGATGCTGTGGCCGGTCGTCGCGCCGACGGCGGAGGGCATCAACCTGGCGAGGACGCTGATCGGCTACATCGAGGACGCGACCCTGGGGCTGACCACCGGGTTCGTCAACGAGATGGTCCGCTACCTGATCGGCGACAAGTACGCCGACTGGCTGGGCCTGCCGCGCGACTGGGTCTCGCGCGGCCTGATCAAGGTCGCCTGGCCGGTGTACGTGCGCTTCCGCGAAGGCCTGTCACCGGTCGCCCCGGAAGCCCTCTACCTCTTCGACCAGTTCATCCGGGGCGTCGCGATGATGTTCCTCAACAACGGAACCTCGCCGACGCAGACCCTGATCACCCTCCCCGCCGCCAACCGCCCCGGGGCCTGAACCCGCCGCTCCCCCCTTCCCGCGCCCCGCGGCCGCTCCGGCGGGTCGCGGGGCGCAGGAACGTGCACGAGGTGTTCGTATGCGAGCTGTACGTACAGGAGCTGTACGTACAGGAGTTGTACGTAAAGGGGTTGTACGTACGCGGGCGGGCCGCGCTAGCCGAGCCCGAGGGCACCGACGATCAGGGCGGCGACCGCGCTGCGGTTCTCCGGGGTGTCCCGCCAGTGCAGTCTGCGGCCGCTCTCGACCACGACACCGAACCCCGCGTGCACCAGCAGGCGGGCCTGCCGGGGGTCCAAGTCGGGGCGCACCAGCAGGAGTTGCCGCTCCCAGACCGCGATGTGCTCGCGCTGTGCGCGGATCAGCGGCTGCCGCAGACCGTCCGGCAGGCCGACGATCTCGGCCTCGGCGACGCTGATCAGCGCGGTGTGCTCGAAGCTGTAGGCCACGTAGGCGGCCGCCAGCGCGGTCAGCGCGTCGTGCGGGTCGTCGGTTCCCGCGAGGCTGCGGTCGACCGCCTCGGCCAGCAGCTCGGCAGCCTGGAGGCAGGCCGCCGCCAGGATGTCCGTCTTGGTGGGGTAGTGCCGGTAGATCGCGGACGGGACGAGGCCGATCGCCTCCGCGATCTGCCCGTTGGTGACCTTGGCGAACCCGTCCCGGGCGAACAGGGGGATGGCGGCGGCCAGGATCTCCTCGCGCCGGGTCCTCGGCTCCGGGCGGGCGGGCGGTTCGACGGTCCGCCCGCCGCCCGCCGACGCGGCGGGATCGGTCGCGGCCACCCGCAGGGCGGACGCCACCAGGGCTTCCTCGGCCCGGCGTTGGGTGATGGAGACGTGGTGCATCGTGATGGACCCGATCGCCCCGAGGGCCGACACGGCACGCAGCTCCGCCGACGCCGATGGTGATGCTGCTGCTGCCGAGCCTTCCCGGCGTACCGCCTCCGTCACCCGTCCCACCACGCGCGCGAACTTCGCCCGCAGGAGCCGGCGGTCCTCCCGGTCCAGGTAGCGGGCCTCCCAGCGGTACAGCCCGCCCGAGGCCCGGTGCGTCACGGCCACGTGGGCGACCGCCCGCAGGACCTCCGCCAGGTCCGCCTGCGCGGGCACCCCGTCGAGCGCCCCGACCAGCCGGTCCACCGTGGTGTGCGCGCACTCGGCGAACAGCGCGTACTTGTTGGGGAAGTGCCGGTACAGGGCCGCCGCGCTGATGTTGACCTCGGCGGCGATGTCCGCCATGGACGCCGCGTGGTATCCGCGCTCGCTGAACACGCGGCCGGCCGCTTCGGAGATGAGCTGTCTGCGGTTGCGCGGCCGCGCACCCGCGAGCGGATCGGCGCTCACCGAGAGGGCGGGGCGTACGGGGTCACGAGCATGGTGGCAAGTCAATCACAGGGGGTCCACAGGGCCGGAAGCCGCTGGGGGGAGCGGCCCGGCCGCTGGTGCCCCCCGTTCACATCCATGTGATTTTTGATTAACAAAACCCTTCTGGAGGGGCTCTTCCGCAGGCATAATTTCGCCCACCCCCTCGCCTGTACCCCTTCACCCCCACCCTTCCGGCTTCCGAGTTCAAGGAGTGGCATGTCCACGGATACGGTCCCCGCCTCTTCCTTCCGCCACCACTGGATGGCGCACACGGCCACCCACGCGCTGATGCGGCCCGACAGGCCCGCCCTGCGGTACCTCGGGGCCACCACGACCTGGGCCCAGCTCTCCCGGCGCTCGCTGTCCCTGGCCGCCGCGCTCGCCGACCGTGGCGTGGGGGAGGGTGACCGGGTCGCCCTGCTCACCCTGAACCACCCGTGGTTCGTGGAGAGCGTCTTCGCCGCGAACAGCCTGGGGGCCATGGCGGTCCCGCTCAACTTCCGCCTCGCGGCACCGGAGTTGGACGGCATCCTCGCCGACTGCACCCCCTCCGCGATCGTCGTCGACGCCCACCTGCTGCCCCGGCTCCGCGAGGTCCCGGCCGCCGCGTCCATCCGTACGGTCATCGTCATCGGCGCAGCGGACGCCGCCGCGAACGGCAGCCCGTACGAGACGTACGAGGAGTTCCTGACCGCCCACCCGCCGATGGAACTCCCCGACATCAGCGAGGAGTCCACCGCCCTCATCATGTACACCTCCGGAACCACCGGGCGGCCCAAGGGCGTGCTGTTGTCCCACCGCAACATGCAGGTGCAGGCCATCACCTGCATCCAGGCGATGGACATGTTCGACGACTCCGACGTCGGCTTCCTCACCGCCCCGTTCTTCCACATCGCGGGACTGGGCTCGATCGTCGCGAACTTCCTGGTCGGCGGCACCGTGGTGATCCACCCGCTCGGGGCCTTCGACCCCGACGCCGTACTCGACGCGTACGAACAGGAGGGCGCCACCGTCGTCTTCAACGTCCCCCAGCAGTGGGACCTGATCTGCGCCAGGCCCGGCATCGCCGAACGCGACCTGAAGCTGCGGGTGATCAGCTGGGGAGCCGCCCCCGCGAGCGACGAGACGCTGAGGGCCATGAGCAAGAGCTTCCCCGAGGCGTTGAACGTCGCGGTGTTCGGGCAGACCGAGACGTCCCCCATCACCTGTGTCCTGCGCGGCGAGGACGCGCTGCGCAAGCTGGGCTCGGTGGGCCGCCCGATCCCGACCGTCCAGTACCGCGTGGTCGACGCGGCCATGAACGACGTACCGGCCGGAGAGATCGGCGAGATCGTCTACCGGGGCCCCACGGTGACCCGCGGCTACTGGAACAAGCCGCAGGAGACCGCGGACGCCTTCGCCGGAGGGTGGTTCCACTCCGGCGACCTGGTCAGGCAGGACGCGGAGGGCTTCGTCTGGGTCGTCGACCGCAAGAAGGACATGATCATCAGCGGTGGTGAGAACGTCTACTGCGCCGAGGTGGAGAACGCCGTCGCCGAACACCCCGCGGTGCGGGAGATCGCGGTGGCGGGCCGCGCGGACGAGCGCTGGGGCCAAGTGCCGGTCGCCTACGCCTCCTTGGCCCCCGGAACCACCCTCTCCCTGCCCCAGCTCACCGACTTCCTGAAGGACCGCCTGGCCTCCTTCAAGATGCCCAAGGACCTGGTGCTGGTCGACGCGCTGCCGCGCAACGCCGGGGGCAAGGTCGTCAAGGGCAGGCTCCCCGGCCGCCAGGAGGCGTGACCGCCCCGGCGACGTGCGGTGGCTGCCCCGGCACTGCCCCGGCACTGCCACGGCACTGCGCCGGGGCAGCGGCGGCGGGGCGGCCCACGCCCCTCGGGGTCAGTTGAACTGCGGGTCCTTCTGCTGGTTGTAGATCTCCTTGCCGGACGCGTCGAAGGCATGGATGTGCGCGTCCAGGCCCGGGTCGAGCCGGTCGGGGGTGGAGGTGGAGGAGAGCTCCGCCGAGAAGGCGAACGCGCCCCCGGCCATGACCGTCGGGTACTGCTTCGGGTCGTCACCGAAGCTGACGGTCACCTTGGCGACGTCGGAGGTGTAGTGCCCGGCGCCCTCGAAGAGCTGCTTGTTCTTGCCGACGGGCGTGCCGATGCTGTCGAAGTACGCGATCTTCTTGCCGGTGCCCCACAGACGGTTGTTGATGAACGTGGGCGGGTGGTTGTCGCTCCGGCCCTTGTCGCCCTGCGTCACGCACTGCACGTACTGCTTCTTCGCGTTGACGGCGAGGACCACGCCGTCCCGGTCCGGCGCGACGAGGGGCGCGCGGAGGGCGACCACCGGCTGGTAGCGCGAGGCTTCCGCGCCCAGGCAGGAGCTCAGGATCTTGGCGACGCTCTTGGCGTCGATCGTGGTCGTCCTGGTGCTGGTGACGGTAAAGGTGGTCTCCGGGGCCTGCGTCGGGCGGCCGGCGGTCACGCCGCTGCCGTCCTTCTTCGCATCCGCCTTCGGGGAACTCTTCTTCTCCCCGGCCGGGGTCGGCTTCCCGGTGTGCGTCGGGTTTCCGGCCGGGTTGGCGAGAACCGGCTTGGCCTCGCCGTTTCCGCCGAGGATGGTGACGGCCGCGACGCTCATCACCGCGACACCGGCGGCGGCCGCGAGCGGCACCGCCCACTTGCGCTGCGGCGAAGGCCGGTTGTTCGCTGCGTCGATCTTCATCAGGAGCTCCTTACGAGTCCGCCGGTGGTCCGGCAGATCACGATCGGAAGGAGCCGCAGGAATGCCCTGCGTGTGTTTCATCGTGCGACCTCTTCCGCATGGACGGGGTGGACCGAATTCTTTGAACTGCCGGAAGTCTTCGAACTGCCCGAAATGTTCGAGCTGTCGGAATCCTTGGAACGGAAGGACGCCGGAGCCGAGGCCCCGTCCAGGGGGTCGGCCTCCAGGAGGTCGGCCCCCATCCTGCGCCGGGCCCGGTGCAGCCGGGACTTGACCGTCCCCACCGCCACCCCCAGCGCCGTCGCGGCCGCCTGCTGATCCAGGCCCGACCACATGCACAGTTCGACCACCTCACGCTCGTGGCGCGGCAGTCGGGCCAGCGCCCGGTGGATCTCCGACATGCGGCGCTCGTCGTCGACCCGCCCGGCCACCCGGTCCGCGTGGTCGCCCACCGGCTCGTCGTGCGAGACGAGCCGGTGCAGCAACGCCTCGGCCCGCCGCAGCCGGCGCCTGGTGTTCGACACCAGCCGGTCGGCGATGCCCAGCAGCCACGGCAGCGCCGAGTCCCGGTCGAGGACCGTCTCCGACCGGCGACGCCAGGCGTGCAGAAACACGGTCGACGTGAGGTCCTCTGCCTCGGACCAGTCGGCCGTGCGCCGGAACAGGTGGTTGTAGACGGTCTTGCCATGGCGGTCGAAGATCTGGCCGAAGGCCTCCCGGTCGCCGTCGACGGCTCTCGCCCACAGTTCCCGGTCGGACATCCCGCCGACCGGTGCGGTGGGACCAGCGTCGTTCAGTTCCATGCCCTGTACGTGTCCGGCACCCGACCGAAGGTTCCCGCCGACCCGACCCCAGTTCGACGGAAGTCGCCACCCCCGCCACGACGTCACCCTTTCCTCCCGTACATCACCACATGCCCCCATCCCCACTGGAATCGACCGGTCGACACCCGCCACGCCTCGCCGGACGGCCGCTCCCACAGCCGTACGGCGCGCGGCGTCTCCCCCACGACCAGCAAGGATGCCCGCCTGCGCCGCACCGTCAGCCACGCCCCCCTCCGACGCCGCTCGCACCGACAATGCGATGGCAGGAGGCCCCGGGCGGGACGCAGGGTCCCGGCCATGTACCCATCCATCCACAACTGGCAGAGCCTGCGCGTGCAGTCGGAGCCCCCGGCCCGGTGCTGACCCGAGCGTTCGTCGGCACCACGAGCCGGCCCTGCACGGGTGCCGCTCCTACGCTGTCGACCTGCCCGGACACGGCAACCGCGCCGACCACCCCGCCGCCTACTACCGGCAGCCGCAGGACCCGGCAGCACTGGCCGCCGCCCCTTCCCCGATGCACGGCGTCACCCTCCAGGACAACGTGCGTCACGTCGTGGACGTCCTGAACCGGCTCGCCCCGGCGGGGCCGGTGATCCTGGCGGGCAACAGCTTCGGTGGCCTGACCGTCACGGCGGTCGCCAATGCCGTGCCCGACCTCCTCGACCGCGTCGCCTGCCTCTCCGCCGTCTGCCTCAGCGATCCGGCCATGGTCACTGACGTGCGGGACGTCGTCGACGACAACCTCCTGGACGCCGCGGCGGCCCGGATCGCCGTGCCGCTCACGGGCGCTCCCGGAGTCGTACGTCTGAACTGGCGGGCGGCACACGCCGATCCCGGGCTGTTCGCCCAGCTCAAGGCCGCCGTCATGGCGGACGCCACCGATCATCAGTTCCGGGTGCTGCTGGACTCCATGGACCCGGACGAGAACTACGGGGTGCTGGAGCAGGGGGCGGTGGCCCGGGCCGACCGGTGGGGGAGGGTCCCGCACACCTTCGTACGGCTCTCCTCGGACCGGAGCATCCCGCCGGCCGTGCAGGACCACATGATCCGCACGGCGGACGCACTGACCCCGTGGAACCCGTTCGACGTCCACACCCTGGCCGCCTCACACGTCGGCTACTTCAGCGACCCGCGGCCCTTCGCGGAGCTGCTGGCCGACGTGGGCGCCGGTCGCCGCCCCGAGACGAGCCCGGCGTAGCGGATCACGCTGAGCGCGGGTGCCGGGCCGAGCGGAGTCCACGCCGGGCACCCGCAGACGACGGTGCGTCCGTTACGAGGCTGCGTCCGCCTCGGCCGGTTCGGGTGACCTGTCGGTGGCCCGCCCGAACCGGTCGTCCGGCCGGGGAGCCGGGAGGAACGCGGCGATCGCGGCCGAGGACAGTGCCAGGACGCAGCCGATCACCAGGGCGGTGCGGAATCCGCCCTCCGAGGTGAACACGTGACCGCCCATGGTGGTGGTCATCTGGGCGAGCACCACACCGACGACCGCCGCGCCGATGGAGGTGCCCAGCGAGCGCATCAATGCGTTGAAGCCGTTGGCCGCCCCGGTCTCGCTGAGCGGCACGGTACTCATGATGAGCGCGGGCATCGCCCCGTACGCCAGGGCGACCCCGCTGTTCATCACCATCATGGCGAGCATCAGACCCCACGCCGTACCGGCCAGCAACAGGCAGGCGAGATACCCGGCGGCCAGGACCAGGGCCCCCGCGATCAGCGTCGTCTTCGGGCCGCGGGCGTTGGTGAGCTTCCCGCCGAGCGGGGAGACGGCCATCATCATCAGCCCGCCCGGCAGCATCCACAGACCGGCGGCGAGCATCGTCTGCCCCAGGCCGAAGCCGGTGGCCGTCGGGTACTGGAGCAGCTGCGGCACGACCAGCATGCTCGCGTACATGCCGAAGCCGATGAGTACGGAGGCGAGGTTGGTGAGCAGGACGCGCGGGCGGGCGGTGGTGCGCAGGTCCACCAGCGGCTCCCGGGTGCGCCACTCGTACCGCCCCCAGACGGCGAACGTCACCACGGCGAGGGTGAAGAGACCGAGCGTGGTCGCCGAACCCCAGCCCCAGTCCGCGCCCTTGGAGACCGCCAGCAGCAGGGACACCAGACCCACGGCGAGCCCCAGCGCCCCGAGGCCGTCGAAGCGCTGCCCCTTCGCCGCTGCCGGTACCTCCGGGATCAGTACGAAGATCATGACCGCGACCGCGGCGGCCAGCGCGGCGGCTCCCCAGAACAGCAGCCGCCAGCTCGCGTACTGCGCGACGGCGGCCGCCACCGGCAGGCCGATCCCGCCGCCGATGCCCATGGAGGCGCTGACCAGGGCTATCGAGGAGCTGAGCTTCTCGGCGGGCACGACGTCGCGCAGCAGGGCGATGCCCAGGGGGATCATGCCCATGCCGACCCCCTGGAGGCCGCGCCCGACGATCATCGCCACCACCCCGTCGGCCAGCGCGCACACCACCGAGCCGACGACGAGCGGCACCGCGCAGGCCAGCAGCATGCGCCGCTTGCCGAGCAGGTCCCCGAGGCGGCCGCTGATCGGTACGCACACACCGGCGACCAGGAGCGTTGCGGTGATCACCCAGGCGGCGTTGGACGCGGAGGTGTCGAGGAGGCGGGGCAGGTCGGCCAGCAGAGGGGTGACCAGGGTCTGCATCACCGCGGCGGTGACACCGGCGAGGGCCAGCGTCGCGACCACCGGGCCGCTGCGGGGAGCCGTGGACGGAAGGGGCATGGAGGGTCTTCCTCGGATTCCGGGAGGAGCGGGGAGGGGCAACAGGTCGCCGGTGCAGGGCAGTTGACGCCTGCCGTGTCATGGCCGGGCGACTGCACCCCGTGCAATCGATAGCCAACTATCAATTCAACCGTGTGTGGTGTCAAGCTGAAGCGATTGTCGACTATCACTTAGATGAGTGCGGTGCGTAGACTGACGGCATGCCGACCCAGAGTCCGAAGCCGCTGCGCGCCGACGCGGCCCGCAATTCCGACAAGATCGTCCGGGCCGCGGTCGAGGTGTTCGGCGAACTGGGCCCGGACGCCCCGCTGGACGAGGTCGCCCGCCGGGCGGGGGTCGGGATCGCGACCCTGTTCCGCCGCTTCCCGGACAAGAAGACGCTGCTGCGCGCGGTGCTGGACCGGCAGTTCGCGGAACAGGTGATGCCCGCGGTGGACCGGGCGCGGCGGGACGCGGACGCGGTGCGCGGCCTGGCCTTCGTGCTGGAGGCCGCCATGTCCTCCGCGATCGGCGACTACAACGTGCTGACCGCCGCCCGGAACGCGGGCGCGCTCAACGGCGACGTCGGCGACCGCTTCTTCGACGCCCTGAACCCGCTCGTCGAGCGCGGCCAGCACACCGGGGCGATCCGGGACGACCTCGTGCCGGAGGACGTGCGCCGGATCGTGGGCATGCTGTTCAGCGTGCTGTGGACGATGGAGCCGGGCGAGGGCGGCTGGCGCCGCTACGTCGCGCTGGTGCTGGACGGCCTCGCCCCGGCGGCCGCCAGCCCCCTGCCCATGCCCGCGCCACCGCTGTGGCGTGCGGAGGGCTGAGGCGGGCGGCCACCCCAACTGCCTTTTGGGCAGGGGCTGTTACTCGTCTCCTCGTACGGTGATGGCCGACCCCGGACACATCGCGGCGGCCTGCCGCGCCTGCCCGTGCGCCTCGCGCGGCGGCGCGGGGTCCAGCACCACCACCGTTCCGTCGTCCTCGCTCTGGTCGAAGACCGCGGGAGCCGTCATCGCGCACTGCCCCGACGCGACGCACTTGGCCCGTTCGACTTCCACCCTCATGACGCCACGTCCCTGCTCGATTCGGTAAGCCGCACGCGCCCGGTCACCACGGGACCGGCACCTCCGCCGGTCACCACGGGACCGGCACCGCCGCCGGTCACCACAGGACCGGCACCTCCGCCACACCGCCGGTGAGCCGCTCGCCGTCGTACTCCTGCAACGCGTACGCGTCGGCGGCCAGCCGCAGGCCGGGGAAGCGCCGGAACAGGGCGGTGAAGGCGACCCGCATCTCGGTGCGGGCCAGGGCGTTGCCGATGCAGTAGTGCCCGCCGTGCCCGAAGGCCAGGTGGGCGTTGGGGGTGCGCGCCGGGTCGAAGGACTCGGCCTCGGCGAACACGGCCCCGTCCCGGTTCGCGGCGTTGATGGCGATCAGGACGGCGTCGCCGCGCGCGATGAGGGTGCCCCCGACCCGAACGTCCTCCCGTGCGTACCGCATGAGACCGAGCCCGCCCGGCGCCGCCATGCGCAGGATCTCCTCGACCGTGGCGTGCGCCTGACCCTCGGGGTCGGCGACGAAGCGCTCCCGGCGGTCCGGGTCGCTCAGCAGGAACAGGGTGCCGTAGTCGATGCGGGTCGAGGTCGTCTCGTGCCCGGCGAACAGCAGACCGGCCGCCATGCGCGTCAGTTCGTCCTCGGTGAACGTCGGGTCCTCGGCCTGCACCTGGACGATGTCGGTGACGACGTCCTGGCCGGGGTGTGCCCGTTTGATCTCGGCGAGGCGGCCCGTGTACGCCTGGAACTCGGCCATCGCCTGCTGCGAGTCGGCGCCGCCGTGCAGCATGCCGATGCGTGTCGACCAGTCGCGCAGCAGGTCCCGGTCGGACTGCGGGGCGCCGAGGAGTTCACAGATGACCTGCACCGGCAGCGGGAACGACAGATGGTCGTGCAGGTTCACCGGCGCGTGCGGCGCGCGGGCCCTGGCCTTCTCCATCGCGTCGAGGCAGCCCTCGGTCAACTCCTCG
Source organism: Streptomyces sp. NPDC087440 (assembly GCF_044744005.1). Classification (NCBI taxonomy): domain Bacteria; kingdom Bacillati; phylum Actinomycetota; class Actinomycetes; order Kitasatosporales; family Streptomycetaceae; genus Streptomyces; species Streptomyces sp. NPDC087440. The sequence goes on along the minus strand of NZ_JBIUXN010000001.1, from coordinate 322,689 downwards.
ATCCTGGAGGTCAGTCGACGCATCCGGGGCGCCGAGAAGGCGGGGGTGAGCACCTTGCGCATGCGGGTGTGCTCGCGCTCCTCGTCGGCGAAGCTGCCGACGGGGCCGGACTGGATCGCGGCCTCGGAGATCCTGGCCGCCCGCTCGGGGGCGGGGTGGGTCTTGCCGAGCCGCTTGTCGCCCAGGAGCGTGCGGGCCTCGTCGTACCCCGTGACGAGCCAGGCCGGATCTCCGGCGGGAGTGATCACCCGGCTCAGTGGCCCCTCCGTGCGCAGGGTGCTGAACAGGGGTGGCAGATCAAGGGCGTTGAGGCGGGCGAAGGGCATACGAGGTGCGGAGGCTGCGGAGGCTGGGGCGGTCATGGTCTCTCCTCGCTGGCACACGTGTGCCACGACGGGCGGTGCGACTCCGCGCGCGCGGCGACCGGCCCGGTGGCTCCGCCGTTGCCCTGTGCGCAGGACACCACCACTAAGTGATACCTGACTATCTCTTGTCGGAGGCTAGCACAAGCGATACCCCGCTATCGGTTGGAGGGGCGCATTCCGGCCGCCCCGTGCACTCCGCACGCTCTGCCCCGCACAGCGGCCGCAGCGGCGGGGGCGAAGCCGCTGCCTGCCGGGAGAGGGGGTGCCGGAGGTGAGCGCGGGTCGCCGTGAACTCGGCTGGTACGTCGGGGGATTGACCGAATTCGAAGGCCTGGTGGCCGCCGGGCGACGCCACGTCCTCACCCGTACGTTTCGCCCCGGCCAAGCCCTGGCCGTCCCTCCGCGACGGAGCCGAGGTGGGTGAGATAGGCGGCGGCGTCCGGGTGGGTGCGGTCCTGCGCCCCGTGCCGGTGGAGTTCCAGCCGGCCGCCCCGGTGCAGGCGCACGGTGGTGGTCGCCGCGCGCGGCGCGCCGCCGGTGCGCGGCGGCAGGGGCTCCCCGAGTACGGCCGTCGTCGCGGGGAACATCGCAACCGCCGCCTCCACGTCCGCGGCGGGTGGCTGCCCGGTGCGGTTGGCGCTACTGACGTACAAGAGCGGAAACCGGTCCAGCAGCGGCGCCAACGGCCGCCACCGGGCCCCGAACAACAACGCCCAGCCGTCCTTGGACGCGGGCCGCAGCCACTCCGGCCGCCGCGCCTCCGGGGCCAGCGGCACCAGCACCGTCAGCAGTTCCTCCGACAGCAGGCGGCGCAGCAGCACGCCGTCGGGCTCGCCGAGGCCGAGGAAGGGTGCGAGGGTGTCCACGGCGTCGGGGGAGTGGGCCCACAGCGCGACGGGCTGATCCCGGGGGCGTCCCTTGGCCTCGTTGACCACCGGCGCGGCGGTGGCGGCGACGACGCAGGTCAGCGGTGCGGGGTTGGGCAGGACCACGGCCGCACCCCGGTCCAGGGCGCGGCAGGCACCGTCCAGGTCCACGGTGCCGCCACCTGTGGAGGACGACGAGGCGCTCACCGTACGTCCCCTTCTCCCGACACGGCGACCGGCTCGCGGAGTCGGGCCCCGGGGACGGCGACGGCGGCGGGGGCAGGTGCGGTGAGGCCGTCGAGGTAGGCGGCGAAGGCGTCGTCGTCGACCACGGCGCAATTGGTCGCGTACGCACGGGACTTGACCCACCCCATCGCGGCCCGCGCCTGCTCCCGGTCCAGTCGGTGTCCCAGCCGGGCCGCGACCGCCGAGACCACGCGGGCACTGGCCAGCTGCGTGAGTACCACACCGGGAGCCGTGCCGAGCAGGGCCTGCGGGTCGAAGGGCTGGAACAGCTCCGGGTGCACGAACGGGGTGCCGGTGGAGATCGTGCCCACGCCGGTGCCGACGACGGGGGTGGTCACCGTGAGCGGCACACCGGTCTCCCGCGCGACCATCCGTGCGATCCCTGGCAGCCGGGACAGATCGGGCCGCGTCCACCACAGGTCGGTCTCCTGGGATGCCGGGTCCAGCAACGCACTGACCCGGGCGGAGTCATGCGCGAGCAGGAAGAGCAACTGCTCGGTGGCGGCCATCCCGGAACGCTCCGCGATGCCCAGCCAGGAACTGGACACCAGCCGCACGCCCGCACCCAGCGCCTGCAGGGTGTTGGCCAGCCCAAGCCCGAGGTCGTTGTGCAGGTGCGAGCCCAGCACCACGTCCGCATCCGTCCGCGCCGCCACCCGCCGGAACATCTCGGCGGCCTCCCCGGGCAGTTGACGCCCGACGGTGTCGGCCAGCACCACGGTGCCCGCGCCCGCGGCCGTCATCGCCTGCGCGAAGTGGGCCATCAACCCGTGGTCCGCGCGGGAGGCATCGGCCAGGCACACGTCCGTGGCGACCCCGGGGTCCAGGTCCCGGGCTGCCCTCACCAGAGCGACCCCCTCCTCCAACGCCTCCCGTGCACCCCGGTGGACCATCACACCGGCCATCGCCTCCGACGCGGGCACCACCACCATCACCCGCGCATGCGCACTGCCGCGCACCGAAGCCACCGCCTGCCGCACGTCGTCGAGGGTGCCGCGGCAGACCGCGGCCACGCTCACCGCGCCCTCGGCCTGGTCGGCCACCTGACGTACCGCCTCGAACTCCTCCGCGCAGACCGCGGGAAACCCGGCGGCGAACACCACGTGCCGAGGCCCGTCCTCCCCGAAGACCGCACCCTGCTCCCGCGCCAGCCGCACCCGGAACGCCGCGCTCATCAGCGTCTTGGCCTGCGCCCCGTCCCGCGCGGACTCCTCCCACACCACCAGCCGCCCCGCCCGCACGGACTCCCGCACCACATCGGTGACCATTCCCCGCCCTCGCTCTCTCGCTGGGACGCCAACTCGCCCTCCGTGAGGGTTCGTTGGCGCTCACCCTCAAGATCCCTGGCAAGGTGGCCCCGCTGCCGTCGATCGCACCCGCATTCACCTGAACGAACGAACGGCGGGCGATCGGCGCCTCCTGGACAAGGACCGCGTCGTCGGCGACGGTGTTGCACCCGGCATGCCGGACACAGCACCCATGCACACCGCCGCGCCCCCCTCGTCCCGGGCCCGCAAAGGAAGGAAGCGTCATGTCCGAACAGCCAAAGGTACGGACCACGGAAGGCGTGGTGCAGGGCCTTCGGCGGCAGGGGCACGCGGTGTTCCGCGGCATCCCCTACGCCCGGCCCCCGGTCGGAGCGCTCCGCTTCGCCGCGCCCGCGCCGCCGCACCGCTGGGAGGGGACGAGGCAGGCGGTCGAGTTCGGCCCCGTGGTGCCGCTGTCCCTGCCCATCGACGTGCCTCCGCAGGGCACCGACTGGCTGACGCTCAACGTCGGCACTCCCGATCCCGGCGCCGCGGGACTGCCGGTGCTGGTGTGGCTTCCCGTGGGCGGCTACCTCTCGGCGGCGTCGAGCGACCCGATGTACGATCCGGCGGCACTGGCCGAAGCGGGAGTCGTCGTGGTGACCGTCAACTGCCGGGTGGGCGCGGAGGGTTTCGCGTTCCTCGACGACGCGCCGCCCAACCGGGGGTTCCTCGACCAGATCGCGGCGCTGGAGTGGGTGCAGCGCAACATCGCCGCCTTCGGGGGCGACCCCGGCCGGGTCACCGTGGGCGGGCTGTCCGCCGGGGCGGGCTCGGTCGCCGCCCTGCTGACGATGGAGTCCGCGCATGGCCTGTTCCGGCGGGCCATCGCCCATTCGGTGCCGGGGCTGTACAGCACCCCCGCGCTGGCACGGCAGGTCACCGCCGCGTTCGCCGACCGGCTCGGCGCGGCGGCCCCCACCGCCGAGGCCCTGCGCGACATCGACCCGTGGCACCTGGCCGCCGAGCTCACCTCCTTCAACGCCGGTCTCCACGCGCACCGGGACAGCTGGGGCCGTCTCACCGAGACCGGCACCGCGCTGTGCCCCGTCGTCGACGGCGAGGTCCTCCCGGAAGCGCCCTGGTCGGCGCTGACCGGCGGCCGCGCGCCCGGGGCCGAACTGCTGGTCGGCCACGCGCGGGACGAGTTCCGGTACTTCAGCGTTGTGAGCGGACGGTACGGCACCTTCACCAAGGAGGACGCCGACGCGGCCCTGGAACTGCTCGCCCCGCAACCGGACGGCGCGCGGGCCTACCGTGCCGCGTTCCCGCAGGCGGGACCGGAGGAACTGGTGGAGACGGTGTACTCCGACGCCCTGTTCCGCATGCCGTCCCAGAAGCTGGCCGAGGCGAACGCCGCAGCGGGGGGCACCTCGTACCTCTTAGAACTGTGCTGGGTCGCCCCGGTCCTCGGCGGCATCCTGGGCGCCTGCCACAGCCTCGACCTGCCCTTGGCGTTCGGTACGCCGGACAGTCCCGTCGGCACCCAACTCCTCGGCGAGGAGCCTCCCCCCGAGGCCGTCGCGCTCTCCCGCGAGCTCCGGGAGGCCTGGGTACGCTTCGTCACCACCGGCGACGCGGGCTGGCCCGCCCACCGGCCCGGCGAGCACCTCACCCGCCTCCTGGACACCGAGTCGAAGACGCTGCCCTACCCCGAACAGGCCTCCCGCCGGATCTGGGAAGGCGGTCCCCCTGCCCCCTTCGACCTTTCGTGAGGGGGCAGGGCAGCCCGCACCGGAGGCCCTGCGGCGGCACGCGCCCACACCACGAGGATCAGCGGCAGCGTGAAGTAGCCGAAGCGCGCGGCCGGTGCGAATGAGAAGGCGACGCACAGGCCGAACGCCAGCCGGTCCGCTGCCGCCACGACATCGGCAGGCGGGCGCAGGACGAGGGAGAGCGCGACCGCCGCCCCGCCGCACACCAGCAAGCCGACGGCCGCGTACCACCCCAACGGGCCCAGATCCGCGAGGAGTCGGCCCGGCAGCGGACTGGCGGCCGGAGTCGCGACGGCGGCCCGCCCGGTGGGAAACGCGAACACCTGGTCCACCAGAGGACCGGCCGCCAGGACGGCGAACGGCAGCACCAGCGCGGCGGTCCCGGCCAGCCACACCCACACGTACCGCGCGAGGACCCGGCCGCCCCACCGGAACGCGAGCAGGGCACCCACCACGGCGACGGCCGGTAGGGCGGTCCACTTCAACGCGCAGGCACCCGCCAGCACCAGGGCCGCCCCGCCGCCCCGCCCCCGGGCCGCGAGGGCGATCCCCAGGCAGCACAGCCCGGCCAGCGGCAGATCCACCCCGCTCACGGCCGCCGGAAGCGCCACCAGAGGCGACGAGACCAGAATAGCCAACCAGCCGTAGGGTGCCCAACCACCTTGCTGAGAGGGAGAGTTGAGCCGCCTCCGCAGACCGCCTCGCCGCACCGCCACGCATCCGGCGACCAGACAGACCACGAACGCCAGCGCGCACCACAGCCGGGCATCGCCCAGGATGCGGGCCAGGGCGTCGCCGTCCCCGAGCAGCACCCGGGGGACACCGAACAGCGCCATCCCCGGGAGGTAGGGGTTGTAGTCCGTGACGGTCTCGGGGGCGGCGAGGTAGGGCGATCCGGTGCCCAGCAGCAGCGCCGCGGAACGCTCCACCACCCGCACCTCGCTCTGCGCCTGCCCGGTGAGCGTCAAGTGGAGGAAGGGGCCCACGACACCCCCGGCCACCGCGCACGCGAGGGACAGCGCACGGGCCCGCGGCCTCGGCAACGTACAGGCGAAGAAGGCCGCGCCCAGATAGCCGACGGCGGCGCTTCGCCCCCAGACGCGATGGGGCAGAGGTCCCGCGAACAGGGCGAGGGCGGCCGCGCAGGCAGCCGCCGCCAGCCACCCGACGACCCACACCCCACGCCTCCCGGCGAGCGCGCCGAACGGCCGGGGCGGGACGGCGCGCTCGAACCGGAGGGGGAGCGCGGCCATGAACGTACCAACCCGTGAAGTACGAACCTGTGAAGTACCAACCTGTGAAGGGGACACCCCTCCATTGCAGCCGCGCACGGGGGTGAGGTCATGACAGGTAGGTCGAGGGTCGGTGGTCGGGTTTCCCCGACCGTGTTCACCGGGCGCAGCACTCGCGCCGCCCCGTGTCGAACCTCTACCTTGAACTCCCACGCCAAGGTCAAGTAGCGGGAAACGCAGGTGAGTTGGGCGATGACGACAGATCCGGCAGAGACGATGTCCGAGAGCGGTGTCGGGTTCGGGGACTACTACCGGGCGCATGCGGGGCCGCTCGTCGCCCTGTCGCTGCTGCGCGGCAAGGACCTGGTGGAGGCGGCGCGCCTCGCTCAGGACGCGATGACCGTGGCCCGCCGCTGGCTGGACGTCCTGGACGCCCGTGCGGCCGGGACGGTGAAGGACGCCCTGACCCCCGTGGTGACCGCGCAGGCGCTGCGGTCGTGGACGTGCCGGATGACGATCGGCGGCGGCTGCGCAGTGGTGGGCCCGGCGGGCGGGGAGACGTCCGCGCTTCTGGGCAAGGGCAGCACCGACGCCCTGGTGCAGGCCCGCACAGTGCTGGCACTTGCCCCGCTCAGCAATCTGAATGAACGTCAACTCGCCGTCACCGCCTTCCGGTTGGCGGGGTGCGCGCCGGGTGCGATCGGGTACGAGCTGGGCCTGTCGATGCCGAAGGTGCACCGCACCCTGCGTCACGTCGGCGAACTGCTCGAAGCGGCGACGGGGCGTTCGGGGGAGGCGGACGCCGGGTTCGCCCGCCTGCTGGCCGAGCTGACGGCCGCGCTGGACCCCGTACTCGACCTGCGGGCCGGGCTGGACGAGGTGAACGCCTCCGCCGTCCCGTCCGCCCCCGTGTTCTCCCTGTGGAACCTCGGCCCGTCCCTCCCCGTGCCGCCCTTCGGCGCACCCGTGCTGCACTCCTTCGCCGAGCCCGCGCCGTCCGGGGTACGGGCGTACGCGGCCGACCTCGCCCGGCGCGACGCGCACGTCCGCGCGGCCGCGCTCGTCGGGCTTCCCGTGGCCGGGCTGGCAGCCGTACGGCTCGGAGCGGTGCTGGCCCTTCAGGTGGAGCGGTTCCGGCGGGACGCCGAGAGGTCCGGGATGCGGGCCACCAGGGAGGAGTTCCCGAGGGAGGACGCCCACGCCTTCGCGGTCGCGCTGGCGCAGGACGCCGCGCTCGCCGCGCCGATGTTCGACGCGGTGAAGGACGGCCTCACCGTCCCGCGTCGGATCGGCTTCCTCGCGAGCGGCGTCGCCCGGGACGACCCGTGGACGTGCGAAGTCGCCTACGACGGCATCGAAGCCTCCTGCGCCTTGGCCGAGTTCCGGCGCGCGGCGGTGCGGGCGGCGCTGGGAGCACTACGCGGCCCCTCCCCGGCGGCACCCGGCGGCTCACTCGCCGACGCACCCGGCGGCTCGCTCGCCGATGCCCTCACGCAGTCCCTGAGCGACACCCACCGGATACTCCTCCAGCTCGACCACCTCAACGGCGACCTCTCCCGCGCCGAGTCGACCCTGCCGGACGGCTACTACGTGGACATGACGCGCGACTTCGACCTCCACCAGACCTTCTACACGGACCTGGCCTTCGGCATCGCCACCCTCGGGGAGGCCCTTGAGGGCAGCCGGTCCACCGGCTCGGCCGGGCCGGTCGACGGAGGTCTGGCATGATCGCGCGGTGAGCGATGCGAGGGTGGTGGCCGCGGAGGCCGTCGAGGCACATGTCCGGGCGTTCTTCGCGGGGCATTCCGTGGAGGTCGTGGTCCGCGCCCTCGGGCCGAACCGGTGCGAGGCCGGGTCCGACCTGAGGGTCCTCGTCGTGGGACCCGGTCCGCGCAGCGACAGTTGGGCCTATGTGACCGCCGGATGCTGGGCCGCCACGGAGCAGGGCGGTCACGGCCTCGAGTTCGTCATGACGGCCCACGTCCGTGACCGGCGGTTCATCGACCTCATGGCCATGATCGCCTCCTCCCACTGCGGAGGGCACCAGCTCGATCTGGAGCACAGCATGCCGATCGGCGAACCATGGGTGCCCGGCTCGACCTGCGACCACCTGCTGATCAGCCTGCCCTACCTCCACGGACCCGACCTTGAGCACTGTCCGCTGCCGGGGGGAGACGCGCGCATCCTGTGGACCCTGCCGGTGACGGCGGCCGAAATCGAGTTCCGCAGGCGCCGGGGCCATGAGGCGTTGGAACGGCTCTTCGACGAGGCGGAGATCAATCCCACGGACCCCTTCCGGGCATCGGTGAGTCCGTAGGGGGGTTTTCCCTACCGACAGGGCGCAAAGCGGGCACTAGGGTGATGGGGAAACGATCACATGTGCGGGCGGTCGAACGCCCTGGACGGTCCGTGCCCGGGAAGCTCGGCGCGGCAGGAAAGGCGCGACATGCCCTGCGCGAGGGAGCCGGCCGCGATGCCGTCCGCGAGGGAGCCAGCCGCGATGCCGTCCGCGAGGGAGCCGGCTGCGAGGGAGCCGGCCGCAATGCCGTCCGCTAGGGGGCCGGCCGCGATGCCGTCCGCTAGGGGGTCGAACGGGTCCGGTGGGCTCGGCGGGCCCCTCAGTCCCGACACCGCCCTACGTGAGGTGCTGACCCGCCGCCCCCGGGACTTCCTCCTCTCCCGGTGGCCCCTGCGCTGCTGGGCCCACCTGCTGACCGGCGCCCTCTTCGGCAGCGGCGTCCTGGTGGGGCTCGTGCTGTTGACCGCGCTCGGGGTGGTGCTCTCGGTGGTGGGGGTCGGACTGCTGCTGCTCGGCTGTGCCGCACTGGCGGGGGTGCCCGTCGCCGCGGTGGAGCGCCGCCGACTGCGGCTCGTCGCGGCGATGCCGGTGACCAGCCCCCATGAGCCGGCAGCCGGGGTCACGGGCCGGCGACGGCTCCGCCACCTGTGCACCGAGCGTGCGACCTGGCGTGAACTCGGATACGCGGCCCTGCTGGCGGTGGTCTTCGCCGGAGCCGGGCTCGGGCTGGTCGTCCTGCTGGCGTTCTCCGTCCTCCTCGTCGCGACACCCGTGGTGGTGTGGGCGCTGGCGCCCGAGGCGGTGATGGTGATTCCGGGGCAGGCCGTCCCCCACCCGCCGGCGGCCCTCCCGTTCACCCTCGTGGGACTCGTCGGCGTGGTGCTGTCCGCGTACGCCTCCGGCTGGCTGACCGTGGCGCAGGTGCGGATCGCCTGGCACCTGCTGGCGCCGCGCGAGGACGAGACGTACCGGCAAGTCGTCGAGCTGACCCGCTCCCGTGCACGGCTCGCGGACGCCTTCGAGGCGGAGCGTCGCCGCATCGAGCGCGACCTGCACGACGGAGCCCAGCAGCAACTGGTCGCCCTGACCATGACCTTGGGCCTCGCCGAGCTGGAGGTCGCCGACGTCAGCCCCGAGGGCGCCGCCCTGATCGCCCGCGGCCGGGGCGAGGCACGGCGCGCACTGGACCAACTGCGCGACCTGGTACGGGGAATCCACCCCCAGGTGCTCACCGACCACGGCCTGGCCGCGGCCGTGGCGGAAGTCGCCCTGCGCACCCCCCTGGAGGTCACCGTCGACATCGCCCTGCCGCGCAGACTGCCCGCGCTGGTGGAGACGACGGCGTACTTCACGGTGACGGAGGCGCTGACCAACGCCACCAAGCACAGCGGTGCGAGCAAGATCACCATCACCGGCCGACTGGAATCGGACCGGCTCACCCTCCTGGTCACCGACAATGGCGGGGGCGGAGCCGATCCCGCCCGGGGCACCGGTCTGTCCGGGCTCGCGGACCGCCTGGCGATCCTGCGGGGCCGCCTGCTGGTGTCCAGCCCGGTCGGCGGTCCGACCGCGATCCGGGTGGAGGTCCCGTGCTCCGAGTAGTCCTGGCAGAGGACGCCGTGCTGCTCCGCGCAGGCCTCGTCGAACTCCTCCACCGCAGCGGCCACCAGGTCGTCGCGGCCGTGGGCGACGCCCCCGCGCTGGCCCGCGCGGTCGACGAACACACCCCCGACGTCGTGATCACCGACGTCCGCATGCCCCCCGACTTCCAGAACGAAGGCCTCGAAGCGGCCCTGCAACTCCGCACCCGCCACGAGTACTTGCCCGTACTGGTCCTCTCCCAGTACGTCGCCACCGCCTACGCCACCCAACTGCTCAGCGGCAGCAGCCCGGGGGCCGGCGGGCTCGGCTACCTGCTCAAGGACCGGGTCGGCGAGGTCACGGACTTCATGGACGCGCTGCGCAGGGTCGCCGCAGGACAGACCGTGATCGACCCCGAAGTCGTACGCCTGCTCCTGGCCCAGCAGACGGCGGACCGGCCGCTGAGCCGACTGACCCCGCGCGAGCGCGAGGTGCTCGCGCTGATGGCCGAGGGCTTCAACAACCAGACCGTCGCCCACCGGCTGCACGTCACCGAGGCCTCGGTCGTCAAACACTCCAGCAACATCTTCATGAAGCTGGACCTCGACCCGACCGAGGGCAACCGCCGCGTCCTGGCCGTCCTCGCCCACCTGCGGGGCGACAACACCTGAGCTCCTCCGCCGAGGCGACGACACCTGGGCACCTCGGCCAAGGCGACGACAGACGACACCTGGGCACCTCGGCCCGGGGGCGCACGGTCAGTGGCTGATCGTCTTCTCCTGCATCAGCCTCTCCAACTCCACGTCCGACAGCGGGTGCAGCGTGTCCAGGAGGCGACGCAGCCCCGGTTCGCCCAGGCTCTGACTGCTCACTTCGACCTCCACGCCCCCGTGGCGGCGGCCGAGGGTGACGGAGCGTTCGCCGCCGGGAAAGCTGCGGACCGTGCGCATCTCGCCGCGCACGTCCACGGCGCACGTCACGTCCTTCTCCACGAACTCCGGGCACTGGAACGCCGACGTGATCACCGGTCGTACGCCGAGACCCACGTACCCCGTCTCCTGCCCGCGCCGGACCGGACCGTACTCGACGCTGAAATGGGCCGGGCCGACCACGGCACGCCGCACCTGCATGCCCGGCGGCGCGGTGCCCAGCACCAGCAGCTCCGGCCGCTCCCGGTAGCGCGCGACCTCCGCCTCGTGCTGGTGCCGGCGCGCCTGTTCCGGGCCGATGAAGCCCCCGTAGGCCACCCCGGCCGCCAGTACGGCCACCGCGCCCAGCCGCACCCACGGGCCCGGCACGAAGAACGCCGCGACCAGGGCGTACGGCACACCCGCCAGCGCGATACGGGTACCGGCGCTTCCCAGGTCGACCTGCTCGCTGTACGCGGCCACACCGGCCAGCACCCCCGACGTACCGAGCAGGAAGACCAGCACGGCCCAGCCCAGCCGCCCCCGCCGGGAGCCGCACAGGGGCACCACGGCCCGCACCGGCAGGGCGGTCACGGCCAGCAGGCCCACCAGCACCGGCAGCCCCAGCGCGGCGAGCAGCACCGCCGCACCGGCCCCGCCTCCCCAGCCCGACACCAGCAGCCCGAAGCCGAACGCGGGTGTCACGGCCGCCATCGCCGCCCAGACCAGGACGAGATGGAGGGCCGTCAGCGCTCCTCTGCCGCCACGTGCGCCACTTGCCATGCCGGGGAGCCTGTCAGCCGGTGCTCCCCGGCACATGAGTACGCGTACTCAGTCGACGGCGCGCTCGGCCGCCTCCCGCAGCGCGGCCCGGCGGGAGGTGATGTCGGCCTCGGTGGTGTGGTTCGGTGGTGTGGATGTTCCCGATGGACACGCGAGACGCCGTGCAGGACGCGCGCGTTGAGGCGATTCACGGATGCGCGGTCGGCGCCGTCCGCCGTGGGCGGGCCGTGGCGCAGGCGCAGCAGCGGGATCGGTGAGTCGGGGAGTCGGCGAGTCGGTGACCGCTTCCCGGTCCGGTGCAGCCTCGACCAGGTCGCGCAGGTGCGCGGCGAGGTCCCGGCACGGACCACCCCGCCGAAGCCGCCTTCGACGCGTTCGTCCTCCCGTGCGGCGCCGCTCTGCCGGCCGCGCTCGCCCTGCACGCGCAACGCTCTCGGCGCACCCCGAACGCGAGGACCAGGGCGGGCTGGGGGAGGGGCTCGAACTCATTGTCAGTGGGGCCACCTACAGTCGTTCTCACTCGTCACGGTGCGTTGCCGAAGACGGGGTTTCATCAGCGTGCCGCCGGTTCGGCGGCCGTCAGGGAGCGACGGGGAGAGCGGCGCATGGGGTGGGTCACGGCAGGCGACTACGAAGTCGCCCTGGAGGCGGGCAAGGTGGTCTGCCGCAACGGGAAGGGCCGACGGCTGAAATCCGTCCCGGCCAAGCTGAAGGACGATCCGGCGGTGGTCGGACTGAGGCAGCTGACCGAGTGGCTGGAGCGGCACGAACGGCGGTGCCTGGCCGACGTGGAGCAGTGGATGGTGCGTTCGCTGCCCGTACCCACGGCCGTGCTCGCCCGGGTCTGGCCCGACCCGGCCTGGCGGGCGGCCCTGCGGGACGTGGTGGTCTGCGGCGCGGACGGCGGCGTCGCCGGATTCCTGCGCGACGTCGACCCCGACCGGGGCCTCGGCCTCGTCGACCTGGACGGCGACACGGTCCGCATCACCCCGGACATCGTCAGCGTCCCCCACCCGGTCCTCCTCGACGACCTGGACGAACTGCGGGAATTCGCGGTCGAGTTGGGGGTGGGGCAGGGTGTCGAGCAGCTGTTCCGCGAGGTGTGGCGGCGTCCGCCCGGCCTCGCCCGGGACGCCACGTCGGTGGACACCTACGCGGGCGGCGTGTTCAAGCAACTGCGCTTCCTGCACGGCCGTGTCACCCAGCTCGGATACCGGTCGCGCGGCGGATACGCGGTCTGCCCGGTGGTCGAGGGCGGCCGGACCGTCGAGGCGCGCATCTGGATCGGCGAGAACGACGGATACAGCGAGTACGACACCGAGACGGGCCCGCTGGGCTGGACCGACCCCGCGGGGCGCGCGCTGACGGCCGCCGAGGTCGGCCCCGTCGCGTGGTCCGAGGGCATGCGCATGGCAGCGGCGCTCTACGCGGGCCGCGATGTCGAGGACGAGGAGCGGGCGGCATGAGCAGCACGACGACGAATACGGCTACGGGCGCGGTGGCGGGCATGCCTGCGGGCGCGGTGGCGAATCCCGCCACGAGCGTGGCGGCGGGCACGCCTGCGGCTGCGGCGACGAGCACCCCCACGGGCGCGACGGCGAGCGTTCCCACGGGCATGGCAGCGAGCGTCCCCACGGCCACGACCGCGAGCGTTCCCACGGGCGCGACCGTGAGCATCTCCACAAGCACGACCGGGAGCACCCCCACGGGCCTGGCGGTGAGCGTTCCCACGGGCGCGACCGCGAGCGTTCCTACGGGCGCGACCGCGAGCATCCCCACGGGCACGACCGGGAGCACCCCCACCGCCACGGCGGCGAGCGTCCCCACGGCCACGACCGCGGGCATCTCCACGAGCACGACCGGGAGCACCCCCACGGGCACGGCGGTGAGCGTCCCCAAGGGCGCGACCGCGAGCATCTCCACGGGCACGGCGGCGAGCGTTCCCACGGGCACGGCGGCGAGCATCCCCGCGAGCACCCCCACCGCCACGGCGGCGAGCACCCCCACCGCCACGGCGGCGAGCACCCCCGCGGCGACGGGCGGAGTGTCCCTCCCCGCCCAGGCCCCGCACGGGAACGTTCCGCGCGGAAACGCCCCCGCCACAGCCCCGCCGGACGCCGACGCTCCCGTCCCGCAGGCCTGCGCGGCCGCCCCGCCGGACGCCGACGCTCCCGTCCCGCAGGCCCGCGCGGCCGCCCTGTTGGACGCCGGTGCGATTCTTCCCGCCCGAACCACCGACCGCGACGACGCCGACGCGCTCACCGCCCGCACCTACGCGCACACCGCCCTCGGTGACCGACCCGTCGTCCGGCTCGTGCCCGGCACCCTCGGTGAGGCCGAAGACCTGGCCCTGGAGTTCCTCGGGCTGGCCCGGACCGCCGAGGCCCCCGTCGTCGGCCAGGTGCGCCGCGAGACGCTGGGCTTCCCGGCCTGGGCCCTGGTCAACGACCCGGCCAACGGGCACCACGCCCTGGCCCTGGTCAAGGACATCGAGCGGCTCGGCCGCCAGGCCGCCACCCGCGCCGGAGCCGCCAAGGAGGGCTTCGACGCCCTCGGCACCCGCCTCGGCCGCGCCGTGCCCCACTTCCTGCCCACCTACTACGAACAGGTGGCACGCCTCTTCCTCCAGGCCGAGAACACCAGCTACGCCGCCTCCTTCTTCGGCAAGGCCCGCGAGGCCGAGCGGGTGCACGGGCTGGCCGTGGACGAGGACCGGCAGCGGGCGGTGTTCCTGGAGTTCGCCTTCGCGGGCGCACTGACCGTCAAGGCACTGCGCCAGTACGTACGCGACCTGGCGGCCCGGCTCGAACCGGCAGCAGCCTGGGCGCAGTTCCGCCGCCTGCTGGTCGAGCGCTGCGCGGCCGGGATGCCGCCGTACGCGGCGCTGCCGCAGGACGTGCGCGCGCTCGTCAGGGCCGCCGGGCTGGACCGCGCGGACGCCGAACGCGAGCTGGTGGCCGACCTGATCGGCTCTCCGGGAGTCGTCCGCGCCCCCGCCTCGTTCTGGGCGGCCTACCGAGGTGCCCTCGTCGCCCTCGCCCAGCAGGACGAGACCGTACGGGTCCGGCTCCTCGGCTTCTTCCCCGACACCTTCAGCGAGAGCGGCCGGGACCCGGACGGCGAGGCCGAGTGGCTCGCGCTGCTGGCCGAGAGCGGCGCGGCCGACCTCCTGACCGCCGTCCCGGACGAGGCCACCGCCGCCGTCTCCCCGGCGGACTGGCTCGCCCGCTGGGAGTCCCACCGCCGCCGCAACCGGGCCGTCGCGGACCGCAACCCGCAGACCCTCGACCTGACCGCCAGGATGGCGGACCGGCTGTGCACCGACGGCCGGCCCGTCGAACTGTTCCAGGGCCGCTGGCAGCGCAACGCCGACCTGGACCTGCTCGACCTCTGCCTGACCTCGGGCATCCCCGTCGCCGAACCGGACGAGCACGACACGGACAACACCGTGCAGCCGCCGGTCATCGCGGTCGACGCCTGGCTCACCGACACCACCCCCGGCGCACGCGACCTCACCGCCGTCGCCGCACACCCCGTCTTCCGCGCACTGCTGAGCCAGAACATCGGCAGGCTCGACGGGCGACGCGGCCGACGCTCGGACGCAGCGGGCCTGGCGAACCTGGCGGCCCACCCGGTGCTCGCGGAACTCCTCCGGGAGTGGCTCACCGCACGCGCCCAGGAGTACACGGCCGCACGAGGACTTCCCGGGCTGCGCACCGCGCTCCACCGGATCTCCGCGTTCCGTCCGGTGGCCGCGGACGTCGCCCCCGAGGCCGTACGCCTCCTCGCGGACCACGACGTCGTGCCGCTGCTCGCCGCCACCCTGCGCACCGGCGTCCTCGACGAACTCGGCTGGCCCGCGCTCGACGCGACCTACGCCGAACTGGCCGCCGAGGCCGCCACGGCCAATGCCGCGCTGCCACGGCACCACAGGTCGGAGGGCGTCGGCGTCACCGGCGCCTGGCCCGCGCTCATCCTGAGCACTCTGGAGCGGGCCGTCGTCGTCGGCCCGGACGGCGTGCTGCTGCGCCACACCCTGCGGGTCCCCGCCACCGTCGACCACTGGCGTACGCACGCGTTCCGTTACGTCGACGGGGAGCTGCTGGTCATCTGGTGGGAGGACGGCAAGCAGCGCGGCTACTGGTCGCACCGCCCCGCCGAGGTCTTCACCGTCGGCGGCGAGCAGCTCGCCCGCTGGGGCACCTCCGACGAGATCTGCCTGCCGCTGTCCGGCGGCGGCCGCGCCACCGGAGGCAAGGCCCTCCACGCGGGCGACACCACCCTCCCGCCCGAGCGCGCCGTCATCTCCGACGGCACCGGCTTCTGGCGGGAGGGCCACCAGGGAACGCGGCGAGTGTGGCTGGAGTACGACCCGGCCACCGGCACCCACGGCCGCGCCTCCCTCCCCGCCTTCCTCCGCTCCGGCGTCCACGACGGCACCCGGCTGCTCGCCGAGCACTGCCAGGTGCTGCCCCTCCAACCCGGCCTGGAGAACACCCCGTTCGGCACCGACGGCACCGTCCTGGGCCGCTGGGTGCGCCGTACGGTCACCGAGCCCGGCACGGCCGCACCCGCCGACGGGCACCGGATCGCCGCGGGCACCCCCGACGGCCGCACGGTCTCCCTGCCGCACCCGCTGCCCGACGGCAGCCTCCGGATGCCGCTGGGCGCTCTCGCCCTGCCCGGTGGCTCACACCCGGTCGTGACCCTCGCCAATCGGTCGGTGGAAGCGCACTCGGCGCACCCGGACGGCACCGGCGGCACCCTGTGGTCCGTCACCACCGACTCCCGCGGCGGCAACGACGCGGCGGGCACCCCCTACGTGCCCCCGGTCGCCTACTGGCACGCCCTGCGCCCGAGGGACGAGCACGGCTCCGCCGCACTGCGCAGGCTCACGGACGCCCGGGCGGCGGACCTGCTCACCGAGGTCGCCGCCGCGGTCGCCCGGCACGGGGAGGCGTTCCGGGCCGTCCAGGAGTACACCGGGCCCTCCGCGCAGGAGATGAGCGAGGACGTCGTCGCCCGGATGCTGCCCGAGGTGTCCGACGCACAGCTCCGCGCGGGCGTCACCGCGCTCGTCAGGAACGCGGTGGAGCGCGCTGCCGCCGTCGCCCGCTACCTGGAACCGCCGAAGCCCGCACAGCAGGCCACCCCCCGCGACACCGCACGCACCCAGGGCATGTTCTTCGACCACGAGCCCGAACACGCCGACGACGCCACCCTGCGCGCCGCCACCGCCTGGAACTCCGAACGGCTGCACGGCAGTTGGTGGGGGGCGGGGAGTCGCTGGACCACGATCCGGCAGATCCTCGCCGTCCACCACGTCCTCGGCGGCGAGAGCGCGTTCGGCCCGCCCGTACCGACCAAGGCCCCGTTCAACGCCGTCGACGGCTGGCAGCGCGACGAGGGCACCGTGCCCGGCGACTCCCAGACCTGGACCTCTCTCCTCGACAAGCTGCCCCAACTGGCCTACCGGGCCGCCTCGCAGGCCATCGCGCCGGAGCACCGCACCGCTCTCCTCGTACTGCTGGAAACCCTGGCCGCAGGCCCGCTCGCCGACCCGGCGGGCACGGTCCGGCAGGTGGAACTCGTCGAGCCCTTCGCGGCCGCGACAGCGGCATCAGGCTGGCAGGAGGCCGTGCCCCGCCTCGGCCAGGTACTGCGCCGAGGCACCCGTACCGTCGTGATCATCGCCGAGCGGGGCACGAACACCCGCCGCGACGCGGCACGCTGGCTCGCCCTCGACCACGACCCGACCGGCGCCTTCGGCCCCGTCCCCGGCTTCACCCTCGACCACGAGCACGTACCCGCACAGGGCATCGCCCGCGACCGGCTCACCCGGCTCGTCGCCCTCGTACGGGAGCAGGGCCCGGCGCCCTGGCGGCCGGAAGCCGCCGAGGCGTTCCACACGGCCACCGGCATCGGACCCCTCCAGTCCACCGCGCTGCTGTCGGCGGCCGTCGAGGACCCCGGCCCCGAGGCGCTCGCCCTCCTCGGGACGAAGACCCGTGCCTTCGAGACCGCACAGAACAGCCTGGGCGCCCTGCCCCGCGCCGACCGGCACGCCCTGCTCCGGGCACTGCTGCCCGAGGACCCGGCCGAACTCTGGTCCACCGGGCCCGACGTCCGGGCCGCCGCCGAGGTCTGGCAGGAACGCCTGGCCTCCCTCGTCCGAATCCCCGAGGAACTGGACCTCGACCTGACGGGCGCCACCGCGGACGCCGTCGACCTGATTCTCAACGCGCCCGCCCGGAGCTGGCTCACGCACGGCACCGACGTTCCCGACGGCACCGGCCGCCCGAAGCTGCGCCGGGTGGAAGCACGCGGCGCGCTCAGCAGAGCCCTGACCGCCCTGCGCACCCTCGCCCACACGCTGCCGTACGGGCACCCCCTGCGGGCCCACCTGCCCGTCGGTCTCGCCGTCCTGCGCGAGCGTCTGGCCGACCCGCGCCTGGTGCTGGAACTCGGCCTGGACCGGACGGAGTCGGGGAGTTCGATCGGCCCGCCGATCCGTGCCGCCCACGGCCTCCCGGAGACCGGAGGGGCGGACGCAGACGGCCTGGTCCGGGCCGGTACGGCGCTGCTCCTGGCCCCCGCGCACGGTGACTACGAGCGGCTGCTGATCCGCCCGGCCCACCTGGCGGGCCCCGACGACCCGGCGTTCGGCCTGGTCGAAGGCACCGTCGGCCCCCACTCCATCGGTGACCTGTTCGCCCTGCGCACCCTGCTGGGCCAGGAGGCGGACGCGCTGGTCTCGGCCGGCGCCCCCGACGGCTCCCCGCACCACCCGGCCCAGGACCCGACCCGTACGGTGCCCGACCTGGTGACCGAGGCCGCCGACACCCTCGGCCTGAGCGCGGACGCCGCCGCCCTCTACCTGATGCTGCTCGCCCTGCCCGACCCGACGGACCGCAACTGCGTGCGCTGGACCGGATGGAAGCCCGCCCGCATCAAGAAGGCCCGGGCGGAACTCGCCGCCACCGACCTCGTCGTGGAAGCCAAGCGCTCCCGTGCGGGCCGCACCCTGTTCCTGCCCTGCGGCTGGCTCGAACGCAGCGCCCCCGGGCTGCCGTTGGAGACCTGGAAGGAAGGCCTGTACCCCGTGGCGGGCTCCGCCCGGACCCTGCCCCACCTCTCCGTGCCCGCGCTGTACGCAGCCGCCTGGGCACGGGTGCGCGGCGGCGACGCCCCCGCCTTCGAAGAACTGGACACCCGCACACCCCGGAAGGGCCGCCGCCGATGACGAACGACACCACGACCACCCCGCACCCGGCGACCGACGCCCCCGCCCGGGAACACCGCCAGGTCACCCTGCCCGAGGACCGGTACGCCACCGAGCTGGCCTTCCTCGCCGCCCACGACACGGGCCCCCGGCCGCCCGGCTGGCTGCTCACACCGCGTGCCGTCGTCACGTTCGTGACGGGCAGCGCGGGCGAGGCACTGGCCCTGCCGAAGGGTGCCCGGCCCGCCACCGGCACACCGCGCCGCCTGGTGATCGAGCAGAAGTTCGTCGGCGAACGCGCCCTGGTCGAACGGTGCGTGGTCACCCTCGCCGGAGAGCGCGGCCTGCTCCTCGTGGGCGAGCCCGGCACCGCCAAGTCCATGCTCTCCGAACTGCTCTCGGCGGCGGTCTGCGGAACCAGCGCGCTCACCGTGCAGGGCACCGCGGGCACCACCGAGGACCAGCTCAAGTACGGCTGGAACTACGCCCTCCTGCTCGCCCAGGGCCCCTCCCGACAGGCCCTGGTGCCCTCTCCGGTCCTCACCGCCATGACCCGGGGCGCCGTCGCCCGCGTCGAGGAGGTCACCCGCTGCCTCCCGGAGGTCCAGGACGCCCTCGTCTCGCTCCTCTCCGAGCGGCGGATCGCGGTCCCCGAACTCGCGGGCGGCGAGGGCGCGCAGGTGCACGCCGCCCCCGGCTTCACCCTCATCGCCACCGCCAACCTGCGGGACAAGGGCGTCTCGGAGATGTCCGCCGCACTCAAACGCCGCTTCAACTTCGAAACCGTCGGCCCCATCGGCGACGTGGACGCCGAGACCGCACTCGTCCGCCGCCAGTCGCAGGCCGCCGTCGAACGCGTCGGCGCCGCCTACCAGGTGGACGACGCGATCCTCGAAGCCCTCGTCACCGCCTTCCGGGACCTGCGCGAGGGCCGCTCCGTGGAGGGCTGGGAAGTCGAACGCCCCTCCACGGTCATGAGCACCGCCGAAGCCGTCTCCGTCGCGGGTTCCCTGGGCCTGGCCGCCGCCTACTTCCCCGGCGACCGGGACGTGCTCTCCCTCCTGCCCGGCCACCTGCTGGGCGTCGTCCGCAAGGACGACCCCGCCGACGCGGCACGCCTGCTGGGCTACTGGGACGGCCCGGTACGCCGCCGCGCGGAGCAGGGCTCGGCCACCTGGCGCGCCCTGTGGGACCTGCGCGCGGTACTGGAGAACTGACCCATGACCACGCCAGCCACCCCAGCACCGCAGCGGGCCACGACCGGGCCGCCGTCCGTCACGGATACGTCGGCCGCCCCTGCCCAGCAGCCTCCGGTGGCCGGGCCCGTCACCCCGGAAGCCGCCGCGGAGGCCCTCGCGGCGGCCGGGCCCGGAGCGCCGTTCCTGATCGGCGTCCGCCACCACGCGCCCTCGCTGGCCGCCGCCCTCCCGGCACTGCTGGACGCGGCGGCACCCGACGTCCTCCTCGTCGAACTGCCCGCCGAGTTCCAGCCCTGGCTGGGCTGGCTCGCCCACGAGGAGACCGAGGCCCCGGTGGCACTGGCCGCCGTACCCGCCGACGGACCTCGCACCGGCTCGACGGACGAACGGGGCCCGGCCTTCTACCCGTTCGCGGACTTCTCCCCGGAACTGGTCGCCCTGCGCTGGGCGGCACGCAACGGGGTCCCGGCCGTCGCCTGCGACCTCCCCCTCGCCGACCGGGCCTGGGCGCGGGGCGAAGCCGACACCCCCGCCCCGGCGGAGGCACACCCCCTCTCCGCCGCACTCCACTCCCGGCTCACCGGCCGGGACGGCGACGACCTCTGGGACCGGCTGGTGGAGGCCCGCGCACCCGGTTCGACACCCGAGGCACTCCGCCGCGCCGCCCTGCTCACCGGCTGGGCGCTGCGTCACGAGGCCGAGTCGAGCGGCGGTGTGCAGGGCACGGACCTGGCCCGCGAGGCCTGCATGCGCCGACACGTCGCCAAAGCCCTGGCGAACGGGCGGCGGCCCGCCGTGGTCGTGGGCGCCTTCCACACCCCGGCACTGCTGCCCGCCGCCGACTCCGTACCGTATGCATCCGCCGACTCCGTACCGTACGCATCCGACCCGCCCGAGATTCCGAACCCGCCGCACGGGCCCCGGGCGGACGGCATCGGCCCGGCCGGATGCACGGTCTCCCTGGTTCCGTACGCCTACCCCCTGCTCGACTCCCGGTCCGGCTACCCCGCCGGGATCCGCGACCCGGAGTGGCAGCACACCGTCCTGGACGCCGCCGGGGACCCGGACGCGCTGCACGAGGCGCTGATCGGCACTGCGGTCCGCATCTGCGCCGCCCTGCGCGAACAGGGCCACCCCTACGGCCCGGAGGACGCCCGCGAGGTCGTCCGCATGGCCGGTGACCTCGCCCGCCTGCGCGACCTGCCTGCCCCCGGCCGGGGCGAACTCCTCGAAGCCGTCCAGACGGTGCTGGGACGCGGCGAGACCTACGGCACGGGCCGCGCCGTGGCCCGAGCCCTGGAGCAGGTACTCGTCGGCGGCCGTACGGGACGACCCACGCCCGCCGCTCCGCGCAGCGGCCTGGCCCCCGCCGTCGAGGCCGAGACGGCGGCACTCTCCCTCCCCGGCCCGCAGGACGCGTACGCAAAAACCCCACGCGACCTGCGCCTCGACCCGGCACGCTCCTCCCTCGACCGGCGCCGGGAACTGCTGCTGCGCAGGCTGACGTTGTGCGGCATCCCCTACGCGCAGGAGCAGGCAGTCACCGGTGCGGCGGGCACCGAAGGCCTCACGACGCGTTGGCAGGTGCGGTGGACCCCGGCGACGGCTGCGATGCTCACGGCGGCCGGAGCCCGCGGCGTCACCCCGGCCCAGGCGGCCGAGGGCGTGCTGCGGCAGCGGCACGCGGCCGAGCGCGCGGAGGGCGGCCCGACGGCCGCCCAGGTCGTCCGCGGCCTCACGGCGGCCGCCGAGTGCGGGCTCCCCACCCTGGCCGACGAACGCCTGACGGAACTCGCGACCGTACTCCCCGCGAGCGCCACCCTTCCCGAACTCCTCACCGGACTCGACCTGCTGGACCGCATCGCCGCCGGCCACCTGCCCGCACTCACGGCGTCCGACCGCCCATCGACGCCTGACGGCCTGGCCGCACTCGATGGTCCGGCCGCGCCCCATGGTGTGGCCGTGCCCACCAGTCCGGGCGCACCCACCGATCTGGCTGCACCCGATGGTCTGGCCACGTCCAACGATGTGGCCACGCCCAACGGTCCGGCCGCGTCCACCGATGCGGCTGCCTCCGACGGGTCGGCCGCGCCTACCGGTCCGGGCACGCCCAACGGTCCGGCCTCGTCCACCGATGCGGCTGCCTCCGACGGGTCGGTCGTGCCTACCGGTTCCGCCGCGCCCGCCGGTTCCGCCGCGCCCGGCGGTCTGGGCACGCCCGCCGGTCCGGGCACGCTCGCCGGTCTGGGCACGCCCGCCGGTCCGGGCACGCCCACCGGCCCGGGCGCGTCCAAAGGTCTGGCCGCGTCCCACGGTGTGGCCACGCCCACCACCCGCACCGCGCACGCCGTCGAGCTCCTGACCTCGGCCGCGGTCCGTCAGGTCGACGGGCTGACCGGTTCCGAGGAGCCCGGCGATGCCCGCGCCCTGCTCGAACTGGCCCAGCGCGCCGACCGGTTGGGTGGCATCCGGCTCGCCGACGCCCTCGCCCGGCTGGCCGTCGACGGCACCCCGCTGATCGCCGCGGCCGCCGGAGCGGTTCGGGTCCTCACGGGCCACGAGGAGGCGGCGGCCTTCGGCGGGCGCGTCGCCTCCTGGGTGGACGGCGCCGTCGACAGCTCCTCGCGGGCCGCGCTCACCGCCCGCCTCACCGGCCTCCTGACGGCCGCGGGCCCGCTGTTGACCGTCGCGGTCGGCGCCCTGGACCCGTTGCTGCACCGGGTCGTCGAACTGGACGACACCGCGTTCCTGGCTCGCCTGCCCGCCCTGCGCGGCGGCTTCGACACGCTGAGCCCGGCCGCCCGCGACCGCCTCCTGGACACCGTCGAGGACCGGCTGGGCGAACACGTGGACACCGGCGACGCGGTCGACCCCGCCGAACTGGCCCGCCGTACGGCCGCCGACCTCGCCGCCCGTGACCTCCTGGCCGGCCTCGGCCTGCCCGTACCGTCCCCCACGTACGACGACCGCCTCCCCGCACCCCCCGGCCACCCGAGCGCAACCACCCCGAACAAGACCCTCGCCCCCGCCGACCGCTGGCGGCTCGTCCTCGGCAGACGGCCCGACCGGCTGCCGTCCGGCGCCGACCGCCTGGCGACCGCATTGGACGAGCTGTACGGCACGGGACGCGGCGAGGGGGCCCGTGCGGGTCTGCCCGATGCGGCCTCCGGGCGGCGCGGCGGCCGGGAGCCGTCGTTCCCCGGTGTCCGCGAGTGGTCCGAGGAACTGGCCGCCCTGTTCGGCCCCGGCGTCCGCGAGGAAGTCCTCGCCGCCGCGGCCGCGACAGGCCGCCAGGACGTCCTCACCGCACTCGACCCGATGGCCGTCGCCCCCTCCGTGGACCTGCTCCGTACGGTTCTGCGGTACGCCGGAGGCCTCCCCGAAGCCCGCCTCGCGGCCCTCCGCCCCCTGGTCCGCCACCTCGTCGACGAACTGACCCGGCAACTCGCCACCCGGCTGCGCCCCGCCCTCACCGGCACGATGCTCGCCCGGCCCACCCGCCGCCCCGGCGGCCGGCTCGACCTGCCGCGCACCCTGCGCGCCAACCTCGCCACCGCCCGCCGGACGGCCGACGGAACGGTACAAGTGATCCCGGAGAAGCCGGTGTTCCGCAGCCGCGGACGCCGGTCGGCGGACTGGCGGCTGATCCTGGTCACCGACGTCTCCGGCTCCATGGAGGCGTCCACGATCTGGTCCGCGCTGACCGCATCCGTGCTCGCCGGGGTGCCCACCCTCAGCACCCACTTCCTGGCCTTCTCCACCGAGGTCGTCGACCTCACCGGCCATGTGCACGACCCCCTCTCCCTCCTGCTGGAGGTGAGCGTCGGCGGCGGCACGCACATCGCCGCCGGACTGCGGCACGCGCGCCGCCTGGTCGCGGTGCCCAGCCGCACCCTCGTCGTCGTCATCAGCGACTTCGAGGAGGGCGCGCCGCTCGGCGGGCTGCTGGCCGAGGTGCGCGCCCTGGTGGCCACCGGCTGCCACGTCCTCGGCTGCGCGAGCCTCGACGACGCGGGCCGCCCCCGCTACTCGACGGGCGTCGCGGGTCAACTCGTGGCCGCCGGGATGCCCGTGGCCGCCCTCAGCCCACTCGAACTCGCCCGCTGGATTGGGGAGAAGACCGCATGACCAGCACCCCGCTGCCACCCGTCGCGCCGGAGGTCACGGCCACACTGGTGGAGAACCTCTCCCCCCGCCTGCGCAAGCGCCTGGACGCGGCCGTCACCAAACTCGCCGCCCGCCCGATCCACCGCGACGGGGACACGTTCACGATCGCCGTCGACGACGACACCGAGCTGCGCCTGTACGCCCCGGGCGGCGCGGTGACCACGGTCGACGCCCTCACCTGCGGCTGCCTCCTCGCCCCGGCCTGCGTCCACCGCGCAGCCGCCGCCTGCGCGGCCCCGGTGGCAGACCAGCCCCCGCCCCCGGCCGACGATCCCGCCCCCGCACCCCACGATCCCGCCCCCGCCGCGCAACCCACCGGCATGTCCTTCGCCCCCGACCCGGCCCCCGACCCGGCCCTCGCCCCGCAGCCGGTCCCCGGCACGGCCACGCCCCCTGCCGCTGCTTCCGCGCCGGACCCCACCCGCACTCCCCGGCAACCCGACCGCACCCCGGGCCTCGCTCCGGAACCGGGCCCCGACTCCGCATCGGGCTGCGTCCCCGCCCCCGCGCCGGACCCCGCCGCAAGGCCCACTCGTGCGCACGGCACACCTGATCCTGCCTCGGGTTTCGCCCCAGAGCCGGTTCCTGACGCCGCCACGGGCCTCGCTGCCGATCCCGCGCCGGACCCTGCGGCCAAGCCCACTCGTACGCACCGCGAACCCGACCCCGCCTCGGGCCCTGCCCGCGAGCCAGCCTTCGGGCCCGCCACGGCCCCCGCACCGGGCCTCGCCGCGAGGTCCACCCGTACGACCAGCGAACCTCATCCGGCCACAGGCCCCGCCGCGGAGCCCGCCCCTACCTCCACCGCCACCGAGGCCGAACGTGCCGCGGCCGATGCCCTCTGGGCCGCGGCCGCCGCCGTGCTGGAGTCCGGTGTCGACGGGGCCGGTGCCGTCACCCAGTCGGCGCTCCTCCGCGTCGCGCACACCGCCCGCCTCCGACAGCTTCCCCGCGCCGCGGCCGCCGCGCTGTCCGTCGTCACGCTGCTGCGCGCCGCCCGCACCGGAGACCCGGCCTACCGCACCGCCGACCTCGTCACGGCCCTCGCCCAACTCCTGGAAACCGCACACCGGGTGCGGACGGCGGCCGGGCCGGACCTGGCAGCCGCCCGGGGCCAGGCGCGCCGCCCGTACAGCCCGGACGGATCACTGCGCCTGTACGGCCTGTTCACGGAACCCGTGATCACCGACTCCGGACACGGCGGCGTCCGCACCTGGGTCGCCGGAACGGACGGCCGCCTGTTCACGGTCGGCGACGTGGCCCCCGGCGGCGCCGGACGCGCCCTGGGCGTCGCCGACCGGGCCGTGCGCCTGGGGGACACCGCGCTCACCCACCGGGAGCTGGGCCGGGCAGGCCTGGCGGTTTCGGCCGCGACGGTCTCGCCGGACGGCAGGCTGGGCGCCGGGAAGGGCGTCAAGGCCGTCGCCGCCCGCGGCACGACCTGGACGCAGCCACCGCTCGCCGCCCTCTGGGAGACCCCACCGTCCGAACAGGCCGCCCGCGCCCTGCGGTTCACCTCCGCCTCCGCGCACCCGGACACCACCACCAGCAGCAGCGACCTGCTCTTCCTGGACGTCGAACTCCTGGGCCCGGTAAGGGAGTCGGGCGGCACCTGCCTGCTCGCCCAGTGCGCGGCCGGCCCGACCGTCCGCCTCACCGTCGCTTCCGACGAGCCCGCCCTGGCCCACCGCGACAACCTGAACCTCCTGGCCGCAGCACCGGGCACCCGCCTGAGGATCATCGGCCGCCTGGCACCCGCCCCCCACCCCCGACTCACCCTCCTCGCCTGCTCACACCCCACCGGCGACGGCACGATCGACCTCGGCCTCGACCGCCTGGGCCGAGCGGACCTTCCCGCCCCGGCCACCCCGGTACACGCTGCGCCACCCCAACCGTCACCGTCCGGCGGGACCCCGTACCTCCTGGAGCGCCGAGTCGAACAAGCGGTGCTGGCGGGCCGCGCCGCCCTCGGCATGCTCGACGCCGCCGCCACCCGGACGGACGCGGCCCGCATCCGTCGCGCGGGCCTCCCCACGGCCGCCGGACTCCTCACCGCACTGTGCGCATCGGCGGCCCCGCGCGAGCGCGACCACTTCGGCCGCCTCCTGCCCGCCGACACCGACGGCTTCACCATCCAGTGGCTCACTGCGGCCCGCTACACGGCCGCGGTCGCCGAATCCCTGTGCGCGACAAGCTGGCACCCAACACCCGAAGACGTTGCTACGACCGTCAGCCCGCCCCCACCATCAACTCCGCACACCGCTCCCCGATGAGCATGGCCGGAGCATTCGTATTGCCCCCGGTGATGGTCGGCATCACCGAAGCATCCGCGACCCGCAGCCCCTCCACGCCCCGCACCCGCAACTCCGGATCGACGACCGCAGCACGATCCTCGGCACCGCCCATCCGGCACGTCCCCACCGGGTGGTAGACGGAGTGGACGCGCTGCGGCAGCTCACGCGCCAACGCCGCCTCGTCGGCGAGCGCCGGGCCGGGATGCAGTTCGCCGGTGACGACCTCGACCAGGCGCTTGTGCGCCATGACCTCCCGTACGAGCTTCATCCCGGCCACCAGGAACCGCGCGTCGTCCCCGTCGGACAGATACCCGGGGTCGATCAGCGGGGCGGCCGTGGGATCGGCCGAGGCCAGCCGCAACTCGCCCCGGCTCTTGGGGTAGATGAGCGTCGGCATCACGGTCAGCGCCGGCCGCGCGTCCACGGCGTGCCGCACCGGTGCGTCCTGGTTCGGGCTCGGATACGACCAGGGCAGCGCGTGCACCTGCAGGTCGGGCTGGTCCGCGGGCGTCCCGGCCCCCTCGGTGCGTACGAAGGCCATCGCCTCGAAGACGGTACGTCCCAGCCAACTGCCGCCCCGCAGTGTCTCCGCGAGCATCCCGGCGAAGAAGTGCCCGGCCGTACCCCGGTGTCGGGCGCTCGGCGCGAGGAACGTCATCGGTACGAAGAGATGGTCGTGCAGGTTCTGCCCGACCGGCAGGTCGGCGACGACGTCGATGCCGTGCGAGCGCAACTGCTCGGCGGGCCCCACCCCCGACAGCAGCAACAGCTGCGCCGAGCCCACCACCCCGGCCGACAGCACGACCTCGCGCCCGGCCCGCAGCACCTGCCGACGGCCGCCCTCGGCGACCTCCACACCCACGGCCCTGCCACCCTCCAGCACCACCCGCGTGACCGTGGCCGCGGAACGTATCCGCAGGCCAGGCGGCCGGTCGACACCCAGATAGGCGTGCGAGGCGCTGAACCGCACCCCCTTGCGCGCGCTCATCTGGACGACGCCGACGCCGGTCTGTTCCCGGCCGTTGTAGTCGTCGTTGCGCGGTGTCCCCAGGGACTCGCCGAGGGCGTCGACCATGGCGTGGGAGGCCGGGGTGAGGCCGCTCTGCCGGGTGACCGCCACGGGCCCTCCGGCACCCCGGACGTCGCTGGCGCCGCCCTCCCAGTCCTCCATGCGCCGGTACGCGGGCAGGACGTCCTCGTACCCCCACCCGGTGCAGCCCGCGGCGGCCCAGTCGTCGTAATTACGGCGGTGACCGCGCACGAAGAGCATGCCGTTGATCGCACTCGACCCGCCGAGGAGCTTGCCCCGCGTGACGGGGATGCGCCGCCCGGCCGCGTGCTCCTGCGGAACGGTGTAGTACCCCCAGTCGAACCGCTTCTTGACCTGCGGAACGGAGTGCATCACCGAGATCATCCCCGGCACCCGGATCAGCCGGGACCGCTCCAACCGGGCCGCCCCCGCCTCCACCAGCAGCACGCTGGCCCCGGTGTCCGCGAGCCTGCGCGCGACGATGCAACCGGCGCTGCCCGCGCCCACGACGATGTAGTCGGCCTCATCAGCTGATGGTGTGTCAGTCACGCGGCGCAGTGAAGCATGCGGCGGCCGAAGGAACAAGGTGCATGACAAGGCCCCGTACCGGGCCCGCACGCACGGACGTACCGGGCCCGCACGCACGGACGACGACACCCCCGGCGACTGCCCCGCGCCCCGCCCGCTCTCCGGCACCAGCGGCGATATGCATCTTTTGGTGTGAATCGGTTACGTGTGGGAGGGCGGGCAGAACGCTGCACGCCCGTCACGGACCGCGAAACGGGTCGTGCACGCGGAGCCGGGCGCCTCGGCGCCGGCCGGAAACGACAAGGAGTTACTCATGCGCATCGCCTTCCTCGTGGCCCCCGAGGGCATCGAGCAGGTCGAGTTGACCGAGCCCTGGGCGGCAGTGGGCGCCGCCGGCGGCACCCCTGTTCTCGTCTCCACCGAGACCGGCCAGGTACAGGCCTTCAACCACCTCGACAAGGCCGACACCTTCCCGGTGGACCAGGTGGTGGGGGAGGCGTCGGTGGAGGACTTCGACGGCCTGGTGCTCCCGGGCGGCGTCGCGAACCCGGACGCGCTGCGGCTGGACGAGAAGGCCGTCGCCCTCGCCAAGGCGTTCTTCGACGCGGGCAAGCCGGTCGCCGCGATCTGTCACGCCCCGTGGCTGCTGATCGAGGCCGATGTGCTGCACGGACGCACGCTGGCCTCCTGGCCCAGCCTGCGCACCGACATCCGCAACGCCGGCGGCACCTGGGTGGACGAGCAGGTCAAGATCTGCACGGGCGGCCCCAACACCCTGATCACCAGCCGCAAGCCGGACGACCTGAAGGCGTTCTGCGAGGCGCTGGTCAGCGAATTCGGCAAGAAGTAGGAGGCGGAGGACACCGTCGACGGGCCACGGAGGGGCCCGCCGCCCCGGCCGCACGGCGCGAGCGGACGGGCACCCCGTGACCGGTGCACGCACACTGGCGAAATGACAGCCGACGAGTCCGCACCTCCCGAGCTGAACCAGCGCCTGGAACGCGCCATCCTGGATCTGCTGGACCAGCGGGCCCCCGCCGCCACGATCTGCCCCTCCGACGCCGCCCGCGCGGTCTACCAGGGCGAGGACGACGGCTGGCGCGCCCTCATGGAACCGGTCCGCCGTGCGGCCCGGCGCCTGGCCGCGGCGGGGGAGGTGGAGATCACCCGGTCCGGCCGCCCCGTCGACCCGGAAGACATCCGGGGCCCGATCCGCATCCGCCGAAAGTAGGACACTTTCCGCTGTTTGTGTCCCACTTCTTGGAGCCCCCCCCGGCTGCTCAGAACCCTCCTCCCGCACACCCGAACCGCGGGCGCCGACCCGCACACCCGGACCGCGCCGAAGCCCGCCATCACCTGCCCGCGAAACCGGCCACCTCCTTGACGCCACCCGCCGACGCCGACCCGATCGGGTGTTTGAGATGCTCCGTGCCATGTCACAAGCGACCCTGCACACCGAACGGCTCCGGCTGGTCCCGCTGTCCGCCGAACACCTGGGGCATCAGCTCGAACTCGACGCCGACCCCGAGGTGATGCGGCACCTCGGCGGCGCCCGCAGCCGTGAGCAGGTGGAGGCGGCGCTCCGCGGAAACCTCGCGGACGCGGAGCGCGTCGCCGGTCTGGGGTACTGGGCCGGGTTCGTCGACGGGCGGTTCGCCGGGTACTGGCTGCTGCGGCCGCCGGGACACGGCGACGAGGAACCGACGGCGGGCCATGCCGAACTCGGGTGCAAGATCCTGCGCCGCCACTGGCGGCAGGGTCTCGGCAGCGAGGGGTCCCGGGAACTGCTGCGCCACGGGTTCGAGGACCTCGGGCTGACCCGCGTCAGCGCCATGGGGGCGGTGGCCAACACCGGCTCGCAGGCGACGCTGACCGGCCTCGGGCTGCGTCGCGTACGGGAATTCGAGGCGAACGCCGAGTGGTTCCCGCCGGGCGCCGACCTGCGCACCGTCGAGTACGAGATCACCCAGGAGGACTGGCAGGGCGCACTGCGGGTGTGATCGGCGCCAGCCCTCCCCGTGCCGGGCCCGGTTCAGCGCCTCCCTTCCACCACCTCTCCCTCGGTCCCGGCGGCACGCTTCACCGCCGTGCGCACCACGGCGGCCACCGCGTCCGTGTGCGGCGGACGGACGATGCCGTAGTGCGTGGTGTCGAGCACCCTGGACTCCTCGATCGGCGACAACCCCGCCTTCCAGAGCGCCAGTTGACTGCTCGGGGAGCCCAGGTCCGGGAGGCCCGGCACGGGGTCGGCGGCCAGCCAGAGGTACGACGGGGTGCGCACCAGCCGGGGCAGCGTGTGCTGTGACATGGCCACGAGGTTGGCGCGGCAGCAGCGCGCGAGGCGCTCGGCATAGGTCTGGGCGGCGCGGCTCACGGTGGCCTCCCCGCCGACCGCCTCCCGAGCCCTGGCCCCGAGGCGCAGCTCCTGGGCGAAGACCGCTTCGATGCCCTGCTCGTCGTACGTGAGGAAGCGTGGCGACGCGTCCGGCGGAGGCGGATCGAGCAGATGCAGCCCCTCGACGGGACGACCGGCCGCCTCGGCCTCCGCCGCCATGGCGTGGGCCACCCACGCGCCGAAGGACCATCCCGCCACCTGCCAGCGCCATGTCCCGTGCGGGAAACTCCGCTGAAGGGCGGTGCGGTAGGTGTGGGCCCGTTGCGCGAGGGAGAGGGCGGGTCCACGGGCGTCGTCGGTGTTCAGGGCCGGGTCGGCGATCAGACAGACGGTGAGGTCCGGGCCGAGCGCCGACACCAGGGCACGGTAGGCCTGGATGTCCCCGCCCACGGGGTGGACGAGGCACACCAGGTCGCGGCCCGTGCCGTGTTGCCACACCTCCAGGGTGACGTGCTCCTGAAGAGCGGGAGCGGGAGCGAGAGGGGACGTGGGCGCGGGGACGGGGTCCGGTGGGCGCAGATGGCCGAGGACCTCGTCGAGGCTGACGCGGTGACTCAGGCGGGAAAGCTCGATCCGCGTACCGAAATGGCTCTCGATCTTCGTGACGAGGTCGATCATCGTGAGGGAATCGGCACCGTGGTCGTACAGGCTCACATCCGGATCGAGTTCCCCGTCGTCCAGCCCGAGCCACTGACACAGCCAGCCGGAAAGCAGGGCAGCGGGGTCCGGCCCGGCGGGTGCGGCGGGGGCGACGGCCGGGTCGGCGGGAGTGAGGGACGGACCAGGAGCGTCGGGCCGCTCCGGCCCTGCCTGCCGCTCCGAACCCGCGTAGAAGACGCCCGCCCGGTCGATGTCCGTGGTGGACACCATCACGTGCGGCAGTTGCAGGCCGAGCGCCCGGCCGAACACCCGGCTCCCCTCGGCGGCCGTCATGCCCACCGCGAGGTGGGCCCGGTGCCGGGCATCCGTGTGCGGGGCGTGCACCGCCATCCCGCCCTCGCTCCAGATGTCCCAGTCCAGAGCGATGCGCAGCGTGCTCTCCGCCGCCCCGGACCGGTACCGGGCGAAGCCGTCGAGCAGCCCGTTCGCGGCCGCGTAGTCGAACTGGCCCACACCGCCGAACAGGACGGACATCGACGAGCAGTACGCCGCGAACGCGGGCCGGTACCTGGCGATCACCTGCTCGACCACCAGCGCACCGCGCAGCTTCGCCTCCGTCGTACGCGCCATGACCGCGCGGTCGCGGCCGGTCAGCAGCCCGCCGCCGGGTGCGCCCGCCGCGTGCACGATGCCGTCGATCCGCGGCGCGCGCTCCTCCAGCAGGGCCAGGACCTCCTCGGGGGCCGCGGTCGCCAGATCGGCCTCGACCCACTCCACGCGGTCCGCCAGGGGTACGAGGACGGAGGGAAGCTCCGCGTGCCGCGACACCAGGACGACCTGGCAGTGCGCCTCGGCGAGCAGGTGTGCGGCCAGCGACCCGCCGACGCCCCCGGTGCCGCCGAGGACGACGTACGTCGCCCGGTCCTGCGTGCCCGGCGGGGGCAGCAGCGGGGAGCGCGTCGCCGGTTCGCGAACCGCGACCGGCAGAAGGGCCTGGTGCCACCAGTAGCCCTGCCGAAGGGCGAGGCGGCGGGGCAGCGGGACGGCGTCGGAGGGTGCGTCGACCTTGCCCGCAACACGATCGGGGCCCGCTGCCGCAGCGGTCAGGAGGCCCAGCAGAGCCGGGACCCACCGGCCCAGCCCGCCGTCGGGAAGGTCCAGCCAGCGGCCGTCGCCGAGGCCCTCCTGCGCCGGCACCTCCGCCGCACCCGCGAGCAGTCCCGACTCGGGCCGCTCCACGGGTCCTTCGACCGGCTGGGCGCCGTACGACAGCCACCACGGTCGCAGGTGTACGCGACGGAGCGGCCCGGCGGCCGCCCGCAGCAGTGCCGCGGGGGTGTCCAGGCAGGCCCACCGTGCCCGCGCGAGTGCGGCGGTGCCGAGCGGTCCCGGTTCCGCGTCGGCGAGCGGCAGGGCGTGCAGCCAGTCGACCACCGGGTGGTCCGGTACGGGGGGTACGACCGCCTCGAACAGACGGCGCAGGGAGTCCGGGTCGGCCGGATCCACCTCGAACCGGTCCACGCCCGCCGGGGCGAACCCCTCGGCCGCGACCGCGAGCACGACCCGGTCGTACAGCGCTTCGAAGGGGCGCAGCGCGTCGGGCGTCGGCGGGACGGCAGCCATGACCACCAGCAGGGGCCGCCGGTCCGCGCCGCCGGGAGCGGGCTCGTGTCCGGCACGGCTCAGCCGCACCCAGTGCGGCTGGTGCAGCCACCGGTCCTCGGGGAGGCGCTGAGGCCAGGTGCCCGCGGGCTCCATGGGGTCCGCGCCCGGGCGGGCCCGCTCGAAGTCGTACTCCGCCAGGGCGAACGCGGGCGGCGGGAAGTCCCAGGGCGCCTGGGCGGGACCCGCGGCCCAGCGCACCTCACGGCCGTCCGCCCAGGCGCGGGCCAGGGACGCAGGGGTGAGTTCGTCGGCGTGGAGGAGATCAGCGGCCAGAAGTTCCACGCGCACCGGGTCCGAGGGGGCCGGGTCCGTGGTCACCGGGTCCGTGGGCAGTCGTTCGCCCGGACCACGCCCCTGCTCGGGCACCGCCGTGGGCCGTGTCCCGCCGTCCGCGACCGTCCGCAGCCAGGCCACCGCAGTGGACGCGTCGTCGCACACCGCCGCCACCCGCCAGCGCCGCGCAGGACGTCCGGCCTGCAGATGGCGCAGGACCTGCTCGTACGATTCCGGACGTCCGTCGAGGTGGTCCGCGATCCGCGCCGCGTCCTCACGCAGGGCCTCCGGACTCCTGCTGGAGAGCAACAGGCAGGCAGGAACGGCACGTTGGGGATCGTCGGCCCCGCCCGTCGGCGGTGCGTCCGCCTCCAGGACCACGTGCGCGTTCGTACCGCCGATGCCGAAGCTGCTCACGGCCGCCACCCTCGGCCGCCCCGTCGGCCACGGGGCGGCCTCGACCGGGATGCGGAAGGGGGCCGCGTCGGGGCCGATCTGCGGGTTGAGGCGCCGGAAGTCGACCTGCGGCGGGATCACCGCGTGGTGGATCGCGAGGACGGCCCTGACCAGACCGACCACTCCCGCGGCAGCACCCAGGTGCCCGATCTGGCTCTTCACGGACGCCAGCGCGCACCGGTCCTTCCCCGCCAGGCCGAAGGCCTGGCGGAGCGCTCCGACCTCGACGGGGTCGCCCAGCGGGGTCCCCGTGCCGTGCGCCTCCACGTACCCGAGGTCGGCGGCGGTGCGCCCGCTGCGGCGCAGCGCCGCACCGATCACCTCGCGCTGGCCGGGCAGTGAGGGAGCGCTGTAACTCAGCTTCTGCGCACCGTCGTTGTTGACGGCGGAGCCGCGGAGGACCGCGTACACGGTGTCGCCGTCGCGCCGGGCGTCGCGCAGCCGTTTGAGCACCACCACGCCCACTCCGCTGGCACCGATGGTGCCGGTGGCGTCGTCGCTGAATCCCCGGCAGTGCCCGTCCTCGGAGAAGATGTGCTGCGTGCGACGGGGGTAGCCGTCGGTGAGCAGCGTGTCGACGAGCACTCCGCCCGCCAGCATCACGTCGGCGTCGCCCTGCCGCAGCAGTCCGCCCGCCACGTGCACCGCCACCAGGGAGCTCGCGCACGCCGCCTGCACGGTGAAGGCGGGCCCGGACAGGTCGAGGTGGTAGGCGACCTTCGTGGTGAGGAAGTCCTTGTCGTGGTGGAGGGCCAACTGGAAGCCGTCGGGCAGCCGTTCGGGATCGGCGTCGCGGAGCATGGCCTGGAAGTAGGTGTTCTCGCCGCAGCCCGCGACGAGGCCCACCCTCGGGCCGTTCGTGCGACGTGCGCCGCCGCGGTACGTCCCGCTGATCCCGGCGTGCGCCAGCGCCTGGACGCAGCTCATCAGGAGGTGGCGCTGCTGGGGATCCATCAGCCGGGCCTCCTGGCGGCTGATGCCGAAGTGCTCCGGATCGAAGGACAGCAGCCCCGACATCTGGCTGCGGGCCCCGACGACGCCCTCCGGAGCGTCGAAGTGCTCGATGCCCCGGGCTCCGCCGCGTATCAACTCCCAGAAGGCCGCCAGGTCGTCGGCGCCGGGAACGCGAACCGCCATGCCGACGACGGCCACGGGCTCGGCGGCGTCGGACGCCGACGCTTCCGCCGCCGCGTACGGCCGAGTGTCCTCGCACGCTGCCGTGTCCTCGGTCGACGTGCCGTCCAGGAAGGCGGCGAGCCGCCCGATGCTGACGTGCTCGAAGAGGTCCGGGATCGAGAACCGCAGCTCCGGTTCGGCCGTGCAGCGCAGGTGGAAACGCATCAGGCCCAGGCTGGTCGCCCCCGCGTCGAAGAAGCGCTCGTCGCGTCCGATCGGAAGGCCGAGCACCTCCTCGAACAGTTCGGTGAGCCGGGCCTCGCGCACCGACAGCGCCACGGAGGCCGCCGGGCGGGCGGCAACCGGCGGACCCAGTTCCTCCCCGGGCGCGTGCAGAGCGGCCCGCCGGTCCAGCTTTCCGCTCGGGGCGAGCGGCAGCCGTGCCAGCACGCGGAAGCGGTCCACGCGTACGTACGAAGGCAGCAACGGCGCCAAATGGCCGTGCAGGTCCGCGGGGGACGGGACCTCGGACCCGGCCTCCAGGCACGCGACGATCCGCACCCCGTCCTGCGGCCCGGTGTCGTCGTCGCACACCACCACCGCGTTGACGACGTGCGGATGCTGGAGCAGGGCGGCTTCGATCTGGCCCAGTTCCAGACGGAAGCCGCTCCGTTTGATCTGCTGGTCGTCGCGGCCCAGGCAGTGCAGCAGGCCGTCCCGGTCGAAGCGGGCCAGGTCGCCGCTGCGGTAGAAGGTGCCCGCACCGGGCAGTTCGACGAAACGCTCCTCGTTGAGGCCGCTGTCCTGCGGGTAGCAGCGGGTGACCATCGTGCCGCCGATCAGCAGGTGCCCGGGGCGCCCCGGCGGCAGCGGCCTGCCGCTGTCGTCCACCACGCGCAGCCAGGCCCCCGCCACCGGCAGGCCGACGGCCGGGCGCTGTGGCCAGTTCGCCGGGTCGCCCTCCAGGCACAGGGCGCTGACCACGTGGGTCTCGGTCGGCCCGTAGTGGTTGAACAGCCGGGCGCCCGGCATGCCCGCGAACCAGCGTTTGATCGCGTCCGTACACAGCAACTGCTCTCCCGCGGTGACCACTTCACGCAGCCGGGACGGATAGCGGCCGAGCCGCACGCCGTGCTCGGCGAGCACGTGCAGCGCCACGTACGGCAGGAAGAGGCGCTGCGCACCCGAGGACTCCAACTGGTCGAGCAGCGCCGGTGCGTCCTGCCTCCACCGCGGGCGCACCAGATGCAGGCGGCCGCCGCCGCACAGCGTGCTGAAGACCTCCTGGAACGAGACGTCGAAGGACAGCATCGAGAACTGCTGCGTGACGGCGGCCGCGGCGAGGCCCCCGCTCTCCTGCTGCCACTGGATGAGGTTGCACAGGGTGCTGTCCGGCACCCGTACGCCCTTGGGGGTTCCTGTCGACCCCGAGGTGAAGAGCATGTACAGCGGACGCGACGCCGCATGCGGTGTGCGCGCCGTGACCCCGGGCGCGCACCCCGCGCCGCGCTCCCGCGCCAGGACCACCGGACGCCTGGGCAACGACGGCGGTGCGACGCCTGCCAGCGGATCGCCCACGGCGTCCGGCGGCACCAGCACGCACAGCGGGGCGGCCGTGGCCAGGATCTGCTGCAGCAGGGCGGGCGGGTAGGCGGGGTCGAGCGGTACGGCGGTCAGGTTGAGCCGGGCCAGGGCGAGCAGCGCCACCACGTGCTCGACCGAGGGCGCGAGGTGCAGTGCGACACAGCGGGACGCGCCGTCGTCCGGCACCGGCGACGGGTACGCGGCGGCGAGTGTGGCCGCCAACTGCGCTGCCTGGAAATCAAGTTCGGCGTACGTCAGAGTCCGGTCGCCGTCGGGCATGACGAGCGCGATCGCCTCGGGCGTACGGGCGACCTGCCGCGCGAAACCCTCGGCGACGGTGGTGAAAGCCAGGGGCACGGGGTCCGCGCGCCCGGGGTCCGGGAGCCGGTCCCGGTAGGGGGCGACGAGCGCGCCGGGAGTGGGGGCCGGGCCGTCGGGGCGGGGCGCACGGGTGAGGAGGTCCAGGCCCCGGCCGAAGAGGCCGGCGACGGCGGCGACCTCGGTGGCGTCGAAGTGGGCGGCGTCGTACTCCCACAGACAGTCGAGCCCGGAGCGGCCGGAGTCGCCGTCTCCGGGTTCACCGACCGAGGACGTGCCGGGCGCGAGCACGGAGAGCGTCAGGGGGCATTTGGCGGCGGCCGGTTCCACCCAGCGCGGGCGGACGGCGCAGCCCGGAAGCGTCAGCGCCCCGAAGTCCGTGTTCTCCAGCACGAACAGGAAGTCGAACGGTGTCCGGCGCTCCGTTCCGGTGCGGGCGGGCACGGGCAGGTCGGCCAGCGCGTCGGCCAGGGTCACCTCCTGCCGGTCCAGGACGGCCCGCGCCCGTGCGGCGAGCCGCAGCATCTGCGCACGCAGCGGCTCGTCGGCCGCCA
Organism: Streptomyces sp. NPDC087440; assembly: GCF_044744005.1. Taxonomy (NCBI): domain Bacteria; kingdom Bacillati; phylum Actinomycetota; class Actinomycetes; order Kitasatosporales; family Streptomycetaceae; genus Streptomyces; species Streptomyces sp. NPDC087440. The sequence goes on along the minus strand of NZ_JBIUXN010000001.1, from coordinate 285,986 downwards.
CCTCCACCGGCAGCAGCACCGTGTTCGCGAACATGCCGACCCCGTCGCCGAACTCCGCCACCGGACGGCCCGCGACCGGGCCCGCCAGGCGCAGCCGGGTGCGACCCGTGACGCCGTACAGGCTCCAGGCGTACACGCTCAGCAGGACCTGGAACCGGGTGAGGCCGAGTTCGCCGCAGAGCCGGTCGAGTGCGGCGCGCCGTCCGGCGTCGAGCGAGGTGTGCAGGAGGCGTCCCGTGGGCCGCTCGGAGTCCTGAACCGGATGCACGGGCTCAAGCGGTCCGTGCAGGGACGCGTCGACGGCCTCGGCCGCGAACTCCGCCTGCAGGGAACGCAGTTCGGACCGCAGCTTCCCGTACGCCTCGCTCGCGCACCACTCCCGCTGCCATACGGCGAAATCGAGCGGAGTGTGTGCCGGGGCAGGGGCGCCCGTTGATTCCGCGGCGGGGGCCGCACCGCTCAACGCCTCGGCGTACAGCACCGAGAGGTCCTGGAACAGGATGTTCAACGACCAGCCGTCCACGGCGATGTGGTGGAGTGCGAGCGCCAACTCGCCGCCGGGGGAGCTGCTTTCCCCGTCCGGCGTCCAGCGCGCCCGCAGCAGGCCGGGGCGGGACAGGTCGAACGGCTCGGTGAACATCCCGGCGGGGTCGGTCGCCGCCCACCAGGGGTCGTACGGCTCGCCCACCGTCTGGCGCAGCCCCGTCGGCGTTGCCGTGAAGGACGTCCGCAGCGCCGGATGCCGGGCCACGAGCGCGCGCAGGGCCCGCCGCAGCGCCGGGAGGTCCGGCTCGCCCGCCACCCGGAAGGCGAGCGGCACCTGGTAGGCGAGGGAGCCGGGGTCCTGCTGCTGGAGGAGCCAGAGCCGCTCCTGCTCGGCGGTGGCGGGCGCGGACCGCGCACCGGCGGCAGCAGTCGGGACGGGGTAGGGGCTCGCGCCACCCCCGGCCCCTGCCCCCGCGTCGATCGCGGCGGCCAGCCCGGCCAGGTCCGTCCGCAGGACGAGGGCCTGGGGCAGCTCCACCGCCCAGCGTCGTCGCACCTCGAAACGCAGCCGCAGCGCCTTCAGGGAGTCGCCGCCCACTGCGGTCCACCGGTCGGACAGGCGCAGGTCGTCGACGCCGGTGACGGCCCCGGCCAGACGCAGCAACTCCGCCTGAACCGGCGTCAGTTCCCGGTGGGCCTCTTCGGGGTGCTCCCGGTCGGCCCGCCAGGGAGGGCCGTCGTGGCGCAGCAGCGCGGCCCGGTCCACCTTGCCGTTGGAATTCAGCGGCAGCGCGTCCACCAGATGCACCCGGTGCGGCCGCATGTACGTGGGCAGGCCCTCCGCCAGGTGCCGGGCGAAGTCCTCGTACGACAGCGGGGCGCCGAGGACGACGTACGCGAGCAGCTCATTGACGCCGTACGCGTCCCGGTCGGTGCACACGTACGCCTGCCGGACGGCGGGATGGGCGGTGACGCACCGCTCCAGTTCGCCCGGTTCGATGCGGAAGCCGCGCACCTTGACCTGCCGGTCGGCCCGTTCGACGTAGGTGAAACGGCCTTCGGCGTCGCGGCGGACCAGGTCGCCGGTGCGGTAGTGGAGGCGCGCCCCGCCGTCGTACCAGGGCAGGGTCACGAAGCGGCGTGCGGTCTCCTCGGGCAGGTTGCGGTACCCGGCGGCCAACGCCGCGCCTGCCAGGTGGAGTTCGGCGACCTCTCCGGGCTCCGCCGCCCGGCTGCCGTCCACCACCGCGAGAGCGTGGGTGCCCGGGAGCGGGCGGCCGATCGGGACGACGTCCGCGGCGAGGTCGCGGGGGATCGGGTGGCACAGCGCGAAGGTGGTGGCCTCGGTCGGACCGTACACGTTGTGCAGCTGGGTCGCGCTGGTGCTGTTGTGCGCGTACCAGCGGCGGATCAGCCCCGCGTTGAGCTGCTCGCCGCCGACGAGCACCTGTCCGATGCCGGAGAAGCAGTGCGGGACCTTGTCGACGACCGCGTTGAACAGTGCGACGGTGACGAACAGGACGTCGATCCGCAGCCGTTCGAGTTCGGCCGCCAGGACCTCGGGGGTCTGCGCGGTCTCGTCACGGACGATCACGCAGCAGCCGCCGGTGAGCAGCGGGACCCACACCTCGAAGCTGAGCGCGTCGAACGCCGGGTTGGACAGGCACGCGTAGCGCGCCCCCTCGACCACCGGCAGGTACCCGGGGCTCGCCAGTCGCAGGACACCGGCGTCGCGCACCTCCACGCCCTTGGGGCGGCCGGTGCTGCCCGAGGTGTAGAAGAGGAAGGAGACCGGGGCGGCGGTGGTGTCGGTCCATCCTGCGGCACCGGAACCGGCAAGCAGCTCGTCGACGGTCAACGACTGTGTCCCGTACGGCAGTTCGCCATCCGCAGCGGCCGACTCCGCGTCGGCGTGCACGACGACGGCACTCGACGCGTCGGCGAGGACGTACCGGCGCCGCTCCGGCGGACTCTGCGCGTCCAGCGGAACGACCACGGCCCCGGCGCGCAGCACACCGAGCATGACGCAGACGAGGTGCCAGGAACGCGGGAGGCACACGGCCACGGCCTGACCGGGGCGCACGCCGTGCGCGTGCAGCACCTGGGCCACGGCTGCGCTCAGGGCGTCGAGTTCCGCGTACGTGAGACGCCGCGCACCGTCGAGGACGGCGAGCTCCGACGGGTGGCGGCGGGCCCCGTCCAGCACGGCTGCGGCCAGGCCGGGAGCAGGGCTTTCCGCCGGAACGCGAGCCGGGGCGCTCTCGGCCACGAGGCGTGCGGGGGTGCTGTCGACGCGCGGACGTGACGTGTCGCTCATGCCTGCGCCACCGTTCCGGCCTGCGCGCCCAGGACACTGCCCGGCACCGCACCGGACCTCGCGAGTTCCGCCTCGATCGTGGCCGCGACCCGAGGCAGCTCGGCGGACTCCAGCATGTCCCAGTGGCCGCAGCCGACCGTCTGCACGGTGTACGAGCCGCCGGCGCGCCGCTGCCAGAACGAGCGGACCCCGTCCAGCTCCTCGGCGGTCGCCCCCTCGGCCGCCTGGATGAGGACCGTGCGCGCCGCCGTCACGGAGGCGCTGTGGTCGACGGTGGTGCGCCGGTTGTGGTTGTAGAGGTGGAAGAACTGCTCGATCTGGGCGTCGTCGATGCCCGGGTACATGCCGTTGAACCTGATGAGTTTGGAGCGGAACTCCGCCAGGTCGACCGGTTCGGCCGCCGCGCGCGCCGCCGGGTCGTCGTCGGCGTCGCTGCCGGGGGTGTCCAGCAGCACCACGCTCAGCCGGTCGCGACCCGCCGCGGCCAGCAGCCGTCCCATCTCGTGCGCGACCAGGCCCCCGTAGGAGAGTCCGGTCAGGACCAGGGGGCCGTCGTCGGCGAGCAGCGGTTCGATCAGTTGCAGGTACGCCGCGGCCATGGCGTCCACCGAGGGCAGGAAGCTCTCGCCGGGGTTCACGCCGGGCGACTGGATGCCGTGGACGCCGAAGGCGTCGGGCAGCGACTTGGCCAGGGACAGGTAGCAGAAGGCCGTGCCGCCCGCCGGGTGCACGCACACGACCTGCCCGTGTCCGGGCTCACCCGGACGGAACGTGAGCAGGTTGCTCGGCGGCGGGCCGCTCGATGTGCGGCGCAGCAGCCCGCCGAGTTCCTCGATGGTCGGGTGCAGCAGGAGGTCGCGGACCGGCAGCGACCGCCCGAACTCCTCGCGAAGGGCATGCGCCAGCTTGATGGCGGAGATGGAGGTACCGCCGATGTCGAAGAAGCTGTCGCGGATGCCTATGTCGGGGTGCAGCAGCAGGCCCCGCCATATCTGATACAACGTCAACTCGATCTGGTCGCGCGGACTTTCCTGGTTCACCTGGGAGGGTCGCGCGACCCGGGCGGCTTCCAGGACGGCGGTGCGGTCGAGCTTGCCGTTGGGGGTCTGCGGCAGGTGGGGCAGCTCGACGAAGAAGGCCGGGATCATATGGCTCGGCAACCGCCGTGCGAGCGCGGCACGCCATTGGGCGGGGGTGCGGGGGACGGTGGGGGCGTCGGACGCTCCTGCCGTTTCGGAGTCGCCGAACGCGCCGGGTGCGGAGTGGGCACCAGGTGCGGTGGGCTCCTCGCATCCGGACCCGTCCCGCGTGACCGTCGCCGCCACCACGTAGGGTTCCCCGCTCGCGTCGAGATCAGTGAGGACGGCCGCCTGCGTCACGCCCGGCTCGTCGAGCAGCGCCGCCTCGATCTCGCCGAGCTCGACCCGGAAGCCGCGCAGCTTGATCTGATGGTCGCCCCGGCCGACGTACAGCAGGTTCCCCTCCGGAAGCCACCGGGCGAGGTCCCCGCTGCGGTACATGCGTTCACCGGGCACGAACGGGTCGGGCACGAAGCGTTCGGCGGTGAGTCCGGGGCTGTTCAGGTAGCCGCGGGCCAGCCCCGCCCCCGCGATGTACAGCTCGCCCGTCACACCGATCGCCACCGGCTCGCGGCGTTCGTCCAGGACGTACGTACGCGTGTTGGCGACCGGACGGCCGATCGGGGCCTGGCGGGCGAGCGGGCGCGGACCGAGGTAGGAGGTGCAGTAGAGGGCCGTCTCCGTGGGCCCGTACCCGTTGAGCACGCGCAGTCCCGGCAGCGCCCGCTCCATGCGGTACAGGCTCTCCTCGGACAACGGCTGGAGCCCGGTGCGTATACAGCGCAGGGCAAGCGTGCCGAGCCTCTCGTCCGGTGCTTCGCAGATCCACTTCACGAAGGCGGGCGGCAGCAGTACGTCCACGATCCGCTGTTCGTCCAGCCAGGCCATCAGTTCGCCCGGATCGTCACGCACGTCCTGCGGAACGAGGTGGAGTTCACCGCCCGTGGTCAACGGAAGCAGGAACTCCTGCACCGAGGCGTCGAAGGAGAAGTACGGCCACATCGCGGAGGGCAGCCCCGGCGTCGTGCCGAACTCGGACGTCCAGTGGTCGAGAAGGTTGAGGATGCCCCGGTGGGTGGCGGCGACCCCCTTGGGCCTGCCGGTGGAGCCGGAGGTGTAGATGACGTAGGCCAGGTCCTCCGGCCGGGCGGCGGGGACCCGGGGGGCCGTGTCACCCGCGTCCCCCGTCCCGCCGCTCCCGGCCGACAGTGCGGACACCGACAGCCAACCCTCGTACGGCACAGGTACGTTGGTCAGCACCACCGTCGCGCCCGAGTCCTCGACCATCCCGGCCAGCCGCTCGGCGGGCAGCGCGGGGTCCAGGGGCAGGTACGCGCCGCCTGCCTTCAGCACGCCGAGTATCCCCACCACCATGTCCACGGACAGTTCCGTGTGCAGCCCGACGACCGTGTCGGTGGTCACGCCCCGCGCGAGCAGGGCGTGCGCCAGCCGATTGACCCGCCGGTCGAGGGCCGCGTAGTCGAGCCGCTCGCCGAGGTGCACCACGGCGGTCTGCTCAGGGCGCTCCCGCACCTGCGCCTCGAAGCGCTCCACGAGGCCGCGCTCGTCGTTCGCCAGAAAGGTGTCGTTGAACTCCAGCAGCACCTGCCGACGCTCCTCCTGGTCCAGGAGCGGAAGCTCGTCCGCAGGCCGCTCGGGGAAGGCGGCCAACTGCGCCAGTACCTGCCGCACGTGGCGTACGCAGAGCTCGGCGGTCGCCCGGTCGAAGAGCGCGGAGGCGAAGTCCAGCTCGCCCTCGACGCAGCCGTCGGCCTCGCGCAGCGACAGTGCCAGGTCGAACACGGCTGTCGGGCAAGCGGTCTGACGTGGCGTCACCCGCAGGCCGGGCAGCGCCCACTCCGCACCCTCGGGCCCGGATCTCTCTTCCTGCCACGCGTACAGGACCTGGAACAGCGGGGTCCGGGCCATGCTCCGGGCCGGTCCGACGAGGTTCACGAGCTGCTCGAACGGCAGCTCGGCGTGCTCCTCGGCGGCCTGTACCACGTCCCGCACCCGCCGCACCAGGGCGGCCGCGGTGGGCCGTCCGGCGAGGTCGACCCGAAGGGGGAGCAGTTGGTCGAAGGGGCCGACCAGCCCTGCCCGTGCGGCATGCTCCTCGGCGGTGCGTCCACGGCCGGGGGTGGGCGCCCCGATGACCAGGTCCTCCTGCCCGGCGTGCTTCCCCAGCACGAGGGCCCAGCCCGCGAGCACCAGGTCGGAGACCGCGCAACCCTCGCGTCGGCTGAATTCAGCCAGTGCGGCGGTGAGTTCGCGGTCCAGCAGGACCGGTACCCGCCCGCCCCGGTGGTCCTGCTCGGCGGGCCGGGGCCGGTCGGTGGGGAGTTCCAGAACCTCGGGCATCGCGGCGAGCGTCTCCCGCCAATGGGCGCGCTGGGCCTCCGCGGCATCGGAGTCCAGCCACTCCTGCTGACGTGCGGCGTGGTCGGCGTAGCACCCGGAGAGCTCGGGCAGGACGAGCGAACGCGCTGCCCCGTCAGAAGCATCCGTCCGACCCGAACCGTGCGCCCCGCCCGAACCGCTCGCCCCGCCCCGGAACGCCCCGTACAAGGCGCTCAGGTCGCGCCGGAGGACCCGCACCGACCACCTGTCGACGGCTATGTGATGCAGTGTCAGCAGGAGTACGTGCCGCTCGGCGCCCAGCACCACCAGGCAGCCGCGCACCGGCAGGTCCACCGCCAGGTCGAGCGGCTCCCGCGCCATCTCGTGTTCCACCGCGCGGAGTTGCTCCGCGACATCGATGTCACGCAGTGCCGACAGGTCCCGCACGGCGAGTGGCCAGCCCGTGCCGAGCGCGGCCACCCGTCGGTGCGGAGCGCCCGCCACGGTGGCGAAGCGGGTACGCAAGACCTCGTGGCGGTCGATCAGGGCGTCCAGGGCCCGTGACAGGGCGCCCCGGTCCAGGGTGCCGGTCAACTCGACAGCGACATGGTGCGCCCGGCCGGTTCTCTGCAACTGGCCGAGCAGCCACAGTCGTTGCTGTGCGGGGGAGGGGGTGTCGGAATGCCGCTCGGCGGCTGTCCCACGTGCCGGTGGCTCGGGGGTGGTGCCACGAGGGGACTCGGGGGTGGAATGGCGGGGCTTCTGGTACGCGGTCAAGGCCAACTCTTCCACTGCGCGGGAGCTGCCGTCGGCCGTACGAACGCGAAGCCAAAACCGCACCGCAGACCGGTCCGGCCTTGCACCGGATGATTGATCAACACTTCCGGCACTGTCAAGAGAACCCCTGGCGACTGCGGCCGGAAACAGGAAAACCGGCCGAACAGTCAGGCCATCGGGCGCACACCACGAGCCCCGGGCACGCCGCGGAGCGGCCAACCTGCCCAGCCGCGCCCCCACCACAGGAAAGTCGCCCGGCCCCATCACCGCCGCGATGCAGCGGTCAGGTTTGACGAGGACGAACCGCTTGACGGCAGCACCCAGCGCGGCCTCCAGCCCCCCACCGGCGTCGGCCACGGCCGGGCGTGGTCCCCGACGACGAGCCCGGCCCGGTGGCGGGCGATCAGCCGGAACCGCATCTCGCTCAGGCGGCGGCGTCCGGGCCCGGTGCGCGGCAAGGCTCGCACGGTGACGTCGCGCAGCAGGGCGCGGCGCCGGTCGGCCCGCCCGCGCCGCACCTCGTCGTTCTTCCAGGCCAGGTTGGTGGCGTCGCGCACCCCGGAGTTGAGACCCTGACCGGCGACCGGCGGCACCATGTGCGCGGCGAGCAGGTTGGCGACCGTCAGGCCGACCGGGCCCCCGCGACGACGAGGACGGTGCGCGGGACGCTCACGGATTCACCACCGCCGTCCAGATCGCCTTGGTGCGGTTCCGCATCGCGTCGACCGCTTCGACGGCGTCCGCCAGCGGATACCGGTGGGTGATGAGGTCGTCGGCCACCAGCCCCCCTTTTGCCAGGAGGGCGAGGACTTGCGAAGGCGGCCCGCCCGTCGAAACAGGAGCCGCTTCCGCAAGTCCCTCGACTTCGGCCTGAGCCCGGACGAGATCCACGCCGAGGCGGACCGCCTCCTCAACGACGGCTCCGCCGCCTACCAGCCCACCCAGTAGCCGCGAACGCCCCTTGTCCGCCAACGGCTTTGGCAGGATGCCGACATGGCGATGCAACACCGGAAACAGATGTGTCGGACCACCCTGTGCACCGCGACACGGACCACTGACGCGGGGCGGTGGGAGGTGTTGCTGGGGGAGAAGCTGTCGGGACGCGGGACCGGCCGGACGGTCGTGATCGGCGGACACCTCGACCCCGGCGAGAACCCCGAGCAGGCCGCCGTACGAGAACTGGAGGAAGAATCGGGGCTCCGCCCGGCCGGCCGGGTCCTGCACGTCGCGAACCTGACCTTCACCTTCCCCGGGCAGCGGTGGGACCACAGCACACCGGTATTCCTCGCCGCCGAGCCCGAGGGGCGGCTGCGGGAGTGCGCGGAGATCAGGCCCTTTTGGTGCCCGGTCGAGGAACTCCCCCTGGATCGCATGTGGGCCGACGTCGCCTACTGGCTCCCGCAGGTCCTGCACGGCATCCGCGTCAAAGCCACCATCACCTACACCTCGAGCGACCGCCTCGTCGTCACCGGCGCACACCTCGCGCACCTCACTGACCTCGACAAACCGCTCTCACTCGGCGCCCCGACGGCACCCTGAAGCAGGGTGCACCGCTCCCGCCCGCCCCGCAGGGCGTCTTGTGCCGACGGGCACGGGTCCCGACACTGCCGTGAGGGGGTTCGGATCGATCCGGGGGCGGGCATGGCGGCTCAACGCAAGCGCCGCCGCAGGCGCTCGAAGCGCCAGCGGCGGCAGTTGATGCAGGGGGGTGCACTGGTCGGCGCGGTCCTCCTGGTCCTTCTGCTGCTGAACCGGGACACCGTGTGGCCCTACCTGGCCGGGGGAGGGGGACTCGTACTCCTCGGGGGCGGGGGATGGTGGCTGTGGCGGGCGCACCGGCGCGAACGGGCGGGAGATGCGGCCTGGCGGGCGGCGGAGGAACACCGGGCACGCGAGCTGTCGATGGCGGCGGTGGACGCCATGTCGTGGCAGGAATTCGAGACCTACGTCGCGCAGTTGTGCGTGCGAGACGGCTGCACCGAGGTGCTGGTCAGCGGCAGGACCGGTGACCTGGGAGCGGACGTCGTCGGCCTCCTCCCCGACGGCAAACGCCTGGTCGTGCAGTGCAAGCACTACGCGCCCGAACGCTCGGTGGGCTCGGGGGACATGCAGAAGTTCGTGGGCACCGCCCGGCCCGAACACCGTGCGGACGTGGCCCTGTACGTCACGACCGGCCGGGCCTTCACCCGCGACGCACAGGGTCTGGCGCTGCGCAACGACATCGTCGCCATCCACCGCGACCTGCTGGGTTCGTGGGTGAAGGGGGCCACCCTGCAGTCCTTGATCCCGCTGAACGGCTCCGGCGGCGGCACCGCCCGCCGCCCCCGCAAACCCTGACCGACGGAGAGAGAACGGACTCCGCCGGTCAGCGGCTGAGCGGTGCCCAGGGGGAGGGGGGCGGCGCTCCTGGCTCATCGGGACGCCCCCCGACCGGCCCCCGGCCCCGGGTCACTCCCGAGAAGCCCCGCCCCGCCCCGTACCGCCGACCTCACGGCCGGCGGCCGCGCCTTCCGGCGATCAGTGGGGGACCGGGCACACCCCCGAGGCCACCGTGTTGTAGCTCGGTGCGGCCTTCAGGGCCGTCGTCGTCTTGCCGAGCTGGTTGAGGATCTCGTCGGACAGCAGGTCCTGCTGGCCCTTGAGCGCGTCGGCGACCTTCGTGTCCTTGGGGAAGACCATCTCGGCGGCGACGTTGTCCTGCACGATCCGCGCGAGGTTGTCGAGCGCGGTGAAGATCGGGTCCGCGGGCGTCTCCAGGCCCGGCAGGTCGATCAGGTGGGTGGCGACCTTGGCCGCGTTCATGCAGTCCTTGAGGATGATGGTGTTCTGGTTGAGGAGGCTCGTGGTCCACTGCGAGAGGACGACGCAGTACAGGTCGGCCCACGCCGCTTCGCCGACCTTGGCGCGCCAGGTCTTCATGATGTCCTGCACGCCCTTGATCTGGGCCTGCGAGGCGTGCTCCATGTTGACGCGGATGTCCGGGTAGACGCTGCCGGAGAACGCCTCGAACGACGCCATGTCGAAGGTCTTGGCCGTGATCGAGGCGTTGATGAACTTCAGGCCCGCGGTGAGGATGTTGCCGCAGGACGTGGCCAGCGCCGGCGGCAGGCCCGCGGAGGCGAGCTGGCGGCGGGCGGTGGTGAGTCGGGTGGCGTACGCCTGCAACGGCGCGATCCACGCGGTCGACTTGTCGTCGTTGAAGGCAACCATGACGAGGTCGTGCGGGTCGATGCGGTTCGCGTTGGGCAGGTTCGGGATCTTGTCCGCCAGGTAGGAGGCGATCACCGAGAAGATGCCGAGCGGGACGTGAGCGATGGACTTCGCCAGCTCGAACGTCTCCGACACGGGGTTGGCGGACTCCTGACCGTCCTTGGTCACGAGGGTGAACTTGCCGCCCTTGGCGTCGTTCTGCACGACGACCACGGGGGAGAGGTGCTTGATCAACTCAGCCTTGAGGGTGGCGTAGTTGGTGCGCATCCCGGCATTGACGGCGAGCATCGACGACCGTGCGGTCTGCTGGCTCACCACCTCGGCGGCGGCGCCGTCGGCCGGGGGCGGGACGTCCGCGAAGCTCGGCGCTGCGGAATAGCCGAGCAAGGCGGCCGTGCCGATACCGGTGGCGCTGCCTATGAACCCTCTGCGGGTAGCCATCTTCGTTTTCTCCATGAGGTCTTGCTGATCTGTTTCTGGTGGCTTTTCGATGGGGGGATGGAATGCATGGGGGGACCTTCAAACCGGGTTGGGGGGATGGGGGGACGTGGGGATGTGGGGGAGGGCGACACGGCGGGGCGCAGACTTCGGCGGGTGGAAAGAGCACAGGCTCTTTCCACCCGCCGAAGTCTGTTGCTTCGCGCGTTACTTGATGTCGCTCTGCTTCGGGACGACGACGCCGAAGCGGTCCTGGATCGTGGCCAGCGCGGCCTCGTGGACCTGCTTGGCGGGGATGCCGTTGGGGTTGCCCTTGACCGGGAGGGGCCGGGTCGCGGAGGCGTCGCCCACCACGGTCGGGTTGTAGCCGTTGTAGACGGCGCCCTCCGTGGTGAACAGGGTGCACATGTGCGTCATGAAGCCGGCGATGATGACGTTCTTGCGGCCGGTCTTCTTGAGTTCCTTGTCGAGCTTGGTGTCGTGGAAGCCGTTGGGGACGGCCTTCTCGACGACGGCCTCGCCCTTGACCGGCTTGAGCGCCGGGATGATCTGTCCGGCCTTCGACTTGAGGTCGTAGCCCTTCTCGACGATGTGGACCACCGGCGTCCTCGCCTTGCGGGCCCGCTCCAGCAGGGCCTTGGTGTTGTTCACCGCCTCGCTCCAGCCGGTGAGCTCCATCGTTCCGCCGGTGTAGACGTTCTGGTAGTCGACCAGGACCAGCGTGGCGTTGGACAGCGTCGCCGGAGTCTCGTCCAGCTTCATGAGCTGACGCAGCGTCGTGGTGTTCTTCGCGACGTTCTCACCGGTGGTCGGCTCGGTGGACGGCGACGCCTTCGTGCTCTGGCGGTCGGTGCTGGTGGCGGCCTGGGTCTCCCCGCCGCACGCGGTCACGGAGACCGCGAGCAGAGCGGTGGCGCCCAGGGCGACGAGGGTACGCAGCGGCTTCATCAGACGATTTCCTTCTGGGAGGCGACGACGACCCCGTACAGGTCGGCGATGGTGGCGAGGGCGCCCTGGTGCACCTGCTCGGCCGGGACGTCGGTGCCCGCGACGGGCAGCGAGCGGGTGGCGGTGGCGTCGGCGGCGACCGTGGGACGGTTGCCGTTCAGGAACGCACCCTGGGCCGTGAACGCGACGCACATGTGGGTCATCCACCCCGCGATGACGACGTCCTGGCCCTCGGTGAGGTGACTGGCCAGGTCGGTGCCGACGAACGCGTTCGGGACCTGCTTGACGACCACCGGCTCCCCGTCGACGGGGGCGACCTTCGGGTGGATCTGGCCGATCTCGACCCGGATGTCGTACGGGGTCCCCTCCCCGCCGTCGTTGATGACGTGCACGACCTTCGTGCCTGCCGCGCGGGCTCGGGCCAGCAGCTGCGCGCCGGCGTCGAGCGACTCCTCCCAGCCGTCGAGCTCCATCACGCCCTGGGTGTAGGTGTTCTGGAAGTCGATCAGGATGAGCGTCGACTCGGCCAGCTTCGCGGGCGCCTGGTCAAAGCCGTTCAGCTCGCGCAGCGTGGTCCTGGACATGGGTGTACCGCCTTTGTGTCGCGTAAGAGAGTCACGGCCCGCGGTCCCGGTCCTGCCGGTCGGGGGCTGTGTCCACCACGCTATGAGCTCGACCCGATGTCAACAATGACGTCTAACATGCAGATACCGACCTACGGTCTGCACCGCACAGCACCAACACCAGAATCACCAGCACCAGTAACCCCAGCATCAGCAGGAGGAAACATGGCGGACACCGCGAGACGACGGCTCATCGTGATCGTGGTCTTCGAGGGCGTGGACCTGCTCGACGTCACCGGACCGCCCGAGGTGTTCGCGCTGGCCCGCCGCGAGACCGCCGAGGCGGCCGGTTACCACGTGGTCCTCGCCGCCGAGACCATGGACCCCGTCACCACCGGCGCCGGTGTCCGCGTCCTGCCCGACCTCACCTTCGACGAGGCCGCAGCCCGCAGCATCGACACGCTCATCGTCCCCGGCGCGGTGGACGTCGACGACGACGGCCGCGTCCACCCCCTCGTCGACCCCGACCTGGTCCGCCGGGTCAAGGAACTCGCCGCCCGGACACACCGGATCACCTCCGTGTGCGTCGGCGCACACCTCCTCGCCGCCGCCGGGCTCCTCGACGGCAAACGGGCCACCACGCACTGGTCGACCGCGCAGCAACTGGCCGCCGACCACCCGGAGGTGGAGGTCGACGCCGACCCGATCTTCATCCGTGAGGGCAACGTGTGGACCGGCGCCGGGATCAGCGCCTGCCTCGACCTCTCCCTCGCCCTGATCGCCGACGACCTCGGCGAGGCCGTCGCGCTGCGGGTCGCCCGCCAACTCGTGATGTACCTCAAACGCCCCAGCGGCCAGAGCCAGTTCAGCGTCCCGCTGGAACAGGTCTCCACCACCCGGCGCATCGAGGACCTGCGCCACCACATCCTGCGCCACATCTCCGAGCCGCTCACCGTCGTGGATCTCGCCCAGTACGCCCACGTCAGCGACCGCCACCTGACCCGCCTGTTCAAGAACGAACTGGGCATGACCCCGCACGCGTACATCGAATCCGTACGCGTCGAGAAGGCCCGCCACGAGCTGGAGTCCTCCGACGCCACCCTCGACCGCATCTCCTCGCTGTGCGGCTTCGGCACCACCGACACTCTCGTACGGGCCTTCCGCCGCCGCCTGAACACGACGCCGACGGAGTACCGCCGCCGGTTCCGGGTCCCGCAAGTGTCCTGACGTGTCAACGGAGCCTCGCAGCCCACCGAGCCCGCGCCTCTGTGATCATGAGGCGGACCACGGCACCCCCCTTTCCCACCCCCGCACCCGGGGCGGGCCCCCGACACAGAACGGACGACCATGCCCGAACAGCAGGACCGCTGGGCCCGACTGACCGCGGGACAGGCCGGAGAGGACTACGCCCGGCGCTTCGCGCAGCTCGCCGAAGCGGGCCACGACGTCCACGGTGAAGCCGCCTTCTGCGCCGCCCTGCTGAAGCCCGCCGCGCGGGTGCTCGACGCGGGCTGCGGCACCGGCCGGATCGCGATCCGACTCGCGGAACTGGGCCACCACTGCACCGGCGTGGACATCGACTCCTCCATGCTCGCCGTCGCCCGACGCAACGCCCCCGCCCAGGACTGGCTCCTCGGCGACCTGGCCCGTCTCGACACCCTCGGCCTGACACCGGAGTTCGACCTGGTCCTGGCCGCCGGGAACGTCATCCCCCTGCTGGCCCCCGGCACCGAACCCACCGTCGTCGGCCACCTGGCCTCCCTGCTGCGCCCCGGCGGCCTGCTGGTCACCGGCATGGGCCTGGACGCGGCCCACCTCCCGCTGCCCGAACCCCCGCTGACCCTGGCCGACTTCGACCACTGGTGCACCGAGGCCGGTCTCACCGTGCGCCACCGCTACGCCACCTGGGACGGCGCCCCTTACGCACCCGGCGGCGGCTACGCCGTCAGCGTCCACTCCCGCCCCACGGCCTGAGCCCGCACCGCGGGACCACGAGCGGAGTACCGCGTCGAGCCGTCGCCGAGCGGCCTCCCGATGACCGTACGGACCCGGGTGATCAGGGCTGCCGCGCGGCCCGCAGGGCGTGCGTCAGCCACTCCAGCTCCTCGGTCGCGTCGGGAGACGCGTACTGCCCGCGCACACGGGCGACGAGCACACGGTAGCGCTCGGCCCCCGCCTCCCGGCCGGCCTCCAGGTTGCGCAGCACGGCCGCCCGGTCGGCGTCGCCGAACAGCGCGGTCAGCACCTCGGCAGCCGCCGCCCCCTCGGGAGCGATCCCGCGTTCGCGGGCCTCGGCGACGGTCCGTACGGCCTGCCTGGCCCACCAGACGGAAGCCCCGGGCGGAGCGTCCCGCCCCGGTACGGGGGTGGTGAGCTCCAGCCACGTGCGCATCCGCGCGCGAAAGCCCGGTTCCCGCAGCATCTCGGCCAGGTCGATCCAGGCGTCGACCTGATCGGGAGCGGGATCGTCGGGCAGCTCGATGCGGAAGCCGCGCAGGCGGTCGCGCACCTGAGCCTCCACGTCGAGACCACCGAACACCTCTTCCTTGAACTCCTCCACGATCCGCCCGCGTTCGGCGGCGGAAAGCCGTGCCAACTGGTTCATCAGTGCTGTCTCCTCGGCGGTCGAACCACGTTTCGCGACGGTGGACAGGACGGCCCGGCTCACCTTGAGGGAGCGGATCTGTGCATCGAGCGCGGCCACGTGCGCGTCGGCGACCTCGGCGACCGAGGCACGTCCGCTCAGGACGCGGCACACGTCATCCAGCCCGAGGCCCAGTTCCCGCAGCGTACGGACCAGTTCGACGCGGGCCACGGACCCGGCGTCGTACAGCCGGTAGCCGCTCGCGGAGCGGGCCACGGGGGGTACCGCTCCCTCGTCCGACCAGAAACGCAGGGTGCGTACCGGAACTCCGGTGCGGTCCGCGAGACGGCCGATGGTGAGCATGTCGGGGCGTTCGTCTTCCATGGACGAGATCCTGGACCTTCCAGCCGCTGGAGACTCAAGTGCCCGGTCCCCGCTCCCAGTTGCCGAGATCCGGGCCGTGTGGACCAGGAGGCAGCGCGACACCGACGTACGACCGCCGGGCCCCTGTCGAACGGCCTGCGGAAATCCACGCCGCCGGGAGGCCGCGCTGCCTCGTTCACCGTGCATACACCGGAGCACAGAGCTACCCGCCGTTCCCCCGTCGCCGTGCCGACACGGAGAGGCGGCACGCTCGGGCGCGTTCGATCTTCCCTTCCCGGGCATCCCCGCCACTTCCGCATCCGGTCCGTCCCCGTATCCAATCAGCCCCGTATCCGATCAGCCCCGACCGAGGAGTCCTCGCGTGACGACCCACCGAACCGCCCGCTGCCTCGCGCTGGCCGTGACCACCGTCCTCACGGCAGCAGCCGTCAGCACGCCGGCCCGGGCCGACGGCCACGCCCACGGCGGTTCCCTGCCCATCGTGACGCCCCGCGCCGAGACGCCGACGCTCCACGACGACGAGGCGGGCGGCAACGCCGACGCGGACGACCCGGCGATCTGGCGCAACGCCGCCGCCCCCGGCCGCAGTCTGGTGATCGCGACCGCCAAGGAGGGCGGCCTGCGCGTCTACGACCTGGACGCCCGCCTCGTCCAGTCGATCGCCGCACCGCCGCCCGCGGGGTCCGACGACGCCCCCGGCCGCTTCAACAACGTCGACCTCGCCGAGGGCGTACGCCTGTCCACCGGGAAGGCCGACCTGGCGGTCACCAGCGACCGGGGCCACGACCGGCTGCGCTTCTACCGCATCGACCGCGACCGCCGGGGCGGCCCCCTCACGGACGTCACCGACCCCGCCGCCGCACCCGTCTTCTCCAAGGACCAGGCCGAGATCAACGACCAGCGCACCGCCTACGGCCTGGCGACCTGGACGGACCGGACGTCCGGAAAGTCCTACGCCCTGGTCAGCCGCCGCGAGCGCACCACCGTCGCCCTCCTGGAGATCCTCCCCACCACGAACGGCAAGGTCGGCTACCGCACCATCCGCACCCTCGACCTCCCCTCCACCTTCCGCCTCCCGAACAACACCTCCTGGTCCCCCTGCGCCGAACCCGGCGAACTGCCCCAGGTCGAGGGCATGGTCGTCGACCCGGCCAACAACACCCTCTACGCCGGGCAGGAAGACGTCGGCATCTGGCGCCTGCGTGCGGACCTCACCGGTACGCCGAAGCTGATCGACAAGGTCCGCGAGTACGGCGTCCCCGGCGTGTACGACGAGGCGACCGAGGAATGCACCCCGGGCGCGGACCCCGGCTACGGCGGCACCCGCGTCGCGGCCGACGTCGAGGGCCTGACGCTCCTCAAGCAGGCCGACGGCGACGGCTACCTCCTCGCCTCCAGCCAGGGCGACAACACCTTCGCCGCCTACGACCGCGAGGTGAAGGACCACAACGAGTACGAGGGCGGCTTCCGGATCGCGGGCCGCAACGGGTCCCCCGACGGCTCGGAGGAGTGCGACGGCGCCGCCGTGCTCAACGCACCCCTCGGCGCGAAGTACCCGAACGGTCTGCTGGTCGTGCAGGACGGCCACGACACCCCCGGCGACGGCGACCGCCCCTCCACGAACTTTAAGTTCATCGACCTCGGCGACGTCCTGGACACCCTCGACGACTAGGCCGCGCAGGTGGTCGCGACACCTGTGCAACTGAGCGACCCGGAGCGGGAGTTCACCGGCCCGTACGCGCAGCTCGGCGCGTACGGGCCGTGCCCGAGGGAGCCCGACCGTGACAGCGGTATCGACGGCGAATCCCTCCTCAGCACAGTCACGATCTTGGCCATTCCCGTCGGCGTCCAGGCATGGGCGGGCCGGCTGGCCCGATGCCCGCGCAGGGCCTGTTCATCGACGATGATCCCGACCCGGTCCGAGCAGCGATCGACCTCGGACACGCGGAGCGCGTGATCCACCGCGCCCGGCCGCCCGCCTCGCCAGGGCGCACCTGTCCTCCAGGGAGTCCCCCACACCGCTTCCATCGCGCCTGGTCAGGGGGCCTAACGCTGTCGGCCGTGCGGAGATCACACACCTCGGAACAGCCGGTAGGGTCATCGAACGCGTTCGATATTTCTGGGAGATTCCGTGTCCAAGTCCATTCTTCGTCGTGCGGCCGTCGCCGGCGTGGCGTTGGCTGCGCTCACCGTGTCCTGCGGTGTCGACTCGCAGGACGGCCGCACTGTGGGCGCTTCCTCCCCGGTCGCTGCCAAGAGCACGCCCGATGGTGCAGCAGAGGGGGCTCCTGCCGCCCCGGCCGAGGCGTCCCGTGAATCCGAGGCCTCTGAGTCGTCGGGCCTTTCCGGTGAGACAACGCCGGGCCCCGAACTCGTACGGGACGCCTTCGCCGGGCTCCAGGCGACTCTCAACGACTCCTGTGGCGACCCGGGCAATTGCTCGTATTTCCTGGGGCGGGTGTACGAAGAGCTGCACGGCCTGGACGAGGCGATGAAGGCGGACCCGAAGGGAGCGGGGCACTTCCCGGAGCCGATCGCCTGGATCAAGAAACTCGACACGAAACTGGGCGGCGACCACGGCTTCGAGAGCCTCAAGAAGAACCAGAAGCTGCTGATCGGCACCCGCGACAGGATCAACACCTGGATGCAAGGGCATCCGGACGACTACCGCTAGGTCGTGAGCAGGCCCGCCAGGTAGTAGCCCGTGCCGCACCCCACGCCCACCACCGTGCCCTGCTCCGATCCGGCCCCGGCCGCCAGGGCCCCGGCTTCGCAGATGGGTGCGTAGGCGCCGGTGGACAGGAATTGGCCCCGGGCCCGGACCGTGGCTGCGTCGTCGCCACTGGTGGCGCGGTTGCCCGTCAGCAGGCGGGCACAGCAGTGGCGGGCGATGTCGAAGGTATGGCCCACCGGGCAACGCAACGCCCTATGGGCTGCGGGTCCTGGGGCGGTGGCGTGCAGCGGTCAGGCGGGCTGCGCGGCGGGCTCCGGGGCGGGGGCCCGGTGGGTCGGGCCGGTCTCGCGGAGGGGCAGTGCGCCGGCGAGCGCGATCAGCGCCGAGGTCAGGCCGTGGATGCCGAACGCGGCGGCGAGGGAGCCGTGGTGGGCGAGAACGTTGATCATGTCGCCGAACGGGGCGACGGCCTCCATCAGCAGGACCCAGCCCAGGGCGCGGCGGTGGCCCGTCAGCAGCAGGATGCCGATGACCAGGCCCGGCGGCCGTCGCGATCGATCCCGGGCTGCCGGGCCTGTCCCTCGAACCGCGCGAGGAGATCGGCCGTACGCTGGTGCGCCACTTCCTCACCCTGTGGGAGGAGAACGGCGAACTCACCGCGCTGATGCGGTCGGCGCCACCGACCCCGCCGCCGCCGACCGCATGCAGAGCGTGCTGCACAAGCAGATGATTCCGCCGGCCCGCCGACTGGGCCACGAGCCGCAGCAGGCGCAGGCGCGTGCGGCGCTGTGCGTCTCGACCCTGCTGGGACTCGCGCTGACGCGCTACGTGCTGCGGTTCCCGGCGAGCATGACGCTCGGCCAGGAGGAGATCGTGGACTGGCTCGACCCCACGGTCCAGCGGTATCTCACCGCACCCACGCCCTGAAGAACGCGTCGAGGCACCCACGGCGAAGCGCGTGCCGAGGCCGCTTGACCTGGAGTGCACTCCAACGCGCAGACTCCCGTCTCGAAGCCCAACACCGGGCTCGGCGAGGGGAGTTCTCATGTCCGTGTCCAGCAGGTCCAGCAGGTCGAGTGTGTCGAGCACGTCGAGTCTGCCCGTTGCCGCCATGCGTCACCGCACCATCGGCTCCGACCCCGTCACCCGGCGCGAGGTCAGCGTCCTCGCGCTGGGGGCGATGCTGTTCGGGACGTACACCGACGAGAGGACGTCGTACGCGATCCTCGACCGGTTCGCCGAGGCGGGCGGCACCTTCCTCGACACCTCCAACACCTACGCGTACTGGCACGACGACAGCCAGGGCGGCCAGAGCGAACGGCTGCTCGGCCGGTGGCTCAAGAGCCGCGGCGTCGCCGACCGCATGGTGATCGCCACCAAGCTCGGCGCCCGCCCGAAGGCCCCCGGCACCGGCTTCCTGGACAATCCGGAGGGCCTGTCCGCGAAGATCGTCCGCGAGTCCGTCGAGCGCAGCCGCGACCAGCTCGGCGTCGAGAAGATCGACCTCCTCTACACCCACATCGAGGACCGTACGGTCGAACTCGCCGAAACCGTCGAGGCGTTGGGTGCGGCGGTACGGGAAGGAGCGGTCGGCCTCCTCGGTACGAGCAACCACGCCACCTGGCGGATCGAACGCGCCCGCACGCTCGCGAAGGCCGCCGGACTGCCGGGTTACGAGGTCCTGCAGTACCAGCACAGCCATCTGCGCCCCCGCTTCGACGTCCCCTCCGAGCTCTTCCCCCACGGCAGCCTCGGGCACGTCGGACCGGAGCTGACGAGCTATCTGCACGCCGAGCCCGGCCTGACCCTGGTGGCGTATTCGCCGCTGCTGGGCGGCGCCTACGTACGCGAGGACAAGCCCGTACCGGACGACTACGACCACCCGGGCACCCCGGCCCGGCTCGCCGTCCTGCGTGCGGTGGCGCAGGAGACCGGGGCGACGGCCAACCAGGTCGTACTGGCCTGGCAGTTGGGCCATGCTCTGCCGCTGATCCCGCTGGTGGGGGCGTCCTCGGTGGCCCAACTGGAGGAGAATCTGGGCGCGTTGGCCCTCGAACTCTCCCCCGAACAGCGGGCCCGCCTGGACGCGGCCCACTGAGAACCCCGGGCGGGCCGGGCCGGCGCACCCGAAGATGGACGCCGACGAGCCTCGGTCGAACCGACATCCCGGCCGGGCCCAAGGAAAGGGACGTTACGCGTGACCAGACCGCCCTCCTCGCCCCCCGCCCAGGACACGCCGCGCGCCCCCGGACTGGGGCCCCGGACGGCTGCCGCGCTCGTGTTCGGCTCCTCCGCAGCGGTCCTGGTGATCGAGATCGCCGCCCTGAGGCTGCTGGCTCCGTACCTCGGCCTCACCCTGGAGACCAGCACGATGGTGATCGGCATCGCCCTCACCGCCATTGCCCTCGGCTCCTGGCTGGGCGGGCTCATCGCCGACCGGGTCGAACCACGGCTGCTCATCGCTCCCGCGCTCGGGGTGTCGGGTGCGGTCGTGGCGCTCACCCCCGCCGGTTTGCGCGCCAGCGCGGAGTGGGTGCCGGTGCTGCTCTTCCTGGTCGCGGCGCTGACCATCCTCGTGCCGGGCGCGCTGCTCGCGGCAGTGACACCGCTCGTGACCAAGCTGCGCCTCACCAGCCTCGCCGAGACGGGAACCGTGGTCGGCCGCCTGTCCGGCGTCGGCACCGCCGGTTCCATCGTCGGCACCGTTCTCACCGGCTTCGTGTTCGTGTCCCGGTGGCCGGTCAGCGGGATCCTGATCGGCCTCGGAACGCTGCTGCTGGTCGGCTCGGCGCTGATCGGATGGCGGACGCGGGGCTGGACGGGCACCCCGGCCCTGGCCCTCGTGACCGTCGCCGGGGGGCTCGCCACCACGGTCGCGCCCGGTGCCTGCGACACGGAGACCCGCTACCACTGCGTACGGGTCGTCGCGGACCCCGACCGCGACGGCGGCCGCACACTCGTCCTGGACGGCGTTCGGCACTCCTACGTGGACCTCGCCGATCCGACCCACCTGGAGTTCACCTACGTGCGCGCCATCGCGTCGGCGGTCGACGCCTTCTTCCCCGAACGCGAGCCCCTCGTCGCCCATCATCTGGGCGGCGGCGGACTCACCCTGCCCCGCTACCTCGCGGCCACGCGGCCCGGGACACGCAACGTGGTCTCCGAGATCGACGGCGGGGTCGTGGCCGTCGACCGCACCCGGTTCGGGAGGCCGGACCCCCGCACCGAGGTCCGGGTCGAGGACGGCAGGCTCGGACTCCGGCGGCTGGACCCGGGGAGCCGTGACCTCGTGGTGGGCGACGCCTTCGGAGGAGTCAGCGTGCCCTGGCACCTCACCACGGCAGAGGCGATGGCCGACGTACGGCGCGTACTGAGTACGAACGGGCTCTACGTCGCCAACCTCATCGATCACGGCGACCTGGCCTTCGCGCGCGCCGAAGTGGCGACCCTCCGCGCGACCTTCCGGCACGTCTCCCTCATCGGGAAGCCCGCCGACATCGGCACCGGGCCGAGCGGTACCCGGGTGGGGGGCAACTTCGTGGTGCTCGCTTCCCACTCCGACCGGCCCCTCGCTCTCCGGGCGACCCAGGAAGCGCTCGACGCCCGGCGGACCGGCTGGAGCATCGCGACGGGCGCCCGGCTCACGTCCTGGATCGGCGATGCCCAACCGCTCACCGACGACTTCGCGCCCGTCGACCAACTCCTCCAGCCCAGCCCGCGGCGCACCCGCTGATCGGTCGCGTGGGGGCGTGGTCCGTGGGCTGTGGGCTGTGGGCTGTGGGCGTCAGGTGACCAGGCGAACGCCTCGGCGGGCGAGGTAGGAGGCGGGGTTGACATCGCTCCCGTACTGGCGCCGTGCCCTGATCTCCAGGTGCAGGTGCGGGCCGCTGGAGCGGCCGGTGCTGCCGCTCCTGCCCAGTCGCTGGCCCACTCTCAGCCGGGCTCCCTGGCGCACCTCGATCCTGGACAGGTGGGCGTAGACGGCGAAGTGGCCGTCCGTCATCCGTACGGTCACGGCTTGGCCGTACGATCCGGACCACTTCGCCAGCACCACGACGCCCGCCCCCACCGCATGCACCGGCGTCCCCGTGGGCACCGCGAGGTCGATGCCGGTGTGGTGGCCGGCCAGCCAGTCGCCCCGGACCCCGTAGCGGGTGCTCACCCGGTACCGGCGGCGCAGTGGCCTGGCCCCGCGCGGCACGGGGCCATGGCGTTCCCCGCGGGCGGCGGCAAGGGCGGGGAGCTCCGTGACGGCCCGGGCGAGGTCGTCCTCGTACACCGGGTCGTGCCCCAGC
This sequence comes from Streptomyces sp. NPDC087440, assembly GCF_044744005.1. Lineage (NCBI taxonomy): Bacteria > Bacillati > Actinomycetota > Actinomycetes > Kitasatosporales > Streptomycetaceae > Streptomyces > Streptomyces sp. NPDC087440. The sequence continues at coordinate 263,891 of NZ_JBIUXN010000001.1, read as the reverse complement.
GGGCAGGTGTCGTCCTGGGTCGAGGGGGCTGCGGCGGAGGCGGGGCCGGGCGGCGGCCACAGCACCGTGCCGAGGGCGAGCAGCGCGGAGCGTCGCGTCACGGACACCGCGGGGGAACGTGTCGGGAATCGCTTCATGACACCGACCTCAAACGCACCGCCCCGAGAACGCACGCCCAGCCGCGCGTCCGGGGGACGGGCACTCGCGGCAGGCCGGTCCGCTTGTCCGCGGCGGGTTCGTCCTGGGGGTGCGGGGGTACGCGGAATGCCATGACGGCAGCGGAGAGTTCCCGGGGGACGGGAAGGCTGACCACGGTCCTTCTGAACCTCTTCCTGTTCCTGGTGCTCATCGTGGCGGCCGTGATCTTCGCGGTCCACAAGCTCAGGGGCCGAAAGTAGGCGGTGTCGGTCGGCCCGGTCGGCCCGGTCAGCCCGGTCGGCCTCGGCAGGCGAGAACCGGCTGATACACAGCTGCAATACAGCCGTGCGGCGCCCGAAGCCCGTTCCTGACCGGCTGGCAGCGGCACTCGCCCAGCCTGTGCACGTACCCGATGGCCGGTGTACATGTGCTGGCTCTGGGAGGCCGCTGCCGTGCCCACACTGATGAAGCGCTCTGTCCGTATCGTCTACGCAAGGCTCCCGAAGCTCCCGCGCCGGCGCCCGGGGGTGGTGTGGGGCCTGGTGGCCGCGCTCCTGGCCGGTGGTACCGGCGGCTGGCTGGGCCTTCCGGAAGGGGGCGGCGGGGGGCGGCTGTCCTCGGTGATCGCCGGGCTCGACCTGCCGTGGCCCGGCGAGGGACAGGCGGCCGTCGCGGCGGAGCGGGTCGGTGACCTGGGTTCGGCGGGCTCGCGGCGGGCGATACCGATCGCGAGCCTCACCAAGGTGATGACCGCCTACGTGATCCTGAAGGACCACCCGCTCAGGGACGGGCAGGACGGGCCTGCGGTCGAGGTCGACGGGCAGGCGGCGGCCGAGGCGCACTCGCTGAGCGAGTCCACCGCACCGGTCGTCGAGGGGCAACGGCTCTCCCAACGCAAGCTTTTGGAGCTGATGTTGCTCCCGTCCGCCAACAACGTGGCCCGTCTGCTGGCCCGTTGGGACGCGGGCAGTCAGACGGCGTTCGTCGCGAAGATGAACACGGCGGCGGCCCGGCTGGGGATGACCGACACGACGTACACCGGGGCGAGCGGCATCGAGACCACCACCGTGTCGACCGCGGCCGATCAGCTGAAGCTGGCCCGCGAGGCCATGAAGGACCCGGCGCTGCGGGCGACGGTCGCACTGCGCAGCACGGTGGTTCCGGGGCGGGCCGAGCCGGTGCGCAACACCAACGAACTGCTCGCACGGCCCGGTGTGGTCGGGCTGAAGACCGGTTCCAGCACTCCGGCGGGCGGCAACCTGGTGTGGGCCGCCGAAGTCCCGGAGGGCGGGAAGCGACGTCTTGTCTACGGAGTGGTGCTGGGCCAGCGCGCCGGAACCTCGCCCGCCGAGGGGCGCCGTGCCGCGCTGGAAAGCAGCGGCCGGCTTCTCGACGCCCTTCAGGAGAAGCTGCCCGCAGCCCTCGGGGGGCAGGCGTGAGTGCCGTCCTCGGCGAGCGTCCCGCCGCGGAGGCGGACGCACCGCCCTCCGAGCCCTCCCGTACGGCTGCCGGCAGGTGGCGGCGGGGGTGGGGCGTCAGTGCCGGCGCCGTGCTCTGCGCCCTGCTCATGGCGTTGCACTCCCTGGTGCCCAATGGGTTCGGGAACCTCGGAAGTCTCTGGCAGACGCTGCTGCCCTGGTCCGGCCTGGGCGTGGTGGCGCTGGCGGTGCTCGCGTGGGTGCGGCGCTCCGCGCTCGCCGCCGCGGCCGTCCTCGTCCCCGCTGTCGTCTGGTGTTCGCTGTTCGTGGGAGTGCTGGGCGACAAGCGTTCCGAGGGCGGGAATCTGACCGTGGTCAGCCACAACGTGAAGGAGGAGAACGAGGACCCGGGGCGGACCGCACGGGCGCTGGCGGCCTCGGGCGCCGATGTGCTGGCGCTGGAGGAGTTGTCGCGGGCGAGCACGGCGGCGTACGAACGTGAACTGGCCCGCGCCTACCCGTACTCCGCCGTGCGCGGAGGCATCGGGATCTGGAGCAGGCTTCCGCTCTCGGCCGTGGCGCCGGTGGAGATCATGCCGTGGACGCGTGCCGTGCGGGCCACGGTCGAGACCCCGCAGGGGCCCGTGGCGCTGTACGCCGCGCATCTCGCCTCGGTGCGGGTGCACCCGACCACGGGGTTCGCGACGGCGCAGCGCAACGAGGCGGCCGCGAAGCTGGCCGATGCGGTACGGGCGGAGCGGCTGCCCCGGGTGGTGGTGGCCGGTGACTTCAACGGGTCGGCCGACGACTCGGCGCTCGGGCCGCTGACCGGGTTCCTGCGGTCGGCACAGGAGGAGGCGGGGGACGGATTCGGGTTCACCTGGCCCGCCTCGTTCCCGGTGGTCCGGATCGATCACATCCTGGTGAAGGGGGTGACGTCGGTCGCGGCGTGGACGTTGCCCGGCACCGGTAGCGATCACCTGCCGGTTGCGGCCTCGTTGCGCCTGTGACGTGCCGGCCTGCTTCCAGGCTTCCAGGCTTCCTGGCTTCCCGGCCTCCGGCCGACAGCTACGATTCGCTCAATAATGAGAATTAAAGTTTGAAAAGGGTGACTTTTTGTCTGCATCGCACCTCCAGGTTCCGGCACCGGTGAGGGTCCTGGTCGTCGAGGACGACGCAGTGATCCGTCGTGCCGTCCAGTTGGCCCTGGAGCGCTACGGGTACGACGTCACGGTCGCGGGCGACGGGCTCGACGGGCTGGAGGCGTTCCGGGCCGGGCGGCACGATCTGCTGATCCTCGATGTGATGCTGCCGGGCCTGGACGGCATCGGGCTGTGCCGCCGCATCCGTGAGGAAAGCCTCGTACCGGTACTGATGATGTCGGCGCGCGGCGACGCCCTCGATGTCGTGTCCGGGCTGGAGGCCGGGGCTGACGACTACGTCGTCAAGCCCGTCGACATCGGGGTCCTGGTCGCGCGGCTCAGAACGCTGCTGCGGCGGGCCACCTTCCGGCCGGAACCGGACCCGGCTCCCGCTCCGGGGACGGACGGCGCTGCCGCGGACCGGGGCAGCCCGCTCGTCTTCGGCGACCTGACCATCGATCTGCTCGGACTGGACGTGTACCGGGACGGCGAGCCGGTCCTGCTGTCCCCCACCGAACTGCGGCTTCTCCTGGCGTTCGCGGAGAACCCGGGCATCGTGCTGGACCGGCGGCGACTGCTGCACGACGTCTGGGACTACGGCTGGGAGGGCGACACCCGCGTCGTCGACGTCTGCGTGGTGCGGCTGCGGAAGAAGATCGGCGCCGATCGCATCGAGACCGTGCGGGGCTTCGGCTACAAGCTCCTGCGGAACTGAGACGGTGACCATGGGATTCCCCAACCTCCGTGCGCTGCGCTGGAAGGTCGCGGCGCTCACCGCGATCGCCTGCTGCGCGGTCGCCACCGTGGTCGGGCTGCTCGTCCACGAGGCGACGGCGGACCACGGACGGCGAGCGGGAGACGAGCGGGCCTCCACCCAACTCCAGGTCGCGGAAAGGGAGTTCCAGCGCACGGGTCAGCGGCCCGAGGCGGCCTCGCTCATGACGGCGAACGAGGTGCCCGAGCCGTTGGCCCGCGCCCTGGCGGAGCGGCAGCAGACTGACTCCTACGCCCTCTGGTACGACGTGAAGGAGCCGAACTGGTACTGGCTGTGGGCCGCCGTGCCCGTCGACGGGGGTCGCGTGCTCGCCGTACGCACGGACATGAGCGCCGAGGTGCGCAGCCTGCAGCTCCTGGACCGCAGCATCGTCAAGGCGGTGCTGGCCGCGCTCGTCGTGGTCGTCCCGCTCGCCGCGCTGGCCACCGAGCCGATGAACCGGCGGCTGCGCCACGGGGCGCGCACCGCGCGCAGGATCGCCGACGGTGATCTCGACGCCCGGATCGGGCGGCCGGGCCGGGCCCGTGACGAGATCACCGAGATGTCCGCCGCGATGGACGCGATGGCCGGCGCACTGCAGCGGCGACTGGACTCGGAGAAGCGGTTCACCGCGGACGTGGCCCACGAGCTGCGTACGCCCTTGATGGGGCTGCTCACCTCGGCCGGGCTCCTCGCCGACGACGACGAGGCGGCGGACCTGGTGCGCGAGCGGGTGGGAACGCTGCGCCGACTGGTCGAGGACCTGTTGGAGATCTCCCGCCTCGAAGCCGGAGCGGAACGGGCGAGGCTCGACGACGTCCCCCTGGGCGAGCTGGTCACCGATGTGCTCCGGCGCGGGAGCTGCGCCGACGGTGCACAGGTGCTGGTCGAGGGCGCGGATGTGGTCCGTACCGACCCACGCCGGGTGGAGCGCATCGTCACCAACCTCGTGTCCAACGCCCACCGGCACGGAGCGGCACCCGTCACGGTCACCGTGACGGCCTCACGGATCGTCGTGCGCGACCACGGCCCCGGATTTCCCGCCGAGCTGCTGGCCGCCGGACCGCAGCGGTTCCGTACCGGGGCCACCGGGCGTGGGCACGGGCTCGGGCTGACCATCGCGCTCGGTCAGGCCGAGGTGCTCGGCGCCCGGCTGGTCTTCGCCAACGCGGACGGCGGCGGCGCGCAGGCAACGCTGGACCTGGACCGGCCCCGGACCTCACCCGGCGTGCCCGTGCACCGTGAGCAGTGAGGACCGGCCCAGAATGCCAGGGGGGAAGCGGGCCGGGACCGCCGAGTGGCGCGTGACGTCACGCACAGAGTCAACGTGTACGTGTACGTGTACGCGTCAGCGTCGGCCGGTCATCCGGTGCGAGTGCATCGGGGCGGGACGCCGTACGCGGGCGCTCGGCTCCGTACTCTTTCCGTCCGGCGCGTCCCCCTCACGGTGCAGCGGCACCGACGAACCCGTCAGGGGCAGACCCGAGCCGCCGTGCCGGGTCGCGACGATCTCCGCCGCGATCGACAGCGCCGTCTCCTGCGGTGTGCGGCCCCCCAGGTCGAGCCCGATCGGTGACCTCAGCCGGGCCAACTCCCTTTCCGTCAGGCCCACTTCGCGCAGCCTGCGCAACCTGTCCGCGTGGGTGCGGCGCGAGCCCATCGCGCCGACGTAGGCGAGCGGCATGCGCAGTGCCTCCGTGAGCAGGGGCACGTCGAACTTGGCGTCGTGCGTGAGCACGCACAGCACCGTGCGCGCGTCGGTCCGCGTCTGCCGCAGATAGCGATGCGGCCAGTCGACCACGACCTCGTCCGCTTCGGGGAACCGTTCCCGGGTGGCGAAGACCGGCCGGGCGTCGCACACCGTCACATGGAAACCGAGGAAGCTTCCCGCGCGCACGAGCGCCTCCGCGAAGTCCACCGCACCGAAGACGATCATGCGGGGCGGCGGCACCCGGCACTCGACGAACAGAGTGACTCCGCCGGGGCAGAGCGCGCCGTCCAGCGCGACGTCGACCGTGCCCGTACGGCCGAGCGCGAGCATGTCCAGGGCCTCGTTCCGCGCGATGCGGTCCCACTGCGGTGAACCGCCGAGAGTTCCCTCGTACGCATCGTCCGCATGCACCAGCAGCGCGCCGCCCAGCAGTTCGTCGGGCCCGCGTACGACGCGCACGAGCGCCGCCGAAGCGCCCTCGGCGAAGGCCGCCAGGGCGGCGGCCAGCACGGGCCGGGCGGGTGCGGCGGCCCCGACCGGCGTGACCAGGACCTCCACCGTGCCGCCGCAGGTCAGGCCGACGGCGAAGGCGTCGTCGTCGCTGTAACCGAACCGCTGGACGACCGGTCTGCCGTCGGCCAGGGCCTGCGTGCACAGCTCGTACACGGCACCCTCCACACATCCGCCGGAGACCGAGCCGAGCGCGGCCCCCGCACCGTCGACGGCCAGCGCCGCGCCGGGGCCGCGGGGCGCGCTGCCGCTCACGCCGACGACGGTGGCCACGGCGACCTCGCGCCCCTCCTCGATCCACCGGCCCAACTGCGCCGCGACGTCACGCACGTTCGGCCCCCCGGCCCGCCGTCAGTACCCGGTCGGGGCGGATCGGCAGGCTGCGGTGGCGTACGCCGGTCGCGTGGTGGACCGCGTTGGCGATCGCCGCGGCGGCGCCCACGATGCCCACCTCTCCGATGCCCTTGAGGGTGGGGACGTCGTCCTCGTCCCGGACCTCCGGCAGCCAGTCCGCCTCGATGTGCGGGACGTCGGCGTGCGCGGCGTAGTGGTAGCCCGCGAGGTCGGCGCCGACGTGCGCACCCGAAGCCATGTCCCGTACCGCCTCCTCGTGCAGGGCCATGGAAATGCCCCAGGTCATCCCGCCGACGAACTGACTGCGCGCGGTCAGGGGATTGACGATCCGGCCCGCGTCGAAGATCCCCAGCATCCGGCGGACCCGCACCTCGCCGGTGGCGGTGTCGACGGCCACCTCGGCGAACTGCGAGCCGAAGGAGTGCCGTTCGCGCTGCGGCAGTGCCGCGAGGGCGTCGGCGGTGTTCGAGCGTGCGGTGATGCCCTGCGGCGGCACGTCGGCGCCGGGAGCGAGCAGGAGGCGCAGTTCCGCGGCGGCCGCGGTGACCGCCAGGGCCCAGGAACTGGTGCCCGCCGAGCCGCCCGCGACCATCGCCGGACCGAAGTCGCTGTCCCCGATGAGCACGCGGACCCGTTCGGGGGAGGTGTCCAGGGCGTCCGCGGCGATCAGCGTGAGCGCGGTCCGTGCTCCCGTTCCGATGTCGGCCGCCGCGATGCGTACGGTGAAACCGCCGTCCGCCTCGGCCGTCACCGCGGCCGTGGACGGCATGGTCCCCGCGTGGAAGGAGGCGGCGGCCGTACCGGTGCCCAGCAGCCACCGTCCGTCGCGCCGCACCCCGGGGCGCGGATCGCGGTCCGTCCAGCCGAACCTGGCCGCGCCGACCTCGAAGCACTCCGTCAGCCGGCGTCCCGCGAAGGGCAACCCGGAAACCGGACCCCGCTCAGGCTCGTTGCGGGCGCGCAGGACGATCGGGTCGATGCCGCACTTCTGCGCCAGTTCGTCGAGCGCGCACTCCAGCGCGAAGGAGCCCGGAGCCTCGCCCGGCGCCCGCATGAAGGTGGGCGTGGGCACGTCCAGCGCCACCACCCGGTGCGCGGTGCGGTGCGCCGGGGCGTCGTAGAGGGTCCGGCCGGGGGTGGCGCTCGGCTCCAGGAACTGTGCCGTCGTGGAGGTCATGTTCAGTGCCTGGTGTTCCAGCGCACGCAGCCGTCCGTCGGCGTCTGCGCCGAGCCGGACCCGCTGGACGGTGGGGCTGCGGTAGCCGACGAGCGTGAACATCTGACGCCGTGTCAGTACGACGCGGACCGGGCGCCCCAGGTGTGCCGCGGCCATCGCGGCCGCCACCTGGTGGGCGCGCAGCCCCTTGGAGCCGAAGCCGCCGCCGATGTGCTCGGAACGCACGCGTACCGAGGCGGGATCGAGTGCGAACAGGTTCGCGAGCTCTCCCTGCACCCAGCCGGTGCCCTGGTTGGAGTCCACCATGTCGAGCCGTCCGCCCTCCCAGCGGGCGGTCGCCGCGTGCGGCTCCATCGAGTGGTGGTGCTCCTCGGGGGTGCTGTACTCGGCGTCGACCACCGCTGCCGAGCGGGCGAGTTCCCTCTCCATGTCGCCCTTCTCGGTCACCGCGGGCGCGTGCGGGACGTCCGCCGCCGTGACCGCGTCGGGGCGGTCCGGGGAGAAGGCCACGTCATGCGGTTCCTCGGCGTAGCGCACCACGAGCGACTCTGCGGCCTCCCGGGCCTGTTCCGAGGTCTCCGCGACGACCAGCGCCACGGGCCAGCCCGCGTGCGGAACCCGGTCGTGCTGGAAGAGTGCGGCCGTCGGATCGGGCGGCACCCCCAGGAACGAGATGTAGTCGGTGTGGAGGGCGGGGGCGTTGCCGTGGTGCAGCACGGTGAGGACACCGGGCATGGCCAGGACCGCACCGCTCTCCACCGCGACGACCCGCCCGCGGGTCACCGTCGACAACACGAGCCAGCCGTGGGCGAGATGGACAAAGGGAATCTCTGCGGCGTAACGGGCGGCCCCGGTGACCTTGTCCCGTCCTTCCACACGCGAGTGGGCGGCGCCGACGGCGCCCCGGGGGAGTGCGGTGCTGGTCATCGACGGGACTCCTCGCCGGACGCGGTGGACTTGGTGGTGGATGTGCTGGATGCGGCGAGGTCGACGAGCACGGCGACGATGAGATTGCGGATGAGGTCCACCTTGTATCCGTTGTGGGGGAGGGGCGTCGCCGCGGAGAGCTCGGCAGTTGCCGCTGCGGCGAAGGCGTCGGCGTTCGCCGGGGCGCCCCGCAACGCCGCCTCCGCCGTGCGGGCCCGCCACGGGCGCGAGGCGACCGCGCCGAGGGCGAGGCGTACGTCCCGTACGACGCCCTCCCGCACGTCGAGGGCGGCGGCGACGGAACCGATCGCGAAGGCGTACGAGGCACGCTCGCGGACCTTGCGGTAGCGGGACGCGGCGGCCACCGGGGCGGGCGGCAGCACGACACCGGTGATCAGGGCCCCGGGCGGCAGCGCGGTCTCCAGGTGCGGGGTGTCGCCCACCGGCAGGTAGAAGTCCTCCAGTGCCAGCTCGCCCGGTCCGTCGGCCGACTCGTACGTGACGGCCGCGTCGAAGGCGGCCAGCGCGACGGCCAGGTCGGAGGGGTGTACGGCGACGCAGTGGCTGGAGGCTCCGAGGATCGCGGCGTTGTGGTGCTCGCCGGTCCGGGCGGGGCAGCCGGTGCCGGGGGAGCGCTTGTTGCAGGGCTGGGTGACGTCGGCGAAGTAACCGCAGCGGGTGCGCTGGAGGAGGTTTCCGCCGACCGTGGCCATGTTGCGCAGCTGGCCGGAGGCTCCGGCCAGTACGGCCTGCGTCAGCGCGGGGTAGTGCAGCCGGACGTCGGGATGGGCGGCGAGGTCGCTGTTGGTGACGGTGGCGCCGATGCGCAGGCCGCCGTCGGGGGCCGACTCGACGCGGTCCAGGGGGAGTTCCCGCAGATCCACGAGCCGGGAGGGCCGTTCCACGCCCGTCTTCATCAGGTCGACGAGGTTCGTACCGCCGCCGAGGAACCGGGCGTCGGGGTCGGCGTCGAGCAGCGCGAGGGCGTTGGGCACGTCGTACGCCCGCTGGTAGCTGAACTCCTTCACGCGCCGGCCTCCTTGAGGGTGTCGTGGTCCCGGCGGCCGGTTTCAGCGGCCCGTGCGACTGCCTGGACGATGGAGGTGTACGCGCCGCAGCGGCACAGGTTGCCGCTCATCCGCTCGCGGATCTCCTCGCCGGAGAGGGGCGGTGGCGTGGCCTGCGGACGTACGTCCTGTGTCGCCGCGCTGGGCCAGCCCGCCGCGTACTCCTCGATGACGGCGACGGCGGAGCAGATCTGGCCGGGTGTGCAGTAGCCGCACTGGAGGCCGTCCAGGTCGAGGAAGGCCTGCTGCACCGGGTGCAACTGCCCACCCTCTGACAGGCTTTCGACGGTCCGGATCTCGCGTCCCTCGGAGGCGACGGCCAGTTGCAGACAGGAGACGGCGCGCCTGCCGTCGATGAGTACGGTGCAGGCACCGCACTGGCCCTGGTCGCAGCCCTTCTTGGTGCCGGTGAGGCCGAGGCGTTCGCGCAGGGCGTCGAGCAGGGTGGACCGGTGGTCGACGGCGAGGGAGTGCTTCTCGCCGTTGATGTTCAGCACCACGACGCTGGACGTGGACGTGGACGTGGACGTGGACGTGGACGTGGACGTGGACGTGGACGTGGACGTGGATGTGGGGGAGTGGGAGGAAGTGGACGAGGCCATGGGCAGTCCTCTTTCGCGTTTCGCATGTCCGGGTGCGCGTGTCGGCAGATATCGGTGCCGCTGTCGGTGCCGCGCGGACGCCGAGGGCGTCAGGGTGTCCGGAGAGAATGGGGTGAGGGGGCCGGGGGCGAGGTGCGGCGGCGTGGGGCCGGTCGCAGGTGCAGGCCGAGTGCCGGGCACGCGCTTCCGCGGCTAGAGTGCACTCAACCGGACAGGTGTCCGTTACGGGAAAACGTACCGGACACCTGTCCGCTCAACAAGCAAGGGAACAAGCCACGCCGCACAACCGGGTGTTCGACGAAGCGGAAGGGAGGGCGAGTGAAGCAAGAACGAGACGTGCCGGTGCGATCGGACGCGCAGCGCAATCGCGAGCGCATTCTGGAGGTGGCGCTCGCAGAATTGAGCTGTGACGCGGATACGCCTCTGAACGCCATTGCCAGGAAGGCGGGTGTCGGGCAGGGCACCTTCTACCGGAACTTCCCGCACCGGGAAGCACTCGTCCTGGAGGTTTTCCGCCACGAGATGCGCCAAGTCGCCGACTCCGCGTCGGAGTTGCTCGCGACACGCCGGCCGGAGGTGGCGCTGCGTGAATGGATGGACCGACTCGCGCAGTTCGCCATGGCCAAGGCGGGCCTCGCGGAGGCGATGCGCCGGGCGACCAGTGCGCCGGGCGCCCCGGCGAAACCGGGCCACGCCCCCGTCACCGAAGCGGCGGAACTCCTGCTGCGTGCCAACGAGAACGCGGGTACGATCCGCCCCGGCGTCACCCCGGACGACCTCATCCTCGCGGTCGGCGGCCTCTGGCAGCTCGACCCGCGGAGCGACTGGCAACCCCGTGCCGCCTGGCTCTTCGACCTCGTCATGGACGGCCTGCGCGCGGGCTCGGCCTCCCACGGGGCCTGACGGGCCTCCGCGGGCGCCGAGCGGGCGCTGTCGTCGGCAGGCCCTGTTGGTCCTTCCGGGCCTGCGGCCTGGGGCTTTTCGAAGGGGTGCCGCACCCGGGGACGGGCGTCGGACCCTAGTAAGGGCCCGTGCACGTCAACGCTCCCCTTCCACCGGGGGAGGCCAACCGTCGACCATGGTGGTCGCGCAGCGGATCAGTGGGCCCTGGCCGCCCCGAGGCCGGTCACTTGACGTGCACCGTCACCACGTTGGAGGCGTGCAGACGCACTGGGTGCTGATCGTGCCTGCTGGTCAATCCGTACAGCACGGCCCGGAAGCGCAGATCGCCGCGGCGGGCGGACGTCCCCGTGGCGGTGACGCGTACGTCGCCCCGGGCAATGGGGCTGCATGTCTCCTGGTGCCACCCCTGACCGAAGCCGTTCTCCTCCAGGCACAGTTGGTGCAGGAAGCCGGAGCTGTCGTCGCCGCCGTGCGCCGTGACCGTGATGGTCTTGCCGACGTGAGCGGTGTCCGGCGCGGTGATCTCCACCGTGCCCTTGGCGAACGCGGGTCCTGCGGCCAGAGTCACTGACGCCAGACCCAGCGCGCCGATCAACGCCATCCGGCGCCCGTGCGTCCCGCGTCCGGTCTTCTTCGTCCTGGTCATGGACGTTCCTTTCACGGATCTCTCCCGGTGAGGCGAGATCCGGCCCCTGCGTGCAGGCACCCAGCGTGCCCAGCCGGTTACTCAGACGGACGCGCGGCCCCGCTCGTTGCGGCACGTCCACTCCGTTACAGATCCATGACCACCTCCCCTGGGCCTACCCGGACCGCCCTCTCGGGGTCACTGGGGGCCAATGGGGGCGTCGCATCGGCGGCGTCCGCAACCGTCCGCTCGCCGTCGTCCGCGCGGGTCGCCCGCGCGGAGCCGTACCGGAAGGGACCGCCGCTCTCCGGCTCAGCGCGGTTTGACGCCGGTGGCCAGCCAGGTTTCGCGTACCGCGGCCGGGGTGGCGTTGATCTGTGCCGCAGCCTGCGCGCAGATCCTCCCGACGGTCTCGTCGGGTACGCCCTGGGCCTTGATCGCGTCGATCATCGCGTCCCAGGTCACCGGGTCGAGCTCGCACATCGTTTCGGGCTTGGCGCCGTCGTTCACAGATCCTCCAGGGTCGACGTCTGCTCGCTCAGACTCACGCACGTCACCCCCGGCGGCAACTGGGCCGACGTGGCGCGGCGCGCTGCTCCCGCGAAGGGCAGGGCGGTCGGCACATGGGCCCGGCGGCTGGTGGTAGACGAGGGGCGAGCGCCACGGGTACGGGTGTTCGGCCACAGAGCCGCTGAACCACCCGGGCGCGGAGCCACCGAACCACCGAACCACGGAAACGGAGCACCCCATGCGGGAAGCCACTCAGACCGAAGTACGCCGTGCCTTCGACAGCGGACTGCCGGGGCTGCGGCCCCCGCGGTCCGTCATCGTCGTCGGCGCCGGACTCGCCGGACTGGCCGTCGCCCACGAACTCGCCGCCCGGGACTGCGAGGTGACGGTCCTGGAGGCGTCCAACCGGCCCGGCGGGCGCGCGTACACGTTAAGGGAGCCGTTCGCCGACGGACTGCACGCCGAGGCCGGCGCGATGACGCTCACTCCGCACTGCCACTACGCCATGCACTACCTGCGCGAACTCGGCGTCGAGACGGACACCGCCGACCTCTTCGGCACCACGTTCTCCTACTTCGCCCGTGGCGGCTTCTTCACCCCCGAGCCCGACGCCGTCGCCGGGGCCGGGCTGGACCTGCACCCGCACGAGAAGGACCTCGGTGTCGGCGGCATGATCGAGCGGTACGTCTCCGCCGTCGCCGACAGCCTCCAGCCCGACCTGAGCACCCCCGACTGGGCGGTCACCGAGCGACTCGCCCCCTACGACCACCTCTCCGTGCACGAGGTCCTCACCGAACGGGGTGCCTCCCAGGCGGCCATCGACCTCATGGAGCCGCTCTTCCTGGAGATGCGCGGCGGCGACCTGAAGACGGCGTCGGCACTGTCCTGGCTGCGCCACGAGGCGAGCCCGCACTCGCTGGGCAACGCCGATCCCCGCTGGGCCAAGGTCAAGGGCGGCACCGACCGCTTCCCGCAGGCCTTCGCCGAGCGGCTCAAGAGCCGCATCCACTACCGCCGTCCGGTGGTGCGCGTCGAACAGGACGCGGAGCGGGCCCGGGTCACCTTCCTCGCCCACGGCCGTATGCACACCCTGGAGGCCGAACGCGTCGTCGTCACCGTCCCGTTCAGCACGATCCGGCACATCGACTTCACCGACGCGGGCCTCTCCGACGCCAAGCACGACGTGATGCGCCGGGTGAAGTACTCCTCGATCGTCCGCGTCTACCTCCAGATGCGCCGCCAGTTCTGGCCGCAGCAAAACGCCAGCTTCTCCACCGACCTGCCCATACGGTGGATACGCGACGCCACCCCGCAGCTCCCGGGCCCCCGCAAGATCCTGGAGTGCCTGATGACGGGGTGGCGGGCCCGGGCGGTGTCGGCCATGACCGAGGAGGAACGCCTCGACTTCGTCCTGACGGAGGTCGAGCGGATGCTGCCGGGCACCCGCGACCACTTCGAGACCGGTACGTCCGTCTGCTGGGACCAACGGCCCTACGCCGAGGGCGCGTACATCCTGCCCGAGCGCGGGCACAGCGCCCTGATGCCAGTGATCCGCAGGCCCGAGGGGCGGGTCCATTTCGCCGGTGACCACGCGGGGTTCGAGCCCAACGGAGGCTCGATGACCTTCGCCCTGGAGTCCGCGGCCCGCACCCTCGTGGAACTCGGCGCGGCAGCCGACGCGTCCTGAGCCCGCGCAGACGGGGGCCGCGGAGGCAGTTGCAGACCGGGGGCCGGGGAGTCAGCCGAGCAGTCGGCGCAGCACCCCGGCCCCGTCGCTGGTCAGCACCGACTCCGGGCGGAACTGCACGCCCCGTACGGCCCGTTCGTGCAGAGCGATCAGCTCGTGCCCGTCCGGGCCGCGGACGATCATGCAGGCGTTGCGGAAGGCGGCGGTGACCGGCCGTCCGAAGAACTCCACCTCCCGCGCCAGCCCGGTGCCGCCGGACCTGGGCACCACCCGGGCGTCCGGCAGGGCGGCCAGCGCCAGCAGCTGGAAACCGAGGCCCACCCCGGCCACCGGCGGCCCGCCGGACGGCCGGTCCCGGACCAGGAGAGCGGCTGTCCGGCGCAGCGCCGTCATCCGCACGCAGTCCCGGTCATCGGGGCGGCCGGGGCCGGACGCCAGCAGTACGGGCCCCGGGTGCCGGACCAGGGTGCCGGCCGCGTCGGGGTCGTCGTGGCGGATCACCTCGGCTCGGCCGTACACGGCGGTCACCAGGTGCAGCAGGGCGGCCAGTTCGGCGCGGGCGTCGCCGCCCGGGTCGAGCACCAGCACGGCCGGGCCGCCCGCAGGCGGTGCGGCGGCGCCCTCCGTCCAGAAGGGCGACAGCTCCGTGTGCCGCCGGGCCAGCGCCTCCCGTACGGCACTGTCGAGGGCAGCGTCAGGGGCTGGTGGGGCGGGGGCGGTCGGTGTGCGCGCCTGCCCGGCGGTCGGCGGTCGGGCCGTAAGGGCGCTCAGCACAGCCTGCGCCTTGGTCCGGGTCTCGGCGGCCTCGGCCTCCGGTGACGACCGGCCGCCCACGGTCGCCCCCACCGACAGGCGGGCCTCGCCCCGGTGATCCACGACCAGGGTCCGGATCACCGCCGCCGAGTCCAGCTCCTCCGCGCCCGCGTTGTCGCGGCCGATCAGGGCGAGGAGACCGCCGTAGTAGCCGCGTCCGGTCGTCTCGTACCCGTGGATGGCCTCGCACGCCTCCGCGAACGGGCTGCCCACCACCGTCGACGCGAACAGGGCCCGCGCCAGGGTCTCGCGCGCTCCGGTCGTCACGGGGCCGCTGATCCGGCACTGCGTGTGCAGCAGATGTGCCATCCCGCGCAGGTACGGACCCTCCACCCGCACTCCGGGTCCGGCCAGTTGACAGAGCGCTGCCAGTTCCGCGTCCACCGTGGTCGCCAGCTCCTCCGCCTCCTTGCGGTCGGCGAGGAAGGCCAGGAGGTCTTCGGCGCGGGCCCCTTCCGGCGGGCGCCGGTAGGTGCCGCACAGCGGATTCATCACCACCCGGCCGCCCTCGACCCCCACATGCCCCTGCGGGGTCGCGCCCACCAGGGTGACCGGCTCGGGTCCGCCGGTGTGCACGACGAAGGTCCAGTACGCGCCCGACTCGGCCCGCAGCAGCCGCCGGAACAACTCCACGGCCACGGCGGGGGTGAATCCCGGCAGTCGCGCGGACCAGTCCCGGCGCAGCAGGACGTTCAGCCCGCCCCGGGCGGCATCCGACTCGACGAACTCCCGCACCAGGTCCTCGTACTGGGCATCGCTCGTCACGAACCCCGCGTCCCGCCACTCCACCGGCGGTCCCCCGACGGGGTCTTGGCCGGTCGACGCGTCCTCGGGCAGAAGGCCGGTGAACGCGTCCTCGGGCAGGAGGCCGGTGAACGCGTCCTCGGGCAGGACGTGGTGCTCGCGCACCCGCAGCACCCGTACCGGCGTGCCGTCGTCGTGGCACGGCAGGCCGTGTTCCGCCAGGTGCCGGAAGGGCAGCAGGGCCAGCAGCCCCGGACCCGGCGCACCGTCCGTCGCAGCCGCCTCGGCCAGCGAGCCGACGGTTTCCATCTCCCCGAACAGCACCTCGACCGGGGCCCGTTCGCGCAGTCCGGGACGCTGCCTGCGCAGCAGCGCGAAGGGCGGCACGTCAGGGCCGTACAGCCGCTCCCGTATGTCCGCGTCCGTCGTCGGCATCACCGACCACGCTCCCTTCCGGTCGGCCACGCGGCGGCGGTCCGATCGAGTCCGGGCGGCCGCGCTGCGGCGGACCGCCTGAGGCAATGGGTCTTCGGGCGGCTCATGATGTCGGCCCGACGGGCAACAAGTAGCCCGTCGGAGGGGCCAGTTGACGCCCCCCGCGCGCACCCCCCCGCCGCCCGACCGAGTACCCGAGAGGTGTCATGCGAATCGCGATCAGCGGAGCCGGACCCGGCGGCCTCTACACGGCCGCGCTCGTCAAACGGCTGCGGCCGCGCAGCGAGATCGACGTCTGGGAGGTGAACGCCCCCGACCAGACCTTCGGCTTCGGCGTCGTCTTCTCGGAGGGCGCGCTCGGCGGCATCGAGGCGGCCGACCCCGCGCTGTTCGCCGCACTCGACGCCGAGTGCGCGCACTGGTCGCGGATCGACGTCCACCACCGGGGCCGCACCTCGCGCAACGGCGGCTACCGCTTCTCCGCGATCGGCCGCCGCGCCCTGCTGGCCATGCTGCGCGAGCGGTGCGCCGACCTCGGCGTCACCGTCCGCCACCACACCCGCGCCCCCGAGGCGGACGAACTCGCCCGGACGTACGACCTGGTGGTGGCGGCCGACGGCGTCAACTCCGCGACCCGCGAGGCCCGTCGGGCCCAGTTCGGCACCGAGACCACCCGACGCGGCTCCCGCTACCTGTGGCTCGGCACCGAACGGCCCTTCACCGCCCTGACCTTCGCCGTCGCCGAGACGGAGCACGGCACGCTGCACGCCCACGCCTACCCCTACGCCCCCGGCCTCAGCACCTTCATCGCCGAGGTCGACGACCGGGTGTGGGAGGCCGTGGGGTTCACCGAGGGCGACACGACCGTGCCGGACGCCTCCGGGCGGAGTGACACGGACCGGCTCGCCGACCTCTTCGCCGACGTCCTGGACGGACACGCCCTGCGCGGCAACCGGTCGCGCTGGGGCCGCTTCGTGTCCGTCCGCAACCGGCACTGGAGTCACGAGCGGATCGCGCTCCTCGGCGACAGCGCGCACACCACCCACTTCTCCGTCGGCTCGGGCACCCGGCTCGCCATGGAGGACGGCCTGGCGCTCGCCCTGGCGCTGGACGACCACGGGTCGGTTCCCGAGGCGCTCGCCGCCTACCAGGCCGAGCGCCGGCCGGAGGTCGAGGCCATGCAGCGCACCGCGCGCACCAGCCAGGAGTGGTTCGAGGAACTGGAGAGTTACGCGGACCTCGAACCGGAGGCGTTCAACGCCCACTTGATCACCCGCAGTGGCCGCCTCACCCGCGACGACCTGGCCGCCTGGTCCCCCGAGCGCGTCGAGCGGGTCCGGGAGCGCTTCGCGCGCGCGGACCGCAGCGCGGGCGGGAGCACCGACCACAGGCCGGACGGGAGCACCGACCGCAGCGCGCGCGGGAGCGCCGTCCGCTGAGCCGGCTCTCCCGCCCGCCCCGGCGGCTGCGGGAGGTGTCACGAGGGGGCGGAGCGCCGCCGGTCGGCCATGGACCGGCCACCCACGAACCAGTGGTCCGGCGGCGTCTGCTCCACGACCACCCGGACGGCTTCCGCCGGTGTGCCGAGCGTCTCGTGCGTGGCGGCCGTGAGCGCCGCGCCGAGCGCGGCCACCTCCTGCGGGGACCGGCCCGCCAGCAGGGTGACGTGGATGAGCGGCATCTCTGACTCCTTCCGTTGTCCGTCGCGGTTCTGGAACGACGTGCCGACGCAGCCCCGGTATGGCGCCTCAGGACGACGCGTTCCCGCGGGCGGTCCGCAGGTCGGCCGCGAGGCTGCGGCCCGTGTGCGAGTCCTTGGCGGCGGCCAGTTTGGCGGGCGTGCCCTCGAACACCACCCGGCCGCCCTGGCTGCCCGCCTCCGGGCCGAGGTCCACCACCCAGTCGGCGTGCTTGACGACGTCCAGGTCGTGCTCGATCACCAGCACCGTGTTGCCGCCGTCCACGAGCCGGTCGAACAGGCCAAGCAGGCGGCGCGTGTCGCTCATGTGCAGCCCCGTGGTCGGCTCGTCGAAGATGTAGACGGTGCCGGTCTCCTTCAGCCGGTGCGCCAGCTTGAGCCGCTGCCGCTCGCCGCCGGAGAGCGTGGACAGCGGCTGGCCCAGGGTGAGGTAGCCGAGTCCGACCTCGGTGAGGAGGGCCAGCTTGCGCCGTACGGGCGCGTCGTCGAAGAACTCGACCGCCTCCTCGGCGGTCATGGCCAGGACGTCGACGACCGTCCGGCCGCGCAGGGTGTGCCGCAGGGCCTCGTCGTTGAACCGGTGCCCTTCGCAGCGCTCGCACACCGTGGTCACCGGGTCCATGAAGGCGAGGTCGGTCTCGATGACGCCCTTGCCGCCGCACTCCGGACAGGCGCCCTCGGAGTTGAAGCTGAACAGTCCGGGCTTCTCGCCCGAGGCCCGCGCGAACCGCTGGCGCAGGCTGTCCATGATGTCGGTGTACGTCGCCGGGTTGGACCGCGAGGAGATGCCCACCGACGACTGGTCGATCACCACGGACTCGGGGTGCTGCGCGACGAACGCCTGCGACACGAGAGTGCTCTTGCCGGAACCGGCCACACCGGTCACCGCGGTGAGCACCCCGGTGGGGAAGGCGACGGTGACGTCGTGCAGATTGTGCAGACTGGCCGCCCGGACGGTCAGCTCGCCGGTGCGGGAGCGGACGGTGTCCTTGAGCCCGGTCACGCTCCGGAGCTGTTTCCCGGTGACCGTGGCGGAGCGGCGCAGCCCCGCCGGGGTGCCCTCGAACGTGACCTCGCCGCCGTCGCGTCCGGCCCCCGGGCCCATGTCGACGACGTGGTCGGCGATCGCGATGACGTCCCGGTCGTGCTCCACGACCAGCACGGTGTTCCCCTTGTCGCGCAGGGCGAGCAGGATGTCGTTCAGCCTTTGTACGTCCCGCGGGTGCAGGCCGACGCTGGGCTCGTCGAAGATGTACGTCAGCCCGGTCAGGCTGCTGCCCAGGTGGCGCACCGTCTTCAGCCGCTGGGCCTCGCCGCCGGACAGCGTCCTGGTCTGCCGTCCCAGGCTCAGATAGCCGAGCCCGACCGACCGGACGCGCTCCAGCGCCGCCCGCGCGGCCGTCACGGCCGGTTTGACCGAGGGTGCGTCGATCCGGGCGAGCCGCTCGATCAGGTCGGTGATCTCCATGGCCGAGAAGTCCGCGATGTTGTCGCCGTCGATGCGGGAGGCGAGGGCGGCCGCGTTCAGCCGTCCGCCGTGGCAGACGTCGCAGGGGCCCTGGGTCACCACCCGCTCGATCTCCGTACGCTCCTTGGCCTTCGCGTTGTCGAGGCCGGGGGTGATGTACCGGCGGGTGAACCGCTCGACGATGCCCTCGTACTCGTTCTTGTAGACGCCGTTGCGACCCGCCCGGTCGACCGTGAACCCCTTGCCGTGCAGCAGCAGTTCGCGTTCCTTCGCGGAGAAGTCGCGCACCGGCTTGTCGGGGTCGAAGAGCCCGGACTCGCCGTACAGCTGCCACTGGAAGGTGCCGACCGCGAACGACGGGAAGCGGATGGCGCCTTCGTTGAGGCTCTTGTCCTCGTCGAGCAGCCTGTCCAGTTCCAGGCGGACCGTGGTGCCGAGGCCCTGGCACTCCTGGCACATGCCGCGCGGGTCGTTGGGCGAGTACATGTGCGAGGGGCCCGCACTGGGCGTGCCCGCGCGAGAGAACAGCACCCGCAGCGCGGGCAGGATCTCGGTCATCGTGCCGACCGTGGAACGGGCGTTGCCGCCGACCGGCCGCTGGTCGACGACGATCGCCGTGGAGAGGTTCTCCATCACCCCCGCGTTCGGCCGTTCGTACTTCGGCATCCGGTTGCGCACGAAGGCCGGCAGGGTCTCGTTGAGCTGGCGCTGCGACTCGATCGCCAGCGTGTCGAAGACCACCGAGGACTTCCCCGACCCGGAGACCCCGGTGAAGACCGTCAGCTTGCCCTTGGGGATGCGCAGGTCGACGCCCTTGAGATTGTTCTGCCGGGCCTCGCCCAGCACGATGAAGTCCTCGTCGTGGTTCTTCCGGTGAGCCGCCATGTCAGCACCTTCCGCATCGGACGGGTGGTTTCCCTCGGGAAACCATTCCATGTCCTCCTCTGCTACCCCGTGACCGCGTAGGCCTGCGCGCCGCGCGGACTTGCCGCGCCGAGCACCAGCCCGTCGCCGGTGAGGCCGGTGGCGCACACCTTGCTGAGCGAGTAGTCGGCCACCAGGTCCACCTGGTGCCCGCGCCGCCGCAGCGCCTCGACCTCCGCCGCGGGCCAGCCGCCCTCCAGGACCACGGTCCCCGGGCGGAACCGGCGCGGGGCGAAGGACGTGGGCACGTGGTCGGTGTGGAAGGTGCGTGCCTCGATGGCCTCCTGCGGGCCCATCCCGTGCTCCGTGTGGTGCAGGAAGAAGCTCAGCGTCCATTGGTCCTGCTGGTCGCCGCCGGGCGTCCCGAACGCCAGGTGCGGCCGGCCGTCCCGCAGGACCAGGGTCGGGCTGAGCGTGGTCCGCGGGCGCTTGCCGGGTGCCACCGTGTTCGGGTGGCCGGGGGTGAGGGTCGCCATCTGCCCCCGGGTGCCCAGCGGGAAGCCCAGACCCGGCACCACCGGGGAACTCTTCAGCCAGCCGCCGCTGGGCGTCGCCACCACCATGTTGCCCGCCGCGTCGGTGACGCTGACGCAGCACGTGTCGCCGGTCGCCGCGGTCAGCTTCATGATCGCCGGGATGCCCTGCTCCAGCTCGCCCAGCCAGGCCGGGTCCGCGGGCGCGATGCTCTCGTCGTGCAGCGGCGGCAGCAGCGGCTCGCACCCGCCGGGCCGCCCCGGCCGCAGTTCGTGCGAGGCCTCCCCACTGAGCAGCGCCCGCCGCGCGGCGGTGTACGCCGGGTCCAGCAGGGCCTCGACGGGCACGTCCGCGTGGTCCGGGTCGCCGTACCAGGCCTCGCGGTCGGCGAAGGCGAGCTTGGCGGCCTCGACCACCGCGTGGACGTACTCCGCGCTCTGCGGCCCCGTCGCGGCGAGATCCGTCTCCGCCAGCAGGGCGAGCTGCTGGAGGAAGACCGGGCCCTGCGACCAGGGCCCCGCCTTGTGCACGGTGAAGTCGCGGTGATCGAGGGTCAGGGGACGCTCCACGTGCGGGCGCCACGCCGCGAGGTCCGCGCCGGTGAGCAGGCCGCTGTTGCGGCGGCCGGTGGAGTCCATCTCCTCGGCCTTGGCGAGATAGGTGTCGATCGCCTCCGCGACGAAGCCGCTGTAGAACGCCTCCGTCGCCGCGTCGATCTGCCCCTCGCGGTCCCGTCCGGACGCCTTCGCCTCGGCGAGCAGCCGCCGGTAGGTGCGCGCCAGCACCGGGTTGGTGACGCGCTCCCCGGCGCGCGGGGCGACCCCGCCCCGCAGGTAGGTGCGGCCCGACTCCGTCCAGGTGTCGCGGAACAGCTCCGCGAGCGCCCCGATCATGGCGGCGCACTTGGGCAGCACCGGATAGCCGTGCTCCGCGTAGCCGATCGCCGGTTCCAGGACGTCCTCCAGCGGCAGCGTGCCGTACTCCTTCAGCAGCCGGAGCCAGGCGCCCACGGCGCCGGGGACGACGGCGGGCAGCAGCCCGGAACCCGGAACGACGGCCAGACCGCGTCCGGTGAAGGCCTCCACGGTCGCCGCCGCGGGCATCGGCCCCTGCCCGCAGACGACGTCGACCGAACCGCTGCCGGCCCGGTGGGCGAGGATCGGCACGTCGCCGCCCGGCCCGTTGAGATGCGGCTCGACCACCTGGATGACGAAGGCGGCGGCGGTCGCGGCGTCGAAGGCGTTGCCGCCACGGTTCAGCATGGACATGCCCGCCGTGGAGGCCAGCCAGTGGGTGGAGGCCACGGCACCGCGGGTGCCGTGCAGTTCGGGTCGGAAGAGCACCGGGGAGATCCCTTTCTGGTCGTACGGTTTCTGGTCGTACGGTTCTGGGCGTGCGGGCGTACCGCGTGGGGCCCGGCTCCTCAGGGCCGTCCGGGGGGTGTCATCCGGCCGGACGCGGTGGCGGCGACGTGGCCGTGCACCGTGGCGGCGTGGGCCCGGCCCTCGACGAGGTCGACGGTGCACGAGAGTGTGGCGGGGCGGCCCAGGTTCTCGCCCTGGCGGACCCGGTAGCTGTGGCGGCCTTCGGTACCGGGCAGCGCCTTCTCCCGGGCGAGCCAGACACCCAGTCCCAGTGCGGCGGAGGCGCAGGCGGGGTCCTCGGGCATGCCGTAGCCGGGGGCGAACACCCGGACGCGGGCCGTGTGGTTCGCGGCGTCCCAGGTGACGAGCACCGCGTCCGCGCAGTCCGCCCAGGCCGGGTCCCGCAGGTCGGCCGAGGCGCGCTCCAGGGCCTGTGCGTCCACCGGCAGGACGTGGAACGCCGGTCCGAAACCGGCCAGTTGCGCGGCGCCCGTCAGGTCGGCGTCCGTCAGACCGCACGCCGCCAGCAACGGGCCGGGGTCCCACTGCGGCAGCGCGAGCGGCTCGCCCGCGACGCGGACCGTGGAGCCGTCGGCCCCCGCGATCACGGTGAGCTGCCGCCCGCCGCACTCCTGCACCGCCTCCCCGGCCGCCAGCCGCCCGGCGCGCACCAGCGTGCTCGCGGTGCCCACCGCACTGTGCCCGCCGAACGGCGACTCGCCCGCCGGAGTCATCACCCGCACCCCGTACGTCGACCCCGGCAGGCTGGGCGGCACCACGAAGGCCGTCTCGCTCAGGGCGGTCTCCCGGGCGACGGCGAGCATGTCCGCCGTCGAGAGCCCTGCGGCGTCCGGGACCACGCCGAGAGCGCAGCCGCCGTACGGGGTGTCCGTGAACATGTCGACGATCTCGTACGCGATCAACGTCCCTCTCCTTCGTCGTGGCGGTCCTCGCCGTCGCGGGGGTCCCCGCCCGGCGGGTCCTTCACGGGTACGGTGCGTGCCGCCGTCTCCCGCCCGGGGCGGAGCACTTCCTCCGCCACGGCCTCCAGCACCCGCAGGTCCCCCTGGTACGGGAAGGACGCGCGCGGCCAGTGCACCACCAGGTCGGTGATGCCCAGTTCACCGAAGCGGCCCACCGCGTCCCGGTAGGACTCGACGGAGTCGAGCACCCCGCCGACCAGGGCGCCGGTCAGCAGCAGCCGGTTCAGCGTGGCCGGGTCCCGGCCGGTCGCCTCGCACGCCGCGTCCAGCCGGTCCAGTTGCCGGGCGATGTCCGCCACCGTCTTCTCGTAGGGCAGGGCGTCGAAGCGGCCCGGGGGACCGGCGGTGACCCAGGTGTCCGCCCGCCGGGCCGCGAGCCGCATGCCGCGCGGGCCGGTCGCGGCGACGGCGAACGGCACCCGGGGCCGCGTCAGGCACCCGGGGTTCACCGGCACGTCCTCGAAGGCGTAGTGCTCACCCGCGTACGAACTGCTCCTCTCGGTCAGCAGCCGGTCCAGCGCCTCGACGAACTCGGCGAAACGGTCGGCGCGTTGACGCGGGGTCCGCTCGGTGGGGTCCACCACCCTGTCGTCCAGGCCGCCCGCCCCCGCGCCCAGCCCGCAGACGAAACGGCCCTGGGCGATGTCCTCCAGCGACATCACCTCCTTGGCCAGCGTCACCGGGTGGCGGTAGGTGGGCGTGGCGACCATCGTGCCCAGCGTGATCCGCGAGGTGACGGCCGCCGCGGCGGCCAGGGTGGGCACGCTCGCGAACCAGGGCTCGTCCCGCAGCCACCGCCACATCAACTGGTCGTAGGTCCAGGCGTGGTCGAAGCCCAGGCGCTCGGCCAGCACCCACTGTTCGCGCGCCCGCGACCAGCGCTGCTCGGGCAGGATCACCACTCCGTGCCGCACGCGTACCTCCTTGGTTCCCTCGTCGTGTCCTGCGTGTACCGCGTGTCCTGGTGCCGTGTCCGACGCCGTCCGGTCAGGGCGCGCTGTGGTGCAGCACCCTCGGCCTGAGCTGCGCGGCGGCGGCGTCGATCCGGCCCAGGACGGTCGCGAAGCCCTCCTCGTAGCCCTGCCGCACGTCGTCGCCGCGCAGCTCCTCGGGGAAGGCGGCGTCCTCCTGCGGAGTGAGGCCGGGATAGAGCCCGTTGGTCGCCGCGTCCTGCGTGATCGCGCGCAGCCGGGACCGCAACTGGTCGACCAGCTCGGTCGCGTCGACCGGTGCCCGCAGGGTCAGGAAGTAGTGGTCGTAGAGGAGCGCCTGGGTCTCGGGGCGGGTCGGCGTGATCTCCGTGGCCGACTCCTGGAGCAGCGACCGGCCGCCCGGCACCAGCTTGGCCGCCACCCCCGCGTGCACGCTGTGGTACCTGCGCACCGCCTTCTTCAGCCGTTCGGCCTCCGGCGTTCCCTCCCACTCGGTCTTCTTCCCCCGCAGCAGTGAGCGGACGGGCACGAAGTCGGGTGCCCAGGTGCCGCTGAAGCTGCGGTGCTGGAGGTACATGCTGGGCCGGATGACGCTGCCGTAGACGTCTGCGGGGCAGGAGCTGGTGTACAGCAGCATCGCGGTGTAGGCGTCGGTGAGGTCCGTCATCGCGCACAGGGAGGGCGCGGGATCGGAGCTGGACCGGGCCTGGTGCAGGGCGTGCGCGGTCAACTGCCAGATGGCGAAGGTCGCCTGGTGGCCGGTGATCCAGCGGAACCAGAACAGCTGGTGGGAGATCTCCTCGGCGGCGAGGGCCGGTCCGGTCCGCGGGCCCGGTCCGCCGAGGTCCACCCGGGCGGGGTCGGCGGGCCGCACCGCGGATATCGCGGTCTCGGTCCCGGGCGTCGGCGGCTCGGGCAGCGTCAGCGGCTCCAGGCCGTACGGGAAGTCCCCGAAGTCCCAGCCGTCGGGCACCGGCAGTTCGGTGACGGTGCGTTGGACACGCGTGCTCATCGGTCTCCTCCTGGCGGTGTGTACGTGAACTCGAACTCCAGGCCGTTGACGTCCAGGACGTAGCAGCTCTGGACGCCGTCCGCGTCGACGACGATCTCGGTGGGCAACTCGTCACCGGCGAAGGTGAAGCGGCCGGACTCGTACAGCCGGAGCCAGCGCTCGCGCCAGGACCGCAGCTCCTCGGGGGAGCCGGTGGCCAGGCAGATGTGCTGGAACTGGCGGGTGTTGGCGCCGGGGACGGTGTCGTCGTGCCCGGTGCGTTCGAAGAGGTGGAAGCGCAGACCGGCCACCATCACCTCGGTCAGCCGGGTGATGCCGGGCAGGCGGCTCAGCGTCAGGTCGCAGAAGGTGTCCAGCGTCCAGTTGGTCCGGCAGCCGAAGAACTCCTCGTACCAGGCGGCGCAGTTGTCGAGGTCGGCCGTCTGCACGCCCACATGGTGCAGTTCCGGTACGAGTACGAGATCGACGTCCGTCGGTCGGTCTTTCGTGGTCCCGGTTCGCGGCAAGGTTCTGCGCTCCTCTCATTGCGGTCAGGCCAGAAGGGATGGAGGTGCTTTTCTCTTCTCAGTTGCGTTCTCGGTTACGCAGGCGATTTCCCGGAAATCCCGTCGACTAACCGACGGAAATAAGTGGAAGATGTGAATCCGCAGATTTTCCAAAATCTTTTCCGGCCGGGTACCGGATTTCCTCCCCACAGGGAACACTGGAGTCATGACACAGAATCAGTGGAGTGCGGTGGACGGCTACTTCGACGCGGTTCTCGGTGCCGAGGACCCCGCGCTGGCCGCCGCCGCCCAGGCACACATCGGATTCGATCTTCCCGATATCGGGGTCTCCCGCTCGCAGGGAAAGCTGCTGCATCTGCTGGCCCTCGTCCAGCGTGCCGAGCGCATTCTGGAGATAGGCACCTTCGGCGGGTACAGCTCCATCTGGCTCGCCCGCGCGCTGCCGCCCGGCGGACGGCTGGTCACCATCGAGTGGGAGCGCTCGTTCGCCGAGACCGCCGCCGGCCACCTGGAGCGGGCCGGCGTCGCCGACCGTGTCGAGCAGAAGGTGGGCCGGGCGCAGGACATCCTGCCCGAGCTCGCGAAGAGCGCGGAGCAGCCCTTCGACCTGGTCTTCATCGACGCCAACAAGCCCGACACCCCGGAGTACTTCGACTGGGCGCTCGAACTCTCCCGGCCCGGCGGTGTGATCGTCGTCGACAACGTCGTGCTCGGCGGCGCGGTCGCCGACGCCGACAACCCGGACGGCGGCGTCCGCGGGATGCGGCGCTTCCACGAGAAGGTGGCCGCCGAGCCCCGGGTGAGCGCCACCACGATCCAGACGGTGGGCGCCAAGGGCTACGACGGCTTCACCCTGGCCGTGATCCTGCCCGACACCGACACCGACACCCGGTCCCCGGCGCCCGACCTGCCCTGACGTCCGGCGGGAGGCCGGCCCCGCGGGGGCGGCGGCGCGGTCTCCCGCCGCCCGTCGCCCCCGTCGGCGTGCCGCCCCGGCGCTCATGTCTGGTCGGGCCCGATCAGGTCCGGCGCGGTCCAGCCGTCCAGGTCGTACTCCGCCATGCACTCCTCGGCGAAGCCCCGGTAGTCGTCGACCAGGCCGGACGCCGTCTGCGCCATCAGGAGCTCGATGCGCACGTTCTCGTGGTTGCCCGAGTAGTTGCGCTCGTACAGCTCGTGGCGGCCCGCGAACTCCGTGCCCACCGAGTCCCAGATCAGCTTCATCAGCTTGACCCGCTCCACCGAGTCGTATCCGTTCGACCCCCGCATGTACCGGTCCAGATGCGGGCGCAGTTCCGGGTTCTTGAAGTCCTTGGCGTGTGAATTCAAGTAGATGAGGCCGCTGCTGAGGTCCTGGAGAATGATCTCGCGGACGCGCGGATATCCGATCGTCATGAACCACCGGTACGCCATTCCGTAATCCAGGTTCGGCAGCAGACCGCCGTCGTGCCAGCCGTTCGGATTGTGCGCCATCGCGTCACTGAGACCCCAGAACATGTTCCGCCAGGCGAGCACTTCGCCCACCCGGGTCTGAATGCCCCGGAAATCCTTTGTCCCGGTCACGTCGAGCCCCTTGAGCAGCAGACCGGCCAGGAAGTCGAGTTTCACCGCGAGCCGGGTCACCCCGTGGAAGGTGAGCCGGTGGGTGAACCCGGACGTGTTCAGGAAGGTGCCGGCCTTGGCGGTGTCGCCGTAGATGAAGACGTTCTCCCAGGGGATCTTCACCTTGTCGAGGATGAAGACGGTGTCGTTCTCGTCGAGGCGGCTCGACAGCGGGTAGTCGAACGGGCTGCCCATCCGGCTCGCGGCCAGCTCGTACGACTGGCGGCAGATCAGCTTCACCCCCGGCGCGTCCATCGGCAGCGTCGCGACGAGCGCGAACTCCTTCTTCTTCACCGGCAGTCCGTAGTGCGCGACGAAGTTGAAGTGGGTCAGCGCCGACCCGGTGGCGACCACCTTCGCGCCGCTGACCACGAGGCCGTCGTCGCACTCCTTCTCGACGTGCACGAACACGTCGTCGACCTCGTCCGGCGCCCGGTTGCGGTCCACGGGCGGGTTGATCACCGCGTGGTTCCAGAACAGCACCCGCTCCTGCGCCTCCGCGTACCAGCGCCGCGCGTTGTCCGCGAACTCCCCGTAGTAGTCCGGGTTCGCGCCCAGCGTGACGAGGAAGCTCGCCTTGTAGTCCGGGCTGCGGCCCATCCAGCCGTACGTCATCCGGGCCCAGCGGGCGATCGCGTCCCGGTCGCCGACCATGTCCTCCACACTGCGCGGGACCCGGAAGAACTTGTGGGTGTAGCCGTCGCTGCCGGTGTCCGTGGGCGTGGTCAGCGTGTCGTGGTGCTCCGGGTCGTGCAGCGCGTCGTACAGCCGCGCGGTCATCCGGGCGGTGTTGCGGAACGCCGGATGCTTGGTGACGTCGTCGACCCGCTCCCCGTACGCCCATATCTCCCGGCCGTCGCGGAGGCTCTCCAGGTACTCGTCGCCGGTCATCGGGCGTGTCGTGCGGCGCGGTCCGGTGTCCCCGGCGCTGCCCCCGGTGGTGCCGGGGGTGTCCGTCGTGCCCGTGCTGTGCGTCGTGTCCGTCATGTGCGTCAGTCCCCTGTCCTGTCCGCCCTGTTGGGCTCGTCGTGTACCGGGAGGTGCGCCACCGGGTCCATGCCGTCCAGGCACAGCGACCAGGCGACGAGCGAGTCGTCCGGCACCAGTTCCGGGAAGGCCCCGCCGTGGAACAACAGCGGTCGCCCCGGGCGGCTTTCGAACTTCTCCACGCTCCCGATGTGCAGCGTGTGGTCGCCGCCGTCGTGCAACTGCCAGGGCCGGCAGACCAGATGGGCCACCGTGCCCGCCAGCCGCGGGTGCGGACCCTGCTCGTCCACCCACGGCACCGGCTCCGCCATGGGCCGTCCGGCGAAGTGCATCGCCAGGTCGCGCTGCGAGGCGTCGAGGATGTTGACGACGTAGTCGCCGTCCTCCCGCAGCAGCGCGTCCGCCCGGCTGCGCCGGTCCAGTGCCACCAGGGCCAGCGGCGGGTCCAGCGACACCGAGGTGAAGGCGTTGACCGTCGTGCCGTGCACGAGGTCGCCGCGGCGACAGGTGATCACCGTGACCCCGGTCGCGAACTGGCCCATGCAACTGCGCAGGGCACGTGGGTCGACGGGGCGCGGCGCGGTGTCCACGCCCCCTCGCTCAGGCATGCTCATGGGTCCCCCTGGACTCCCGGGGGCCGGTGCCGTGTACACCGGCCACGTGGCTGTCGTGGCTGTCGTGGACGTCGTGGCTGTCGTGCACGTCGTGGACGTCCGGCCGGTGTGCCGTCGCCGGTGCCAGAGCGCCGGTCAGCAGGTCGGCCAGGATGCCGGGGCCGTCCTGGGTCAGGAACGACTCCGCGTGGAACTGGATCGTGGACAGGGCGGGCCCGCGCAGCGCGATCACCTCGTCGCCGAAACGCTGCACCTGGACCGGGCCGCCGCCGAACGGCGGGCGCAGCCAGTCCCCGTCGGCCCGCGCGACGTAGCTGTTGTAGAAACCGGCCATGCGCTGCCTGCCCCACAGCGGGACCCGCAGCCGCCTGCCCTGCGCCGGGTCGGGCAGTCGGGTCACCCGCAGCCCCAGCAGGGTGCACACCGCCTGGTGCCCCAGGCAGACCGCCGCCAGCGGCAGACCGGCCGCGAGCCGTTCGGCGGCCGTGGCCCGCAGCGCGCGCACGCGGGGGTTCGCCCCGTCCCGCGGGTCGCCGGGACCCGGACCGAGCAGGACCACGCCCGGCGCTCCGGCGACGCCCGCACGCGCCGCCCGGGACCAGGGCACCAGGCGCACCACGCAGCCCAGCGCCCGCAGTTGGTGGGCGAGCATCGAGGTGAAGCCGTCCTCGGCGTCGACGACGGTGACCAGGGTGCCCGCGACGGACCGGGCGGCGGGCGCGTCCGCGGTCCCGTGCAGCCAGAACGCCGCCAGCCCGTCGTTGCGGGCGGCCAGCGCGCCTTGCACCGGCCCGGCCTCGGCCAGTTCGGTGGCGGGCGCGGGCACGGGGGTCTTCGCCGACCGCCGCCCCGACAGGGCGTCCAGCAGGCCCGACAGCTTGGCGGTGGTCTCCGCCGTCTCGTTCGCCGGCACCGACTCCCGGACGACACTGGCGCCCGCCGTCAGCCGCACGGAGCCGTCCGCCCCGAGGTCCGCGGTGCGCAGGAGCAGCGCCGCGTCCATCCGACGCCGCCCGCCGGTGCGGCCCAGCAGGGCGACGACGCCGCTGTAGTAGCCCCGGCCGTGCGGCTCGTACCGTTCGACCACCCGGCAGGCGTTCTCCACCGGGCTGCCCGTCACCGTCGGCGCCGGCATGGTGGTGCGCAGGATCTCGGTGAGCGGGCGGTCCGAGCGGCCGGAGAGGTAGTACTCGGTGTGCGCGAGGCGGGACATCCACTTAAGGGAGGGGCCGCTGACCCGTACGCCGTCGTCGCACAGGGCCGTCATCATCTTGAGTTCCTCGTCGACGACCATGTAGAGCTCGTCGGTCTCCTTGGGGTCGCTCAAAAAGCGCAGCAGCCCCGGCAGGTCCGCGCCGGTGCGCGGGTAGCGGTAGGTCCCGCTGATCGGGTTCATCTCCACCCGCTCGCCCCGCACCCGTACCTGTTGCTCGGGGGTGGAGCCGATGAAGTACCGGTCGCCGGTGAAGACCAGGAACGTCCAGTACGCGCCGGTCTCCGCCGTCATCAGCCCGCGCAGCACCGCGAGGGCGGCGGTGCGGTCGAAGGCGCGGATCCTTCCGTGCAGACTGCGGGCCAGGACGAAGTTGGAACCCTCGCCGCGGTGGATCTCCCGGTGGACGATGCCGTCGACCGCCGCCGCGTAGCCGTCGTCGTCGATGTCGAAGCGGGTCTCCTCCACCTGCGGCGCCCGGTCCGGAAGGCAGGCCAGTAACTGTTCGAGAGGGACGTGCCGGTGCTCGCGCACCTCCATGGCGAGCAGCGGTTCGCCGTCGTCGGGGTGGGCGAACCCGCGTTCCCGGATCTGCCGGTACGGAGCCAGCACCAGGGTCTCCGTGTCGTCGGGGCCGCCGTCCGGGTCCGGTGCGAGGGCGTCCAGGTCGCTCGCGCGCCGTACCGGGCCGCTGAGGATCTCCACCGGTGCTGCCGGGTCGGAGCCGGGGCGGTGCAGTACCGCGAAGGGTTGGCCCTGCGGTGGCAGCAGTACGTCGAGGGACTGCGCCGGAGCGGGGGTGAGGGAGGTGGTCATGCCACGGCCCCCACCGGAAGCCGCCAGTGTGCGGCGGCGGCGACGGCCTGGACGAGGCTCAGCCGGGGGTCGCACAGGCTGCGGTAGCCCGGGCCGCGCTGAGGGCTGCGGCCCGCGCCCTCGCACTCGGATATGTCGTCGGGGGAGGCTTCCAGATGGAGGCCCGCGCAGTGCGCCCCGTTGTCGGCCAAGACGTCCACGCACTGCCGGATCTCGGACATGATCGCGTCGAGGCGGCGCGTCTTGAGCCCGTCGGGCGTCTTCACGGTGTTGCCGTGCATCGGGTCGCACATCCACAGCACCGGGTGCCCGGCGTGGCGTACCGCCCGTACCAGCGGGGCCAGTTCGGCGACCCGGCCCGCCCCGAACCGGGCGATCAGGGTCAGCCGGCCCGGGGTGCGGTGCGGGTCGAGCACCGCGCACAGGTCCAGCACCTCGTCGACCGTGGCCTCGGGCCCGATCTTGCACGCCACCGGGTTGTCCAGTTCGGCCATCAGCCGTACGTGCGCGGAGTCGGTCTGCCGGGTGCGCTCGCCGATCCAGGGCCAGTGCGTCGACGCCAGATAGCTGCCGTTGTCGGCGTGCCGCCGCACCTGGGGGAGTTCGTAGTCGAGGAGGAGGGCCTCGTGGCTGGTCCACACCCGGTCCTCGGGTGCCGCGCCCTCGCCGCGGCCGAGCCGGTCGAGGGCGTCGACGGCGCTTCGGGCGGCCTCCAGCCCGGTGACGACGCGGGACGGGTCGGGGGTGCGGTCCTCCTCGCGGGCGTCCGGCGCGTTGACGACCGGGCCGCGGAACACCGGGAGCCGCCCGCCGGGCACGCTCTCCCAGTCGTCGGAGCGGGGCTTGGCGAACTGCCCGGCGATCCGCCCGACGCGTACCACGGGCAGTCCGGAGCCGGTGCGCATGACGTCGCCGAGGACGTCGAGCATCTCCACCTTGCGGGCGACGTCGTGGGGTTCGCACTCGGTGGTCAGCTCCACGCAGTCACCGGCCTGGAGGAGGCAGAGATCGCCCTCGGCGGCCCGCGCGAGGAGCTCGTGCAGTTCGCGGACGCCGGTGTACGACACGAGGGGGGCCTCGCGGGCCAGCCGGTCGTGGACCGGGGGCAGGAGGGAACGGTCGGGCCACCGCGGCTGCTGACGGGCGGGGAGTCCGGCCACCATCGAGGCGATCAACGGGTCGTGTCCGGTCCCCGGAAAGGGATGTCGAGGCATGGCTGTCGGCCTTCGTTCGGAGGCGGCCCGTGGGGTGGGCGCCTGCGGTTGTCTGCGTGGGGGGAGCCGCCGGCCGGCCCGGTCTACGCGCTCGGGCGCCCGCCGGGGGGTCGGCGGTCCAGTTCACCGGCCGCTTCGAACCAGCGGATCATGCGGGTCAGGGAGCGGCGGTCGATGTCGGGCCAGTGCAGTCCGAGCCGGTCCAGGAGTCGGGTCGTGCGGTCGTTGGCGTAGGTGTTGTCACCGAGTTCCAGCGCCCCCTCCCGGAACAGCGGCACGGCCGCGGCGAGGGCGTTGCCCCCGGGGCGTCGGGCCGAGTCCTCCAGGCGGGTCAGCCACTCCTCGGCCGGGATCGTGTCGAGGCGGTGGCCGCAGTCGCGGACGGCGGCGTGCACGGGCGTGAAGTCGGAGCCCCGCGGGTGGAACAGGTGGTGGGTGGCACCGTCGGCGGACGCCTCGCGGGACAGGGCGTGCACGGCCCGGGCGACGAAGTCCACCGGCAGCAGGTCGGTGGTCAGCTCCTCGGCGGGCGGGGCCGAACCGAGTTCGATGAAGCTCTTGATCTGCCGCCACAGGAAGTCGTCGGCCTGGCAGGCGCCGGTGACGCTGTCCCCGGAGATCCGGCCGATGCGGTAGACGGTCACCGGCATCCCGCGGTCCCGGGCCAGCCGGGCGATGCCCTCGGCGACCCACTTGCTCTGCGTATAACCGATACCGAGTCCCTCACACGTGTCGGGCACCGCCTCCTCGCCGATCGGCCCGCCCTCGCGGCCGGGGGCGAACACGGCGACGGTCGACATGTGGTGCACGTGCTTGAGCCGTCCGGTGGCGGCGAACTCCAGCACGGAGCGCAGCCCGTCGACGTTGGTCGGCTTCACCGAGGCGTACGGCAGTACGAAGTTGATGTGCGCCGCCGCGTGGTGGACCGCCTCGACCGAACCGGCCAGCTCGGCGTGGTCCGCTTCGGACAGTCCCATCCGGTCCCGGCCGAGGTCGCCGGGGACGGCGCGCACCCGCTCCCAGTCGATCCCGTCGGCGATGCCGTACCGGTCGGCCGTGGTGTGCAGCCGGGCCAGCGCGGCCTGTGCGTCGTCGGCGCGCACCAGGCAGGTGACGGTGTGCCCGGGGACGGCCGCCAGTTCGCGCAGCAGCCAGCTGCCGAGGAAACCGGTGGCTCCGGTCAGCAGGAAGCGGGTCGCGTCGCCCGGCGGGACCGGTTCGCGCCCGTCGGGCCGGACGGTGTCCGCCAGGGTCACGTCGGCGCGCAGGTCGGCCGCGGGCTCCGTGAACGCGTCGGTGCCGCCCCCCTGCCGCTCTTCGATCCGCGCGGCCATGCCGGCCACCGTGGGGTTGTCGAACAGGGCCCGCAGCGGAATGTCCACCTCGAACAACTTCCGCAGCCGGTAGACGAGTTCGGTGGCGATGATGCTGTTGCCGCCCAGCGCGAAGAAGTCGCCGTCGCGGCCGGGGGAGCCGCCGCCCAGGATGTCCGCCCAGGCTTCGGCGATCGTACGTTCCGTCGCGGTCCGCGGCGGCGTGTCCGCCCCGGAGTCCTCCTCCCGGCGTGCGTCGCGCACCTCCCCGGCCAGCCGCCCGGCCAGCGCGGCCCGGTCGATCTTCCCGCTCGGCGTGGTCGGCAGCCGGTCCAGCCGGACGAGGTGCGCGGGCACCAGGTACTCCGGCAGCCGCTCGGCCAGCGCGGTCCGCAGTCGTACGCCGTCGTCGGCGCCCCCGCCCGTGACGGCGGCCACCAGCCGCCGGTCGCCCGGGCCGAACTCCACCGCCACCACCGCCGAGTCGCGCACCCCGTCGAGGGCGTCGAGGGCGGCCTCCACCTCGCTGGGCTCCACGCGGTAGCCGCGGATCTTGATCTGGTCGTCGGCGCGGCCCAGGTACTCCAGGTCGCCGCGCGCGTCGTACCGGACGAGGTCGCCCGTACGGTAGAGCAGCTCGCCCTCGGCGCCGTGGGGGTCGGGCAGGAAGCGGCGCGCCGTCTCCTCGGGGCGGCCCCGGTAGCCGGGCGACAGGTACGGGCCGCCGATGTACAGCTCGCCCGTGACGCCCTGAGGGAGGAGTTCGCGGTCCGGGCCCAGGACGCGCAGCCGCATCCCGTCGACGGCCCGCCCGATCGGCGGGGCCTCGGGCCAGCCGTCGGGGTCGCCGGACAGCTCGTGCCAGGTGGCGAGGTGGGTCTCGGACGGCCCGTACATGTTGAGCAGCCGGGCATGGGGGTGCCGGGTGAAGAACTCCCGGATCTGCGGGGAGACGACCAGCGCCTCGCCCACCGAGGTCACCTCGCGCAGCGCGTCGCAGCGGATGTCCTCCGCGACGGCGAGCGCCGCGAACCGCTGGAGTGCGATGTACGGCAGGTACAGGCGGGTGACCTTGTGCGCGGCGACGAAGGCGGCCAGCCGGTGCAGGTCCTTCTGGAGTTCGTCCGGGATCAGGGCGAGCGTTCCGCCGACGCAGAGCGTTCCCAGGATCTCCATGACGGAGACGTCGAAGGAGAGGGTCATGTACTGGAGGGTGGTGCCCGTCGCCCCGCACGGGGAGACCCGGTGCTGGGCGGCGACCAGGTTGCCGACCGTCCGGTCCCGGATGACGACGCCCTTGGGGGCGCCGGTCGACCCGGAGGTGTGGATCAGGTAGATCTCGTCGTCGGGCGTCCGGGTCGCACCGAGCGGCGCGGGGTCGGCAGCCGCGATCCGCTCCGCCTCCCGGTCCGTCTCCAACAGCCGTGTTCCGGACGGTAGTTGTGCTCCGGTGGTGCTGTCGGTGAGGACAAGGAGAGCCTCGGCGTCTTCGAGGACGTACGCCACCCGCTCCGGCGGATGGGACGGGTCCAGCGGGACGTAGGACGCCCCGGACTTCACGACCGCGAGCAGTCCCGCGACCATGTCGGGCGAACGGGGCAGCGCGAGGGCGACCCTGCGGCCCGCCGCCGCGCCCTCCTCCCGCAGGACCCGCGCGAGCCGCCCGGCCCGCTCGTCGAGTTCCCGGTACGTCCACGAGCGGCCGCCGTCGGTGACGGCCACGGCGTCCGGGGTGGCCGCCGCCTGCCGCTCGAACAGCTCGGCGACCGGCACCGGGTGCGCGGAGCGGTCCACGCGGTCGTCGTGGGCCAGCGCCTCCCGCTCCTCGTCGGCGGCGAGCAGACCGAGCTCGCGCACCGGGGTGTCCGGTGCGGCGTCGGCGAATTGGGTCAGCAGCCGGCCCAGCCGCTCGCCCATGTCCCGCGCGGTCTCCTCGTCGAAGAGGTGGGCGTCGTACTCCAGACTGGCGTGCAGCCCGTCCGCCTCCCTGGCGAACACCACCGACAGGTCGTACTTGGCGCCGTGCGCCATGTCCCGCCGGACGGTCAAGGCGGTTCCGTCGTGGGTGACCTGGGCGGAGCCGGGGTCGGTGAGCACGAGCATCGTCTGCACGACCGGCGTGTGACCGCCGGTGCGGTCGGGCCGCAGCCGCTCGACGACCTTGTCGAAGGGGGCCCACTTCAGCCGCAGCGCGTCGGTCACCTCCTCGCGCGCCCGCCCCAGCACCTCGCGTACGGTCATCGCGCCCGCCACGTCCTGGCGCAGCACGACCATGTTGACGAAGTAGCCGACGAGGTCCTTGGTCTGCGGGTCGTCCCGCAGCGAGACGGGCGAGCCGACCAGGACCCGTTCCTGGCGGGACAGCTTGGCGAGGTACGTGCCGTACACCGCGAGCAGCGCCATGAACAGCGTGACGCCCTCGCGTTCCGCGAGCCGTTCCAGCTTCCTCGTCACGTCGGCCGGGACGTGCAACGGGACGGTGCCGCCCCGGTGTTCCTGGGTGGCGGGCCGCGGCCGGTCCGCGGGCAGGGTGAGCACCGGCAGTTCACCGGCGAGCCGGTCGGCCCACTCGTCGAGCAGGTGAGCGGTGCGTTCGGGGGTGAGGTGCGTGCGGTGCCAGTGCGCGAAGTCGGCGTACTGCGGGCGCCCCGGCACGGCCTCCACCGGCAGGTCGCGTCCGATCCGGTCGTAGGCGTCGAGGAGTTCGCGCAGGAAGATCCCGGCCGAGGCGGCGTCGGACGCGATGTGGTGGATGTTGCAGACGATCGCGCTCTCCTCGCCCGGACCGAGCGCGCAGGTCACGGAGAGCACCGGCCCGTGCTCCAGGTCGAGGCGCATGTTCGCCACCCGCTGGGCGAGCGCGTCGAGTTCCTTGTCGTCGGCGTAGTGCTCGACGCCGTAGTGGAAGGCCGTGTCCTTGTCGGAGACGACCTGGAGGAGCCGGGCGTCACGCAACGCGTAGGTGGTGCGCAGGACTTCCTGGCGGCGCAGTACTCCGGCGACGGCCCGGCGCAGCCGTTGTCCGTCGAGCCGCAGCGGCAGCCGCGCCAGGAACGGCCCGTTGTACGCCTGGGGGGTCGGCAGGTACTGGTCGATGAGCCAGATGCCGCTCTGCCCGAACGAGGCCTCCGCAGTGTTGTCGCTGCGCGGCGCGGACCCGGCCGTCAGCTCCTGCCCGGCGGAGCCGGACCGGCCCTGTGCGAGCCGTCCGGCCACCGCCGCCGCGCTCTCCGCGCCCGGCCCGCCGACGGACGGCGGGCCGACGGCGAAGACGGCCCGCAGGACCGTGTCCAGTTCGGCCAGCAGCGCGGGGTCGTCGCAGTGGTCCGAGAAGGGCTCGTCCGGTCCCAGGCCGGGGGAGTGGAGCGTTCTGCGGGCCAGGTCCAGAATTGCCGTGATCAAGGGGTCGTTCACGGGTTTGCCACCCTCCGCGGACGTTCGGGCCACCGGCGTGGCGTGCCGGTGGCTGTCGGGCACTGTGTCAGCCGTGCGCCTACGAAGAGGTGGTGGCGGCCTGGTCGCGGGACGTCTCGATGAAGCGCGCGAGCTGCTCGACCGTGCCGTGCCGGAAGACCGACTCGGTGGTGATCTCGATCCCGAATATCTTCTGGAGACGGGAGGCCAGCTGCACGAAGTGGAGCGAATTCCCGCCGTGTCCCAGGAATGAGTCGGTGGTCGAGAACTCATCCATGCCGGATATGTCGATCCAGGACTGGAGGATGACGGCTTCGAGGGGATTCTGCATGGTCTTCTCGCCTTTCTCTGATGTCGAGTTCGGGTTCTTCTGGGATTTCTGGTTCTTGGGGGATTCCACGGTGAGCGCGGTGCGGTCCACCTTCCCGTTCACATTCGTCGGCATTTTCTCCAGATGCCGGAACGTGGAGGGGACCATGTGGGACGGCAGGTCCGCGGAGAGCCGCCGGACCAGGTCCCCGGGGTCGGCCGGGCGGCCGTCGGGGGTGGTGTAGAAGGCGACGAGCCGCTTCTCGCGGGTGTCGTCGTCCTCGAACGCCTTCACCGCGGCGTCCGCGACTCCGTCGAGGGCGCGCACCGCCAGCGTCACGGCGCTGGTCTCCACCCGGAACCCGCGGATCTTCACCATGCTGTCGGACCGCCCGACCAGCACGATGTCGCCGTTCTTGTTCCGCCGCGCGAGGTCACCGGTGCGGTAGAGCAGTCCGTCGCCGCCCGGGTCCCGGGTGAACTTCTCGGCAGTCAGCTCCGGCTGGTCGGCGTACCCGAGGGCCACACCGGCGCCCCCCACGCAGAGTTCGCCCACCTCGTCGGTGTCGCAGGGGCGCAGCGCCGGGTCGTAGACGTCCAGCGTGACCGCGGGCAGCGGCTGTCCGATCGGGACGACGCCCGCGCCGTCGACGTCATCGGGCGAGGTCAGCGGGTGCAGGGCGGTGATGGAGGAGTTCTCGGTGCAGCCGTAGCCGTTGTAGATGACCGCGTCGGTGTGCGCCAGGGCCCGGCGCAGGTGGCCGGGGGAGGGGAAGTCGCCGCTGAGCAGCACGATCCGTACCGGGCGCAGGCACTCCGGTTCCTGGTCGACCAGGGCGTTGAACAGGCCGCAGGGGAGGCTCAGTACGGTCGCGCCGCGCTCCTCGACGGCCTCCCGCAGCACCGGCAGCGAGGGCAGTCCGGGGGGCATCGGCAGCAGGGTGGCGCCGTGCAGGAACGCGAGCCAGATCTCGATGGTCGAGGCGGCGAAGGAGAAGGCGGCCGACTGGGTCAGGCCGTCGTGGGAGGTGATGTCGAGGGGGCCGCTGTGCGGTCCCAGCCGGGCCAGACCGCGGTGCGCGATCCGTACGCCCTTGGGCCGCCCGGTGGAGCCGGAGGTGTACATGAGGAACGCGGTGTCCTCCGGCCCGGTGCCGGGGTCCGGGTCGCCGTCGGGGAGCCCGTCGCTGCCGCGGACCAGGTCGTCCCCGGCGAGCGCGGTGCGGCGGGCGTCGGGGGGCAGGTCGGCCGGGTCGTCGCAGATCACCGGCGACGGGCGGGCCTCGTGGAGGAGACGGGCGAGGTACTCCGTGGGGTGGGCCGGGTCGAGCGGTACGACACAGGCGCCGGCCTTGAGAACGGCGAGGAGGACCGCGTAGAGGTCGGGGGAGCGGCGCATGTGCACTCCGACGCGGTCGCCTCTGGTGACGCCGAGGTCCTTGAGGCGCCGGGCCATCCGGTTGGCCCGCCGGTTGAGACGGTCGTACGTGACCTGCTCCGCGCCGTCCGCCAGGGCGATGGCCCCGCCGTGTTCGCGGACCGTCCGTTCGAAGAGGGTGGTCAGGACGAGCGGTGGGGCCGACGCAGGCGGACTTCCCGTGCGTAATCCCGTGCGTAATGTCGTCCCTGCGGGATTCTTTTCCATGAGCGCTGATCTCCTCGGGGTGGGGCCGGAGGAAGGACTCCCGATCGGTTTCCCGGTGCGCACGCGGCGCATTTCGCGGGGGACCTGATGCGGGCTGGTGCATTGTCAGCGGAGAAAGCCAAGAAATGTGATTTCCCTATGGAAATCAACTAATCACGATTCTGTATCGATGTCAAATGCCTGTACTGGTCCGCAGGTTGGGCGCGCTTTATGGTGCGTAATCCGCGCACGCCGACCGGCGGAATGGGGCGTGCGGGGCTGCCCCGTCTCCGTTGTCGTCTGGTATGTCCCGTGTGCCCGGCCGGTGAGGGTCCGGTGCGGGTTGGCCGGTACTCGTCAGTGACCGGCCCTCGCAGTCCGGTACCCCGGGTTCGCGCGCTCACGCCCCCCGATGGTGTCCTCAGGGAAAACATCTCCCGGCGACCGCGACGACCCCGGCGCGCGACCCCTTGATACCTTGGCACCTTCCCCCACCGGTCACCCCCCGTACGGGAAGCGTTCATGACTCCACGAGACGGCTCGACCCCCACCCATCGTCCGCAACCGACCGTTCTGCAAGCAGCCCTGACCCACCTTCAGTGCCTGCTCGTCGCGCGCCGGTCCCGCGTCAACCCCGAAGGTGTCAACTGGCACCAGTACGACGTCCTCGAACTCCTGCGGGCGCGCGGCTCCATGCGGCCCTCCGAGCTGAGCGACGTGCTGGAGGTCTCCCGGCAGACCACGTCCAAGACCTTGCGTGTGCTGAAGGACCTGAAACTGGTGAAGCAGGTGACCGCCGGAGAGGACCGGCGCGAACTGAGCACCTCCCTCACGCCCGAGGGTCACCTGTTCCTCGCCCGGGTCGCGCGCGGCCACCACGACGTCGGGCAGCTCGCCGCCTCGGTACTCACCGAGGGCGAGAGCGCCCTGTTCGCGGAACTCTGCGAGAAGGTGGCCGCGGCCATGGAGTCCGAACAGGCCCGATGACGTGCCCCGGTGCCTCGCCGGAGGTTCCCTCGTTGCACCGTGCATGAACGATGTGCACCCCGCCGCCCCTCACTCCCCCGTCCTCGTCCTCGGCGCCCGCGGCATCACCGGCCGCCGGGTCGCCGCCCGGCTCCGTGACGCGCACCACCCGGTCCGGGCCGCCTCCCGCGACTCCGCCGTCGCCTTCGACTGGCACGACGACACCACCTGGGAACCCGCGCTCACCGGCGCCGAGCGCGTCTATCTGATGCTCCCTCATGAACTGCCGCTGGCACCGGACTTCGTCCACCGCGCGGTCGCGGCGGGCGTACGCCGGTTGGTCCTGCTGTCCAGCCGGGGCATCGAGGAGATGGGCGACGACCGGCTGATGGCCGCCGAACAGCTGGTCCGCACATCCGGGGTGGACTGGACGGTCGTACGCGCCGACTGGTTCAACCAGAACTTCGACGAGGGCATCTTCCGCGAGGCCGTCCTCGACGGCACGCTGGCACTGCCGCTGGGCGAGTGCCGCCAGACGTTCGTCGACGCGGACGACATCGCGGCGGTGGCCGTCGCCGCCCTCACCGAGGACGGCCACGCCGGCCACACCCACGAGGTGACCGGCCCCGAGGCCCTCTCCTTCGCGGATGCGCTGGCGTTGATCGGCGACGCCGCCGATCTCTCCGTCGACTTCCGCGGCGACCAGGACTCCTACCGCACCACCGGCCGGTCCCAGGGCCGCCCCGCCGAGGACGTGGAGCACGAGATCGCTGCCTACGCGGCCCTCGCCGCCCTCGGCGACGCCCACCCCACGGACACCGTCCTCCGCATCACCGGCCACCCCCCGAAGCGCTTCGCCACCTATGCGAAGGAGGTGGCGGCGGCGGGCGGATGGCCGGGCAAGGAGTAGCAGGACGGCGTCCTGCGGGGGCACGTCCTCGTCGTGGTCGAGGCGGCGGCCCGCGAACGCCGACAGGCAGTCCGGGCTGCGGGCGAACCGCGCTGCGGGGTCGGGCGCTTCGACCAGGGCGGTGACGGTGACGGTCCCGGCTGTTGTCGTGCCGGCTGTTGTCGTGCCGTCTCTTGTCGTGCCATCGCGCACGTTTCGACCCGCTGTGGGGGGACACCCGACCGAACAGCGGCACAGCACGCAGCCGACTACTTCACCCCAGGGAGCTGATCATGGCAGCAGACGAGAAGGCCAAGGCCAAGACCGAGCAGGCCAAGGGCGCGGTCAAGAAGACCGCCGGCGGCGCGGTCGGCAACCAGCGCCTGGAGAACGAAGGCCGCGCCGAACAGGCCAAGGGCGACGCCCGCCAGGCCAAGGAGAAGGGCAAGGACGCGCTGAAGGACTGACCTTCCGCACCGTCCGCACAGCCGGACAGGCCCGGGTCGGCCCACAACAGGGCGGCCCCGGCCGAAGGACTCAGGCCGTGCCGCCCGACCGGAATGTCCCGCAGGGGATGTTCGGGCGGGCGGCACGGCCTGCGTCTCTTTCGTCACCGTGCCCGGGCCAACCGCGCGATCCGTACCGGCGCGGAAGACGTTCCGGGTGGGGCTGACCGGGGATACCACCGTCCGTTGACGAGCAGGACAGCCCGCCCGGTCGCGGCAGCACCAGCGGGCAGCGCGCCCCGCCGAACGCCATGTATCTCGCTCCGCCGGTCGGCGCGGGTGCATGAAGCACGATCTCGGGGAACCCGTGTGCTGGGAACGTTCTTCCCCCGCACCCGCCGACGCACCGGAAGGCTCCGCCGCCATGATCACGCCTCACCCCCAGGTCCTGCGTGACCTCCTCTCCCGCTACGCGACGGCTCGGCTCGCGCACGAGGAACACCCCGGCGACAGGACCCGACGGGTGCTGGAGGACGTGTCCTACACGCTATGCGTCACCACGGCCACCACCGACGTCCCCCACGCCCTCGCCGCCGCCGAGATCCTGCTGGGCGGCGCAGCCTCGCCGGTGCGGGAACCGGCAGGAGAACCGGCGCGAGAAGCAGAAGCGCTCGCCGCCGCCTGACGCCGGTCTTCGGCCCGGTGCACGGCCGGGTGGCGGCAGCGCGCGGGCCGGTTCGGGAGCCGCCTCTTCTGGCGGCCGACCTCGTGTGATTCTATTTGCCGTACGGCAAGAGTTTAGACGGCAACGGCCCCGGGGTTCCGACCGATCCGCAGTCGTCCCAGGCGCGAGGGGCGCGGGATGAAGATCAGCAACAGGACGCCGCTGCCCTGGGCGGCCCCGGTGGCGCGTTGCCCCGGCGACGGCCCCGCGGTCGGGGTCGGCTCCTCCCGTACGACGTGCCCCTGCTCCCGCACCACGCGGCATGGGGCTGCGCGATGACCGCGAGCAGGCCGTCGGCACGTGCGGCAACGGCGCTGAGCACGATGCCCGCGCTCCGGCAGGAAGCCCGGCGCCTCGCCAGGATCTGCCGTCTCGCCCCCGACACCGTCGCGCGGCTCGTGCTGACGGTCAGCAGCCTGGCCGCGAGCACCCTGCGCGAAGGGCGCTCCGTCACTCTCGGCGTGGACACCGGCGTGGCCCCGCCCCCCGCCGCAGGACATGCCGTCCTCACCCTGGAAGGGCTGAACGCCACGGGCCAGCCGGTCCCGACGGACCTCCCTCTCCCGCCCGCGCACACCCGGCCGCACTCCGTGACGTGGCACCTTCCCCTGCCGGACCGCCCGGGGCCCTTCCTTCCCTCGCCGCGGGCCGGATCGCCGACGGCTTCGGACACCGACGCCGACGCCGATGCCTACGAGACGGAGCTGCGGGCCGCACTCGCGCGCCTGGACGGGCTCGAACGCCAGCAGCAGCTCCTGGAGGACGAGCTGTCGGAGACGAACGACGGCGTACTCGCCCTCTACCTGCAACTCGAAGAACGCGAAGAGCAGTTGCGGTGGGCCCAGGGCCAGACCCTGCTCGCGATGGAGGACGCGCTGCGCCCCGCCGCCGTGTCGGTCGCGGGGCTGGAGCTGGCCGTCCACTACGCGCCGTCCGACCCGGCGGCCCCGACCGGCGGCGATCTCTACGACTGGTTCCAACTCCCCGACGGTACGGTGCACATCACCGTCGTCGATGCCCTCGGGCACGGCATCGGCAGCACCAAGAGCGCCCTGTCGGTGACCCATGCCGTACGCACGCTGGCACTGGAGGGCCACCCGCTGGAGTCGATCCTGGCGCGCGTGGACCGCCAGCTCTCCCCGATCGTGCCCGGTTTGCAGGCCACGGCCCTGCTGGCCCGGCTCGATCCGGCAACGGGTGCGCTCACGCTCGCCAGCGGCAGCCACCCGCCCGCCCTGCTGCTGCGCGCGCACGACGGCACCACCGCGTTCCTGTCCGCCCGCGGGCGGGGCGTGGGGTATCCGCTGCCGGGCAGTGAAGTCCTGCGGCACGAGGTCCTGGCACCGGGGGACCTCCTCGTCCTCTATACGGACGGACTCACCGAGAGCCGCCGCGACCCCCTGGAGGGCGAGGCCCGGCTGGTCGCTGCCGCCCGTCGGCACGCGAACCTGCCGCT
Organism: Streptomyces sp. NPDC087440; assembly: GCF_044744005.1. Lineage (NCBI taxonomy): Bacteria > Bacillati > Actinomycetota > Actinomycetes > Kitasatosporales > Streptomycetaceae > Streptomyces > Streptomyces sp. NPDC087440. Next base: position 221,425 of record NZ_JBIUXN010000001.1, on the reverse strand, counting down.
GGCGGAGATCCCGGCCGCGATCGCCGCGGACATGCACACCGTCGTCCTGCACGCCGACGACACCCTCGCCCTCGCCCTGCGCCGCACCCCGCGGCCCCCGCACCCCCGCCAGACGTTTGCCGTTTGACAACAATGACCATTGGCAACATTCTTGCGTCTGGTTTCGGAACCGCCGCCACCGCCGGCGGGGCGACGGTCCGCCGACGCAGGACGAGAGGGGCCGGGGTGCACCAACTCATCTGCCGCGCCGCGGCGTTGCCCCCGTGGCTAAGCGGTCCGGGGCAGTACGTGGTGAGCAGCCGTCAGATCCGCGGCACGGCGTGTGTCCGCGGGTCTTTCGCCTCCTTCGCCGCCCGGCTCCGGACTCGGGGCCGCGCTCGCCCGGGCGGCCGCACGTGCGGTCGCGGCGTCGTGGGCCTTGCGGAACGCGGCCAGCCCGCTCATCAGGGCGTCCCGCTCCTGCGCCGTCATCGCCGCCAGGGTCGAGGCGAGCTCCTCCTCACGGTGGGCGCGCAGCTCGGAGAGGTAGGCGCGGCCCAGAGAGGTGATCCGCAACGTGACCTCACGGCGGTCGGTGCTGCTGAAAGAGCGGTGCAGGTAGCCGATGGCCTGGAGCCGGTCGCACAGCCGGCTCGCCGATGACGGGGCGGCGCCGATCTGCCTGCCGAGATCGCGGAGATTGATGCCGTCCTGCTGGTCGAGGGTGTAGAGCACACGGAGCTGTGAGGTGGACACCGGCGCGGTCGGCACCGCGTCCCGGCCCCGTTCCCACAGCATCTCCAACTGCTCGACCACCGCCCGTGCCGCCTCCGCGGTCCTGCCGTCCGCGAGGTCCGCAGCAGCCGGTTCCATTCTCCGCACCGTGAATCTCCGATTCAGCCCGTCGGCGTCCCTACCGACCGGGCGCTCAGTCTGCCAGTCAAACTGTACGAAGGTCGAACCCTTCGACCCCCCAAGAAAGGCCCTGCCGTCCATGGACCGCTTCGCCACCGCCGCTCGGGCGCTGCACACCGCGCTGCCCCACGCCCTTGTCGACACGGTCCGTGCCGTCTGCGCCGACCAGTACGGGGCGACCGACGTCGACCTGTGGATGGCGGACTACGCCATGACCATGCTCCAGCCCGTCACCGTCCCGCCGTACACCGCGCAGCCCGTCCCGATCCGCTCCAGCGACCCCGGGCGCGCGCTGGGAGCACAGGAGCCCTTCGTCTGCAAGGCCCGCTACCCGAAGCCGGCCCGCGCACACCTGTCCCGTCCGACGAAACCGCTGGCCAAGCAACCCGAGCCCGGGTCCGCCGTGACGGCCCACCTGCCCGTCAGCGTCCGCGGCGACCGGCTCGGCGTGCTGTCCGTCACGCTGCCCGACGGCCGCCACGAGCCCGCGGACCTGTCCGAGCTCCAGCAACTCGCGGACGTACTCGCCCATGAGCTCGTCGTCGCAGACCGCGACACCGACCTCTACCTCCAGGCCCGCCGGGCCACCCGCCTCACCCTCGCCGCCGAGATGCAGTGGCAGCTCCTGCCCGGCCGCTCCTGCACCCGCCCCGAGTACACCCTGGGCGCCCAGCTGGAACCCGCCTACGCCATCTACGGCGACAACTTCGACTGGGCCACCACCGCCGACACCCTCACCCTCACCGTCACCAACGGCATGGGCGACGGCATCAAAGCGGCCCTCCTCACCAACCTCGCCATCAACGCCCTGCGCAACGCCCGCCGCGCCGGACTCTCGCTCGCCGACCAGGCCGCCCTCGCCGACCAGGCCCTCTACGCGGAGCACCAGGGCGCCCAGCACGTCGCGGCCCTGCTCTTCGAGTTCGATCTGGCCACCGGCGCCTTCGAGGTCATCGACGCGGGCTCCCCGAAGATCTGGCGCCTGCGCAAGGGCACGGCCGAACCGATCGAGCTCGAAGCCCAACTGCCGCTCGGCATGTTCGAGGACACCCCCTACATCCCCCAGCACCACACCGTCGAGCCCGGCGACCGGCTCCTGATCGTCAGCGACGGCGTCTACGCCTCCGCCTCGGAGCACGGCGAGCTGTTCAGCGCCCGCCCCCTCACCCGGGTCCTCTCCGAAACCCGGCTCCTGCCCGCCACCCAGGTGCCGCAGGCCGTCCTGGAAGCACTCGCCGCCCACCGCGTCCCCGGGGCGGACAGCGACGACGCCATGATCATCTGCCTCGACTGGCACGGACGCCCCACCCCCGCTCGGGCCACACCGGCGACCTGAGACGCGAGCGAACGGGAGGAGCCATGGCTGTACTGACGACGTTGAGTACGCCCGAGGGGTTCGTGCTGAGGGAGTGGCGGGAGGAGGACGCCGCCTTCCTCGCGGCGACCTGCTCCTCGTCCCCGGAGCTGGCCCGGCAGATCGGGGAGGCACGGGACGAGGCGGAGGCCCTGGACTGGATCGCTCGATGCCACGGGCGGCGGGCCACGGGCACGGCGTACGCCTTCGCCGTGACGGACGGCGACGCGGGCCCGGTCCTGGGCAACGTCGCCGTCTCCGCCGTGAACCGTACGCACGACAGCGGCTGGATCTCGTACTGGACGGCGGAGGCCGCCCGGGGGAGAGGCGTCGCGGTGGCGGGAACCCGGGCGCTGGCGGACTTCTGCTTCGGTGAACTCGCGCTCCACAGGCTGGAGTTGGGGCACCGTACGAACAACCCGGCGTCGTGCGCGGTGGCCCTGCGGGCGGGCTTCGCCGTCGAGGGCCTGGAGCGGGACAAGCTGCGCTACGGGGAAGCACGGTACGACGTGGAGCGGCACGCCCGGCTGGCGACGGACCAGGGCTTCGGCGCACACGGTGGTCGACCTGTGGTGCCACCGCCGCACCAGCCCGCACGGTGACCGGACGTGGCTGGGCCGAGGAGGGCGCTCCGGGACGCCGGGGGCGGTCCCTTCGTACGGCCGGCCGTTGCGGGCCCTACGGTGTACGGCGCTCCTTGACGCACGTCGGGTCCTGCACCGGCAGCCGGCCGGTGGCCAGGTAGCGGTTGACCTCGTCGTCCACGCAGGTGCTGCCGTAACGACCGAAGAGACCGTGCCGGTTGGCGCCCCGCAGGGTGACCAGCCGGGAGCTCGGCAGGAGGTCGTGCAGGGCGACGCTGCTGCGGTAGGTGGTGCGCGGATCGCCGGTGGCGGCCACGATCAGGGCCGGGGCGTCGTGCCGTACCCGGGTGGGCCGTTCACGCGGCCGGTCCCAGAAGGCGCACGGGCCGATGTTGTGGGTCATCGGCCCGAACAGCGGATGCGCCGCCCGGCTGCCCTGGATTTCCAGCCAATACGACCGGGGGTCCCGCGGGGCGCCCACGTCCCCGCAGAGGACCGCGTGCTGGACGCCCGAGGGTTCGCTCCCGCCGTACAGCAGGTAGCGCAGCGAAGCGGCGAACTCCGCCGGGAGCGCTGTCGGCGCCGCTCCCTCGGCGGCCCGGGCCAGTACCGACATCTGCTCGCTGAAGGAGGCCCGGGCCGGGTCGGTGTCGTCGGCGGTGGCCGTGAAGAGGAGCGCGGGCACCTGGGTGTCGTCGAGCCGGAAGGCGTCGGTGCCGGTGCCGATTTCCAGCGGCTTGCGCGCGGACGCTGCCACGATCCGGTCGACGGCCGCGAGCACGTCGTCACGGGTACGGCCCAGGCGGTAGGTGGTGTGGCGCTCCGCCGCCCAGGCGGCCCAGTCGGCGAGGGCCTGCTCGTTCTCGGCCTCGGAGCCCTTCAGCATGCGGGGGCCGTAGTCGTCCGGGGCGAACGCGCCGTCGAGCACCACCCGGTCGAACCGGCCGGGGAACATCTGGGTGTAGACGGTGCCCAGATAGGTGCCGTACGAGTAGCCGAGATAGGAGATCTTCCGCTCGCCGAGTGCGGCGCGGATGACGTCCATGTCGCGGGCGGTGTTGCGGGTGGTGATGTACGGGAGCACCGAGGGCGGCGGTGTCCCCGGGGTGTACGGGAGCGCGGACGCCCCGGCGGAGCGGCACTGGGCGGACAGGCGTTTCTGCAAAGAGACTTGGCGGTCGAACCCCGCCCGGTCCGCCCCGGCGGAGAACCAGGCGCTTCCGACGGGCCAGCGGCAGTCCAGGGGAGTGCTGCGGCCGACGAAGCGCGGGTCGAAGCCGACGATGTCGTACCGCGGGCCGACGTCCTTCATCGCCTGCCGGATGACCGGCGGGACCGCGAGGGCCGGACCGCCGGGGCCGCCGATGTTGATCAGGAGGGTGCCGATGCGGCGTCGGGTGTCGGCGGCCTTCAGCCGGGAGACCGCCACCGTGATGGTGCGCCCCTGGGGCGCGGAGTAGTCCAACGGCACGGTCAGGTCGGCGCATTGCAGGCCCGCGCTGTCCATGGCGCGGCCCGTGGTGTCCTGGGAGTTCCCGGCGCAGCTGCTCCAGGCGGGGCGCTGCTCGTAGAAACGGCCGAGCGGGGCTCCGGAGACCTCGTCGGCCGGAGAGTCCGCGGCCGAGGCCAGGGGCGGGACCGTGCTGAGACAGGCGGCGACGGCCAGTGAGACGCAGGAGGCGCGGAGCACGGAGGAGCGGAGAAGGGACAAGGGGGCTCCGAAGGTTGCCGGTACGGGTTGCCCCGAGGCTAGGAGTCAGCCCCGCCCGCGCGCGTCGCCCGCGCGCACGAGGACCTCGGTCCCGCCCGGCACGCGGCTTGGGACCAGGGGCCCGGTCGGCGTCCTCCTGGGGGAGGAGCCGGCCGCTGTGGACCCCGCCGGGGGAGCCGTCCGGCGCCGCCGCCGACCGCCCGCACACGGGGGTTACCCCCACCCCGAAACGGTGGCAAGCAGGCTCCTCCACCAGCTCCTTTCCTGAAAATACTGGTCCCGCACACCAGTTGACACCCAGACAGGTCGGGAGCCCCTCCATGCACCACCACGCACGCGCGGCAACAGCCGGACCGCACACGCCCGGCTCGCGCAACGGCAGCGGGCGCGGGAGGAACAGACTGCGGCATACGGCCGTCGGGCTGATCGCGGCCGCGATGGTGGCCTCGCCCGTCACCCCGTCCGCCTCCGCCGGGACCCGGGACGCAGGGCACCGTCCGAGCGATCACCGGGCCACCCAGCAGGCCCTGGACGCAGCGGTGCGGGGCGGCCCGCCCGGCGCGCTCGCCCGTGCCGAACGGGGCCACGACGTATGGACGGGCCGTTCGGGCACCGCCGACCTGGCGAGCGGCCGACAGCCACGGGACGACGACCGGTTCCGCGCCGGTTCCCTCACCAAGACGTTCGTGGCCGCGGTGATGCTCCAACTGGAGGCCGAGGGCAGGCTGAGCCTGACCGACACCGTGGACCACTGGCTGCCCGGAGTCGTACGCGGCAAGGGGCACGACGGCACGGGCATTACCGTGCGCCAGCTCCTCAACCACACCAGCGGTATCTACAGTTACACCGACGACCCCGGTTTCAAGCGCAAGGAATTCGGCACCGGCTTCCTGCGGCACCGCTTCGACACCTGGACGCCCGAACACATCGTCCGGCTCGCCATGACCCACGAGCCTTCCTTCGCACCCGGCACGGGCTGGAGCTACTCCGACACCAACTACGTCCTGGCGGCCATGGTGATCCAGAAGGCCACCGGCCGCGCGTACGCACGGGAGATCGAACGCCGCATCCTGCGCCCCCTGCACCTGGACTCCACGACGTTCCCCGGCACCCGGACCCGCATGCCGGGGCCCAGCGGGCGCGCCTACTCCAAGCTGACCGGCGAACTCGGCGGCCCGGCCGACCCGAAGAGCACGACGTACGACGTCAGCGAGCTCAATCCCTCTCTGGCGGGCGCGGCCGGGGAGATGATCACCAACACCCGTGATCTCAACCGCTTCTACCGGAGTCTGCTGTCCGGGCGCATCCTGAAGGAGCCCCAACGGAAGGAGATGACGACGACCGTACCCATCAAGGGGGTGCCCGACGTCTCCTACGGCCTGGGCCTGATGAAGTTCACCCTGTCCTGCGGCGTCGAGGTGTGGGGGCACAACGGCGGTATCCAGGGCTCGATTTCGCAGTCCGTCACGACGGCGAACGGCGAACACGCCCTGTCCCTGAACCTCAACGGGGACTGGAATGCCCAGGTTCCTCCCGTCACCGAGGCTGAATTCTGCACACCCTGACCACCGCAGCTCGTTCCGGCCTTGTGCCACCAACGGGAAGCGCGAGGTGAGCGTCAAGCTGAGAGCGGGGCGCGCTCACGTCGGGGAGAGACCGAGCTCCTCGACGGCGTAGGCCGGGTCGGGGCGGGAGCCGTTGCGGAAGACGGTCACGGTGACCTCGTCCGGCCGTTCGGCGCCCAGGGTTTGCAGGGCCGCGACGGCCTTGCGGGCCAGCGGGCCGGCGCCGGAGTGGACGACGGGCTCGCCGAGCGTCCACTCGGCGAAGCCCGGGCCCATGACTTCGGGCAGCCAGCCGTCCGCGAGCATGCGCCGGGACTGCTCGCTGCCCGGGTCATCCGGTGTCGGCAGGTTCGCGACGTCGAGTTCCGCGCCGGACGCACCGGTGAGGACCGTGCCGTTGACCGTCGTCATGAACTGGACGACGCTGCCCTGCGGACCGCTCATGACCACGGCTGCGTCGGTCGGCAACGTGCCCAGCACCCAGTCCAGGCGTGCCCGCAGGTCGGCCCACGCCGTGCACGGGCCGGTGACGCCGCGTGCGCTGGGACGATCATCGAAACGCTCCAGGCCGTGGACCCTGAACGGGCCGTCCACGCCCCAGCCGCGCACCGTCACCCGCTCGGTGGGAACCTCCAGCACGTCGCGCAGCGCGGCCACGACGGCCCGGCCGTGCTGCGTGGGAATGTCGGCGTACCAGCGCCACTCCAGGCACCAGGTGGGCCGGGCCGGCGAGACGCCTGTGTCCCTGTTCTTCCAGCCGAGCTCCCTCAGGGCCCGTTCCTGAACGGCGGTCAGCGACATGCCCTCGGGGGGCCACACCTCCGCCACCACGTGGTGTTCACCGCACCGGGTCAGCGTGACGGCGACGGAGTCCTCCGGCGCCCCGATCCGCAGTCGGTCCCGGTCCTGCACGTACTCGTCTCCCAAGTAGCGGGCGACAAGCGGCACTTCACCGTGCCCCAACAACGCGTCCCACACTGTCGATTCCATGCCTCCCAGCATGCCCAACCCCTCCTCCGCCACCGGGCACCGGGGCCCGTGGGGAGACGGCCACCGACGTCACGCGCGGCCGGGGCCGCCTCCCGGTCCGTTGTGCCCAAGGGCGATAGTTGTCAGCAAGCAGGACCGCCGAAAGGCCCGCGCACGTGAAGAGGGACAAGGACGCCCCGTGGTCACACTGCCCGCGGGACGACGAGGGAGGGCACACACATGGCACAGGCCCATCGACCGACCAGCACCGGCTCCGGGTCCCCTTCCTCGGGACCGGCCCCGGCCGCCCCGCGGAACTGGTTCCTCCGGCTGGGTGCGCCGCCCGTCGCGGCGACCGCGCTGACGGCGGTCGTCGCGCTCTGCATGTCCCTGGTCGCGTTCGGAAACATCACAGATTTCGGGACCAACCAGCAGTTCGTCCAGCACGTCCTGAGCATGGACACCACGTTCAAGGATCCTGACCTGATGTGGCGGGCAGTCGAGTCCTCCGCCGTTCAGAACGCCGCCTACGTCGCGGTCATCGCCTGGGAGACGCTGACCGCGGCCGTCCTCCTCACCGCCACCTGGTTCTGGATCACGGGGCTGCGCCGCGACGCGTACGATCGCGCCCGCGCGGCCAGCACCGTGGGCCTGGTCATGATGCTGCTGCTCTTCGGGATGGGCTTCCTCGCCATCGGCGGCGAGTGGTTCGCCATGTGGCAGTCGTCCGACTGGAACGGTCTGGACGCCGCCGCCCGCAACCTGGCACTCGCTGCCTTCACGCTCCTCGTCGTGCACCTGCCCGGGATCCGCCGGGCAGATACGGCACGGACCTGAGGCCGACCACGCAGCGCCTGCGTCCGGCCTCCGGTCAGGACGGCCAGGGTGCCGTGGCGTTGGCATCACTGGGACGACTGGCGCTCCTCGGCGTAGCGGGCAAGCCCTTCGGCCATGCCGCGCATGAACTTCTGGAGGTGGCGCGGCATGACCCAGCCCAGCAGCCGGCTCGTTTCGTACTCGCCGTACCAGCGGATGGCCGTGCCGGCGCTCGCTGTCGGCCTCAACTCGATGCGCGCGCGGTAGTTGTGCATCGACGGGTTGAACGCGTCTTCGTAGGCCAAGAGGCGTTGCTCGACCTTCTCGGTGATGCGCTCACCGGTCACGGTGCGTCCCGTCCGGAAGGCCCGGACGGCGCCGACGCGGTCGTCGCCGCCCGGGTCGAGGTCGACCGACCGTGTCGTATCCAGACTGTCCACCGTGGACCACAGCGGCCAGCTCGCGGCATCGACCAACAACTTCCAGACGGTTTCCGGCGTGGCGCGGGTGGTCACTCTGACGTCGTATCGGTGCATGGTGAAGGGCTCCCTGCGAGTGAGCGCGGGGCGGCGTCCCCGGCGGTCGGACGAGGCGGTCGGACGAGGCGGTCGACGCGGTGTCAGCGACCGGTCGTGCCGTCGGTGATCTCGCGGAGGATGTCCGCGTGGCCTGCGTGTCGGGCGGTCTCCTCGATCATGTGGGCGAGTGCCACCCCCAGGCGTTCCACGCCGTCGATCAGTGGCTGCCACAGTGTCACCCCGTGTCCCAGGGGCTCCAGTTGCGGGGTCTGGGTCCGATAGCTGGCACCGGCCACGGAGCTGTCGATCTCCTGCAGGGGAGCGGCCAGGTTCAGAGCGGTCAGCCGGCGCTGTTGGATGTCGGCGAGAAACACCACCACGTCCGACAGCCCCAGAGCGTGCGCGCACTGACGCACCGAGGTTGCCAGATCCATCGACAGGTGCGCCGGGTCGGCCAGGAATTCCGCCAGTCGGTCTCCCGGCCCTCGCGGGTCGCGGGCTCCGGCCCTGTCGTCGTTGGCCTCGGCGTCATTCACCGCGGAAGTCTCGCAGTGCGGGGAGCCGATCCCGCAGTGCACGCGCCGACGGGTCTCAGGAATGTGTGCGGCCGTGTGCCCGGCGCGCCTCGGTGCCGGCCGGGGGACTGTGCCTCAGGCCGAGGGGGACCGGCGCAAGAGCGCCCGGGCCGCGTCGAGTTCTTCCAGGTCCGACCTCGCGGCCGCTTCCCGGTAGCCGAAGGCGTCGTCGCCCACCGGAACGCGCAGCGGCGTGCGGCTGCCGTCGGCGACGAGGGCCAGCACCTGCTCCGCGAAGTCTTCCGGCCGTCCGGAGTCGGGGTTGTCGGCGAGCGCGCGGAAGGCGGCCAGCACGGCGCTGTTGGTGACATCGTAGGCCTCGATGTGCTCCTGGACCCGGGTCATGGCGGTGCCGTACTGGGTGGCGTACATGCCCGGTTCCAAGACGGTGACGTGGATGTTGTGGGGTGCCGCTTCCAGCGCCAGGGTCTGGCTCATGGCTTCGAGGGCCTGCTTGCCGGCGGCGTAGGCGGCGGCGCCGGGGAGGGCGACGTGCCCCGCCACGGAGGAGACGTTGACGACGTGGCCGTGGCCCTGGTTCCGCATCAGGGGCAGGACGAGACGCGTCAGCCGCCAGGGGCCGACGACCAGGACCTCCAACAGATCGCGCAGGTCGGCGTCCGAGGTCTCCTCGACCGCGCCGAACATGCCGGTTCCCGCGTTGTTGACCAGGACGTCGATGCCGCCGAGCCGCTCGTGGGCCAGCCGCACGGCCCGTTCGCAGGAACCGGCGTCCCGCAGTTCGAGCGGCACCGCGGTGACGCGTCCGGGCCAGGCGCTCACCAGGGCGTCGAGATCCGCGGTCTTGCGGGCGGTGACGACGAGTTCGTCACCGTTGCGCGCGGCAGCGGAGGCCAATGCCTGTCCCAGCCCCGAGGAGCACCCTGTGATCACCCAGCGCCTTCTCATGGAATTCCCCCCGAGCGGTTTCGTTCCTGGCCCCGGACCGTGGGCGCACGGAGAAGCCCCTGAGCGGTACGGCCCCGGCCGTGCGGCAGCAGTTCATCGTCGTGGGCGGCCGGTACCGGCGTCACCCCTGCTGCGGAAGCGCCCTCGGGCGCGCGGACGCACGATGGGGCGCACGGGCGGACGCCGCTGACCCGCGGATGCGCTGACCGGGGACGGGGCTTCTCCTTCACCCCGCACCGGAGCGACCCGTATCGATGCTGCTGAGACTGCTTCCGGGCGGCAGCCGCCGGACCGGCAGTGCGAGATCGGCGCAGACGTCGACGTACGCGATGTCGAGGGGTTCGGGTGCGGACTTCGGCCGGCCTGCCGCCCACCACCCAGGACACTCGCCCGGCAGCGCCTGGACAGCGGGCGGCGCACCGCCACCGCGGCACCTCAGCGCGCGGCACGGTCCGCGATGTCCTGCGCCGCGAGGTAGCCGAAGGTCATGGCCGGGCCGATCGTCGAGCCCGCGCCCGCGTAGCTGTGCCCCATCACCGCGGCGCTCGCGTTGCCCGCCGCGTACAGCCCGGGAATGACCGAGCCGTCCTCCCTCAGTGCGCGCGCGGCGGCGTCGGTGACGATGCCTCCCTTGGTCCCCAGGTCACCGGGCACGATCTTCAGGGCGTGGAAGGGCGGCAGCCACAGCGGGGCCAGTGTGGGGTTGGGGGCGATCGAGGGGTCGGCGAAGTAGTGGTCGTACGCACTGTCGCCACGCCCCTGATCGGTGTCCCTGCCCGCGCGCGCCTGGCCGTTGAACCGGTCCACGGTCGCACGCAGCGCCGCCCCGGGCACGCCGATCGCGCGGGCGAGCCCGTCCAGGGTCAGCGCGGAGCGCACCGCGCCCGAGGAGTACCAGGAGGCGGGGAAGGGCAACGTGGGCGCCACCGTACGGAACAGGTATCGATTGCGGTAGTTCTGGTCGACCACCAGCCACGACGGAATGCACGGCTCGGCGGGATCGCGGTCGTACATGCGGTGGACGACGTCCGAGTACGGTGCGGCCTCGTTGACGTACCTCCTGCCCGCCGCATCCACGAACAGCCCGCCGGGCAGGGTGCGTTCGGCGAGGCAGAAGTACGGGCCGTCGGGCAGTGGGACCGTCGGACCCCACCAGGCGTCGTCCATCAGCGCGAGCGCCGCCCCCGCGCGCTGTCCCGCACGGATGCCGTCGCCGGTGTTCTCCTTGGCTCCCATGGTCCACTCGGTCCCGATGGGCGCCCGCTGGTACTGCTTGCGCATGGCCGCGTCGTGCTCGAAGCCGCCCGAACCGACGATCACCCCGTGCCGGGCCCGCACCAGGCCGGGCGTGCCCGCCCGTTCGACCAGGACCCCGGTGATCCGGCCGCCCGCGGTGTGCAGGTCGACCAGCGGGGTGTTCAGCCACACCGGCACGCCCGCGTCCAGCAGCCCCTTGCGCAGCGCCCCCGCCAGCGCCTGGCCCATCGTCAGAGGTTTTTCGCCGCGCAGCGCCGCCGCGGTGCCGCGCGCCAGGGCCTGCGCGGCCACGGCGGCGCCCTTGGCGCTGACCGCGGTGAGGTTCAGCCACCGGTAGTCCTGGCTGAAGATCACCATTCCGGCGGGGACGGGGAGGTACGACGGGTTGAGGTGCGCCAGTTCCGGGCCGAGGCGGTTCCCGTCGAAGACGTCCGGCTCGATGGAGCGCCCCATCGCCAGGCCACCGGGCCGCTCCGGGTAGTAGTCGCTGTAACCCTCCATCCAGCGGAACCGCAGGGGGCTGTTGCGCTGCACGAAGTCGATCATCTTCGGTCCGCCTGCGAGGAAGGCCCGCTGCCGTTCCACGGGTACGTCGTCCCCGGCCACCGACGCGAGATAGCGGGCGGCCTTGTCCGGGGTGTCGGGAACTCCGGCGCCGCGGATGACCGGGTTGTTGGGTATCCAGATGCCCGCTCCCGAACGGGCGGCGGAGCCGCCGAAGGTCGGAGCCTTCTCGACGACCAGGCAGCTCAACCCGCGTCCGGCCGCGGCGAGCGCAGCGGTGAGACCGGCAGCGCCCGACCCCACGACGACCACGTCGTAGGCCCCGAGGGTCGGCACGTCCGCTGCGTACGATCTCGTGCCGGACCCCAGCAGCCCGCTGCCGGCCGCCAGCCCGGCGGCGCCGAGCACCGTACGACGCGAGGGTAGAGAGACATCGTGCACGGCAACTCCAAGGGCTTGAGGGAGAGTTGATGGTGCGTCAGGAAACTGACGGCTTCCGCCTGCGATGTCAAGGCGCAACGAGGCATCGGTCCTGGGGCGGACCGTGACGCGACTGCTCCTGGGGCCGAGTCTCGGCGGAACCGGGGGGCGCGAGAGGGGGACACCGGGGGTGGGGCGAGGTCCGCCCGCACAGGAGAGGGCCGCTTGCACCGGGAGAACACCAGCCACCGGAAGCAAGGAACAGGCGACATGTCCGTGGACGTCAGCGACACCCCGCACGCGCCACAACGCCAGGACGGGGCGCGCACTGCGTTTCCCGAGACGGCTGCGGATGCGTCCGCCCACCCTGCCGACCGCGACCCCGCCCTCTGCCCGTGCGGATCCGCGACCTGCGGGACGGGGATGTGTCGGGGTCGGTCTGCCGGTCGGCTGTCGCCGCCCCACCCGCCGGCGCGGGACCAGGGGGCTGCGTCCAAGCTCCTGGCCGGTGCCTTCTCCGACGGGAAGAAGGCCAAGAACGGCCTGGTCACGGTCTACGGCGCGAACGGCGACCTGCTGGCCACCGGCACCTTCTCACCAGAACCGCCGGCCTCCGACGCAGCGGTCGTGCACGGGGCCTCCCGGGGCAAGGACGCAGCCTCCACGTCCCGGGCTACCGCCGTTCTCCGGCTCAGTCCGGCCTGACGCCGGTGGCCGGCCAGGTGTCGCGCACCGCGGCCGGGGTGGCGTTGATCTGCGCCGCAGCCTGCGCGCAGATCCTCCCGACGGTCTCGTCGGGCACGCCCTGGGCCTTGATCGCGTCGATCATCGCGCCCCAGGTCACCGGGGCGAGCTCGCACGTTGCTTCGGGCTGGGTGCCGGGGCGGCCGGGGAGCCCGGACGCTGACTCCCGCCGAGGGTCGGTGCGATGGTACGGCTGGAGGTCATGAGTGACGAGGGACCTCCCACAGGCTTACCTGGCTCTCCTCATAGGCCGCGGCGAGGGTTTTGCCGTCCTTGCTGAACGCCAGGTCGGTCAACGCGGTGGGCCCGCCCGGCAGGTTGCCGGTGACGCTGCCCGTGCTCGCCGACCACAGCGCCACCAATGAGGGGTGGGTCACGCTGCCCGCTGCCAGCGTCCTGCTGTCCGGGGCGAATCGCAGTGGCCCGGCAGACCCGCTGAGTGTGAAGGTCACCCTGCCCGCGTCGATGTCCCACAGCTGTACGCCGCCGGCGTCGGCGTAGGCGAAGAGCTTGCTGTCGGGGCTGAACACGCCATGAGGCTTGAGGGCGTTGCGCGTGGTGATCAGCTTGCCGGTGGCGGTGCTCCACAGCCGCACCGGCTGCTTGTCACCGGCCCAGGTGGCGATCATCTTGCCGTCGGGGCTCAGGACCATGTCGTAGACGAAGACGTCGTCCGCACCGCCAAGGGTGCTGACGGCCTTCTTCGTCGTCACGTTCCACAGCCGCACCGTGTGGTCCGTGCTCGCGGTGACCAGGGTTCCGTCGGGCGCGAAGGCCATGCTCTCGACGCCGTTGGTGTGGCCGGTGAGGGTGGCGCGGAGTGTGCCGTCGGAGACGTTCCAGACCTGTACGGGCACGTCACGGCCGGACTTCTCGGCGACGATCGTGCTGGCCGTGGCGAGGATTTTGCCGTCGGTACTGAACGCCGTGACGACGCTGCTCCCTTTGGCGTGGACGCTGACCGTCCTGCCCGTGGCCACGTTCCTCAGGCGAACCTCGACGCCGTCCGTCGTGGAGTCGGCGTCCTGGCCAGCGATGATCTTCCCGTTCGGGCTGAACCTCCAGCGCGCCTGTTTGTCGAGCGTGACGTCGGGCGTCGTCATGCTCCCGCTCCACAGTCTTACCTTCTGCTCGTCGCCGATGACCAGGGTCTTTCCGTCGGCAAGGAACTCGATCCGCTCACCGGCTCCGCTGAAACGCTTCGTGGGCGTGATCGCACCGCCGGAACCCATGCCCGTGGAGCTGCCGTTCGCCCCGGATCCCCCTCCGCCGTTGGTGAGGATCACCGAGATGACCGTGACCGCTGTCGCCAGGGCGATGGCACCCGCGAGGATGAGCCTGGCCCGGCGGCTGCGGGGGATGAGTGATCTCGCGGGCGCCGATGTGGAGGCGGCGGTAGGTGCGGTCGATCGGTCCGGGAGCGGCGTTCGGGGCGGAGCGGGTGGCGGCGAGGACGGCGGGCGGACGGTCGCGGCCCGTGACCCTGGCTGCCGCGCGGGAGGGGGATCTGGCTCGGGTGGGGGTTCCGGTACCAGGGGCGACACCGCCCGCGTCGGCGTCGGCGTCGGCGGAGCCGCCGCTTGCTGTGCCGCCGCAGGCCCGGGCCCCCGTTCCCCCGCGTGCGTGTCCGCCCGTACGACAAGCCCTCGAAGCCGCTCACCGGCCGCCCCCGACACGAGCCTGCTGTCGTCCTCGGTGAGCAGGCGCAGCTCCTCCACTACGGTCGCGCGCACCCGTTCGTTGCCGATGCGGTGCAGGTGGGCGAGCCCGTCGAGAGCGCCGAGCCGGTCGTTGGCCAGCGGACTGGAGAGGGCGTTGCGCAGGTAGCCGGGAAGCGTCCAGTTGATGTTGCTGGCGATGACCGTGCGGCCCTCGACGTTGTCCTGCCTCTTGGGCCGCTGCTGCGGCATCTCCTCGACGACCCGGTCGTGGACGTAGCTGTAGAGCTCGTCGAGGGTGATGTCCCCGTCGCCGTCGAGATCCGCGCTGCCGTCACGCAGCCCCTCGACCAGGTAGCGGGTGAACACCGACTGCGCCGCGTGGCCGTGCGCCTGGTTGCCCTCGAACGAGTACTGCGTCGCGTCCGAGGCGGTCAGCACGGTACGGCCGCGGCCCTGGAAACGCTCCAGAGCCTGGACCGAGGTGTCTCCCTTGGGGCCCCGGGCACCGAACGCGCCGCTGTAGCAACAGTCGAGGATCAGTACCTTCTGCCGCGAGACGCAGCCCTCGATCGCCCGGTCGATCTGTTCGGCGGACAGTGCGGTGAACAGCAGGCTTTCCCGCCGGGAGTTGGACATCGCCAGATAGAGTCGGCCCTCCTCGTCCTTGAGGCCGTGGCCCGTGAAGTAGAGCAGGGCGAGATCGTCGCTGCGGCGGTCGCGGTAGAAGTCACCGATGGCCTCGCCGACGACGTGATGCGGCTGGTTGAGGAGGGTCGTCACCTCGAACCCGGCGACGGCGGGGTCCCGGAGCACCTCGGCGAGCGCCTCCGCGTCGTGGGCCGGAGAGGTCAGCTGCCGAAGCCCGGGATCCTGGTACTCGTACGTGGCGATCAGCAGCGCGATACGGCGTCCCATCGTCAACCCTCCGTGTGCCGACGGACGTACGCGTCGATCAGGGCCTCGCGCTCGGCGTCCGACGCCCGGTCCAGTTCGATCGTGTCGCCGTCGATGGTCACCGACACCCGATGCCCTGCGGAGTTCCTGCCGAGCCAGTCGCGCACCGTGTCGATGAGCGCCGTGAACACCCCGCCGGACGCGCTCAACGCCACGACGACGGCCCCGATGGTGAGCGCGTCGGTACCCTTCGCGCCGGGCGGAGCCGGGCCGGAGGCGTCGAAGCGCGCCGACTCGACGTCCAGGGCGGCGATTTCGGCCCGCAGTCGTCGGACCAGCCGCTCACCCGCCTCCGGCTCCAGCTCCGGATCGGGTGCGACGACCAGCCTCACATCCCGCGCACCGCCCGCCCGCCGGTCCGCGCCGCCGTCTCTTGCCGGTATGCCCTCGGCCATGTGTCCCTCCGGTGGAGAGTCGTCCCAGAGCCTTCTGCACATTGTGACGCCATTCGGGCGAGGGCGGTGGCGAATGGGGACTCACGTTTCCGGAACTTCGGACGGGTCGTCGATGTGGTCGCCGCACTCACTCTCGGCCCGGTAGGACACAGCCCCCCCATCAACCTCAACTCTGTCTCCCCTCGGTGAGCCAGACTGCCTGCAATGCGGCTGCGTGACGGGGTATCAGCGGGCGAGTGTGACCTTCACCGGCGCGTTGGCGCAGGTCACGGCGGTTTGGGCGAGCGCGTTGGCCTCGGCGGGGTCGATGGTGAGCTGCCATCGCATCTTGATGGCCGTCCAGTTGGCCACGTACGTGCAGTGGGCCGCCTCGGTCGGCATCCAGGTGGTGGGGTCCTGGTCGGCCTTGGACCGGTAGGTGGCCGCGGAAACCGCGAGGAGGGCGCGGGGGTCGCCGAGGTCGTTCGCGTAGGCCTGGCGCTGGGCGGCCGTCCAGGTGGAGGCGCCGGAGTCCCAGGCTTCGGCGAGCGGGACGAGGTGGTCGATGTCGAGCTTCTTCGCGTCCCCGACGTAGGTGTTGTCGTACGAGCTGTACCACTCGCCTCCGCTGACGGTGCATTTCGGGCCCTGCCGGGCGGGGAGGAAGGCTTCCTCGAGGAGGACCTCGGACCGGGTGTCGCAGCCGTCCTTGTCGGCGTCGACCCAGTGCCTGAACTTGCTCCGGTCGTACCCGGCTCGGGACTCGTCCTGGATGATCAGGACCTGGAGGGCGTCCTGCAACGGCATGGTCAGTACGTCGCCGGGGGCGCCGAGCGACCCGGGTGCGGGGGCCTGCGCGGCGGCGGGAGCGATCAGGGCCGCCAGGATCGTCGCTGCTGCGGCTGTGGTTGTGATCGTGCGGGAGAAATACATCGTGCCCACCCCTACGTGGTCGAAGGTCACCGACTTCCGCGACCTTCGTAGCGGGGCGGCCGTCGCCAAGTCGACCGATTCCGGGGGGTGTTCACTCCTGCGGGAGGTAACTGTGATCATCGGCCCGGCGGGGATGGACCCTGCAGGAGAACTCGTGGCTTCCTGTGTCCGGGCGACGGGGAGCAGCCCAGGAAGAGGCTGATGCGGGCGTAAAGCTGCTCCTACCCGATCAGGTTCAGTACTTCGGCGGTGGTCCGGACGTCGCCGAAGGATGGCGTCCAGGCGTTCGGGACTGGTGGAGTCGGTCGGTAGCCACGACGACCGCACAGGCGACGGCGCCGGTGCCCGTAAGAACAGGGGGCGGCCGAGCTTTCCGGCAAGTAGGGGCATGCGTCCGGATTCCGCCCCCGGGCACCATCCTGATCAGGTATTTCAGCCCCCGCATGGTGGGCTTATGGCCCTGGTGGGTGGGGTTCTTGCCGTTGGAGCCTTCGGGTATGACGTCGGACGAGGGCCAGGACCCGGGTGTGCTGAGCGAGGCGGATCTCGCCCTGTTGCAGGCGATGCAGCTCTCGCCGCGCGCCCGCTGGAAGGACATCGGCGACACCCTCGGCATCGACCCGGTGACGGCCGCCCGGCGGTGGCGCAGGCTGGAGGCCGACGGCCGGGTCTGGACGACCTGCGGCCCCGCCCTGGAGAACACGACCGCGTTCGCGTACGTGGAGATCCGCTGCGCGCACGGGGCGGTGAGCCGGGTGGCTGCTCAGATCGCCCGGATGCCGCACGCGATGACCGTCGACCTGACCTCGGGCGAGCAGGACCTGCTGGTCACCGTCATCGCCCGGGACCCCGTCGAACTCTCCGACTTCGTACTGGACGGGCTGGCCCGCGTGGAGGGGATCCGCTCCACGGTGACGCACCCGATCGTCACCCTCCACGTCGAGGCGAGCCAGTGGCACGTACGGATCCTGGGCCGCCGCCAGGTCGACGGCATCCGGGCGTCGGCCGACCCCGCCCAGCGCGGCCGTCCTGCCGCACGGCTGCAACGACTCGACGACGCCGACTGGGAGATGGCGCTGCGGCTGGGACTCGACGGCCGCACCCCGCTGGCCGAACTCGCCGCCGCGGCAGGGATGTCGGAGAGCAAGGCGCAGCGCAGGCTCCGGCTCCTGCAGTCCCGGGGGCAGCTGCGGGTGAGGGCGGAGGTTTCCCGATTCGCCAGTCCCACCCCGGTCCTCGCCTGGCTCTTCGCGGACACGCCCACGACCCGCACCGCTGAGGTCGCCGCCCGGCTGTCGCTCTGCCCGGAGATACGGGCGGTCGCCTCACTGGTGGGACGCCGGCAGCTGCTCCTTGCCGTCTGGGTCACCTCGACGGACCACCTGCGCCTGTTCGAGGCCAAGGTCGAGGAGAACCTTCCCCACGTGACGATCACCGACCGGCGCCTGGTGATCCGCCCGGTCAAGCGGATGGGCCGGATTCTGGACCGGCGCGGCAGAGCGGTGGAGCACGTGCCGGTGGATCTCCGCATCCCGGCAGCGGGCCCGTGGGACCACCTGACCTGACCGGGGTTCGTCTGGGCGTCACCCTGCGAGACGGTTGACGCCTCAGCATTCGATGACGTTGACAGCGAGGCCGCCGCGGGCGGTTTCCTTGTACTTCACCTTCATGTCGGCGCCGGTTTCCTTCATGGTCTTGATGACCTTGTCGAGGGAGACCTTGTGGCTGCCGTCGCCGCGCATGGCCATCTTCGCGGCGGTGACGGCCTTGACGGCGGCCATGCCGTTGCGTTCGATGCAGGGGATCTGGACGAGGCCGCCGACGGGGTCGCAGGTGAGGCCGAGGTTGTGTTCCATGCCGATCTCGGCGGCGTTCTCGACCTGTTCGGGGGTGCCGCCCAGGACCTCGGCGAGGGCGCCGGCGGCCATGGAGCAGGCGGAGCCGACTTCGCCCTGGCAGCCGACCTCGGCGCCGGAGATGGAGGCGTTCTCCTTGAAGAGCATGCCGATCGCGCCGGCGGCGAGGAGGAAGCGGACGATGCCGTCCTCGTCCGCGTTCGGGACGAAGTTCATGTAGAAGTGCAGGACGGCGGGGATGATGCCCGCGGCGCCGTTGGTGGGGGCGGTCACGACGCGGCCGCCTGCGGCGTTCTCCTCGTTGACGGCCATGGCGTAGAGGGTGACCCATTCCATGGCGTGGGCCTTGGGGTCGCCGTCGGCGCGCAGCTGGCGGGCGGAGTTCGCGGCGCGGCGGCGGACCTTGAGGCCGCCGGGCAGGATGCCTTCGCGGGACATGCCGCGCGAGACGCAGGCCTGCATGACGCGCCAGATCTCCAGGAGGCCCTCGCGGATCTCTTCCTCGGTGCGCCAGGCCTTCTCGTTCTCGAGCATCATCGAGGAGATGGACAGGCCGGTCTCGCGGGCCATGCGCAGGAGTTCGTCGCCGGTGCGGAAGGGGTGCTTGAGGACGGTGTCGTCGGGGACGATCGGGTTCTCGCCCGCGACGGCGTCCTCGTCGACGACGAAGCCGCCGCCGACGGAGTAGTAGGTCTTCTCCAGCAGGGGCGTGCCCTGGGTGTCGTAGGCGAAGAGGGTCATGCCGTTCGCGTGGTACGGGAGGGAGCGGCGGCGGTGCAGGATGAGCTCGTTGGGCTCGTCGAAGTCGATTTCGTGGGCGTCGCCGATGTCGGTGCCCAGCAGGCGGAGCTTGCCGGTGGCGCGGATGCGTTCGACCTCGGCGTCGGCGGTCTCGACGTTGACGGTGCGGGGGGAGTGGCCTTCGAGGCCGAGGAGGACGGCTTTGGGGGTGCCGTGGCCGTGGCCGGTGGCGCCGAGGGAGCCGAAGAGTTCTGCGCGTACGGACGTGGTCTGGGCGAGCAGGCCGTCCTTCTTCAGGCGTCCCACGAACATGCGGGCGGCCCGCATGGGTCCGACCGTGTGGGAGCTGGACGGGCCTATGCCGATCGAGAACAGGTCGAAGACCGAGATGGCCACGGGGAAAGCACCTTTCGGGAAGGCTGAACCGGTGGGGCGGGGGAGCGCCCCACCGGTGGCGGGAGGTCAGCTGCGGGCTGCGAGCCTGGACAGGGCCCGGCCGCGCTGCTCGGCGTCCAGGGCCAGGTCGGCGGCGGCGCTCGCGAGGGCCTTGGCCCCCACGAGGATCGCGTCGTCGGCCGCCGGGGTGTTGGTCTCGGCGGTGAAGCCGTGGGTGTGGGGCATGTGGGTGGCGCCCAGGATGCCGAGGGCGGGGTGGATGGCGGGCATGACGTGGGAGATGTTCCCGAAGTCGGTCGAGCCGCCCGCCTTGCCGGGCTCCAGGGTGACCGGGGTGCGGCCGAGTGCGGTCAGGTGCGCCAGGTAGCGCTCGCTGAACCAGGTGTCGGCGCGCATGTCCGCGTAGTCGGGCTGGGTCGCCTCCATCTCCATCGCACAGCCGGTGGCCTGCGCGCCCGCGGCGAAGCACCATTCCGCCTTCATCTTCAGGGCCTGCATCTCCTCCATCGTGAAGGCCCGCACCTCGCACTCCACGGTGGTGGACTCCGGGATGATGTTGATCGCCGCGCCGCCGTGGGAGACGTACGCCGCGATGCGGTGGTCGCCGGGGATCTGCTGGCGCAGCTGGCCGATGGCGACCTGCGCGACCACGGCGGCGGACGCCGCGTTGACGCCCAGGTGCGGTGCGGCGGCCGCGTGGGCGGGGGTGCCGGTGTAGTGGACGCGGAAGCGGGCGACGGCCTGGGTGGGGAAGTGATGGGCACCGATGTCGGCGGTGGGCATGGGGTGGGCCATCATCGCGATGGCGACGTCGTCGAAGACGCCCTTCTCCAGCAGGATCACCTTGCCGCCGCCGTGTTCCTCGGCGGGGGTGCCGATCGCCTTGACCGTGATGTCCAGTTGGTCGGCGAACCGGGCGAGGGCGAGCGCGGCTCCCACGGAGGTGGCGGCGATGACGTTGTGGCCGCAGGCGTGACCGATGTCGGGGAGGGCGTCGTACTCGACGCACACGCCCACCGTCAGGCTGCCGGTGCCGAAGGTCGCGGTGAACGCGGTGTCGAGGCCACTGACACCCGTGGTGACGTCGAAGCCGTGCCGGGCGAGGACGTCGGTGACGCGGGCGGCGGAGCGGTGCTCCTCGAAGGCGACCTCGGGGTCGTCGTGCAGGGCGTGGCTGAGGGCGACCAGCTCCGGATGGACGTCGGCGGCGCGGTCCTGGAGGGCGGCCTGGAGCAGGGTGCGGGCGGCGGTGTTCATGGTGGTGGAGCTCCTCTGCGGTACAGGGACGGGAGAAAGGAAGAGGGGGAGGAAGCAGGCGGCGCCCGTCGGACACGGGATGCGCCTGGCGGATACGGGATGCGCCTGCCGGATCAGGGTGCGGAGCGGACCGCGACCTTGCGGATGGTGCGGGTCAGGACGGCCATCACGGCGCAGCAGCCGACGCAGAGGGCGAGCACCCAGACGTACGCAGCCTCGCCCGGCGCCGATCCGGCCCCGGCGGTGAAAGCGGCGAACACCGCCGCGAAGACGGCTCCGGCCGCCGCCCCGGCAGCGACGCGGGCGGTGTTGTAGATGCCGGTGGCGATGCCGGTCGTCTCGGGGGAGACCCGGGCGACGATCATCGCGGGCAGTCCCGCCATGGCGAACCCGTTGCCGACGCCGATCAGGCCCACTCCCAGCAGGAACGGGGCGATGCTGTTGTGGGCGAAGGCCAGCAGGGCGAACCCGGAGCCTGCGACCACCGCGCCGATCACCAGGACCGGGCAGTCGCCGATCTTCTTGGCGCACTTCGCGGCAGCCGTGGAGGAGCCGAAGGCGGCGAGACCGAAGACGGTCATGACCCCGCCGATCTCCAGCGCGGTGAGCCCGAGCCCGAAGCCGGTGGCCACCGGGTCGCTGCCCGCCAGCAGGGCGATGACCGTCTGGGAGCCGAACAGCTGCGCTCCCAGAAGCAGCGCGATGACGTACAGCGGCAGGACACCGCCCCGGGCGACGGCCCTCAAGTCGATCAGAGGCTCCGGAACCCTGAGCGCGGTACGCACCCACATCCCGAGCATCGCCACCCCGCCGAGCAGGCAGCCCAGCGTCAGTACGGAAGTCCAGCCCCAGGTCAGGCCGTTGCCCAGGGCGAGCAGCAGCAGCACCATGCCGATGCTGAGGGTGACCGTGCCCCACCAGTCGATCCGCCCCGCGGCACGCGAGACGCTCTCCGGCACCCCCACCCACAGGGCGAGGAAGCTCAGGGCGACGACGACCACCGGTACGAACAAGGAGACGCCGAGGCTGCCGGTGGCGTTCATGAGCCCGCCGGCGGAGACCATGCCGAGGCTGACGCCGACGGTGAGGGCGCCGACGAGGATGCCGATGATGCTGCCCGCTCGCTCGGGTGCCCGGTCCCGTACGAGACCGATCATCAGAGGCAGGAACGCCGACATCGGTCCCTGGACGACGCGTCCCGCGAGGAGCACCTCGAACGAGGGCGCCAGGGCGACCATCACGGTCCCCACGACGACCGAAGCCGTCGCGATCCGCAGCAGCAACCGGTACCCGAACATGTCGCCGAGCTTGGCGAGCAGCGGCACACAGACCGCGCCGCTCAGCAGGTAGGCGGAGCTCACCCAGTTCAACTGCCCGTGGCTGACCTCGAAAGCCCCGCCCAGCGCGGGCAGCAGCGGAACCGGCCACCCTTGCAGCAGTCCGCTGACGAGTTCGAGCACCACCAGGGAAACCAGCCCCGCCGTACCGAGCCTCGCAGCCGCACGCGGAACCGATCCCGGTATCGCCCCGGGCGGCGGATCGGAATTCTTCACGACGTCGGGTGCCGTGGTCATGGAGCCCTCCTCAAGCCAACACGCGGACAGCGCCGTTGCCGTCCGGCAGGGGCTCACCACGTCCCACCCGGCATCCCGAAACGGCCGCCGGGGCGGGATCTTGAACCCCTCTGGCCGTCATCCTGCAGTTCCGCGACCACAACACCGCGGGGATGCCCGATTCCCCCGTCCGGCGAATGAAGATCGCAGAAATGCGCCGATCTCGGGTGCCAAATGGCATTGAGCACCCATAGCGCCCCCTTGGGTGATGTGCGGCCTCCGGCGAGCAGGCGGCCGTCCAGCCCGAGGAACTCGAAGGGGACGGCGCGACACGGGACTTCGGTCCGTCCGCACGCCGGTGAGGGGGATTTCTCCTGCTGAGGCCGGCCCGTGAGGACCCTGCGACGCCCCTGGGCAAACGGGCCGACTGTCAGGTCGCGGCAGGCCGTCAGGAGCCGCGTACAGCTGCGCGGAGAACGCGGGCAACACCGCTTCCGGGCCCTCCACAGTGTGGAGAGCCCGGACCTGACCAGAGTGTCTTGGGGGGGAGAGATCACCGGGTTAGCCCGGTTTGACCGCCAATGTCGAGAAGTAGTTCGACATGTAGAGGGCGGATGCGTTGGATTGGTGCGGCGCTTCCGTGAAGCCGGTGAGGACGAACCCCGCGGCGAGTTGCCCGCCGATCTGGGCGGTGAGGGTGTGGCTGTATTCAAGAGCCGCATCCGCGCCGAACTTTGCGGCGCGTTCCTCGGCGGAGTAGTGCGTGACATCGCTGTAGGGCAGCTTGTGCACGACGATCAGCTCGCCGCGCTCGTCGAGCGCCTCGTTGTCGAACAAGTACACATCAGGGTTGAGGAAGCCCGCGAGCAGAGTTCCGCCGGGTCGCAGGACGCGGAAGCACTCATCCCACACTTGTGCCAAGTCCGGTACGAATAGGTTGGAGACCGGATGGAAGACGACGTCGAACTCGGCGTCGCCGAAGGCACTGAGGTCGCGCATGTCGCCCAGCACGGTGCGCAGTTCGAGTCCGTCGCGCGCCGCCACCATCCGGTCCTGGCCGAGCTGGCCGGGTGAGTTGTCGAACACGGTGACCCGCGCCCCTGCGGCGGCGAGGATCGGCCCCTGTTGACCACCGCCGGAGGCCAGGCACAACAGGTCCTTGCCGGTCAGGTCCGTCGGCAGCCAGGAGCGGTCGACCGGCTCACGCCCGATGAGAACGATCGACCAGTCGCCCCTGCGGGCGCGCTCGACATCCTCGGCACTCACCGGCCTCGACCACTCGTTGCCCTCGCGGACGTATCTGTCCCAGGCTGCCCGGTTGTGGGCAGCGGGGTCGACGTCAATGCCCTGCATATTCAGCTCCTGCTGTGGCCAATCGGCACCTGCTGTACGGACAGGTCGGTGCTGCCAGCCAACACGTCAGCCGTGTGCCGCTCAACCACATTGTCGGGAGTTCCGCTAGATCCGGGCTGCGCAAGGTGCACGAGTGCCGTCCCGCAGTCGGTCGGGCGTTATGCCGCACCCCCCTTCTCCAGCAGCGCGGCGAAATCAGGAGCGTTGAACAGGGCGTCCCCGTCCTCGACCTTCTTGCCGTCGAGCAGCACCGAGGGCACGGATGTCTCCCCGCTCGCCTGGAAGGCCTTCAGGGACTGCTCGACCCAGCCCTTGTACGAGAGGTCGTTGACCGCCTTGTCGAAGGCCTCGCCCCGCAGCCCCTTCACCTGGGAGGCCAGCTGAAGCAGGTACGCGTTCGAGAAGCCCTGGGCCTCCTCGGTGCCCTGCGCCGTGAAGACGGCCTCCTGGAACTCCGCGAACTTCCCCTCCTCCAGTGCCGCACGCAGTGCGTTGGCCGCCCGGGTGGAGCCGGCCGTCTCGCCCCGGTCCAGGAAGGAGGCGATCGTGTACTCGGCCTTGACCTTGCCGGAGCGGACGGCCTTGGCCACCGCCTCCCCGCCGCCCGTCTCGAACTTGGCGCAGTACCCGCATTGAGGGTCCACCGAGATGCGCACGGTGTGCGGCGCGTCCGGCCGGCCGACGACGACCGTGGTGCCGTCCTGCGCGAGGGCGGCCGGGAGGCCCTTCGCGTGTCCGGCAGGAGTGGGGGAGGTGTTGGTGGGCGGGGCGTCGGACGCCTGGGACGTCGAGCCGCAGCCCGTGGCCGCCACCCCGACCAGCGCGGCCGTCAACACGGCCACCACCACCCGTCCCGTCCGGCGCGCAAGGGGATGAGGGGTCGTGGTCATGGGCCGGGTCCTCCTGGTCGTACCTGGATGTTCCACCGTTCACGCTAGGAGGCGAGGACCGCCGCTCCGCCCGGCAGAAGGCCCGTCCTTCAGGCCCAAGGTCCATAAAGTCCCTGTCAGGGAGACCCCCCGTCAGGAGAAGGAGAGCAACAGAGTCAGCAACCCTGCCGAGCAGGCGAGTTCGACCATCCCCACCGTCCGCACCCGCAGCCTCCGCCCCGGCAGTACCGCCGCCCGCAGCAGGAAGCAGGAGAACAACACCGCCGCCATCGGAAGCAGCAGCGCCGCACAGGCCAGCGCCGCCGCGTGGTACGCGATCGAGCCGTACAGGTAGCGACGGTTCCGGCGCTCCCGGATCATCGTCTTCACGTACAGCACCGTGCCCGCGAAGTAGAGGAAGCAGAGCGCGGCAGGCACCACCCCCTCCGTGATCGTCCCGCCCCCCAACCGCAGCGCCACCAGCAGTACCGCGCAGGCGGGGAACACCGCCAACAGGCCGTTCACCAGCGCCCGTTCACGGTTGCGCCACGCGTAGAGCGTGTTCACGGCGAAGCACGGCAGCGCGGCCGCCACCGCGACGAGCAGCCACGGCCGCAGCACCAGGAGCGGCACGCCCAGCACCGCGAGCGCGCCCGCGAACACGGCCGTCGGCTTCACGTGCCGCCCCGCCGCGCGCGGATTGCGCGAGAGGCGGCGCAGACGTACGTACTGCTGGAGGTGGAAGGCCGTCGCGTACGCCAGCAGCCAGCACACGAACAGCGGCAGATGCAGCCACACCGGGTGGCCCAGGAACGTGCCCACGGCGTACGGCACGGTGAGCATGGCCCACGCACCGTGCTGGTCGGGCACCCACTGCGTACGTTTCCCGCTCATGCCGTACGTCCCGTCCTCACGCGGCGACCACCTGGTGCAGGGGCTCCACGGCGGTACGGTCCAGGGCCGCCCCCGGCGCCTCCCGCTCGCCCGGCCCCGCCAGCAGCTCCACCGGTTCCCCCGCCCGCACCCCCTGCGGCACCACCACCGCCAGCGCGTCGCAGGAGGCCAGGCCGCGCAGCATCGCCGGGCCGTGGAAGTCCAGCGGGTGGACGGACCCGTCCCGCACCGCGACCGGCACCAGCGCCGTGGATGGGGCGCGCCCGGCCAGCCGTACCGCCGCCGGAAGCCCGACCGGGGCGGCGGGCGGCAGCCCCGCCAGGGTGCGCAGGAGCGGCACGGCGAGCGTGGCGGTCCCGGCGACCGCCGCCAGGGGATTGCCCGGCAGTCCGACGACGGGCCTGCCGTCGGGGAGGAGCGCCAGGAGCATCGGGTGCCCGGGACGTACGGCGACGCTGTCCACCAGCATCCGCGCACCCAGCGCCCCCAGGGCGCGCCGTACGTGGTCGACCGGGCCGCGGGCCGAGCCGCCCGTGGTCAGGACGACGTCCGCCGTCGAGCGGGACAGCGCGGCGCACAGCGCGTCGAGGTCGTCGGCGACCCGGGCGCGCGAGGCCACCCGTACGCCGAGCGCCTCCAGCCACGGCACCAGCAGCGGGCCCAGCGCGTCCCGCACCCGGCCGCGCCCCGGCAGGCCCCGGTCGAGGAGCTCGTCGCCCAGTACCAGGAGGTCGGCGCAGGGGGTGCCGGTGACGGTGAGGGCGTCGTGCCCGGTGGCCGCGGCGAGGCCCAGGACGGCGGGGGTGACCCGGGTGCCGGCCGGGAGGAGGGGTTCGCCCGCCCGGCACTCCTGGCCGCGCAGCCGGATGTCGCGGCCGGACGGGAGGTCGGGCGGGAGGTCGGGCGGGAGGTCGGGCTGGAGGTCGCGACCGCGTTCCAGGACCGCCGCTCGGGCGGCCTTCAGCACATCGCCTTCACGCACACCGTCCTCGCTCCGCAGCACCAGCGACGCGCCCGCCGGAACCGGTGCACCGGTCGCGATCGCCACCGCCTCGCCCGGCCCCAGCGGCCGCCCCGTGCCTCCCGCGAGCACCCGCCCGCGTACGACGTGCCAGGGCCCCGGACCGTGCACCGCCCAGCCGTCCATCGCGGAGGTGTCGAAGGCGGGCAGGTCGGTGAGGGAGGCGAGCGGTGCGGCCAGCACCCGGCCCGCCGCGTCGGAGAGCGGCAGCCGCTGCGGGAGCAGGGGCTGGACGGCGGAGGCCGCGACCGCGCGGGCGTGCGCCCAGGTGTGCAAGAGAATCGACCGTCCCTTCGGGAGCGCCCTTCAGCCGCGGAGCAGTCCGCCGGGCCAAAAGGCCTTTTGCGCAAGCATTTTGTTGCCGAATTCCACCATGTCACCCCTCCCGGAGCGGAATTGTGGAATTAGGTCACCGTCCGGCGGGACCTTGGTCCCCGGGGTCGACGGAAAAGCAGTCATAGGGTCGAGGTGGGCCAGGGAATTTACCGGCGAACCGTCGGCAAGTCCGGTCCGCTGTCTTTCCATTCCCCGGAGGGTCAAGTTGCGGCAGAACCAGAGCGGCGCTGCGGAAGCACTGCTCAAGGCCGGACGGTATTTCACCAAGGCCGAAGTGTCCGACGATCTGCGCACGGTGCACCGCACCGGCGGGCGGGACGGCGAGCGGTTCTACCGGGACCGCTGGAGCCACGACAAGGTCGTCAACTCCACGCACGGCGTGAACTGCACCGGCTCGTGCCGCTGGAAGGTCTACGTCAAGGACGGGATCATCACCTGGGAGACCCAGGCGACCGACTACCCCTCCGTCGGCCCCGACCGCCCCGAGTACGAACCGCGCGGCTGCCCCCGCGGGGCGTCCTTCTCCTGGTACAGCTACTCGCCGACCCGGGTCCGCCACCCCTATGTGCGCGGCACCCTGCTCTCGATGTACCGCGAGGCCAAGAAGCGCCTCAGGGACCCGGTCCTCGCCTGGGCCGACATCCAGCGCGACCCGGCCCGCCGCCGGACGTACCAGCAGGCCAGGGGCAAGGGCGGCCTGGTCCGGGCGACCTGGGACGAGGCCCTGGAGATCGCGGCGGCCGCGCACGTGCACACCATCAAGGAGCACGGGCCCGACCGCGTCGCCGGGTTCTCCCCGATCCCCGCGATGTCCATGGCCTCGCACGCCGCCGGCGCCCGCTTCCACTCCCTCATCGGCGCGCCGATGCTGTCCTTCTACGACTGGTACGCCGACCTGCCCGTCGCATCCCCGCAGGTCTTCGGCGACCAGACGGACGTCCCGGAGTCGGGCGACTGGTGGGACGCCGCGTACCTGATGATGTGGGGCTCGAACGTCCCCGTGACGCGCACGCCCGACGCGCACTGGATGGCGGAGGCCCGCTACCGGGGCCAGAAGGTCGTCACCGTCTCTCCCGACTACGCGGACAACACCAAATTCGCCGACGAATGGATGCACCCGCACCCCGGAACGGACGGCGCGCTCGCCCTTTCGATGGGCCACGTCCTCCTCAAGGAATTCTTCGTCGACCGGGAAACCCCCTTCTTCCGGGACTACGTACGGCAATACACGGACCTCCCCTTCCTCGTCACGCTCCGCGACACCGAACAGGGCCTGGTCCCGCACAAGTTCCTGAATGCGGCCGACCTCGGGCAGGACACCGAGAACGCCCGGTGGAAAACCGTCCTCGTCGACGACGCCACCGGCGAACCCGTCGTCCCGCACGGCACCCTCGGCCACCGCTGGGGCGCCAACGAGACCCCCGAGTGGAACCTCGACCTCGGCGACACCGTCCCCCGCCTGACCCTGTACGGGGAGGGCTCGGCGGAGATCGTCCTGCCCCGCTTCGAGGAGGACCGGCCCGGCACCGTACGGCGCGGAGTCCCCGTCCGCCGGATCGGCGACCGGCTCGTCACCACCGTGTACGACCTGATGCTCGCCCAGTACGGAGTCGGCCGCGACGGCCTGCCCGGCGAGTGGCCCACCTCGTACGACGACGCGTCCCAGCCCGGCACCCCCGCCTGGCAGGAGACCCTCACCTCCGTCCCGGCGGCCCAGGCGGCGCGCGTGGCACGGGAGTTCGGCGAGACCGCCGAGAAGTCGCGGGGCCGCTGCATGATCCTGATGGGCGCGGGGACCAACCACTGGTTCCACTCCGAGACCATCTACCGCGCCTTCCTCGCCCTGCTCACCCTCACCGGCTGCCAGGGCCGCAACGGCGGCGGCTGGGGCCACTACGTCGGCCAGGAGAAGTGCCGCCCGGTCACCGGCTGGGCCACCCTCGCCAGCGCCTCCGACTGGGCCCGCCCGCCCCGGCACATGATCGGCGCGGGCTGGTTCTACCTGCACACCGACCAGTGGCGGTACGACACCCTGCCCGCCGAAGCCCTCGCCTCACCCCTCGCGGAGGGCACCTTCGACGGCATGTCCGGCGCGGACTGCCTCGCCGCGTCCGCCCGCATGGGCTGGATGCCCTCCTACCCCACCTTCGACCGCAACCCCCTCGACCTCGGCGCGGCGGAGAACCCCGTCGCAGCGGCCGTCGAGGAACTCAAGGCGGGCACCCTCGGATTCGCGGGCGAGGACCCCGACGCGCCCGGCAACTGGCCGCGCGTCCTCAACGTGTGGCGGGCCAACCTCCTGGGCTCCAGCTCCAAGGGCAACGAGTACTTCCTCAAGCACCTCCTGGGCACCCACAACAACCTCCCCGACGACGGCCCGCGCTGCACACCCCGCGACGTGACCTGGCGCGAGGAGGACGTCGAGGGCAAGCTCGACCTGCTGATGGCGATGGACTTCCGGATGACGTCCACGACGCTGCTCGCCGACGTCGTCCTCCCGGCCGCCACCTGGTACGAGAAGCACGACCTGTCCTCCACGGACATGCACCCCTTCCTGCACGCCTTCACCCCGGCTGTCGACCCCCCTTGGCAGGCCCGCTCCGACTACGACGCCTTCCACGCACTGGCCCGCCGCTTCGGCGAACTCGCCGGTCAACACCTCGGCGTACGCAAGGACCTGGTCGCCACCGCCCTCCAGCACGACACCCCCGGCGGCGAGATGGCCCAGCCCGGCGGCGTCGCCCTCGACTGGTCCCAGGGCGAGTGCGAGCCGATACCCGGGCGCACCATGTACAACCTGGCCGTCGTGGAACGCGACTACGGCGCGATCGGCGACAAGTTCGCGGCGCTCGGCCCGCTCATCGACACGCTCGGCGTCACCACGAAGGCCATCACCTTCGAGGTGGGCGAAGAGGTCGACTACCTCGGCGCGAAGAACGGCACCGTGCGCGGGGGAGTGGCCGACGGCCGCCCCCGCCTCGACACCGCCCAGCGGGCCTGCGAGGCGATCCTCTCCCTCTCCGGCACCTCCAACGGCCGCCTCGCCGTCCAGGGCTTCGAGACCCTGGAGAAGAAGGTCGGCACCGGGATGGCCCACCTGGCCGCCGAGGCCGAGGGCAAGCGGGTCACCTTCGCCGACACCCAGGCCCGCCCGGTCCCCGTCATCACTTCGCCCGAGTGGTCCGGCAGCGAGTCCGGCGGACGCCGCTACACCGCGTTCACCGTCAACACCGAACACCTCAAGCCCTGGCACACCCTGACGGGGCGTCAGCACTTCTTCATCGACCACGACTGGCTGCACGAGGTCGGCGAGGCCCTGCCCGTCTACAAGCCGCCGCTCAACATGCACCGCCTGTACGGGGAGCCCGAACTCGGCCGGGTCGAGGAGAAGACCGTCGCGGTCCGCTACCTCACCCCGCACAACAAGTGGGCCATCCACTCCATGTACCAGGACAACCACTACATGATGGCGCTCGGACGGGGCGGCCAGACGGTGTGGATGTCGCCGCAGGACGCCGCGTCCATCGGCGTCGCCGACAACGACTGGATCGAGGCCGTCAACCGCAACGGCGTCGTCACCGCCCGCGCGATCGTCTCCCACAAGATGCCGCCCGGCACGGTCTACATGAACCACGCCCAGGAGCGCACCGTCGGCGTCCCGCGCACCGAGAAGACCGGCCGACGCGGCGGCATCCACAACTCGCTCACCCGCGTGATGCTCAAGCCCACCCATCTCGTGGGCGGCTACGCCCAGTTGACCTGGGCCTTCAACTACCTGGGCCCGACCGGCAACCAGCGCGACGAGGTCACCGTCATCCGCCGCCGCAGCCAGAACGTGGAGTACTGACATGCGCGTCATGACACAGGTCGCGATGGTCATGAACCTCGACAAGTGCATCGGCTGCCACACCTGTTCCGTCACCTGCAAGCAGGCGTGGACCAACCGGCAGGGCACCGAGTACGTCTGGTTCAACAACGTCGAAACCCTCCCCGGCCAGGGCTACCCCCGCCGCTGGGAGGACCAGGAGAGGTGGAAGGGCGGCTGGGAGCGCACCCGCTCCGGCAAGCTCCGCCTGCGCTCCGGCAGCCGCCTCAAGCGCCTCGGCAACCTCTTCGCCAACCCCGAACTCCCCGAGATCTCGGACTACTACCAGCCCTGGACGTACGAATACAAGAACCTCACCGAGGCCCCGGCGGGCGACGACCTGCCCACCGCCCGCCCGGTGAACACCCTCACCGGCGCACCCCTCGACACCATCGAATGGGGTCCGAACTGGGACGACAACCTCGGGGGCGCGGTCGAGCACGGGCCGCGCGACCCGATCGTGGAGAAGATCCGCGACGAGGTCGGCGAGAAGATCAGGTTCGAGTTCGAGCAGTCCTTCATGTTCTACCTGCCGCGCCTGTGCGAGCACTGCCTCAACCCGGCCTGCGTCTCGGCGTGCCCGTCCGGCGCGATGTACAAGCGCGCAGAGGACGGCATCGTCCTGGTCGACCAGGACCAGTGCCGCGGCTGGCGGATGTGCGTCAGCTCCTGCCCGTACAAGAAGGTCTACTTCAACCACCAGACCGGCAAGGCCGAGAAGTGCACCTTCTGCTTCCCGCGCATCGAGGTCGGGATGCCGACGGTCTGCTCCGAGACCTGCGTGGGCCGCATGCGCTACCTCGGCGTGATGCTGTACGACGCCGACAAGGTCGCCGAAGCGGCGGCGGTCGAGGACGAACACGACCTCTACCCCGGTCAGTTGGAGGCCTTCCTCGACCCGCACGACCCGGCCGTCCAGGCCGCCGCGCGCGCCGCCGGCATCACCGAGGAGTGGCTGGAGGCCGCCCGCCGCTCCCCGGTGTACGACCTCATCGCCACCTACCAGGTCGCCCTCCCGCTGCACCCGGAGTACCGCACGATGCCGATGGTCTGGTACGTGCCGCCGCTCTCCCCGGTGGTCGAGGCGGTCGCCGCGAGCGGCCACGACGGCGAGGACGCGGGCAACCTCTTCGGGGCGATCGACGCCCTGCGCATCCCCGTCGAGTACCTGGCCGAGATCCTCACCGCGGGCGACACCGCCGTCGTGGACGCGGTCCTGCACCGGATGGCCGCCATGCGCGCCTACATGCGGCGCGTCAACCTCGGCGAAGACCGCGACGAGACCATCGCCCGCGCGGTCGGCCTGACCGGCGAGGAGATGGAGGACATGTTCCGCCTCCTGGCGATCGCCAAGCTGGAGGACCGCTTCGTGGTGCCGAGCGCCGCCCGCGCGGACGCCGAGACACTCACCGAGGCGCACCCCTTCGAGGACGAGGGCTGCCCGGTCGCCGACCTCCCCGCCGAAACCCCCGCCCGCGTGATGCTCAACCTCGGCCCCACCCGGAGGAGCGCATGACCACCGCCACCCCGACCTCCGACTCCGTCACCCGGCTGGTCGTCGGGCGCTGCCTGGAGTACCCGGACTCGCGGCTGTACGCAGACCTGCCCCACCTCCGCACGGCACTCGACGACACGGCACCCCGGGCCGCCGCCCTCCTCCACGGCTTCCTCGACCACGTCGCCACCACCGAGCCCCTCGACCTCGGCGCGCACTACACCTCCACCTTCGACACCCGCAACCGCCGCTGCCTCTACCTCACCTGGTGGGCCGACGGCGACACCCGCCGCCGCGGCCTCTCCCTGGTCCGGGTCAAACAGCTCTACCGCGACCACGGCCTGGAGTACGCCGACGAGGAACTCCCCGACTTCCTCCCCGTCGCCCTCGACTTCGCCGCCCGCCACCCCGAGGCGGGCACCGCACTCCTGGAGGAGCACCGGGTCGGCCTGGAACTGCTGCGCCTGGCGGTCACGGCCGCGGACACCCCGTACACCGCCGTCCTCGAAGCCCTCTGCACCACGCTGCCCGGCCCCTCCCCGCAGACCAAGGAGGAGGCCAAGGCGATGGCCCGCAAGGGGCCGCCGCAGGAACTCGTCGGCATCGGCTCCCCGCTGGAACCCTTCGGCCCCGGCATCGACCTGCCGTGGCCGACCGCCGGAACCCGCACCCCGTTCGAAAGGCCGTCGGCATGATGGACCTCCTCCTGTGGGGCGTCCTGCCCTACGTCTCGATCGCCCTGCTGATCGCGGGCACCGTCTGGCGGGCCCGCTACGACCAGTTCGGCTGGACCTCGCACTCCTCCCAGCTCCACGAGTCGAAGCTGCTGCGGATCGGCTCCCCGCTCTTCCACTTCGGGATGCTCTTCGTCGTGCTCGGCCACGTCGTCGGCCTGCTGATCCCGCAGAGCTGGACCGACGCGGTCGGCGTCAGCGACCACACGTACCACCTCATCGCCGTCGGCACCGGAGCGATCGCGGGCGCGGCGGCGGCGATCGGCATCGGCCTCCTGGTCTACCGCCGTCTCAAGGTCCCCGCCGTGCGCCGGGCGACCCTGCGCAGCGACCACCTGATGTACACCTTCCTCCTCGGCGCGATCGTGCTGGGCCTGCTCGCCACGATCCTCAACTCCACGGGTGCGACGGACGGTTACAACTACCGCGAGGGCATCTCCCCCTGGTTCCGCTCCCTGTTCGCGCTCTCGCCGGACTACGCCCTGATGGCGGGCGCGCCC
Organism: Streptomyces sp. NPDC087440; assembly: GCF_044744005.1. Classification (NCBI taxonomy): domain Bacteria; kingdom Bacillati; phylum Actinomycetota; class Actinomycetes; order Kitasatosporales; family Streptomycetaceae; genus Streptomyces; species Streptomyces sp. NPDC087440. The sequence continues at coordinate 187,813 of NZ_JBIUXN010000001.1, read as the reverse complement.
CTCGCCTTCAAGCTGCACATCCTCTTCGGCTTCACGCTCTTCGCCCTGATCCCGTACTCGCGGCTGGTGCACATGTTCAGCGCCCCGGTGAAGTACGTCTTCCGGCCGTACGTCGTCTACCGCAGCCGGGACCCGCACAAGATCCCGGCCCAGCGCCGGGGTTGGGAGCGCACCCGGTGACGCACCCCCGGGCGGCGGCCCCGCGCCGCCTCGTCCGCACACCCCGGCACGCCGTGGCCGACCGCCCCTTCCTGGTCATCTGGGAATCCACCCGCGCCTGCCCGCTGGCCTGCCTGCACTGTCGCGCCGAGGCCATCCCACGGCGCAACCCGCGCGAACTGAGCGGCGCGCAGGCCCGCGACCTGATGGACCAGATCGCCGCCTTCGGCCGCCCCCACCCCCTGTTCGTGATCACCGGCGGTGACCCCTTCCAGCGCCCCGACCTCACCGAACTCATCGCATACGGGACCGGCCTCGGCCTGCGCGTCGCCGTCTCCCCGTCCGGCACGCCGACCCTCACCCGGCAGAACCTGACGGCGGTACGGGACGCGGGCGCGGTCGCCCTCTCGCTCAGCGTCGACGGCTCGACCGCCGCCCGGCACGACACCTTCCGGGGCGTCGACGGCGTCTTCGGCCTGACCCTCGACGGCTGGCGCGCGGCCCGTGAACTCGGACTCAAGGTGCAGGTCAACACCACCGTCTCCCGCTGCAGCATGGAGGACCTCGCCGACATCGCCGCCCTCGTCCACCGCGAGAAGGCGATGCTCTGGTCCGGGTTCCTGCTGGTGCCCACCGGACGCGGCGCCGCACTCGACTCGCTCACAGCACAGGAGACCGAGGACGTACTGCACTTCCTGTACGACTGCGGAGCGGTCATGGCCACCAAGACCACCGAGGGCCACCACTTCCGGCGCGTCGTCCTGCAACGGGCCGCCCTCGCCGAACGCGGCGAACTCCCGCGCACCGGAGCGCTGCACGCCCGCCTCACCGCACGCGCGCACGCGCTCGGACTCTTCGACGGCGGACACCGAGCGGTGCGCCGGCCGCCCATGGACGTGTCCTCGGGGCGCGGCTTCGTGTTCGTCTCGCACACCGGCGAGGTGACCCCCAGCGGGTTCCTTCCGTTGTCCGCGGACAACACCAAACACCGTCCATTGATGGACATTTACCGTGAATCGCCACTCCTTCAAGAGTTGAGGGACCCCTCGCTGCTGCGCGGCAAGTGCGGCGTCTGCGAGTACAAGACGGTCTGCGGCGGATCGCGTTCGAGGGCGTACGCCGTCACGGGCGACTACCTCGCCGCCGATCCGTGGTGCGCCCACCGGCCGCCCGCGTGGCAGCAGGCCGGAGAAGAAGAGGAGTCCCCGTGCGCTCAGTGATCGTCATCGGCGGAGGCATCAGCGGCCTCGCCGCCGCCTGGGAGCTGCGCGGCAAGGCCCATGTCACCGTCCTGGAGGCGCACGACCGCGTCGGCGGCAAGCTCCGCACCGGAAGCCTGGCCGGTATCCCCGTCGACGAGGGCGCCGAGTCCCTGATGGCGTTGCGGCCCGAGGCCGTACACCTCGCCGAAGAGGTCGGACTCGGCGACGCCCTCTGCGATCCGGCCCCCGCCCCCGTCACCCTGTGGAGCGGAGACGCCCTGCGCCCGCTGCCCGCGGGCCACCTGCTGGGCCTGCCGCCCGACCCCGGCGTGCTCGCGGGCACCGGACTGCTCTCCGACGAGGGGCTCGCCCGGCTCGCCCAGGAGGAAGCGGTCCCGGTCCGCCCCGTCACCGCCGACGTCACCGTCGCGGACTACCTCGTCCCGCGCATCGGCCAAGAAGCCGTCGACCGCCTCGTCGAACCGCTCCTCGGCGGCATCTACGCGGGCCGCACCGACCAGCTCTCCCTGCACGCCGCCATGCCCGGCATCGCGGCGATCGCCGCCACCGGCGACTCCCTCCTCGCCGCCCTCCGCCGCCGGGCCCGACCCCGGCCCGCCACCGGCCCGAAGCCCGGCGTGGTGCGCGGCATCGCGGGCGGTACCGGCCGCCTCCCGCTCGCCGTCGCCTGCGCGAGCGGCGCCCGCGTCCTCACCTGCAGCACCGCCCTCGCACTGGAGCGCGTCCCCGGCGGACGCTGGAAGGTGCACGCCGTCACTGGACGAGGACCCCTCGTCCTGGACGCCGACGCGATCGTCCTCGCGCTCCCGGCGCACGCGGCAGCGCCGCTGCTGCGCCCGCACTCACCCGCCGCGCACGCCGAACTGGCGGGGGTCCGCCACGCCGGATCGGCCGTCGTCACCATGGCGTTTGCCCGTACGACAGCGGGCCCGCCGCCCGAGCTGAACGGCTTCCTCGTCCCCCCGGTGGACGGCCGCACGATCAAGGCCGCCACCTTCCTCTCCCACAAGTGGGCCTGGCAGCGGGAGGCGGCACCCTCGACGCTCGTCCTGCGCACCTCGGTGGGCCGAGCGGGCGAGGAACATCTCCTCGACCTCGACGACCAGCGCCTGACCGCCCTGGCCCATACGGAACTCACCGCCGCCGCAGGCCCGTTGGGCGAACTGCTCGCCGCAAAGGTCACCCGCTGGCACAACGGACTCCCGCAGTACGAGGTGGGCCACGCCGACCGGATCGCCACGATCCGCGAGGCAACCGCGCTCCTGCCGGGCATGCAGCTCTGCGGCGCACTGTACGAGGGCGTGGGCGTGGCGGCCTGCGTGGCGACGGGCCGGACAGCGGCCGAACACCTCCTGGAAGGCTGACTACCGCTGCCACCGCCCGCCTCCGGAGCCGGCGACCGGCACCCGGCCCCGGAGGCGGGGCGCGATCCGGTGCTCCGGCGCGCCCGAGGATCAGGTCTGCGGCGTGGTTCCGGGCAGGAACGTCACGTTCGCGGTGTAGAAGAACCCTCCGCCGCTGACGGTGTTGCCGGTGACCTCGACATCGCTCACGGGAGAGACATAGCCGCCCGCGGGCGCTTCCGCGCTCACGCGGACCGCGTTGCGCGAGGCGCCCGAAGCTCCTGCCTTCACGGTCACCCGGTTGTCGAGGATCCTGACCTTCGAGATGGGGTTCGGCCCGACGTGGACCGGGGGCTGGGCGAGCGTTTTGGCCGACATGGAACTGACGTAGACCCCACCGACGCTGTTGTTGATGGTGTTGTTCTGGATGGTGATCTCGGTGGTGTTCATCGCGCCGATGGCATCCCACTTGGCGTTGTCGACCGTGTTGCCCACGATCCGTACGCGTGCGTGGACCTGGCCGACCTTCTCGCCGCCGGTGTGCGAACCGACGAGCTTGGCCCAGGAAGGCTGGGAACCGGATGCACCCGCGTAGTTGTTCAGGATGTCCACCCCCACGGTCGGAGTGCCGTCGCTCGCTCCGGCCCAGGTGTTGTTGGCGAGGGGCAGATCGAGCTGGATGGCCTCGCCCTGCCACAGGCCCCAGGTCGGGTTCTCGATCCAGCCCAGGAAGGAACACTCCTGGACCACGGCCCGCTGCACGGCGTTGAGTTCGATGCCGTGCCACCACTTGACGTTGTAGACCGTCACCCCCCGGACCTCGACGTCATGGGTGTGGGTGAAGGTCAGGACGTTCATCGGCGGAGCCTTGTCGGCGCGGGCCCGTGCGGGCCCGGAATCCTCCCACACCCAGGCGGAGACGGGGTCCCACTCGCCGCCCTTGACCATGATGTTGCCCGGTGCCGCGTACCCCTTCGTGGTGGCGCTGGGAACGTGATTGATCAACATGGTGGAGGCCTTGGCGCCGGACACGGCCGGAGCACTGAACGCCCCCTGGCTGTCCGTCACGTACTCGGGAGTGGGCGAGTGCTGGTTCTTCCGGTCCAGCGTGTACTTCCGCATGACGGTGCCGAACTTGGCCACGAACCTCGCGCCGGTCGCGTCCAGGACGGTGTTGCCGCCGATCACCAGGGTGTTGAGCAGCGTGTAGGTGGGGACGCCCGCATATCCGGCCTTCACGATGATCCGGCCCTTGTCGTCGACCCCGTGCGGGCCCACCACGCCTGCCGCCGCGTCGTCCAACGCCTTGCGCAGCGTACGTACATGAGCCGCCTCGCCCGCAACGGACGGATTGACGCCCGCGGCTGCGGCCGGCCCCGCCGACACCACACCGCCCACGACGGTGGAAACCCCGGCCACTACGCCCCCGCGCAGCAGTCCCCGTCGACTGATCCCCGCCACTCTCCTGCACCACCCCTCGGCCACCGGCCGACTAGTTCGAACATTTGTCAGAGAATTGCCCAGCTGTGCGTCTGTGCGGTGATCCTATTCCGCACCACTGACACCGACGGCTCATCCGTCACTCCGCGCTGCGGCATCGCGGCGATCGCCGCCACCGGCGAGGTCTGCGGGGGAGAGCGGACGGCGGGGCCGCACCGGTCCGGCGTGGACCGGTACCTTCCGTGCGGCTTGCGTCAGCTCATCCGGTCCACGGTGTCCTTGGCCTCCTTGAGCCCTTCGCCGGTGAGTTCCCGGTACACCTTGATGGCTTCGATCTTCTTGCCCTGGCGGATCAGTTCGTGCACCCGCTCCATGCCGGGGAGTTCCGGCTCCGCCACGCCGAGGTGGTCGAGCAGCAGGTCCACCTTCCGCTCCAGCCGGGCGAGCCGCCGCTCGACGTTGTTGACCTTCCCCGACGGGGAGAAGGCGAAGAGCAGGGTGACGAGCACAAGGACGGCGGACAGCAGTACGGATTCCATGCCCGAACCCTATGACGGGGCGACAGACACCCCGAGGGCGGCCGGAACGGAACGCCTCGCCCGCCCGGCCGACGGCCCGGGGCGCCGAATGCCCCGGACCGCCGAAGTGCGCCGGACCGCCGCCCCGCGTCAGGAGCGGTAGTCGCGCAGGAAGAGCGAGGGACTGGAGTCCGTACGGGAGGCGTTGACGCCGTCTCCACGGGTGTAGTCCCTGCCCTCGTTGGCCCCCCAGTCCTGGATCGGGCCGCCCGCGCTCCTCAGGTGCTGGAAGGCGCTCGCGTCACCTGCGGCCGAGCCGAACTGGTACAGCCGGGAGGTGTCGCCGTAGGGGCGGTAGGGCTCGTAAGGGCCCGACGGGGTGAGCTGCTTGGCGAGCGTGTTGTGGAAGAAGACGTTCTGCGGGCCGGTGGAACCCGACCAGCCGACGCCCTTGCTGCCGGCCGCCCAGTAGATGGGCCACCAGGTGCCCTCGTCGCCCGCTCCGCCCTCGCCGCCGCAGTTGGTGTCGCACTCGCCGGAGGAGTGGTTGTACGGCACGCGGACCGTGTTGTTCTCGAACAGGTTGCGGCGCTCCCAGCCGCCGTGCAGGTTGAGGTCGGAGTCGAAGTCGTTGCCGATCGCGACGTTGCCGGACGCCGACCACTGGAAGGTGAAGTGGCGCAGGTTGCGGCTGGTGTTGGAGGCGTACAGGGAGTCCCAGACGCGCGATCCGCGCAGGTAGCCGTTGCCTCCCTTGCCCTTGTTCCAGGAGCCGTCGAAGGTGTTGCGCTCGATCTGGATGTTCCGGGCCACCTCGGTGACGACGGGGTGCGAGCCGACCATGTCGGCGCGCACGCCCCGCACCCAGGAGTCGCGGGCCCACTTGAAGACGATGCCGTGCATCGCGTACTCGGGGGCCATGTTGCCGTAGTTGTGCACGGCCTGGGCGGGGTTGAGCTGGTAGGTGCCGCCGCGCAGCTTGGGCAGGCCGTTCAGGTCCTCGGTGAAGGAGAAGTCCTCGAAGCCCACGTCGGTGATCATCTTCAGTGCGGTGACCTTGCTGACGTACGGCTTGCCGCCGACCCCCAGCGGCGGCGAGCCGTCGGAGGTGGAGTCCACGGGGACGTCGTACTCCAGCGGCTTGTCGAGGGTGACGGTGTGCTTGCCCGCGTCCACGGCGGTGATCGTGAACACCTGCTGGCGCATGTGGAGGTTCTCCAGGCGCCCGTCGTCCGCCGTGGCGCCCGCGACTTCCTGCGCCTGGTAGAACTTCAGGCTGTTGGCCGCGCCCACCCACAGGTCGCCGCCCGGCTTGAAGGCGTCCATCTTCGCCTTGGCGTTCAGCTGGACGATCCGGCCGCCCTGGCGGGCCGCGTAGTTGGCGTCTCCGGGGGCTCCGGCGACGGCCACGCCCGACTCCCAGTGCTGGTTGATCGAGCCCTCGAAGAGGTCACGCCGGTTCTCCGGGATCTTCGACGGGAAGCCGCAGATGCGGGCGTACTTCTCGGCGGCCTCCCTGGTCTGCACCCGGAACAGGCCGCGGCCCGGCCAGATCCAGCCGCCGGTGCCGACGTTGTTGCCGGTGGTGAACTCGCACTTGTGCTCCATGGCGGTCTGGTCCCAGCGCTCGCCCTTCGCGGTGAGGACGTCGTAGCGCGTGTTCTCGTCCGGGCGGAAGACGATCCGCGAGCCGTTCGCGGGGTCGGCGCCCTGGCCTCGTACGAGAAGGTAGGAGGCGTCCACGGACAGCTGCTTGCTGACGTTGAGCACGCCCCTCGGCAACTCGATCACCGACAGCCGGCCGGGGCCCGCGTGCGGGGTGCAGTCGTCGCGGATCGTGTCGACGGCCTTCTGGAGGCCCGCCGTGTCGTCCTGCCCGTCGTCGGCCTTCACCTGGAACCGCGACTCCAGCGCGGACGGGCCGAAGTGGCAGGCGGAGTCCGGGTTGCGGGCGGCGGCCGCGGGCAGCAGCTCGCCGCCCCGGTAACCGGCCCGGCTCCAGTCGGGCAGTCCGGCCACCGGACCGCGCCGGTTGCCCCGGCCGAGGTCCTGGCCCGGTTCGCCGACCGAGCCGTCCACGTCGCCGGGCGGGGCGGACGGCCTGCCCACGCAGGAGGAGGCCACCGGCTGCTCGCCGAGCTGCGCGGCGATCTTCGTCAGGCAGGCGGCGAGGGCCTGCTGACCGTACCGGTTGGGATGGATCGCCTCCTGCTGGTTGCCCTGGGCCTGCCACGGCAGGTCCTTCATCCCGTCGAAGAGGTACGGGACCCAGCGCACCCACTCGGCGTGCTCGGCGCCCAGCGGGGCCGTCAGCCGGTGGTCCGGTCCGGCCTGCCGCGTCGTCGTGCTGCACAGTTCGTGCCCGGCGAACGCGCTCTGGAGGTCCAGGAAGGAGACGGACGCCTCGTTGGCCGCGCCGCGCAGCATGGCGCTGATCCGGGGCACCACGGAGGTGTGCGCCCAGTCGCTGTCGAGGTCCAGGAAGGGGCAGCCGCCGCCCAGGTAGCGGGCGTAGTTGGCGGGCGGCACGGGGGCGTTCTCCGGGTCGCGGTAATTGCGGCCCAGGGGAAGGGGGTTGGCGTAGGACTGGAGCACGATCTGGTACGTGCCGTCGTCCTGCCCCGCCTCACGCAGCACGGTACGGATCGCCTCGACGGTCCGTACGACCTTGGCCCGCACCGGGTCGAGGCTCTCGGCGAACTCCTTCTCCTTGGCGCCCCGGCAGCCCTTGTTGAACAGCGAGGGGTAGAAGTACGCCTTGACGCAGTCCTGGAGGATGTCGGCGAACTTCAGGTCGTTGCCGCCGACGGAGAGCACCACCATGCGTACGTCGTTGCTCTGCGCGAGGGCGCGGAGGTCGTCGACCTGGGGCCGCTGCCCCTTGAACCCGGTCGTGGTGACGTTCTCGGTGGTGGCCCCGGAGCAGGCGATGTTGAAGCGCCGCTCCAGGGGTACGCCGTCGAGTTCCAGGCCCCTGATCTCGGCGGAGTCCGACCTGTCGCAGGCGTCGGCGCCCCGGTCGTAGCCGGTGTCGCCGTAGATCCGGGACACGTCGTGGTCGCAGGTGCTCTCGTCGGCGTTGCAGTTCACCGCAGCGCGGTCGGTGCCCCAGGCGGAACCGGCCGCCGAGGCCGCCGCGTTGCCCGCCCACCGGCCGCCCTCGCCGGAGATGTAGCTGTCGCCCATGGAGACCACGGCGGGCGGCGGACCGCAGGAGTCGTCGGCGGCCGCGCGCACGGCACGGGCGTTCGCCGTCGGGTTGTAGACGGTGCGGCTGCCCCAACTGCTGCCGCACGTCGGCGCGTTCGCCGGGGCGAACCGTACCGGCCAGTGGTCGGAGGTGCCGTTGCGGCCGTTGAGCGACACGGCGAGGTTCTCCAGCTGGTCACTGGCGATCAGGTAGTCCAGTGCGTACCCGGAGAGCTGGGTGGTGGCGGGGACGCCGTCGGGCCGGCCGTTCTGCGTGGCGTAGAAGGTGTTCGCGAACCGGCCGCGGGTGGGGGCGGCCGAGCTGTTGAAGTCGCCCAGGGCCCGCCAGCGCTGCCCGGTCATGGTCTGGGAGATCGTGTTGATCAGGGCGACGGTGTGCGGGTTGGGCGTGTCCCCGGAGCGGATCGACGCGGCGTGGATGTTGAAGTACCAGGTGGCACCCACCTGCACGCCGAAGGCGGGGCGGGTCCTGATCCACTTGTTGCCGGTGGCCTGGGCCGGGAACACCCGGATGCGGGGGGCGAGGGTGCTGAGGTCGTCGGGGGCGTTCTTCAGCCAGATCGCCATGGACTTCTGGGTGTTGCCCTCGGTACCGGTGTCGGGGTCGTCGTCGGCGCCGGTGCCCTGGCCCCAGGCCGCCTTGTCCAGGATCTTCAGATAGATCAGGACGCCGGGGGCCTCACGAGTCCCCGGCTTGCCCCAACGCGCCGCGCTGACCCGGTACTTGAGGCTGGGGAGCCCGGACGGGGTCTGGGTGGTGTCGGCGAGGTTGTCCAGGAGCACCTGCTCGTCCCGGAAGTCGCTCGGCGGCTTCACGGCCTCCTGGAGGGCGATCACGTCGGCGGCCTTGAGCAGGGACGACCTGACGGTGTCCCAGCGGGTGCCGCCCTGGGTGTTGAAGGTGATGGACGCCTCGGTGACGTCCTCGACGGCCTGTGCCGACGCGGGGGCGAGCAGGGTGACGAGGGAGGCGAGCAGTGCGGTGCAGAGCGCCTGCACGAGGGTGTGCCGACGCCAGGCTCTGGGTCTGGGTCTGTGCCGGAGGGCGCTGCGGCCCGGTGTGTGAAGGGAGTGCAGGGACACGGCGGTCCTCTTCTCTTGTCCGCGGGAGTTCGCGGGCGTCTGCGGGGGGCGCGGGATGCGGCCTCCCGTCCACCGGATGCGGTGGCACAACAGCGAGAGACTACAAAGTGGATCTTGGAATGTATGCCCAACCCCTGTGCCGTGGCGCATAACTGACGGTCCGTCGCCCTCACCCGCACTCTATGATGAGGGCCTTTCGTGAAGATCGCGGAGCGTCGTTCCGGGCGGTCGGGACCGGGCCGCTGCGGCCCAGAAGGTGGTTTCCCATGAAGACGAGATCCATCAGGACGATTCTCGCCGCGGGCGTCCTCGCCGGTGCGGCGCTGCTCCTCCCGGCGGCCCCCGCCACCGCGGCCAACCCGCCGTACGCCGACTGCCCCGGCTGGGCACTCTGCCTCTACCAGCACGGCGGCGGCACGGGCTCCAAGGCGGTCATCACCCCCGCCTCCGGCAACGTCAACCTCTACAGCGTCCACTTCCTGAACGGGGACCTGGCCAACAACCAGGTGTCGTCCTGGCTGAACAACTCCACCTGCCAGGTCAAGTTCATCGACGACCCCGCCCACTACTCCGACCTGGACTTCACCCCCAGCAACCAGTACGGCGCCAGGGGCGACTGGGCCGGCGCGTACGCCAACGACAAGCTGACCACGGTCCAGTTCTACTGCCCGTGAGGCGAGCGGCCCCGCCGTCAGCCCGCCCGGTCGGCCCCGGTCAGCGCAGCGAGCGGATCGCCGGGCTCGCGGCGACCAGGGCGGCGCACGCCAGTACGGCGCTCCCGCAGACCACGAACAGCGTCGTCGTGCCGTACGGGAGCAGGACGCCGGCGATCGTGTACGAGAACGGGTCGAACGCCACTGTGGCCAGCACGACGAGGCTCAGCACCCGGCCACGCAGCCGCTCGGGCACGCGTTCCTGCAACGTGGCCACGATGACCACGCCGAGGAACGCGGACCCCAGGCCGACGAGGGAGACGACGGCCGTCGCGGCGACGACATGAGGGGCGGCGGCCAGTCCCGCCACGCCCGCGCCGATCGCCGCGACCCCGCCGACCACGGTCCACCCGCGCCGGGTGGGCGGCCGCCACCCGGCGAGCAGCGAACCGGCCAGCGCGCCCGCGCCGAATCCGGACAGTACGATGCCCAACGCGCCCGCACCGCCGAGGCGTTGATCGGCGAGCACTGCGCCGCCCACGATCACGGGGCCCACGACCGCGATGTTGATCAGGGCGACGGCGGCCAGCATCCCGCGCACCAGCGGTTCACGCCAGGCGTAGGCCAGACCTGCGCCGAGAGCGCGTGCGCTGCTGAGCTGCTCCCCGTCGACGGCGTCCGGGCCGGCGTCGTCCCGGGGGCCCTCGCAGTCCCCTCCGTTCCGTATCGCCCGGTGGAGGGCCGTGAGGGCGAGCGCGGCCAACGCGGCCAGCACCGCGATCCCGCCGAGTGTCGCTTCGAAGCCGATCGCGGCGACGACTCCGGCAGCCACCGCCGGGCCGACCAGATCGCCCCCCGACTCCGCACCCTGCACCAGCGCGTTGACCCGGGACAGCTTCCCGGCCGGTACGACGGCGGGCAGCAGCGCCAGCGCCGCAGGGAAGTACGCGGCGTCGGCGACGCCGAGCAGCGCGGCGAGCAGCGCGACCGAGGTCACCGACGGCGAGGCGAAGGTGACCAGGGCGCCGAGGGCCAGCAGGACGGCGACCCGCAGCCAGGACGCGCCGACCACGACGCGGGCCGCGCCGACGCGGTCGACGAGTACCCCGGCGGGAAGCAGGAGCGCGGTGCGCGGCAGCGCCACGGCGACCAGGACGAAGCCCGTGGCGATCCCGGGCTCCGACAGTTCGAGCACGAACAGGGTGAGCCAGACCAGGAACAGCGCGTCGACCACGGCCGCCAGACCCTGGCCGACCACCAGGCGGCGCAGCTGCGGTTCGCCGAGCGGTTCGCGCGGCAGGGGCCGGTCCTTCGGCTCCGTCGTCATCGCGATCTCCCCGTGCCGCGCTGCTCGCTGACCATCAACGTCCTTGCCTCCACCAGCAGTTGTCGGGACCGGCGTTGTGCCGTCAGGCGATGTGCGTGCCGCCGTCGACCACCAGGGTGGTGCCGGTGATGTAGGACGCCGCGTCGGAGACGAGGAAGACGAGGGTGGCGGCGAGTTCCTCGGGCCGTCCGACGCGGCCCGACAGCACGCGCGGCAGCATCGCCTCCAGGTAGCCGTCGGCATACCCGTCGGTCATCGCGGTGTCGAAGAGGCCCGGTGCCAGGGCGTTCACCCGGATGCCCCGGTCGGGGGTCCACTGCTGGGCCAGGTCGCGGGTGAGCCCGAGGAGCCCGGCCTTCGACGCCGAGTAGGCGGCCTGCGGCAGACCGCCCGTGACCAGCGCGAGGATGCTCGACACGTTGACGATGGAACTGCCGGGCGGCATCACCGCGCCCGCGGCCTGGGCCATCCAGTAGGAGCCGTTGAGGTTGATGTCGACGACCTCGCGGAACTGCTCCGGCGTCTCCTCCGTCGCGGGCCGGTCACCGCTGACCCCGGCGTTGTTGACGAGGATGTCCACCCGCCCGAAGGCGTCCACGGCCGCGTCGACCAGCGCCCGGCAGTCCTGTGGCCTGGCCACGTCGGTACGTACGGAGACGACCCGGCGGCCGAGCTTCTCGACGGCCGTGCACACGGCCTCCAGCCGCTCGGCGCGACGTGCGCCGAGCACGACGTCGGCACCGGCCTCGGCCAGCGCGGTGGCGAAGGCGACGCCCAGCCCGGACGAGGCTCCGGTGACCACGGCGACGCGGCCGTCGAGGCGGAAGCGGTCGAGGACGCTCATGACCGGTGGTCGGCGATGTGGCGCACCACGGCGTCGACGGTTCTCAGCTCGGAGAGGTGGCCGTCGGGGATCTTCACGTCGAACCGGTCCTCGATCACCACGGTGATCTCCACCATCGACAGGGAGTCGATGTCGAGGTCGTCGGTGAACGCCTTCTCGCCGGTCACCTCGGCGGCGGGGATGCCGGTGACCTCCTCGACGATCTTGGCGATGGCGTTGAGGACGTCGGTGGTGTCCGTCACGGGTTTCTCCTTCTGCGGTCGGTAGGGCCTGCTCCGGGTTTCGGTCGGTACGGCTTGCTCCGGGTTTCGGTCGGTACGGCTTGCTCCGGGCGGGGACGTCAGACCCCGAGGCGCCGTCGGTAGGTGAGGAGGGTGCGCAGGAAGCCGTCCATCTGCTCCTCGGTGTGGCCCGCGTGCGGGAACAGGCGCAGGAGCGCCTGGTTGCGCGAGACCGCCGGGTAGGAGAAGACGGGCACGAGGTAGCCGTCCTCGACGAACCACTCCCGCATCTGGAGCGCCGCCGCGTCGCTCCCGATCGGCACCGAGAGCATGTACGAGTCGGTCGGCGTCGTCGGGGTGCCCGCCTCGTGCATCTGATGGCGGAGGCGTGAGGCGTGCGCCAGGTAGTCGTCGACGATCCGCGGATCGTCCGCGAGGGCGTCGATGGTGCGCGTGGCGGCGTGGGCGGTGGGCGGCTGGATGGCGGCCGTGAACATCGAGGTGCCGGAGAGCAGTTCGAAGGCGTCGACGGCCGACGCGGGTCCGGCGATCACTCCGCCCTCCAGGCCGATCGCCTTGGACAGGGACACCATGACGAAGTCCGCCCGCTCCCGGATCGCGGCCGCCTCCCGGGCGTACGGGCGGTGCTCGGGCCCGTAGACCATGAAGCCGTTCGCGTCGTCGATCATGCTGACGGCGCCGTGCCGGTCGCACGCGTCGAGGATGTCCGCGATCGGCCCCATGGTGCCGTCGGCCGAGTAGATGCTCTCGGCGATCACCACGGTCTTGCCCGGCGGCACCCGGTCCAGGACGCGTGTCAGGTGGGCGACGTCGTTGTGCCGGAACGCGTGGACGTTGCGCCCGTAACGGAGTCCCTCCAGGCCCTTCCAGATGCTCCAGTGGACGTCGCGGTCGACGACGAAGACGGTGTCGCGGTTGCGCACCTCGATCCCGGCGTCGAAGTGCGCGGCACTGCTCATGGCGTGGACGAACCCGATGTTCGCCAGGAGCCCGGTGGCGAAGCTGATGGCCCGCTCCTTGCCGGTGTGGCGGGCGACCGTCTCCTCCAGTAGTTGGTGCGGGCGGCAGATCCCCTGTGTCATCCGGGACCCACTGGTGCTCAGGCCGTGGGCGAGAGCCCCCGCCGCGAAGTGTTCGCGTACCGGGATGTGGCGTTCCAGGTCGAGGAAGCTGATGCTGGCGAAGTTCACCAGCTCGCGGCCGCCCTGGACGATGGTCGGCCCGACGGGACCGTCCACCACCGGCGGGCGGTACGCCGTGTCGTGGGTGTTCGCCTCGACGAAGGCGGCGAAGGCCCACGGAGCCAGGCGGTCCACGGACGGTGCGGCGGTGCGGGACGTGGTCATGGTGTGGCTTCTCCTGAACGAGGGGCGCGGGGCGGCAGGGGTTCCAGGGCGGCGGCGAGGTGTCCGAGCGAGGCGGTTCCGGCCAGCTCGTCCGACGCGACCCCGGTGAATCCGAACTGGTGGAGCAGCGCCAGCAGACGGGGCACGGCGACCACGGTGATCCCGTGGTCGGCGAGACAGCGGTTCATGTCCACCGCGTCGGGGCTGGCGACGGCGCCCGTGCCGACGGCGGACACGGCGGCGGCCAGCACCCGTTCCGTACGCGTCGCCGGTGGACGCGACGGGATCCGGAGGATGTCCGGGGTGCTGCCGGGCGGGTCGGGCGCACGGGTGGACTTGTGGCCCGTCGGGGACAGGACGTAGCGGCCGGGGGCGATGAGACCGGGCACTTCGCCGAGGTGGTCCAGGACGTGGCGGTGCAGGTCACTGGGGGTGACACCGGGTGCGGTGCGCACCTGCGCGACGAGGTGCGGTTCGTCGTCGTCCTCCTGCGGAATGTCCTCCTGCGGAGTGTCCTCCCTGGGTGCCACGGCCGCGTCGCGTACTCCGGGATGGCCGCGCAGTACGTTCTCGACCTCGGCCGGGCACACCCATCCCTGCGGGGCGCGCCACCAGCCCGGTGCGGCCGGTGCGGACGGGCGTGCCGGGAGCGGGCGGTCCGCGCCGTCGGCGAGCGCACGCAGGAAGGCGCACAGCCGGACGGGCAGCGCCAGGGCCTGCTCCGCGTCGAGCAGGTGATCCCCGACGGTGACGTCGAGGGTGACGGCGCCCTCGTCGAGAGCGAGGTCGACGTACAGCGTCTCGCAGGGCTCGTCGGGCGTACTGCGGATCCAGGAGGAGGCCTCGTCCGGCGGGGCATCCGGTGTGGGGACCAGGTAGTTCCGTGGCCAGGAGTAGCAGTTGTACTCGATGGTCGGTACGGTCACGATGCCGCGGCGGCGGTCCATGCGGGCCTGGGCGGCGACCAGTTCCGCGGGACGCCACCGGCCGTGCCGGTAGGCCGCGGCGGAGGCGGCGGCGACCGAGGCGACCACCTCGCCGAACCCCGCTCCCGGACGCAGGTCGATCTGCACCGGAACCGTCAGGGCGTGGACGCCGACGCTCTCGCGCAGCGCGGCCCGGGCCCGGTTGGAGACCACCACCGACGCGAGGAAGCGGTGTTCGCCGGTGCGGGAGGCGATGAAGTGGGCCAGCGCCGCGAGCATGACGACCTCCGGGCTGACCCGGTGGCGCCGGGCGACGCGGTGGAGGTCGTCGTAGGCGTCCGCCGAGCGGTGCTGGAGGCGGTGGCGTCCGCCGCCGTCCCGGGCCCCGCCGAACGGGGCCAGTACGCCGGTCGGGTTGCCCGCGAGCCGCAGGAGCCACTCGCGCTCCGCCGCACGGGCGCGTTCCAGGGGCTGATCGGCGAGGACGTCGAGCGGGTGCACGGATGTCACCGCCAACGGGCCTTCACCGCTGAGGAGTTGGTGGAGCTGGCCCAGCAGTATCGCCAGCGCCCAGCCGTCGATCAGCAGGTGGTGGGCGGCGATCAGGACCGCCCGCGGCTTGCCTCCCGCCAGCAGCACCCTGGCCCGCCAGGGCGGCGTGCGCGCCGGGTCGATCGGGCGGGCGGCCAGCTCCGCCGTGGCGGCCGCCAGCGTGGCGGCGTCGACGGCGGGGACATCGAGGTGGTCGACCGGCAGCGGGGCCCAGTCCGCGCGGTGCACGTGCTGCACCGGGCGGAGCGCGTCGACCGTGCTGCGCAGCGCCTCGTGGCGGGCGGTGAGTGCCGCGAGTGCCTCGTGGACGTCGGCGACGGTCGCCGGGGGCGGTACGTGGCAGTGGTCGGCCAGCGGTGTCGGGTTGACCCGCCGGGGTGCGGGGATGGTGTGCTCGAACCAGTGCCACTGCTGGATCCAAGTCAGCGGTCCGCTGCGAGTGCCGGCGCCCGGGGGCGGTGCTGGGAGACGGTTCACGGCCGGCACCTCAGACGGTCCGGACCACGAGAGCTGCGTTGTGCCCGCCGAAGCCGAACGAGTTGCTGAGAGCGACCCGCAGGCGCTCGTGGTGCTGCGCGTGATGCGGCACGAAGTTGATGTCGGGGGCGAGCGGTTCGTCGCAGTTGATGGTCGGCGGGACGTCGCCCGTGCGCAGGGCCTGGATCGACGCCACGAGTTCGACCGCTCCGGCGGCACCGATCATGTGGCCGGTCATCGACTTGGTGGAGCTGACGGGGATCCGGGTGACCCGGTCGCCCAGCACCTTGCGCAGGACGGCCGTCTCGGTGGCGTCGTTCAACTGCGTTCCGGTGCCGTGGGCGTTGACGTAGTCCACGTCCGCGCCGGTGATTCCCGCGTCGCGCAGCGCCGCCTCGACGGCGAGGCACGCGCCGCGTCCCTCGGGATGGGGGGCGGTCCAATGATGGGCGTCGGAACTCGCCCCGTAGCCCGCGAGTTCGGCCAGGGCGGGCGCCCCTCGCCCCTCGGCGACCTCGGCGGCCTCCAGCACCACCACGGCGGCTCCCTCGCTCATCACGAACCCGTCGCGCCGCGCGTCGAACGGGCGGCACGCCGCGGCCGGATCGTCGTTGCGCCGGGACAGCGCGCGGGCGTTGCCGCTGCCCGCGAGGTCGACGGCGGTGACGCAGGCGTCCGCGCCGCCGACGACGACGATGTCGGCCTCGCCGTGGCTGATCATGCGCATCCCCGCGCCCACCGCGTCCGTACCGCTGGCGCACGCCGTGCTCTGGGCGCGGCTGGGCCCCTGGGCGCCGAGCCGCATGCTGATCTCTCCGGCGGCGCTGTCCATGGCGGTGGTGACCTGGGCGAAGGGGCTGATGGCCCGCGGGCCCTTGTCGCGGAGCGTGTTCGCGGCGCGGTAGATCGAGCCCACCGGGCCGTAGCCGCTGCCGATGATCACGGCGACCCGCGGTGCCAGCTGCTCGTCGACGACGAGTCCGGCGTGCTCACAGGCCTCCAGGGCCGCGGCGAGTGCGTACTGTGCGTACGGGTCGGCGCGACGGCTGACCTGCGGAGGCATGGAGAGGCCGGGATCGAACCCGCGGACCTGGCCACCGATCCGTACGTCGAGACCTGTCGTGTCGATCCCCTCCACGGCGGCGATGCCGCTGCGCCCGGCCAGCATCGCCTTCCACGTCTCGTCGACGCTGTGACCCAGCGGGGTCACCGCCCCGTACCCGGTGACCACCACCCGGCGTCGGGCCCGGTCTCGTGCGTCGGTCACTGCGGAACCACCTCGGCGTCGCGGACGGGCGGGGGGACGTCGTCGGGGGAGACCGGCACCATGAGCACCACCGTGCCGCCCCGCGCGCAGCGCCCTCGCGCGGCACGCAACTCGTCGGTCAGCGCGGCCTTGTCGTGCAGTACGCGGCAGTGGACGTCCGGGCCGTCCACCACGGGCGGTGGCGCACCCGGGCGGGTGAAGGGGTAGCTCGCGGCGTCGAGGCCGAGGCGGGCGCGTTCGGCGTCCAGCCAGCCGTAGCCGCCGTTGCACAGCACCACGTAGAGAACGCCGCCGTGGTCGGCCGCGGTGAGGGCGATGTCCGCGCGGGCCGCGAGGAACGCGCCGTCGCCGACGAACGCGGTGACCTCATGGTCCGGGGCGGCCCGTTTCACCCCGATGGCCGCTGCCGCTCCGAAGCCCAGCGGGGTCTGCTCCGAGGGCACGACGGAGCCGCCGCCGACGTGGAAGGGGAAGCAGTACGACCACATGTCCTGCAGCCCGTTCTCCTGGACCAGCACGCGGGGCCCTTCGGAGGTGGCGTCGAGCGCGGCGAGCAGTTCGGCGATGCGGATGTCCGGCAGCGCGGCCGCGCGGGCCAGCTCCGCCTCCACCTCCAGCGCCATGGCCTTGCGGGCGTCGGCGATCGCGTTCGCCCACGACTCGGCCGCCTCCGTGTGCCCGGCCCCGTGGTCCTCCTCCGGTGCCCGCGACCAGCCGAGCACGGCGTGCCGGGCGTCGCCGAGCACGCGCGGGCCGGCGAACTCGGCCGACAGCCCGCCCGGGTCGACGTTGACCTGCACCACCGGGACCGGCGGCCACGGCGATCCGCCCTCGGCGACCGTCTCCTCAAGCCGCCCGGCGAGCGACACCACCAGGTCGCAGGACGACCACAGTTCACGAGCGGGGGCCGCGGCGTAGAGGCCCGCCACGCCGCAGAACAGCCGGTGGTGCTCGTCGACGGAGCCCCGGCCGGACGCGGTGGTGAACAGCGCCGCGCCGAAGCGCTCCGCGAAGCGCTCGACCACACCGTCGTCGTTGCGGTGCCGCATTCCGCCGCCCACCAGCACCACCGGGCGCCGGGCCGCGCGGATCGCCTCCAGCGCCGCTCCTTGCGTCACGGTGACAAGCTCAAGTGCCAGTGCTTCGGGGCGAGTTGGGGGTGGTCCGGTGAAGAGGACCTCGGTCGTGCGGACGTCGTCGGGTATCTCCAGGTACACGGGTCCCGGCGGCGGCCCGAGGGCCCGGGTCAGCGCCGTCACCGTCGCGGGGACGACCCGGTCGGGATGGCCGATCCGGTGGGCCCACCGTACGAGAGGAGCGGTCACGGCGACCTGGTCGAGCTCCTGGAACCCGCCGCTGCCCCGGCGCCGCTCGGGTGCGCCGGCGGCGAGCACGAGGACGGGCGCACCGGACTCCCGTGCTTCGAGCAGCCCGGTGGCCGCATGCGTGACGGCCGGCCCCTTGCCCAGCGCGCAGACGCCGAGCCGGCCCGACTGGAGCGCGTAACCGGTCGCCATGTACATCGCGTTGCGCTGGTCACGGCAGGGTACGAAGCCCAGTCCCGCGGCGTCGGCGGCGCGCAGCAACTCCAGGTCGTCGGCGGGCAGTCCGAACAGGACGTCCACCTCGTTCGCCACCAGCAGGTCGACGATCGCGTCCCACGCGCCCGCGTACCGCTTGCTCGCCCGGGTCACTTCCCACCCACCGTGCTGGGGGCGGCCGTCGGCAGGTACTGTGCCGCCGCCTGCGACATGAGCAGGGGTTCGGCGTGCCGTTCGCCGTTGTAGGAAAGGTAGTTGGCCCGCATGCCGAACCCGCCGAACGGGCGGTTGCCGTCCTCGGAGTCCAGCAGCGTGTGGTTGACGCAGGTGTGGTGGCGCCGGGACAGGATCTGCACGGTCTCCGGGTCGTCCCCGTAGACCATCGCACCCAGCGCCCGTTCGCTGAAGAAGGGGCTCGACAGCCGTTCCCGAAGCAGCCGGGCACCGGGGTAGGCCACGACGTTGAACACCGGGGCGAACATCTCGTCGAGGGGGATCTTGTCGTCGAATCCCCACAGCAGCACGGTCGGTTCGATCCTGCGGGACGGCAGGTCGATGAGCCCGCCGTGCCGTATGTGACGTGCGTGGCGCACCAGGTAGTCCGAGCAGTTCACCAGCGCCGAGTCGTAGTGGATCGGTCCGTAGTCCGCGGAAGGGTCGTCGTTCTGCCCGAAACGCAGCGATGCCAGTTCGGCGGACAGCAGGCCGACGCATTCTTCGGTACGCCCCTTGGGCGCGAATACGACGTCGGGACCCAAGCAGTCCTGGCCCGAGTTGTAGAGCCGGATTTTTGTGAGGTCCTGAACCGCGCGTTTCATGTCGGCGTCGGGTGCGATGACGAAGGGGTTGAGTCCGTGGCCGAAGTAGAGGAAGAGCTGGTCCTCGGCGAGTCCTTCGCGGACGGTCTCGGCATTCTCGAATGTTCCGGTGAAGACGATGAGGTCCGCCTCGCGCACCGGACCCGTCACGAACTTGCGTCGGCTGAGTTCGAAAAGCTCGATGGGTAATCCGTGAACGGGTGCCAGCAGGGCGTGCAGGCGCTGCATCTGGTTTTTGTTCTGCGTGGACGGCCGGAAGGTGATCCGGTCGCTGTAGAGGGACGCCACGAGCAGATAGAGCGCGTAGGAGTAGAGCGGGATGTTGGAGGGGACGAACACTGCGGTCCGCGGCACGTGGCCGGGCCGGACGCGGAGGATCTCCTCCTCGGCTCCGTCGAGGGTGGCGAGGAACGAACGGAGTTCGGCGGCGGCCGTCTGGTGGGGCGAGACCTCGGTGAGGATCCCCAGCACCGTGTCCTCGTTGTCGGCGACGAACCGGCGTACGGCGCGCAGCGCCTCGACGCGATCGGCGAAGGGGATCCGGTACTCGGCTGCTCCGGCTGCTCCGGCCGCCCCGGCCGTCGAGCCGGACGCGGCCGGGCCGGGCGAGGCCGCGCCGGATGCCGTCGAACCCGGCGCGGCCGGGCCGGTGGTCGTGTCGTGCGACGCGTACAGCGAGGTCATGGCGATCTTCTCCAGAGCGGCCTGGTTGGGCTTTCCCGTGTTCGTGAGAGGCAGCGCGGGAAGCACGATGACGTGGTCGGGCTGTTCGTAGCGGGCGAGCACCGGGCGCAGCAGGCGCTTCCAGTGCGCGGGCTCGCGCTCGTCCGGATCGGCGATCACGAACACCAGCCGGGAGCCCAGGCGCGGGTCGGGGACGGCGACGACCGCCGTCCGCGCGCCGGCCGACTCGGCCCGTTCGGCGAGGTGGTCGGGGTACAGCGTGTGGCCGTCCCGGTGCACGGCGCGCTTGCGCCCGACCGGGAAGACGCGCCCGGCGTCGTCGAGCAGACCGATGTCACCGGTGCGGTGAACGGGTCCCGAAACCGGAACGATTTCACCGTCCTCGCCCAGATGACCAGTCATCAGGCCCTCGCTGCGCACAACGAGTTCGCCGATTCGGCCGGGGGGAAGCGGCCTGCCCCGGTCGTCGTGGACCTCGACGGTCACGCCGGGCAGCGGTGTGCCGCACCCGACCGGATCGGCGGGGGGCGCCAGCGCGATGTTGCCGACCTCGGTCGACCCGTAGCCGTCGAGCAGGTGTCGGCCGGTGCGGGCGTGGAAGCGGGCCGCCAGGGTGCGGCCGAGCGGCGCGCCGCCCACGCACCAGGCCCGTACCGACTCCAGCGCGTCGGCCAGGGCCGGACGGTGGTCGAGCAGGTTGAGCAGGCTGTAGTAGGTCGACGGGGCGGCGTCCACGAGGGAGAGGCCGTGGTCGACGCCCACCGCGAGTGCGTGGTCCAGGCGGGTGGTCGGCCCGTGGACCACGAGGGTGCCGCCGCCCAGCCACCAGCAGAGGACCAGCGACAGACCGTACTGGTGGGAGTACGGCAGGACGGGCAGGAAGACGTCGTCGGGCCGGTAGCCCATGCGGTCCGCACTGAGGGCGAGGTTGTCCAGGATCGAACGGCCGGAGCGGACGATGCCTTTGGGGGCGCCCGTCGTACCCGACGACCACGCGATTGCGGCGTCCTGACGCCGTGCCCAGGCCGCGAGGTCGGGAACGGCCACCGATGCTGGGGCCGGGGCCGGGGCTGGGGCTGGGGCTGGGGCTGGGGCTGGCGCTGGGGCCGGCGCCGGATGCGGAATCACGGTGTCGCTCGTACCGTCGCCGATGTCGAGCACCACGCGTGCCCGGGACCGGATCTGCGACCGCTGGGACGGGGTGGCTCGATGGTCGGCCAGGACCACCGAGGCGTCGAGGTGGATGAGCGCGAGCAGACGGACGACCCATTCCAGAGAATTGGCCCCGCTCATCATGACCCGCGAACCGGGTCCGATGCCGCGCCCGGCAAGAATGTCGGTGACACCGAATATGCGGGCCGTTATTTCGTCCGTCTCCCAGATCTGCCCCGCGGGCGCTATCAAGCGTCTGGAGATGGGCAACTCGTGCTCCTTAACGCCAGGGGTGCGTTCGACTTCCTGGGCATGCACGTTTGCAGAAACCGCAGTCCCGCAATCTCACCGATTTCCGCTCGGCGATGAAGACGAAAGCGACTATGCCACGACCGCGAAAAGGCGTCGAGTGGTGCACCGGCACTCCGTGGTACGCGTGGAACTGCTGGGTTTGCAGTGAAGCCAGAGGTGTGATGCGTGGCCAGTTCCCGCCGCCGAATTCTCGGCGCGAGCGCTGTTCGTATACAGGCGGAATTCATCTTCGGCCGGGAGCGGGACACGGATGCCAGGGAAAGATTCCCGCCGAAAATCACCTTCCCCCTGGCGGCAACACTTGATCTTGCCGGTGCCTTCGGTCCGGGACCGTCCACGCGCCCGACACCGCCGCCCCGACGGGGCGTCGCGCGTTCACGGTGCAGCGGCGCCGACGAACCGGTCAGCGGCAGGCCCACTTTGCGCAGCCTGCGCAACCGGTCCGCGTGCGCCGCAGACCGCGGTGCGGCCCGTCGACCACGAACTCGTCCGCTTCGGGGAACCGTTCCGGGGCGGCGAAGACCGGCCGAGCGCCGCACACCGCCGCACACCGCCACACGGAGGCCGAGAAACGCAGGGTGGCCGGGGGCCGACCGGCTGGAGGTTTGCCGCGAAGCGTCCTGCTGACGTTGCCGCGGACGCTTGCGTATCCGCAAGGCGTCGGACCGTGGAGTCGGCCCGCCGGGGAGATTCGGGTCAGTCCCGGCCGGGCTCGGCCAGCAGCCGCCGGTGGAGCTCGGTGGTCATGGCGTGGATGGCCCGGGTCAGTTCGGTGTTCGTCCTCAGCTCCAGTTCCTGCTCGACGAAGTCGTGGTCGGCCTTCGCCTGCTGGAACTCAGCCTGCCGGTTCTGGCCGATCATGACGAATGTCGACAGGAAGATCGCCTCCAGGGAGACGATCAGCGTCAGCATGGGCCACGGGTTCGCCTCCACGAACAGCATCCACACCAGGAAGCCGACCGCGTGAAGGTAGACGAACACCATGGAACCGGCGAACTTGGTGATCGCATCCGCGACGCGCAGTTGCACATCACCCGCACGCTTGGCCCTGTGGGCTGCCACCACCGGATGGTGCCGGTCCGGGGTCCCCGGGGTCCCTCGTTCACTCATGGCGTTCCTGCTCCCTCGGGCTGCGCGACGAAGTGTCTGCTGCCGCTTCCGTACGAAGAGCGCGGCGTGGGCCACCACGCTAGGGGAGACAGGGAGTTCGCCGCCCCGACAGGCCGCACGGATCCCACGGATGCGTGCCGAGCGCCCTTCCGGCTCCCGATGATCCTTTCAAGTAGGGCCGGTTGGCCCGCTGTACAGCCCTTCGGCCCACGCTGCGGACTCGTTGACCGCCGGACACTGAGGGGGTCACCGCAATCGCGGTGGCGATCCCGGGAGGGCGTGTCCGTCATGGCAGTTCACGAGAGCGCGAGCGGACGGACGGCGGCAGGGCCACGGTTCGCCTCGCGGTCGGGGAATCCGACAACGACCACGCGGACATCTGCTGGTGCAACGACCCCGCGGACATCTGCCGGTGCCCTGGAAACCACCCGGTCCACGACGTTCGACACCGTCTTCGCCGGGCTGCGGATCCTGACCGGGTTCGTGTTCCTCTGGCCCTTCCTCGACAAGGCCTTCGGGTGGGGTTACGCGACAGGACCGGGCAGGGCCTGGACCGAGGGAGGGTCGCCGACCAAGGGCTTCCTCGGCGGGGTCGCCGCGGGGCCCTTGCAATCCACCTTCCACAGCATGGCGGGCGAGACCTGGGCGGACTGGCTGTTCATGCTGGGCCTGCTGGCCATCGGCGCAGCGGTGACGGCAGGGGTGGCACTGCGGTTCGCGGCCGTGGCCGGCACGGTGATGATGGCGCTGATGTGGGCGGCCGAGTGGCCGCCGGCACAGCACGTGGCGTCCGGTGCGCCGAGCATGTCCACGAACCCCGTCGTCGACTACCACCTCCTGTACGCCGCGATTCTCATCGCCCTGGCCGTGGGCAACGCCGGGCGGGTGTGGGGCCTGGGCCGTGCCTGGGAGCGGCTGCCGATCGTGCGGAACAGCCCGTGGTTGCGCTGAGGAGATCCGCACCGGACCGAGAAGCCGGACCGAGAAGAAGGAGGTACTGCCATGACGCAGCGAGCGTTGGTGGCGTACGGGACGAAGAACGGATCGACGGCGGGCATAGCCGAGGTCGTCGGCGAGGCCTTGCGCTGCTGTGGCATGGAGGCCGAGGTGTGTTCTGCTGCCGAGGTCGAGGATGTCACCTCGTACGACCTGGTGGTGCTCGGCGGTGCCCTGTACGCGGGGCGCTGGCACGGCGACGCGGTGCGCTTTGCCCGCCGCCACCGGGCCGAGCTGCTGCACCGGTCGGTGTGGCTGTTCAGCAGCGGGCCGCTCGATCCGTCGGCCGGGGAGCGCAACATTCCGCCGGTGCGGGGAGCCCGCCGGGTGATGGACCGCCTCGATGCCCGTGAGCACGCGACGTTCGGCGGGCGGTTGGAGCAGGGCGCTCAGGGCCGCATGGCACGCATGATCGTCGCATCGGGCCGCGGCGGGGACTTCCGGGACTTCGGGGCGATCTCCGCATGGGCGGCCGACATGGCGCTGAAGCTCGGCGCCGAAGTGCCGCAGCGATGACAGTCACCGGCATGCCGACTCCGCCGGACGGCGAAGCCCTCTCGTACAGGCCCGGGTTGATCACGTCACCGCCGGATCAGGTCCACTGCCCTGCGGAAGGGAAGCACGCGCCATGTCTGTCCTGACGAACATCCTGAGCGGCCTTCCCGAGGAGCACCGGCCCCGGCTGTTGGCGCTCGCCCACGAAGTGTCCATTCCGGCCGGTACCCGACTGTTCAACGAGGGGCAGCGCGCCGACCGGTTCTGGGTCGTACGTCAGGGGTCGGTGGCGCTGGACATGCACGTCCCCGGCCGCCGCGCGGCCGTGATCGAGACGCTCGGCCCGGGGCAACTCGTCGGCTGGTCCTGGCTGTTCGAACCGCACGCGTGGCAGCTCGGGGCCACGGCCCTGCGCCCGGTGGCCGCGGCCGAGTTCGACGCCGTCGCCGTACGGGAGTTGTGCCACGGAGACCCGGAACTGGGAGCCGCTGTGGGACTGTGGGTCGCACAGGTCCTCGCCCACCGCCTCCACGCGGCACGGATCCGGCTGCTGGATCTCTACGGGCCCGCGGGCAGCGGCCTGCCGCGCTAGCACTGCCTGATCAAAGGGCTGCCCGACGCCGACCGCCGGTTCCGCGGCCCCGGTACGACCCATGGGACAACCGACGCCCGGAGGGCGATGTGAGCCAGGGACGCGTGTTCTCACCGGAGTCGCCGATCCGGGTCTTCCTCCTCGACGATCACGAGGTCGTACGGCGTGGAGTGCACGACCTGCTCGACTCGGAGCCGGACATCACGGTGGTCGGCGAGGCAGGCACCAGCGCGCAGGCCCTCGTCAGGGCTCCCGCTCTGCGCCCGCACGTGGCCATTCTCGACGTCCGGCTTCCCGACAGCGACGGCATCACCGTCTGCCGCGAACTGCGCGGCCGGATGCCGGAGTTGGCCTGCCTGATGCTCACCTCGTTCGATGACGACGACGCCCTGCTGGACGCGATCATGGCCGGGGCGTCCGGGTACGTGCTCAAGCAGATCAAGGGCTCCGACCTGATCACCGCCGTACGCACGGTCGCCTCCGGGCAGTCGATGCTCGATCCCGCCACCACCGCCCGGCTGATGAGCACGCTGCGCGGTGGGCCCGACGCGCACCCCGTACTGCCGGACGGGCAGGTGGACGTACTGAGCGTCCGGGAGCACGAGATCCTGGATCTCGTCGGTGAGGGCCTCACCAATCGGCAGATCGGCAAGCGGCTCTTCCTCTCGGAGAAGACCGTCAAGAACCACATCTCCCGGCTCCTCGCGAAGCTCGGTGTCGAGCGCCGGGTCCAGGCGGCCGTCCTGGCGGTGCGCTGGGATCAGCCGCCTCGTCAGGACGGCTGATCCGGACAGCCGCTATTGCCGGTCGGGAAGCGGCACGGCCCACCGCAGCAGTGTGCCGCCCCCGCGCGGTACGGACAGGCTCAGCTCCCCGCCCAGGTTCCGGGCCCGTTCGCTGAGGTTGCGCAGTCCGCTGCTGCGCGCGCTCGAACTGATTCCCACCCCGTTGTCGGCGACGGTCAGCGTGAGTCCTTCCTTGTTCACGATGAGTACGATCTCGGTGGCCGAGGCCCGCGCGTGGCGGGCGATGTTCGCCAGGGCCTCGTGGAGGACGGCCAGGACCTCGTCCGCCACCGGTTGCGGTACATCGGTGTCGAGCAGGCCTTCCACACGCAGGGACGGGGTCAGGCCCAGTGTCGGGACGGCTTCCTCGACCGCGCGGGCGGTGCGGGCCCGCAGTCCGCTGCCGCCGGGGCCCGCGTCGTGGGCCCGCAAACCGAAGATCGTCGAGCGGATGATCTTGATGGTGGTGTCGAGGTCGTCGACCGCCCGGCCGATGCGTTCGGTGGCCTGCGGGTGCTCGACGAGGCGCTCGACGCTCTGGAGCGTCATGCCGGTGGCGAACAGCCGCTGGATGGCCAGGTCGTGCAGGTCGCGGGCGATCCGGTCACGCTCCTCCAGCAGGCTCACCTGCTCGGCGGCCCGGCGCCGGTCGGCCAGTTCCAGCGCGAGCGCTGCCTGCCCCGCAAACCCCGGGAGCGGCTCGATCTCCTCGCGCGTGAACGGCCGACGCCCGGCCTTGCGGGCGAGCACGAGGACCCCCCGGTCCCCTCCGCTCGTGCTCATGGGGATGGCGACCGCCGGACCCAGTCCCTGCCAGTGCCCGCTGCGGAAAGTGACCCGAGGGTCGCTGTCCACGTGCGAGGTGACGACCAGCCCACCGGTGGCCAGGGCCGTGCCGGCCAGCGTTCCCTCGCGCGGCAGCCGCAGGCCGCGGTGCACCTCCGCACCCTCACCGAGCGCAAACGCGCCACGCAGTTCCCGCGTCCCCGGTGCGACCAGGTCGACCACGCCGAGATCGGCCGATGTGATCTCCCGCGCCCGGTTCAGCATCAGCTCCAGCACCTGGGTCTCCGGAGCGCCGGAGAGCAGCCCGCTGGTCAGCTCGGCGCCTGCTGCCAGCCACCTCTCGCGGACCTGGCCCTCGGCGAAGAGGCGGGCGTTGTCGACGGCCACCTCTGCCGCCGCCGCCAGCGCCGAGAGCACCGCCTCGTCGTCGCCGTCGAACGCGGTGCCGTCGCGCTTGCCCGCGAGACAGAGGGTGCCGAAAGGGGCGCCACGAACGACGATCGGCACGGCGAGGAAGGCATCCCACCGCACACCGTTCGAAGAGGGCTCACGATCGACGCTGCGTTCTGTCGATCGCGGTGTGTCCGGATGGCGGACCGGTTCGCCGAGCAGGCGGTGGCCGCTGGGGAGCTGCCCGCTCAGCGCGAGCGCCTCCGGGCTGATCCCAGCCGTGAGGGACGGATCCAGCTCCGGTTCCACGACTCCGATGCCGCCGCACTGTGCACCGCTCAAGATCACTGCCGCTTCCGCGATGCGACCCAGGACCTGGGGAAGATCGAGTTCCCGACCCGCGGAGAGCACCGACTCCAGCAGCGCGTACGGGTGGTCCCGGATGCCCCGGACGACCTGGATCTGGGGCCTCAGCACGGCCAACGGCCCATCAGGATCGTGCCGGGCTCGCGAGCGGGGCGGCGAGGTTCGTTCCGTGTTCACTGGTGCCTCCGTCGGCATGCTCGTTGCAGGCGGCCGTGCCTGTCCGGCGACGGCCATGGGTGACGAGGCCGAGTCAGGTCTGGTGTTCCGCTTCGTGACAGATGAGGCAGGTGAGGCGACGGGCGGGTTCGTTGAGCGTGGTGAGGCCCATGCCTTCCGGGCGCATCACGTCGTCGGCGTTGGACTTGATGTGCTCGGGGCAGACAGCCCCGCCGCAGTGCCGGCAGACGGCAACGGCGGGAACGGTGGTGCCCAGGAGATGGCAGTCGTAGCAGTTCATGGCTTCCTCTGCGTGCGGAGATGCGTGCGGAGTTGCGTGCGGCGCGCACGCTGTGGCGGCGCACCTCCTCGATCTTTCGGGGCTCGTGAAAGGGCCCGTCGGCGAGATGGCCGTGCCACCGTCCGTGCGGCGGTCCGGGGTGCTGCCGGGAGCCCGGCCGTCGCGCTGCGGGCATCGGGTGCCACGGCTTCACATGGTTCGGCCGACGGCTGGGATGCGTGCTCGTCGCGCGGAGGCAGGAGGAAGTCCTCCCACCAGGCGAGCCCGATCATGGTGCCGAGCAGGGCCAGGGGGAGTGCGACAGGGAGAAGCAGTAGGTACACGTGTACCGCCAGGGCTTTGTCGGGCGGGAGCCGTGAGTGCGGGACACAGCAAGAAGACGTCCCGCCGGACGTATCGGCCGGCCCTCGGGTGCCCTGCGCGGGACGTGGTGGTACGCCGATGCGACGTCGTGGAGACAAGCGGCGCAGCCGGGGACCGGGGCGGCATGCCTCACGCTAGTCCTCCCCTGCGGCCTTGCACAGGTCCGGGCGCGTCCGCGGGGCACGGACGCAGTGGGTCCGGGCAGGGAGAAGGGCCGTCCGGCCCCTCGTGCGAACCCGGGGGCGGTCCTAGCCTCAGGAACGAGACACGGGCCGCCGACGGCTGGGCCATCGCCCGGGACCGGTCGGTGATCTCGCCCTGCCCCACTGCTCAGGAAGGGATGACGGGATGCCGCAGTTCGATCAGGAATCGGCCGCCTACCTCGGTGTGCAGGAGTTGGCGGCGCTGGATGCGCACTGGCGGGCGGCGAACTACCTCGCCGTCGGCCAGATCTATCTGATGTCCAACCCGCTGCTCACGGAACCGTTGCGTCCCGAGCACATCAAGCCCCGACTGCTCGGGCACTGGGGCACCTCGCCGGGGCTGAACCTCGTCCACACCCACCTGAACCGAGTGATCAGGGACCACGGGAAGGACGCCCTCTGCGTGTGGGGGCCGGGGCACGGAGGCCCCGCCGTTCTGGCCAACTCCTGGCTGGAGGGCACGTATACGGAGACGTACCCCGATGTGAGCCGGGACGCGGAGGGCATGGCGCGGCTGTTCCGCCAGTTCTCTTTCCCCGACGGCGTGCCCAGCCACGTGGCACCGCAGACGCCCGGTTCGATCCACGAGGGCGGTGAACTCGGCTACTCCCTCGCGCACGCGTACGGCGCCGCCTTCGACAACCCGGACCTCCTCGTCGCCTGCGTGATCGGCGACGGCGAGGCGGAGACCGGGCCCCTGGCCGCGTCCTGGCACTCCAACAAGTTCCTCGATCCCGTGCACGACGGCGCGGTCCTGCCGATCCTGCACCTCAACGGCTACAAGATCGCCAATCCGACCCTCCTGGCCCGCCTGCCGTCGTACGAACTCGACGATCTTCTGCGCGGACTGGGACACGACCCCCTGCACGTCGAGGGCGACGACCCGCTCCAGGTGCACTGCGCGATGGCGCACGCCATGGACACCGCCCTCGACATGATCAACACGATTCAGCGCGGCGCCCGCGACGAAGGGGTCACCGAGCGCAGGCGCTGGCCGATGATCGTGCTGCGCACTCCCAAGGGCTGGACCGGCCCCGCCGAGGTCGACGGCGTACCGGTCGAAGGGACCTGGCGGGCGCACCAAGTGCCGCTCACCGCGGTCCGCGAGAACCCGGAACATCTGCGTCAGCTGGAGGAGTGGATGCGCTCCTACCGGCCGCGGGAACTCTTCGACGACCAGGGACGGCCGTACGACCAGGTCCTCGCATGCGTGCCGCAGGGCACCCGCCGCCTCGGCGCGAACGAGCACACGAACGGCGGCCTCCTCGTACGCGACCTCCCGGTGCCGCCGCTGGAGCGGTACGCGGTCCCGGTCGACAAGCCCGGCGTCACGGCGCACGAGCCCACCCGGGTGCTCGGCGAGCTGCTGGAAACGCTCATGGAGAACACCGCCGAACGGCGCGACTTCCGCCTCGTCGGCCCGGACGAAACCGCGTCCAACCGGCTCGACTCCGTCTACCGGGCCACCGGAAAGGCCTGGCAGGAACAGACCCTCCCGGTCGACGAACACCTCGACCGGCACGGCCGCGTCATGGAGATCCTCTCCGAACACACCTGCCAGGGCTGGCTGGAGGGCTACCTCCTCACCGGCCGCCACGGCCTCTTCTCCTGCTACGAGGCCTTCACCCACATCGTCGACTCCATGGTCAACCAGCACGTCAAATGGCTCCGCACCTCCCGCCGCCTGCCCTGGCGCCGCCCCATCGCCTCCCTGAACTACCTGCTCACCTCGCACGTCTGGCGTCAGGACAGCAACGGCTTCTCCCACCAGGACCCCGGCTTCGTCGACCACGTCCTCAACAAGTCGCCCGAGGTCGTACGGGCCTACCTGCCGCCCGACACCAACACCCTCCTCGCCGTCGCCGACCACGTGCTGCGCTCGCGGGACTACGTCAACGTCGTCGTCGCGGGCAAACAGCCCTGCTTCGACTGGCTGACCCTGGAAGAAGCCCGGGGGCACTGCGCGCGCGGCGCCGGAATCTGGGAATGGGCCGGTACGGAGAACGGCCGCCGCGAGCCGGACGTCGTCCTGGCCTGCGCCGGTGACGTCCCCACCCTGGAGGTGCTGGCAGCGGCCCAACTCCTGCGCCGCCACCTGCCCGAGCTGGCCGTGCGCGTGGTGAACGTGGTCGACCTGGCCCGGCTCCTGCCCTCGGCGGAACACCCGCACGGCATGCCGGACGCCGAGTTCGACGCCCTGTTCACCACCGACCGGCCGGTCGTCTTCGCCTACCACGGCTACCCGTGGCTGATCCACCGCCTCGCGTACCGCCGCACCGGCCACGCCCAGCTGCACGTGCGCGGCTACAAGGAGGAGGGCACCACGACCACGCCCTTCGACATGGTCGTCCGCAACGACCTCGACCGCTACCGGCTCGCGATGGACGTCGTCGACCGTGTGCCCGGACTCGCGGTCCGGGCAGGGGAGTTCCGGCAGGAGCTGGCCGACACCCGGCTGCGCCACCACGCCTGGATACGTGAGCACGGTACGGATCTTCCGGAGGTCGCCGACTGGACCTGGACCGGCTGACACCCGGCACGCGAGGACGGGGACGTCAGCCGACGGGCGGAGCCCCGCCGGCGGAGCGCCGTAACGGACGACGGCCGGGAGGCTGGTCAGGGGCGGTGCCCTCGGGGGCCGCGGTGGGCAGGGTCACTGACCGGGGAGACAGGGGGGAAACCTTGAGCGGTGTTCCGTAGTGCTGGATCTCCAGTGGCTCCCCGGCCGGAACGGAATAGGTGGCCGTTCTCCTGGTGACCTCGACCCGCAGGGCCCGGCCGTGCACGAGGACGGTGAAGGCGAGACGGCTGAGTGCCGTCGGGAGCCGGGGCGCGAAGGAGAGCAGCCCTTCGTGGTGCCGCATGCCGCCGAACCCGGCGACGAGCGCGGTCCACGTACCCGCGAGTGAGGCGATGTGCAGGCCGTCGCGGGTGTTGTGCTCCAGGTCGGAGAGGTCCATCATCGCGGCCTCGCC
Organism: Streptomyces sp. NPDC087440; assembly: GCF_044744005.1. Lineage (NCBI taxonomy): Bacteria > Bacillati > Actinomycetota > Actinomycetes > Kitasatosporales > Streptomycetaceae > Streptomyces > Streptomyces sp. NPDC087440. The sequence continues at coordinate 157,178 of NZ_JBIUXN010000001.1, read as the reverse complement.
GAGATAGTCGTACGCGAGCTCCACATGACCGGTCTCGGCGGCGAGCACCGCCTGGGTGCAGGCGGACAGGGAGGAGTCCCGGACCGTCAGGGCCTCGTAGTACGCGAACGCGCGGGCCTTGTCGTCACGGGTGAAGGCGTCACCGCGCAGATGCAGCGCGAGCACCAGATCGGCCTGCTTGAGGACCTGCTTGCGGTAGAGGTCGAAGTACGGGAAGCACAGCATCAGCGGGTACTGCTCAGGGCCGGTGGCAGGGAAGTCCCACACCTCGTGGGAGGTCGAACCGGCGGACTGCTCGTACATCCCGAGCGCGGTGCTGTACGGCACCGACATCCGGGCCGCCGCGTTCCGCCAGGAGGCTGTTTCCGCCCCGCTCACGGCGAGCAGTCCGGCCTCGCGCGGGTAGCGGGACACCAGGTGGGCCGCGGCGGCGAGGTTCTGCTGTGCCATCAGGTTGGTGTACGTGTTGTCGTCCGAGAGGGCGCTGTACTCGTCGGGGCCGGTCACTCCGTCGATGTGGAAGGCCCCCTGCGGGTCGTGGTGCCCCAGGGCCCGCCACAGCCGGGCGGTCTGCACGAGCAGGGGCACCCCTGCCTCCCGTGCGAAGGCGTCATCGTCCGTGGCGGCGACATAGCGGACCACGGCGTCGGCGATGTCGGCGTTGATGTGGAAGGCGGCGGTCCCGGCCGGCCAGTACGACGAGCACTCGCTGCCGTTGATGGTCCGCCACGGGAAGGCGGCCCCGGCCAGGCCCAGTTGCCGTGCCCGCTCCTGCGCGGCGGGCAGGGTGGCGAAGCGCCAGCGCAGGGCTTGTGCCGCTGCCTGAGGGGCGGTGTAGGTGAGCAGGGGCAGGACGAACGTCTCGGTGTCCCAGAAGCAGTGGCCGTCGTAACCGGGACCGGTGAGGCCCTTCGCCGGGATGGCGCGTTCCTCCGCACGCGCCCCGGCCTGGAGCACGTGGAACAGGGCGAACCGGACCGCCTGCTGGATCTCGGCATCCCCGTCCACTTCCACGTCGGCCCCGGCCCAGAAGGCGGCCAGGTACGTGTGCTGCTCCGCGCGCAGTCCGTCCCATGCGGTGTGGGTGGCGGAGAAGAGGGCGGCTTCGACCTGGTCGTGCAGGGCGGGCAGGGATCGGGTGCTGGACCAGCCGTGGGCGACGAACTTCTCCACGCGCAGCGTCTGCCCCGGGTGCAGGTGGGTGGTGAGCGTCAGTCGGCTCAGGTTCTCCGTGCTCTCCGCACTCGTCGTCGTACCGGCAGGCGCCTCGACGACGTGGTCCGCCGCGACGGCCACCTGCAGTCCGCTTCCGGCCGTCCGGTGGATCAGCCGAAGCCGGGTGTCGCGTGCGAAGTTCTCCTCGGGCACCAGAGGTGATTCCAACGCGGCCGCGCTGCGCGGATCCCCTCCGGGGACGGGGGGAAGCTGCTCGTTGGCGACCAGCTCGGACTGCAGCACGATGCGTATCTCGGCGTCGACGGGTTCGACCTCGTAGGCGACGGCGGCCACCGCGCGTTGCGTGAAGGAGACGAGCCGTGAGGAGCGGATGCGGACGGTGCTTCCGGCGGGGGAGGTCCAGGCGACGGTCCGGTGCAGGAGCCCGGTGCGGAAGTCGAGCACCCGCTGGTGATGGTGGAGCCGGCCGTAGCGCAGGTCGAAGGGCTCGTCATCCACCAGGAGCCGGATGAGTTTGCCGTTGGTGACGTCGATGACGCTCTGGCCGGAGGCCGGGTAGCCGTATCCGGCCTCGGCGTACGGAAGAGGGCGCAGCTCGTACACCCCGTTGAGGTAGGTGCCCGGCAGTCCGTGCGGTTCGCCCTCGTCGAGGTTTCCCCGCCAGCCGACATGGCCGTTGGAGAGCGCGAACACGGATTCGCTCTGGGCCAGCAGGCCGAGGTTGAGTTCGGTCTCGCGCAGGCACCACGGTTCGATGTCGTAGGCGGGATGACTGATCACCGGGGGTCCTGGAGCAGGTCGGCCAGGTCGCGTACGACCACGTCCGCACCGCGCTGGTGAAGGGCGGCGGACCGGTTGCCGCGGTCCACGCCGACGACGAACCCGAACCCGCCGGCCCGGCCCGCGTCCATTCCCGCCAGGGAATCCTCGAAGATCGCGGAGCGGGCGGGGGAGACGCCGAGGGCGCGGGCGGCGGCCAGGAAGGTGTCGGGGTGCGGCTTGCCCGGCAGGTGCTGTGCGGCGGCGACACCCGCGTCGATCCTGACCTCGAAGAGGTCGGCGATACCCGCGGAAGTGAGGACGTCGAGGCAGTTCGCGCTGGAAGAGACCACGGCACGCCGAAGCTCCGCCCCCCGGACGGCCCTGACGTAGCGGACCGAGCCGGGATACGCCTGCACGCCCGCGTCCCTGATCTTCCGGAGGAGGATCACGTTCTTCCGCTCGCCGAGATCGTGCACGGTGTCCGCCTCCCGCCTCTGGGGCAGCGCGATCTTCCGGGAGGCGAGGAAGCTGCGTACACCGTCCTCACGGGAGAGTCCGTCCACGTACGAGGCGTAGTCCTCGACCGGGTCGAAGGGGCGGAAGGCGCTGCCGTCGCGGCGGAGCAGGAACGCGTCGAACGTCTCCTTCCAGGCTGCCGCGTGCACGACTGCCGTGCGGGTGAGGACGCCGTCCAGGTCGAAGAGGCAGGCACGAATGCGGGAAGGGAGGCCGAGGCTGGGACCGGTCGCGGAGTGTGGAGGCGGGTCGGCGTTCACAGGGCGTAGATCCTGGTGAGTATCCGGTGGTGAACGGCCTCGCCGGGGCGGGGGTGGGTCACCATGACCGTCACATGGCTGGGGTCACGTCCTTCGACCCAGGTGATGCCGTCGGCCGTCAGGGTCTGGACGTGTGCCTGCCGGGCCTTGAGCCACCCCTCGCAGCGCTTCAGGTCCGCAGCACTGGGTGCGGCCCAGACCACGCACTGGATGCCTACCGCCCCCAGCGGATGCGGGGCCCGGCGGCCGACGGCACGCAGATACAGCTGGAACCCTTCCGGGTTGAAGAGCAGCGCGGCCGTCGGAGTGCCCGATGCGCCTTCCTGGAGTTGCAGCAAGGAGCGGTAGAACGCCACGGACGCCGGGAGATCCTGTACGTACAGGACGACCGCCGCGAGGGCCATGCCAGGCCCCGATGACACGCTCGCCGCGGTGGGACCGGTGTCCGTGATCTGGACCGTTGCACGGTGCGCCATGCGCGTGCCCCCTTTCGCTGCTCGGCTGGGACAGCGGCGCGCGGTCCGCACCGCTGTCGAGTCTTGCGCGGTTCACGGACGAGCAGCAGGGGCCGAACGGCCCTCACGACCGTCGGCCCGGTGCTTCCGGACACGGCGCCGGTCCGTGGGGTTCGGTCCGTGGGGTTCGGTCCATGGATTCGGTCCGTGGGATGAGGGACCTTTGTCCCCTGCCCGGACGCCACCGACCGGCGGGAGGCTGTGGACATCAGGGCCCCTCCGCCCCGCCGCATCCACCCGAAGGTGGTCAACAGCCATGCAACACCGCACTGTTCAGGATCTGATGACCCACGACGTCATCCATGTCCGTGCCGGCACCGGCTTCAAGGAGCTGGTGCAGAAGCTGACCGACAACGACATCACCGCAATGCCGGTCGTCGACGAACGGAACTGTCCCATCGGGGTGGTCTCGGAGGCCGACCTGCTGCACGGCGAGGCCGTGCGCCCCGACCCCGAAGGCCGTCCGGCCCCAGGCGGAAGGGAGTACAACGGGCCCGGCCGCCAGACGGAGGACGCGGGCCGGCTGATGTCCTCGCCGGCCGTCTGCGCGCAGCCGCAGTGGAACGTCGTCGAAGCAGCCCGCACCATGGAGCGCTACCACATCAAGCGCCTGCCCGTCGTCGACGAGTCAGGGAAACTCGTCGGCCTGGTCAGCCGGAGCGACCTCTTGCGGATCTTCCTGCGCCGCGACTCGGCCATACGCGAGGAGATCGTCTACGACATCCTGGGCCGAACCCTGTCCCTGCGCCCCGACGCCGTACAAGTCACCGTTTCCGACGGGGTGGTGACACTCCGCGGGAGCATCGGACAGCGTGCCCTGCACACCACCCTGCTCCGGATGTGCCGGGCGGTCGACGGCGTCGTAGCGGTCCGCGAACTGGCAGCCGACACTGCTCACCCCCCGCACCACACAAGCGTGCAGTTCCTTGAGCGGTAGCGGCCGGTCCTCGATGCCCCACCCGGCGGTGGTCACGTCGAGGATCTCGCGGACGTCGAGGTTGATGCGGTCGGGTCTGCGCCAGCGTCTCGTCCAGCGTGTGCTGCCCCACGACCCTGTGCGGGGTGGTCTGTGCGATCTGGCCGATCGCCGTGATCCCCCCCATCGCGCGCCATCCGTGCCCGGGGCAGGGGCCGAACGGCCCCGCATCAGGTCCGGTTGGCTGCAGACCGGGCCGGTGTCCGTACGTAGCGTGAAGGTGCCGTGCGAGCCGGTCCGGGTTGCGCGGCACCTAGCGGCAGGGGATCGACCATGACCCAGCACACCCAGGACAGGCCCCGCATCGTCGTGGGCGTCGACGGCTCACCGTGCTCCCGGGCGGCACTGCGATGGAGCCTGGCCCAGGCCGCCCTGACCGGAGCGCAGGTCGAAGCGGTCGCGGCGTGGCAGTACCCCGAGGTGTACGGGTACAGCTACGGCTGGGTGCCCTCGATGTCCGACGGCGGCGTGTACGCCAAGGCAGCCGAATCAGCCCTGCTGGACACCGTCGCCACGGTACGGGCCGAGCAGCCGCAGTCCCCGGAGGTCACGTCCCGGGTTGTCGAAGGACACCCGCTCCCGGTCCTCATGGACGCCGCCCGCAGTGCCCGACTCCTCGTCCTGGGAAGCCGCGGGCACGGCACGTTCGCAGGTGCCCTGCTCGGTTCGGTCAGCCAGCACTGCGTGCAGCACGCACCGTGCCCCGTCGTGGTCGTGCCCCAGCCGTGATCGTCGTGCCCCGGCCGTGATCCGTACGGCTTCGAGCACCTGCTCGGCCATTGCACAGCTCCACCGGAGAAGGGCTTCCCATGGGCGGGTCGCGAAACAGCACGGTGCGCAAAGGTCGCGCGGCGGACGAGCCCCACAACGGGGAACCCGATGACGCCGAGGAGACCGACGAGCGCCTTCCGCCGGCCGACCTCTTCCGCGAGCTGCGCACCTCCCGTTCGGGCCTGACCGGCAGGGAAGCAGCGCGGAGGCTGCTCGTTTACGGGCCCAACACCCTGACCAGGGCCGGCGGGCGTCGGTGGCCGGGCGAGCTGCTCTCGCAGTTCACCCAGCCGCTGGCGATCCTGCTGGCCCTGGCCGCCGTCCTGGCCTGGGTCGGCGGAACTCCGGCGCTGTCGGTCGCCGTCGTGGCGGTGATTCTCCTGAACGCCGGGTTCGCCTTCGTCCAGGAGATGCAGGCCGAACGGGCTGTGGAGGCGCTGGCAGCGTTCCTGCCGCCCACCGCCCGGGTCGTACGCGACCGCGTGCGCAGCGACATCGAGGCGCGGGATCTCGTGCCGGGCGACATCCTTGTCGTCGCCGAGGGAGACCGCGTCTGCGCGGACGCGCACCTCGTCGAGGGCACGCTCACGCTCGACCTGTCCTCCCTCACCGGCGAATCCCTGCCCGTCACCCGCTCGCCCGAGCCCTCCGCGGACACCGTCTCCCTGCTGGAGGCGCACGAACTCCTCTTCAGCGGCACCACCTGCACCGGCGGCGAAGCCGAAGCCGTCGTCACCCGCACCGGAATGCACACCGAACTCGGCCGCATCGCCACCCTGTCGCAACGCGGCAAGACCGAACGCAGCCCCCTGGAACGCCAGGTCCGCAAGGCCACCTGGATCATCGCCGCCGTCGCCGTGGTGATCGGGGCCGCCTTCCTGCCCGTCGGAGTCGCCGCGGGACTGGGCTGGAGCGCAGCCATCAGCTTCTCCATCGGCCTGATCGTCGCGAACGTACCCGAAGGACTCCTCCCCACCATCACCCTCGCCCTCGCCGCCGGAGTACGGGAACTCGCGCGAGGGGGAGCGGTCGTCAAGCGCCTCTCGGGCGTGGAGACCCTGGGGTCCACGACGGTGATCTGCACGGACAAGACCGGAACCCTCACCGAGAACCGCATGCGCGTCACCCGGCTGTGGCTGGCCGGCCACGAACGCAGCCCGGACGAGGCAGCCCACGACCCGCAGGCGGCACTGCTCGCCGCGAACGGCGCCGCCTGCACCACGGCCGACGCACCGACCGAAGCGCAGCCCCACGGCAGCGGCGACCCCACGGAACTCGCCCTGCTGTCCCTGGCCGACGACCTCGGCGTCGCCGTCGAGTCCGACCGCCGCAGGTCCGCCCGGCGCACGATCTTCCCCTTCGACGCCCACCTGAAGCGGATGACCACCGTGAGCGACACGGCGGACGGGCTCACGGTGCACACCAACGGGGCCCCCGAATCCGTACTCCCGCACTGCACCCACCTCCTCGATTCCCCGGGCAAGAACCGCGACCTGGACGAGCCGGCACGACACGAACTGACCACCGTCATCGACCGCTACGCAGCCTCCGGGCTGCGCGTGCTCGCCCTCGCCCATCGCGTCCTGGACCCCGGCGAGGAAGTACCGACGCAGCGCGAGCAGGCGGAATCCGGCCTGACACTGCTCGGCCTGGTCGCCATGGCGGACCCCGCACGCCCCGGCGTCACCGAGGCCGTCAAGGCCGCGCACCGGGCCGGAATCCGCATCCACGTCATCACCGGCGACTACGGACTCACCGCCGCCGAAATCGCCCGCCAGGTCGGCATCGGCGCCCCCGGCAGCCCCGTCCTCGCAGGCGACGTACTGGAGCGCATGACCGATCACGACCTCGACGAACTCCTCTCGGGCCACCAGGAGATCGTGTTCGCCCGCACCTCACCGGAAGCCAAACTGCGCATCTGCGAGGCCCTCCGCGCACAGGGCGAGGTCGTGGCGATGACCGGAGACGGCGTCAACGACGCCCCCGCGCTCCGCCACGCCGACATCGGCGTCGCCATGGGCAAGTCGGGCACGGACGTGGCCCGCGAGGCGGCCACGATGGTCCTCACCGACGACAACTTCGCCACCATCGTCTCCGCCGTCGACGCGGGACGACGCGTCTTCGACAACGTCCGCAAATTCGTGCTCTACATCTTCGCCCACGCCGTCCCCGAGGTCGTTCCCTTCCTCGTCTTCGCGCTCTCCGGGGGCAGCATCCCGCTCCCGCTCACCGTCCTGCAGATCCTGGCCATCGACCTCGGCACCGAAACGGTGCCCGCGCTCGCCCTCGGACGCGAACCCGCCGAACCCGGACTCATGTCCCGCCCGCCCCGATCCCGCACGGCCGGAGTCATCGACCGGACCCTCCTCTTCCGCGCCTGGGTGATCCTGGGCACCCTCTCCGCGATTCTCGTCATGGCCGGCTACCTCTTCACCCTCGGGCAGGCCGGCTGGCATCCCGGAGATCCCACCGGCAGCGGCACCCCCCTGCACCAGGCGTACCTGGAAGCCACCACGATCACGTTCGTCGGCATCGTCGCCTGCCAGATCGGCACGGCGTTCGCCGCCCGCACCGACCGTGCCTCCCTGTTCACCATCGGCGTCCTCACCAATCGCCTGCTCCTGTGGGGCATCGGCTTCGAACTGGTCTTCACCGCGGCAGTCGTCTACGCGCCACCGCTCCAGGACGTCTTCGGCACGGCAGCCCTCAGCCCGGCCCAACTGGCCGTCGTCGCCCCCTTCCCGCTCCTCGTCTGGGGAGCGGACGAACTCCTTCGCCGGGCCCGCCGCCACAAGACCGCCGGGTTGGGCGCGGGCGCGGGCTGAGGGGGGAGGTGCACCGGAGTCCCCTCCCGTGCACCTCCCCTTCTGCTCAGCTACTTGCCGTAGTACGCGTGGTGGATCGTCAGTGCCGACGTATTGCCCTGCTTGTCCACGATCTCCGCGCGGAACGAGACGGCCTTGTCCTTCGCCGGGTTCTTCACGGAGATGCTTCCGCCGTCGACCTTCGCGGACTGCCAGGTCTTCCCCTCGTCGTAACTCACCTCCAACGCAAGGGACTTGAGGTTCTTCCCGGCCGCCGAACCCTGCACGGTCACCGGCACCCGTACCGTCCGGCCCGCCGGAGCGCGCGAGGCGAGGTCGACAGGGACCGCGAAGCGCACCGTGGAGACCGGCATTGCCGTGGTCCGCGTGACGGGCTTCGAGCGGAAGGTGAAGTCCGCGTCGACGCGGGTGGAGGCCTCGGCGATCTCCGCCGAGCGCTCGATGGAGACCGTGAGCCGGTACTCGGCGTCGGAGGAGTCGACTGCGAAGGGCACCCGGCCGTTCGGCGGGGCGCTGCTCCCGGCGATCTTCACGCCGTTGCGGTACAGCGTGGAGGAGGCCGACGTGTACGACTGGACGTAGGGGTCCGCCGTGTCGTCGAGGTGGCCGTTGCCGTCGGACAGGAGCGGCAGCAGACCCACGATCAGCTGCTTGCCCGTGATCGGGTCGGGCGCGGTGCGAAAGACGCCCCTCTCCTTGTTCAGCAGGGGGCCGAAGACGCCCGTGTTGAACCTGTCCCGGTAGGTGCGGCCCGCTTCGTAGCGCTGCGGCCCGACCGTCGTGGAGTAGCTTTCGAGGAACCGGCCGCCGTCCGCGTCGGGCTTGCCGTACTGCTGGACCTCGGTCTGCCACCGGACGCCGTCGGCCGTGGATACGTACAGGGTGCGTGTGCCGTGCGCCGCCTGAAGCACCGGGAATCCGCCGTCCGTCGACGCGCCGGGCAGCTGGGGAACGGCGTAGGCCGCGAGGGCCTTTCCGGGAGCGGAGGCGCCGAGGCCGATCTTGAGCGTCGCGAGGTCCTTCGCCTGCGTGTGCCTGACGAGGCCGGTCGCCAGCTTCTTCGTACTGCCGCCGAAAGCCACCGAGTACTGGGAAGCCGCGTCCTTGACGAAGTCCGCGTTGAAGGTCTGGACGAGGGTGCCGTCGGTGACGGCGGGGCCCACGTGCGCGGTGCGGAAGTCGATGAAGTCCCCGACGAACACCCGCCCGAGGCCGACGGCGCTGCCGTCGGCTCCACGGCTCTGGTACGCCACGGCGCTGTCCGCCGTGCTGTGCCCGGGTGCGGTGAGGATCACCGGCTTGGCGGTGCGTGCGTCGAGGGTGACCGTAGTGTCCCCGTTGACGTCCAACTGCGGCTGGGAGACCGAGTCGACGCCCTTGGTGGAGTCCGACGCATCCTGCTCGATGTTGGCGAAGAGAGCGTACGACCCCTTGGGCACCTGGAGCGTGTGCGGGCTCGACGGGTCGAAGTAGCCCCCGAAGCCCTTGGCCGGACCGCTGACTCCGCCCAGCAGGGCGAGGAAGCTGGTGGCGTCGGCGCCGTCACGGCCGAGCACCTTGACGTTGAGCTTGTACGACTCCGCCTCGCGGACGGCGACGGCGGCCGTACGGACCGACTGCCCCGCGCCGGTGGCGGTGACATAGCCCGAGTAGGTGCCGTCGGCGGAGCCGACGCCGGTGTGGGCGGTCAGGTCGACCTCGGCCCTGCCCCCGGCGGGCACGGTCACCTTCTTCGCGCCGAGCGTGAAGAACCCGGCGGGAGCGGGTTTGCCGTTCGGGTCCCGCGTGGCCACCGCCAGGTCGAGGGTGACGTCGGCGGTCCCGAGGTTGCGGTAACCGACCTTCTGGGTGAGGGGCTTGTCGTCGGTGTGCGGCCACTGCGCGACGCCGAAGTTCAGCGAGACCGGATCGGCGATCACGCTCAGGCCGAGCGCCTTGTCGGCCTGGACGCGCCCAGCGCCCTGTTGGAAGGCGGTGTACGGGCCGTCCTTGGCGGAACCGGTCAGCGCGCCCTTGAGCTCGGCGGCCTTCCAGCCCGGATGCCGCTGCTTGAGGATCGCCGCCGCGCCCGCGACATGCGGGGTGGCCATCGAGGTGCCGTCGATCTGGAGGTAGCCGGGGGCCGGGTGCGGCGTGTCGGGGAGGGTGTCGATGGCGCTGCCCGGTGCGGCGGCTGCGGTGATGGCGACACCGGGAGCGGTGACGTCCGGCTTGACGGCACCGTCGGTGGCGCGCGGGCCCGTGCTGGAGAAGGGGGCGAGCACGTCGTCCTTGTTGACCGCGCCGACGGTCAGCGCGGCGTCCGCGGTGCCCGGGGAGTCCAGCGACGAGCTGCCGCCCTCGCCCGCGTTGCCCGCCGCGGCCGCGAACAGGATTCCCTTCTCGGCGGACAGCCTGTTGACCGCCGCCTCCACCGGGTCGACCTCGGGGCTGTCCGGGTGGCCGAGGCTGAGGTTGACCACGTCCGCGCCTTCGGCGGCGGCCCACTCGATGCCCGCGAGGACGCCGGAGTCGTCGCCGTACCCGTCGTCGTTCAGCACCTTGCCGCTGAGGATCTTGGCGCCGGGAGCGACGCCCTTGTACTTCCCGCCCGACGCGGCGCCCGTACCGGCGGCGATCGAGGCGACGTGCGTGCCGTGGCCGACGCGGTCGGCGAGGTCGGGGGCTTCGGAGAAGTTCTTCTCGCCGACGACCTGGGTCCTGAGGTCGGCATGGCTCTTGTCGACACCGGTGTCGAGGACGGCGATCTTGACGCCCGTGCCGTCGTACCCGGCCTGCCACGCCTTGTCGGCGCCGATCTGCCGGACGCTGCGATCCAGGCTCGCCCGGCGCACACCGTCGAGCCAGACCTTGGCGATGCCGGAGCCGGTGGCCCGTACGCCGTTGTGCCGCAGGTCGGTCAGTGCCTCCCAGACCTTGGCGGCACTGCCCTGCGAGGCACGTACGGCATCGGCGTTGATCGTGGGGAACGTGCGCCGCCCCTGGACGCCGGTGGCCGCCCGCACCTGTGCCCGTGCGGTGGAAGCGCCCTGTTCGTACTGCACGATCAGCTTGAGCCCGTCGCGGTGGCTCTTGCGCACCTGCGGGTCGGTGAGTTCGTTCAGGTCGAACAGCCGCCGGTCCAAGCGGCCCGTGGAGATCAGGCGCTGTGCGTCCGCGGGGATCACCAGTGTGTGCCCCTTGGCGCGCAGCGTCTGCACGGGTATGCGTTCACGGCCTTCGGCGGCCTCGAAGCCCGCCAACCGGCCCTTGGCGTCGACGCGCACGTGGTCGCCCGTGACGAGTTGGATGCGCTGACTGCCGTCGGGCTGTGCGGCACGGGACGGCGCGGCGGGCGGGTCGACGGCCGTCGCCGGGCCGGTCATGCCCGCCACGAGGGCCACCGAGGCGGCCGCCGCGACGGACAAGGCGCTCTTCGATCTTCCGGTCACTTTCCTGCGCAAGTCTCCCCCAGGAGCTTGGGATATGGGGGGCGGGGGCGGCATCCGGTCATGCGCCGAACGCCGAACCTGCCGGTCAGCGCAGTATGTGAGCTGTGTGACGTGTGATCAACGAAGGGACGGGAAGGCAGAGTTGAGGTGTGTACTTTCCGGCCACGTTGATAAAACCCGCCCCTTCAGGAACCTTGGCCCTGCCGGTTGAGGACCTGCACCGGCAAGAGCGACAGCCGCGGGGAGCGCCCCTGACTGACTCCGGCAGACCGGCGCATTCACGGACAGAGCGGCACGCCCGCATTGGCCGTAACCGCGTGTGCGGGCCCTGTGCGCTGTGTACTGCTACGTGCGAGTTCCGTTGACGCGTTCGGCTCGCAGTGCTTCGGCCTGCTCGCCCACTCCTGGAAGTGGGGCCTGCGGGGTGCAGCGGTGGCGACGTCAGGCGACCCGCGTGCCTGGGAGGCGCGGACGCCTGCCGTGAACCAGGTTCAGGCTGCCTCGGTCACCTCGGGCGCCGCGAGCGGGCGGATCGCCGTCGCCCGGCGGGCCGTTGGGCCCATGGCGCAGGAAGCGCCCAGCAGGAGGAAGCCGAGCAGGAGCCAGCCCAGGGTTCCCACGTCGATGAGCAGAGTGGTGAGTACCAGGGGGCCCAGGGTTCGGGCGACGGTGACGCCCGTGCCGAAGAAGCCCTGGTACTCGCCGATCCGGTCGTCCGGGGCAAGTTCGAAGCCGAGTTGCCAGGAGCCTGCGGACTGCAGCATCTCCCCCGTGACCAGCAGGAGTGAGCCCGTGATCAGGGAGGTGACGGCCACCCAGGTCGGGGTTCCTGCGGAGAGGGCGAAGACGGCACAGGTGAGGAGCATGAGGGCGCCGGAGCGGCGGAGTGCCGTGACCGCTGTGGTGGTGCTGGTGACGGAGCGGGCGGTGCGGACCTGGAAGAGCATGACCGCGACGGTGTTGAGGACAAAGAGTGCGGAGACCAGCCAGGCGGGGGCGGTGGTGCGTTCGGTGATCCACAGCGGCAGGCCGAGGCTGAGCAGGGGCATCCGCAGCAGGAGCACCGTGTTGAGGAGGGTGAGGACGGTGTACGGGCGGTCACGCAGTACCGCGAGCTTGGCTCCCTTCGGCGCGGGGAGCGGGGTCACCGCCGGCAGGCGCAGCAGGACCACGGCGCAGAGCAGGAAACTTGCCGCGTCGACGGCGAAGACGGTCAGGTAGGCGCTGCGGGTACCGGCGGAGAGGGCGAGACCGCCGAGGGCCGCACCGAGGGCAAGGCCCGCGTTGAGGGTGGACTGGAGGTGGGCGAGCGCGCCCGTGCGTTCGTCTTTGGCGATCAGGCCGGCGAGGAGCGCCTGCCTGGCGGCGGCCAGGCCGGACTGCGCGGTGGCGTAGAGGCAGGCCGCCAGTACGAAGGGCAGGAAGTCCCGTACGACGAGGAACGCGGCGACGGACGCACTGGTCGCAAGGGCGAGCAGTGCTGCGGTTCCGCGCGGGCCCCTGCGGTCCGCGAGGCGCCCGAGCGGTACTCCGACGATCGAGCCGACGGCCCAGGCCACCGCGAGGCCGAGACCGATCCTGGCGGGGGCGAGGCCGACGACCTGGGTGAAGTAGAGCGCGGAGGTCACGTAGAACGCTCCGTCCCCGACGGAGTTGCTCAACTGGGCCAGGGCAAGCGTGCGTTGAGGCCCCGGAGGCGGTAGTGGCTTCATCGATTCCCTGCCCGTGAGTGAGTCAGTGAGCGAGTGTGGGGCTGAACCACGAACCGTGGATGGTGCGGTGAGCGAGCCACTTCGCCGGGCGACCGGCAGGCGCATCGGGCCTGCGCTGTGACCGACGAGGCAGTGCCGGGTCGCGGCAGCGAACACCGTGCGGGCCCGTCGGCCGGGCCGCACGAGACAACGCGGGCGTCCCGCGCCCACAGCTGACGCACCGACCACACGGTCGGATGCCGGTGCGGGGGAGCGCCTCACCGGGAGTGCGGGTATTCCTTCTCGATCCAGTCGAGGACGGAGGAGTGGGCGGGGCGCCAGCCCAGTTGGGCCGCTGCGCTGCGTACCCGGCTGTTGGAGGCGAGTACGTACAGGGCGAGTTCCTGCCCCCAGAAGGCGACGGCGGTGTCCGCGTCCCAGGACTCGGCGGGGCCGAGGCCGAGTGCTGAGGCGAGGGCGGCGCAGATGTCGGCGAACGACACCTCGCCGTTCTCGACGAAGTAGAAGGATCCGGCCGGGGCGTCGGTGAGGGCGCGGAGATAGAGGTCGGCCATGTCGTCGATGTGGACGGTCGACCAGATGTTGCGGCCCGTGCCTATGTACCGGGCCACTCCGCTGTCGCGGGCCTGCCGGGCGAGTACGGGGATCTGGACGCTGTCGCGTGCCATGCCCCGGCCGTACCCGTAGACAAGGGAGTTGCAGAGTACGACCGAGCGCACGCCGTTGTCCGCCGAGTCCAGGACGAAACGGTCGAGGGCGACGCGGGCCTCCTTCTCCTTGACGGGCCGCCAGCTCGTCCCCGCTGTCACGATCATCTTCTCGGTGTGGATCTCGTCCGTGGCGGCACCGCGGGAGTCGGTGCTGACGATGCTGGAGCCGCTGGTGTGCACCAGGGGGCGGCCGGTGTCCGTCAGTCCTGCGACGAGCGCTTCGACGGCCCCTCGGTGGTCGCTGTTGGCGGCGTTGACGACCGCGTCGGCCGCACGGGCTCGCGCGGTGAGCAGTGCGCTGTCGTCGAGCGTGCCGAGAACGGGGGTGATGCCGCGGCGCTCCAGTTCGAGGGCCTTGTCCCGGGTGCGGACGAGACCTTCGACCTGGTGTCCGCGGCGCAGCAGCAGATCGGCGACCGAACCGCCTATGTAGCCGGTGGCCCCGGTGAGGAAGACGCGCATGGGAGGACTCCAATTCGTTTACGTCGACAGGGATGGTGCACCTGTGACCGGGGCCGGGCCGGGGCATGACAGGCCGGGGGCGGCTGCGCGCGGGTCCGGCTGCGCGTTGCGTCAGTCGAGCGGCCAGGGCCGGGCGGTGGCGCCGAGCCGGTTCCAGGCGTTGATCACGGTGATGGTCCAGATCAGCTCGGCGAGTTCGACCTCCGTGAACGCGTCGGCCGCCCGGCCGTAGACCTCGTCGGTCACGGGGCCGTCGGTGAGCCGGGTGGCCGCTTCGGCCAGCTCCAGGGCGGCCCGCTCGCGAGCGGTGAAGAACGGGGTCTCGCGCCACACGGGCAGTGCGTAGAGGCGCTGCTCGCTCTCGCCTCCCGTACGGGCGTCCCGGGAGTGCAGGTCGACGCAGTAGGCGCAGCCGTTGAGCTGGGAGACGCGTGCCCGCACCAGTTCCAGCAGTGCGGGCTCCAGGCCGACCTTCCGGGAGGCGGCGTCGAGCGCGTTGAGGGCACGGTTGATGTGCGGGGCCAGCTTGTCCACCGGCAGTCGTACGGATGTCATGGAATTCTCCTTCGAGGGCGATGTCGGTTTGCGGGGGGTCGTGCGGTGGTCAGTCCACGAGGGCGACCTCGCCGTCGCGGAAGACGCGGTAGAGCACCCCTTCGCGGTCGTAGCGCTCCACGACGCGCTCGATCTGCTCGCTCTCGGGAATCGGCGAGCGGTAGTGCGGAACGAAGGCGTAGTCCAGGAGGCCGAGGCCTTCCCAGAGCACCGGCCGGTCGTAAACGGTGACGGCGTCGGCGGGGTCGTCCACGAGTTCGAGGCCGCGCAGGCTGGGCGACAGGACGCAGGCCCCTGCACTCCAGCCGGCGTACACGAGGGCGTCGCGGCACAACAGGTCGGACAGGATCTTGTCGGCGCCGCTGAGGGCCATCGCCAGCCGCAGGACGAACGGATTGCCGCCGTGGACCCAGACGACGCCGACATCGGAGAGCCGCTCGGCGAGCGTGCCCGCGTCACCGAAGTGCTCCCGCAGGTCAACCTCGGCCGCCAGGTAGCCGCGGTCGCGCAGCATCGCGATCTCCCGGCCGGTGGCCTGCTGCCTCTGCGGGGCGGGGAGGGCGTCCAGCGCGTTGCCGATGACGGCCGTGTTCCGCGCGTCTTTGGCCAGATCGTCCAGCAGTTCGGGGGTGTCCCCCAGCTTCCAGGAGGAAAGGAACAAGCGCATGGTCCTGCTCTCGTGACAAGAGATGCGGGCAAGGGACTTCGGGCCGCTGTGCTCTGCCGCGGCAAGCAGCGGATCAGTCGGAAACGGTGAGTACGATCTTTCCGGCCGTGCGGCCCCTCTCGCCGAACTCGTGTGCCGTGGCGGCCTGTTCGAGCGGCAGGACCGTGTCGACGCGCACCCGCAGCCGCTGGGACGCGGCAAGGGAGGCGATCTCCTTCAGCCCCGCCTGGTCGGCTTCGGTGATCATGAAGGTGGAGCGCAGTCCGAGCGCTCGGGCCCGGTCCTCCAGGTGCGCCTCGGCGGGGGACGCGAGCGACACGACCATGCCGCCCGGCCGCAGGGTCTTGAGGGAGCGAGGGCCGTAGTCGCCGCCGATGGTGTCGAGCACGACGTCGATGTTCCGGGCGACGGTGGTGAAGTCGGTGCGGGTGTAGTCGATGACCTCGTCGGCGCCCAGCCCTCGTACGAAGTCGTGGTTGGCGCTGCGAGCGGTGCCGACGACATGGGCTCCACGCGCCTTGGCGATCTGTACGGCCAGATGCCCGACCCCGCCGGCCGCGGCGTGGATCAGCACCCGTTGCCCGGGGCGGAGCCCGGCGGTGTCGACCAGGGCCTGCCACGCGGTGAGCGCGGCCAGGGGGAGGGCCGCAGCCTCCACGTGGGAGAGTCCCGGCGGCTTGGCGGCCAAGTGCCGCGCGGGAGAGACCACGTACTCGGCGTAGGTACCGGCAGGGGCCGGCTGGCGCGGCATGCCGAACACCTCGTCGCCGGGTGCGAACAGGGTGACACCCGGCCCGGTGGCTTCGATGACACCCGAGACGTCCCAGCCCAGGCGGATCGGTGTGTCGCCCGCCAGTCCTCCGGTGGCCCGGTGCCACCAGTCGGTCGGGTTCACCCCCGCCGCACGTACCCGGACGAGCACTTCGGCGGGGCCGGGCACCGGACGCGGTACCTCAACGACCTTCAGCACGTCCGGTCCGCCGAAGGAGTCCTGCCCGATGGCGCGCATAGTGAGGTTCCTTTGTGTCCGGGAGGCCGTCCGTGGTGGTCCGGCCGTGCGGGTGGAATGAGCGGAGGTCTCGCGTCCAGACGGCACGGGCCCGGCCGCAAAGGCGACCCGGGAGCCTCGGGCGAGGGGTGCAAGTGCCGTGCGAGGGCGGCCCGTTCAGACTCCTACGGGTGCGATGTGCCAACAAGCTGGCATAGTGCAACGGTCGTTAAGGTGGGTTTAACGTCCGGAGGACTGGGTGCTGGAGCGGCTTGAGCTGGAGGCCTTCCTGACGCTGGCCGAGGAACTGCACTTCGGCCGCACGGCCGAACGCCTGCATGTGAGCACCGCGCGGGTCAGTCAGACCATCAAGAAGCTGGAACGTCACATCGGCACGCCGCTCTTCGAACGCAACAGCCGTCATGTCCGTCTCACCGAGGCCGGCCGGCTGCTGCGCGAGGACGTGCGCCCTGCCTACGACCAGATCGAGGCCGGGGTGGAGAGGGCGATCAACGCCGCGCGAGGCGTTGATCGCCTGCTGCGGGTCGGGTTTCTCGGCGCGGCGGCCGGACAGCTCATGGCCCAGGCCGCCCGGCTGTTCGACCGGGGCAACCCCGGCTGGAGGGTCCGGCTCAGGGAAATGCAGATCGTCGACGGCCTTCGGCGGCTGCGGGCCGGCGACGTCGATCTTCTGGTCGTGAGCCTGCCGCACCACGAACCCGACATGGTCACCGGGCCGGTCCTGTTCTCCGAGCCCCGGGTGCTGGGGGTGCCGTCCGGCCATCCGCTCGCCCGGCGCGACAGCGTTTCGCTGGAAGACCTGGCCGCGGTCAGGATGCTTCAGGTGGCCGGGGCGTTCCCCGACTACTGGCGCGCGGACCGCACACCACGCCTGACGCCTGCGGGCCGACCCGTCGAATGCGGCCCCGAGTTCGAGACGCTGCAGGAGGCTCTGGCGCTGATCGACGCCGGCGAGGGTGCCTTCGTCATGGGCGCCCAGGTGACACGGTTCTACGCGCGCCCCGGCGTCACCTATCTGCCGCTGAGTGACGCGGCGCCCCTGGAATGGGCACCCACGTGGCTCGTGACCAACACCGCACCCCAGATCCTCGCCTTCAACCAGGCCGCCCGGAGCGTCGCCGTCCGGCTTCCTCCTCCTGCCCCTGTCGGGGAGTGAGACCGGCCGGTGCGCCGACTCTGAAGGGTCCTGCCGCATTCGGGCCGCGAGACAGGGCATGCTGCCTTGAGGCGTGGGCCTTCCGCGAGGGGGCACCGTAGTCGGCGGCCTGGCCACAAGACGGAAACGGCGACTTAACGACGACTGCCGGCCAGAAATAGAGAACTCTGGCCGACAGTCGCATTCTCCGCCCGGATCGCTACAGAATTTCGATCGACTTCACCTTCGGCGGACGGTTCGGGTACGTGATTTCGGTCCAGCGGTTGATGCGGACCGAGTCGCCGTTCACGTCGTAGTAGATGAGGTCGTTGTTTCCGGTGGAGATCTTGTCCACCCACCACCCGCCGAAGTCGGTCCGGCCCCGGTTGGCGTAGCAGTCCACGCTGTCCCGGCCGCCGCTGTGCGACCAGATCTTCAGGAAGTTCTCGCCGCCACGGCACTCCACCTTGTCGATGGCGAACGCGTTGCTCGTGGGCATGGCCAGGGTGAGGGTCGCGGCTGCCGCGATCGCGAAGGCGGAGGAGCGCACCAAGCGCTTTGCTCGGGAAACCATGAAAACTCCGTTCGTTACGGGAGATGAATGCTCGCGCAGTCGTCGATGAATCAACCGGTCCACGACCTGGCTCGGTCAATTCGATTTCAACGAACGTCGCTTGCACTTTCTTGATCCAGGCTCCTCTGTGTATGGGGCATGTAGCAACCCCGCTTTCGCTTACAGGCTGGAAATTGCTTGAGCGTGACTTGAATCGATCTTGTCCGAGCTGAATAGATGTTTTGCCGATTGGCTCAATAAGAGCGAACCTGCGGACCCTTTCGGGCATCGGGGAGAAACCTGCGAACTCCTGCCGGACCGGTCGCGTCCCGTACCTCACCGACCAGGACCACCGCTGCGACGCCGGTACCCGGCAGGCGGTGTTGACGGGTGGTCAGGGAAACGGCGGGGCACGCCAGGCGGAGGCGCCCGGATCTGCCGACACCACCTCGTCAGCGCGCATGCCGCGCTCCTCGGCCACCCCGGGGCACCGAGCGCGTTGACGTACCCGCGTGCGGAGGCACATCGGGGGAGGGCGGGCCCCAACGTCCGCGAGGAGCATGCGCCCTTGGTCCTGGATTGGCTGCTCGGGGACCGTGCGCGGTGCGCTGAGCGGAGTTCACGTGGTGTGCCATCCGGCCGCGATGGTGGGCCTCGGCAAGGACCTCACGGACGCCCCCGAGGAGGAGAGGTGCGGCGACGCCGCGGCCCGCAGTCGCTACGCACTCCTGCGGCTGCTGCTGCGGTTATGCCGGGAAGTCCTCCTCGAAGTAGCTGTCGTGCCGTACGCGGAACTGCTTGAGTTCCTCGCTGCCGCGCTGTGACATCTCGGCGACGCGTTCGAAGAACTGCTCGCGCGGGGCGCCCGGGGCGAAGAGCATGAGCATCGAGGTGGGCTCGTCGGTCACGTTCTTGAACGCGTGCAGGCCGCCTGGCGGTACGTAGAGGAAGTCCCCGGTGCGGCCCGTCACCCACTTCTCGCCGTTGAAGAGCGCCAGCTCTCCGGACAGGACGTAGAAGGACTCCGACATGGCCTTGTGGAAGTGGGTCCTGGCACCCGCGGCCCGTGCTGCCAGGTCGACTTGGTACAGGCCGTACTCGCCGCCGGTCGAGCCGTGGGTGGCCAGGTAGCGGTAGGTGTCACCGCGGGGCGAGGTGAGGTCCGGCGGGGTGTCCGCGCTGCGGAAGGAGGCGCTCACCTCGCCGGCTTCGCCCTGGTAGCGGGGCTCGGGGTAGTGGAGGTGCTGGGGGTGTGACATCACGGGCTCCTGTCGTTCAGCCTTGAGAAGTTCAACGTTGAGATAAAATCACCCCAACTCGTTCAACGTCAAGTATTTCAACGTTGAGATATGCGAGGTGGGTGCCCGGCGCGAAGGGCGGCGCACCGTCGGCAGCCCCCGTCCGGGATCTGCGTCGGGCACACCAACGCCGAGCCGGGGCATCGGAGCCGCTCCGGCGGTGCACCGGCCGCCTCGAAACGTATATTCCGGGCCACATGGCGATCTCCTACCTGGCCTGCGACCGAACCGCCCAACGGCCCGATCTGCCGCCTGCCGGGCGAGCGCCGAATCCGCACTAGCCCGCGATTCCGTCCCGTGGGTGACCATCGGCCGAATCGCCACCTGCCGAGCGCGGGCGTAGATGTGCCCGGGAGCTGAACTCGGGTGTTCCGCCGAGGATTTCCGCCCTCGGACGCTGCGGGTCGTAGGGAACCCAGCCGGTGCTCCCGGTGCGGGCGAACGCGACCCAGGCGCCGTGTACCCGGGCCGCCAGGCCGGCGGGGGCGGAGGCGGCGCCGAGCAAGCCGGTGTCCCCGTGCAGCCAGGGTTCGTCGGCGAGGTCGAACACAAAGGGCAGTTCGACGGCATGGGCGGCCCCGAGCCGCCCGTCCAGGGCCGTCGAACGGTACCCGAACGAGTAGAGGTACGTACGGCCGCCCGAGACCCGCGCGTGGGCACGCGCCATACGCGTCGTACCGGCCTCGAACAGGACCTGCCCGAGCAGTGCCGAGCGCAACTCGCCCGGTGTTGCGTGGGGCAGCGCCGCGCGGTGTGCGGCGAGAACCGTCTGCGGGTCCGTGTGAGCCCGGGCGGCGAAGGCGCGCACCTCCGCCTGCGTGGTGGACTCCAGGACGCCCTGCGGTACGAGATAGAGGTGCCCCTCTTGGGAGTTGGTGCCGATGAGCAGGTCGATTTCTGCGGCCGGGCCGTCAGCGAGGGCGTCGGCGGGCTGGACCGGCAGGACCAGGCTGAACGGGCTGAGTCCGGCCAGTGGGTCGCCGGCGGTACTGGTGCGCAGGTCGAGTCCGGCCAGTGCGGGCAGCACCGCCAGGAAGCGGCTGTCGGGGATCGCAGCGAACGCCTCGGCGGTCGGCTCGACGCCCAGGGCGGCGGCCGCTGCGGCACCGGCCCGTTGCGCCTGCTCCGGAGTGAACGCACCCATCCCGTTGCCGCTCTGGATGATCGCCCGCCGGAACAGGCCCTTGGCCTCCGGTGTCGCGAGCAGCGCACCGATGAGGGTGGCGCCCGCGGACTGGCCGAAGACCGTGACGTTTCCGGGGTCGCCCCCGAAGGCCGCGACGGTGTCGCGTACCCAACCGAGTGCGGCGAGCAGGTCGAGCAGCCCGCGGTTCGATGGAGCCCCCTTCAGGTCGAGGAACCCGGGGATGCCGAGCCGGTAGTTCACCGTCACCAGGACCACGCCGTCGCGGGCGAACGCGCTGCCGTCGTAGAGCGCCGCGCGGTTCGAGCCGGTGACGAAGCCCCCGCCGTGCACGAAGACCATGACGGGTCGCCTGCCGCCGTCGGCCGCAGGCGTGTGCACGTCGACGGACAGGTACTCCCCGCCGGGCACCCAGCCCGGACCGAAGTAGGGGGTCATGTCGAGGCGGCCGAAGTCGCGGGTCGGCTGGGGAGCGGTGGGCGAGGGCCGCGTGCCGTCCCGCACACCGGACCAGCCCGGGTGCGGTGCGGGCGCCTCGAAGCGGCCGGCGCCGGTCGGCGCCGCCGCGTAAGGGAGGCCGCGGTAGCGCTCGCCCGTTCGGCCGCGGAGGCCGCGTACGGCACCTGATGGGGTTTCGACGAGCGGATCTGCCTGTCGGGGCACGGACGTTTCCTCTTCAGAAGGGGGGAGCGGGGAGAAGGGGAGGGGGAGGGGGGAGGAGGTGTCAGGAGAGGCGGGAGAAGCCCGCCCACCCCTTGATCGCGAACTTCGATCCGTTGCGCACGATCTCCGCGGCACCGTGTCCGCCGAAGTGCGCCGGAAAGACAAGTGCGTTGTTCTCGCAGGCGCTGCCCAGCAGTCTGTGCCGGGTGGCGCGGGACTGCGCCGGGTCCTCGCAGAAGCAGGAGTTGGTGTCCGGCTCCGCGATCTGCAGCGCGGTGTGTACCAGATCCCCGACGAACAGGCCCTGATCAGTGCCGGATTCCAAGGTCAGCACGGACGAGCCGGGGGTGTGCCCGGGAGCAAGATCGAGGCGCAGGTTCCTGTCGATCCGGTACGACCCTTCCCACAGATGCGTCAGCCCCGCTTGGTGGACGGGGGCGACGCTGTCCTCGAAGACGTTCTGGTTCCCGCGGCCGAGCACGCTCGTGTACCCGCCCGCCGGGTCCCAGAAGTCGAAGTCCCGCCGGGCCATCAGATACGTCGCGTTCGGGAAGGTCGGCACCCAGGACCGGCCGTCGAGGCGGGTGTTCCAGCCCACGTGATCGATGTGCAGGTGGGTGTTGACCACGATGTCCACGTCCTCGGGCCGCACGCCGGCGGCGGCGAGATTGTCGAGGTAGTCCGTGTCCATGCGGCTCCACACCGGCGCGTAGGGGCGGTCCTTGTGATTGCCCACGCCGGTGTCGACAAGGATCGTGCGCCCCTCGCTGCGCAGCAGCCAGGACTGGATCGCCGTACGGCACTCGTCCGTCCGCGGGTTCCAGAAGTCGGGCGCCAGCCAGTCACGGTGCTCGGCCCACGAACCGTCGGGGCTGTCCGGGAAGAACGCGCCGGGGGACATCCGGGCCGAGCCGTAGAACTCTCTGACGCGGGTGACGGTGACATCGCCCAGGGCGATCTGCTCAGGTTTCCGATCCATGCGGTCCGTCCTCGGGCAGGGTGTACGTGCGGACGGAAACGAGCTTGGACGCGTGTACGGACACGAGCCACTCCCGCCCTGTCCCACCCCTCGCAGGGTGTGGCTGAGGGCGGGCCCGGCACCGAATACTGGGGCGATGAACGCACCCGGCCCACTCGGCACCTTCCTCCAAGCCCGACGGGCGAGGCTGCGACCCCAGGACGTGGGTCTGCGCGACCTCGGGCCCCGCAGACGGGTGGCCGGCCTGCGGCGCGAGGAACTGGCACAGTTGGCGGGCGTCAGCGTCTCGTACTACGCACGGCTGGAGCAGGGCCAGTCACGCGGGGCCTCGGCCGAGGTGCTCGACGCGATCGCCCGCGCTCTCCTGCTCGACCACCACGAACGCGAACACCTCGACCGGCTCGCCGAGGCCGGCCGCCACGCACCCAGGCCACGCCGCCCACAGCCGGAGACCCTCGCCGACGAAACCCGCGACCTCCTGCGCGCCGTCGACGGTGTCCCGGCGATGGTGCTCGGCCGCCGTACGGACGTGCTGGCCTGGAACACCCTCGGCCACGCCCTGCTGGCCAGTCACCTGGACCTCCTCGACCCGAACGACCCGTCACGGCGTCCGAACATGAGCCGGATGCTGTTCCTCGACCCGCACTGTCAGGAGTTGTACGCGGACTGGAAGCGCAAGGCCCGCGCGGTGGTCGGCAACCTGCGCATCGCCGTCGGCAGACACCCGGAGGACCCGCTGCTCGCCGCGCTGATCGGCGAACTGACGATGAAGAGCCCCGAGTTCGTCGCCCTGTGGGCGGACCATCGCGTGACGCCGTGCGACGCCGCGTCCTACGAGCTCCACCACCCCGTGGTCGGCACAGTGACGGTGACTCAGCAGACCCTGTCGATCGCCCGCGCGCCGGAACAGGCGCTCGTCGTATGCACCACCTCCGCCGACTCCGCTTCCGAAGAGGCCCTCGTACTCCTCCGGCACGCGAGCCGCAGCAGGCACCGCATGCGGACGGCCCCAACTGAGGACAAGGACACGGCGGTGAGACAGAACGCTTCGGCCACGCCATGACAAGGACACGGGTGCGGCCCGGCCGGCCCGTGGTCCAGCCCGAACCGGTCCGGCAGCGCCGCGAGGAAGTCGTCCAGGCCGGTCCGGCAGGGACGGATGTGGGTCTTCCGCAGGGTGTCGGGACGAGTGATGATCCATCCGGCGACCGTGCTCATGGCAGGGGGCCCTCGCTGTCATGCTTGGCGGGCGTAGGACGCGAGGCGATCGACGAACTCGCTGACGAGGTCGCGCAGTTCAGCGGGACGCTCGATGACGAACGGCCGGTCGAGTGAGGCGAGTACCGGAGGCAACCAGTCGAGTCGCTCCGCCCGCAGCTCAACGCGTAGCCAGCGCTCGGTTGCCCGGTCCTCGGTTGCCCGGTCCTCGCCCGCCGCGGGCTCGTGCTCCTCCAGGCTCGCGACGCTGGCGGGAAGGTGCGCGCGGATCAGCTCGACCGTCCCGTGGACCCGCAGGGTCACCTCATGCCGGTACGCGGCCGTGGCGAAGCCCGACAACACGCGCTGTGCCGGACCGGGACCCGTTGGCGCTTCTGGCGCTTCGAACGAGCCGGGCAGGGTCCGCGCGTCTGCGATGCGATCGAGCCGGAAGGTTCGGTCCTCGCCGATCCGGGCGTCCTTGCCCGTGACGTACCACCGGCCCGCATGGGCGACGATCCCGTACGCGTGCAGCGTGCGTTCGCTGCGCCGGCCGTCGCGGTCGGTGTAGCGGATCGAGACCGGCCGCCGGTGGCGCACCGCATCGGCGATGGCGAGCAGGACCCCGGCATCCGCGGCCTCCGCGACGTCCGGGGTGTCGAACTTTCCGTGCTGATCCGTGAAGGAGAGGGATTCCAGGAGTGTGTCGAGTCGGCGGGCGATGTGCCGGGGCAGCACTCTCCGGATCTTCGCCGATGCCGTCTCGTGCGCCGTGTGCTGCGTCGTGGTCAGCCCCGCCCGGCGGCCGGCCATCAGGCCGAGCAGTACGGCCAGCGCCTCGTCGTCGCTGAGCATGAGCGGAGGCAAGCGGGACCCGGGGGCGAGCCGGTACCCGCCGTAGCGGCCGCGCACCGACACCACCGGAACGTCCAGTTCGATCAGCTGCTCCACGTACCGCCGCACGGTGCGCCCTTCGACACCGAGTCGGTCGGCCAGTTCGGCCACCGTCCGGGTGCCGCCCGACTGCAGGAGCTCCAGGAGTGTCAGCACGCGGGCAGTGGGTCGAGGCATGGTCACAACCTAACGCGAATACAGGACCGATTCTGTCCACTATTTCTCCTAGCCTGCGCAGTGCACCCCTCCAGCACAGCCAAGGAGATCCCCATGGACTTCGTTTCGATTCGCATCATCACCGGCGACGTGGCGCGCCTCGTCGGTTTCTACGAGCGAGCCACAGGAATGCGGGCGACGTGGGCCACCGAGGACTTCGCCGAACTCAAGACTGCGGGCGCCACCCTCGCGATCGCCGGCACCCGTACCGTCCCGCTGTTCGCCCCGGGCTCTGCCCGCCCGGCGGACAACCACAGCGTGATCACCGAGTTCCTCGTCGACGACGTGGACCGCGTTCACCAGAACCTGACCGGCTTCGTCACCGATTTCGTCACCGAGCCCACGACGATGCCCTGGGGCAACCGGTCGCTGCTGTTCCGTGACCCCGACGGCAACCTCGTCAACTTCTTCACCCCCGTCACCTCAACGGCCGTCGACAAGTTCGCACGCTGACGCCACGCGCAGCCGCTCACGCGGGAGTCCTGAGGCCCCAGGGCTCCCGGTGAACGCGGCCGCCGAGTCCGGGAGCGCCAGCAGCACGGGCCGGCCCGCCTCGCTGCCGATCTCCAGCGCGGCGGCACGGCGTTACGCTCGCGCCCGCGACCGAGTCGGCGACCTGGCCCAGCCGGCTGCGGGAAGGTCTAGCGGATCGGCTCTGGCCGGCCGCCCGAACCACTCGCGGACATCCCGCAGCAGCTCACCTTCGAGTGGTCAGCGGGGTCGCGTTCGTGGGAACAGGGGCGAGTGCGGTTCGCAGGACCCTCACGTCGCCCCGGAACTCGCCGGCGGCGATGCCCTCCTCGACGCTGATCGCTCCGGTGGCCAGAGCGACGACCACGTCGGGAGCGGCAGTGAACACGGAGGCCGGATCCCGATCGGGAACGTATGCGCTTGGACCGTCCTCGTCGATCCTCAGGGCCAACAGGAAGCCGCCGGTCTCGATGCCGAGCTCGACGGGAGGAGAGGCGGTCGCGCCTCGGAGGAGGGCAGGCAGCGCGAGGGTCAGCCAGCGCGGCTGGAAGGCGTCGTCTCCCCGGCCGGTCGCCAGCAGCGGCGCACCCCATCGGCCCAGTGCCTCCATCGGCTCCCGCAGGCCCGCTCCCCATGACGTGAGGGCGTAGACGACTGCCGCGCCCTCAAGGCGACGATCGACGATCCCGTTCGCCTCCATGGCCTTCAGCCGCTCGGACAGGAGGTTCGTCGCGATGCCTGTGAGTGAGGTCTTCAGCTCCGTATAGCGCATCGGACCCGGTAGCAGCTCGCGCACGATGAGCAGCGTCCACCGGTCGCCTATGACGTCCAGGGAACGCGCGAGGGCGCAGAACTGCCCGTACGAGCGTGAACCCCGGACCTTCTGGTTTACTTTTTCCACCATGCTTGATGATATCAAGCGAACGGTGAGAGCTCCGGACAGAGGAGATTCCGTGGAACTGAGCATCAGCTGGCCGGCGGTCGTGGCCGCGATCGCGGTCGGAATGGCGATCGCCTGGGTCTGGTACAGCGACTGGGGGTTGGTCGGCGGCATCTGGCGGAAGCTGACCGGGGTGACCAAGGAGGACTCCGCGAAAGGCGGCAAGGGTCCGTTCGTGGTCCTGGTGGCGTCGATCGTCGTCACGGCGCTGGCACTTGCAGCCGCCAATTCCGTCGCTTCCGGCTTCTTCGGCACCGACTCCC
Source organism: Streptomyces sp. NPDC087440 (assembly GCF_044744005.1). Lineage (NCBI taxonomy): Bacteria > Bacillati > Actinomycetota > Actinomycetes > Kitasatosporales > Streptomycetaceae > Streptomyces > Streptomyces sp. NPDC087440. The sequence continues at coordinate 131,078 of NZ_JBIUXN010000001.1, read as the reverse complement.
TCTGGGCCGCCCTGACCGTTGCTCTCGTGGCATGGCTCGGCTTCTCACTGTCGACCCTGGTACAGCACAACAGCTTCGAGCAGAAGCCTGGCCGGCTCACTGCGATCAACAGCGCCTATCAACTCGTGCTGTTCCTGGGCATGGCAGTCCCGATCGGGTTGCTGCAGTAGCAGCCCACAGGGGGACACCCCGTGGATTGCGCCCAGCCAACTCACCACGCCGTCGGCCCGCGCCGGTGCGGGAGACCACGCTCTGTCCTGCGGCATGTGTCCGGCTGCGCAGGGCACGGGACCCGTGTTCCGGTTCCTTCCGCGGAGATCGGGCAGTTCTGCCGGGTCGGCACGCAGCGGGGGTGTTCGGGCTACGGTGGAGGGATGGCCAAGGAGATTCGCGTTCAGGTGGATGACGAGACGTACAACGAGCTCGTCCGCCTCGCGGCCGGTGACCAGGTCGAGCCGGGCCAGTACGCGGGCCGGCTGCTCACCGCCGACATCACGCGTGCCCGCTTCGACGACGCGTTCGCCACCTTCGCCCAGGAGCACGGTGCGGCGTTCGCCCGCCACTTCGGGACCACCCGCCGTGCTGACGGTGCCGCCGCCTGATGCCCTTCACCCTTTTTGTTGATGAGCGCTGGATTCTTGACCAGGCGGAGAGCCGTGTGCCCGGGGACCCCGACGTCACCGACTTCGGCTCGATCGCAGCAGCTGTCGCACGCCATCGTGCCGAGGTCATGGGCGTTCTCGTGTACGCGGAGCCACACCACCGTGCCGCCGCGCTCCTTCACCAGCTCGTACGGGTGCCGGCCTTGGAGCACTCCAATGAGTTCCTCGGGGTCGGGGTGGCGGTGGCGTACCTGACCGCGAGCGGCAAGGTGGTGAAGGTGTCGTCGGACGAAGCCGTTGACCTCGCGGTGAGCGTGGCGGTGGGAAGTGCGGATGTGCGGCAGGTGGCGGCGGCCCTCAAGTCCTGGGCGCAGTAGATCCGTCACCCGTGCGCGGATGGGCCACCGCGGTCGGTCGACTGCGACGGGATCAGCTCGTCGTGGCCGTGAACGAGTGGCGGTGACCCTCGACCATCACGCGCTGGGATCCACGTTCCACACCTCCGGCAGATCGCTGCCGCAGAAGACGCAGACGAAGTCGTCCTCGCGCACGATGTTGTGCTCCTGGCAGGCAGGACACCGGCGGAACACCATCTCGTGGGTGAAGCTGGAGGGTCGTTCGAGCCCTGCACCGTCCAGAGCACGAGCGACGCTCGGCCAGGAGTCGATGTCGGGGCAATACCCTGTGGACTGGTTGCTGACCTCGCCCACGGCCCACCGGTCCGCCTCGCGCACGAAACTGATCTCGCCGGCGCTCAAGACCATGGCTCCGCCGGCGCAGGCCACGTGCTCGCTCCGTCGGGGCGCCAACCGGAGCGCACCGTCCAGGCCGACCACGAAGGTGAACGGCTCGGCAAGTTCCGCCGCCGATCGCACAGCGATCCACTCGCCGAATTCAGCTGCCGAGCCGATCCGGCGCCCGCCGCTGCCAGGCCGGACCGCAGCCTTCAGCTCGACCGGTCCGACGTATCGGTAACTCCGCCCCCGCGCACTCACGTCAGCCAACCTAGAGCACTTCCTCCACAGGCCCTGGGCGGGTGCAGGTTCCTCGTGATCAGCAGCTTCGGGTCTTGCAGAGATGCCAGGGTGGCCGCTTTCCGTGGTCCCACTGCTGCACCGACCCTATTCCCGGTAGTTCATGAACCAATGGGTGTCGAAGTAGCGGGCCAGGGTGAACCGGTGGTGCGGGTCGACGAGGATGCGGCAGACGAACTCCGCGGCCTGGCAGTCGAAGGGAACGTTCTCGCCGTCGGAGGACCGAACCACGACGGGCCAACGGTCGTGGTCGTCGCCGTCGGTCCTCCAGCAGTACAGGTCCTCGTGTTCCGTGCCCGCCCAGATGAGCAGCCCATCCTCCGCGAAATCGGTCCACGGCTCCTGGATCAGGTTCAGGAAGCCGTCGAAGGCGCCCTCGCCGAAGGTCTCGACCATGCGCTTGTAGTCGCTCGGCAGTGCGGTTCCCAGGCGTGACTCCACCTCCGCCCAGTCCACGTCAGGCCGCTGGGCGGGCTGGGTCCAGCCGGTGATCTGTAGGAGCCGCTGCATCCAGTCGACGTCCTCGTCCGGGGTGACGTCGGGAGCGACCTCCAGGGGTTCGGGCACTTCCCTGCGAGCGATCACCAGCACCGGCCGCTCGGTTCCCTCCGCGTCCCGCGCCGTACCGGTGCCGACCCACTGATCCCCGAACGCCCACGCCCGTATCTTCACGGCCCGGCCCTCGAAGGGGACGAGGAGAGCCGCGCCTGTGGACTCATCGGCTGTCGGATCGACGAAGCCGTCGAGGACGAGGGTGCGCGGATTGCCGTACCTGCTGGCGAGCAGGTCCGTCAGCTCCTGTGGGTCCAAGTCGCTGGGCAGGTACAGAGAGGCGTCCCCTGGGCCGAGTTGGGCCAGCAGGTCATTGACGGTCGCTTGCGTGAGCTCCATGGCGGACAGTGAAGCTCACTGCACTGACAATCGGTTACTCCGTGCCCGCCCGGTTCAGTGCCACCGCACCATCCGGGATCGTGGCACCCGGAGGCCAGTGGCAGGCACGCCGCCGACCGGACGGATGCGCCGGCCTCGCCTTCGCGACCATCAACCCCGTCTCGGCGGACAACGACGTGGGTTCCGATGCGACGGTGACTCGCAGCGATGGCTGTCACCGAGCGTGGGATCTGAGCCGGCCTTCGAAGGCGATCTGGAAGGCGTTCAGCGGCGGGCGACGTGCGACGGTGCTGCTGGTGAGGGTGAAGTCCTGGCCCGCCCCTTCCCCGGGCGGGGGTGAGGAGGCGGAATAGCCGACGGGGGGCTGGTAGTTGGCTGATGTGATCATCACCGTCACTGGACCACTGGACCACTGGACCGACTTGGGAGCACTGGTGTCTCGTTCCTTCCTCTTCCTCCTCGCCAGCGCCCGCCCGGAGGGCAATTCCGAGTTGCTGGCACGGGCCGCGGCACAGCAGTTGGGGTCGGGCACGAAGCAGACGTGGCTGGACCTGACGAGGCTTCCCCTGGCCGACTACGTGGACGAGCGGCATGCGCCGGGCGGGGCCACCGACGGGGACGAGGTCGAGGCGGCGCTGCATCGGGCCACGCTCGACGCCTCGGACATCGTCATCGTCTCGCCCCTCTACTGGTATTCGATGTCCTCGTACGCCAAGCGCTACCTGGACTACTGGTCCAAGTGGCTGGCCACCCCGGACCCCGGCTTCAAGTCGAAGATGGCCGGAAGGACGCTGTGGGGCGTCACGGCCATGGCGCACCGGCAGGAGGAAGTCACGGAGCCGCTACGGCTGACCCTTCATCACACGGCGGCGTACATGGGCATGCGATTCGGCGGGGTGCTGCTCGGGAACGGTACCCGGCCGGGGCAGGTGCTCGCCGATGAGCGGGCAGCGGTACGGGCCAAAACGTTCTTCGCCGACGAGGCCCCGATTGCCCGTTTCCCTTACGAGGTGTAGCGCCCGGTCCTGGGTCACGTCTGCGCCCCTCGCAGTTCACACTGCAGGGTGGCACCACGTGCGCCGAGCACGGGGGCGCGGTGCCCGCATGCCGTGGAGTGCCACCTGTGCGGTGGTCTGACCTGCGCGGTTCTCCTGGAGCCACCGCTGTGCGGTCCGCAGCGCGGCCGAGCCGCGTACGCTGCCGTCTCTCGACCGCCCGGCGTGCAGAGCTTCCTGCACACGCCGCCCGGCCGACACCGAAAGTTTGACCCCATCCCCTGCACCTCACGAGAGGTCCCGCGACCGTGCAACACGGTTGCCACACAGGCGATATGACGACCCTTCATATATACAGCGGGCGCGTGCGGCGGTACCGGCGAGGCGGTCGGCCGTTCCCCGGGGAGTGAGCGGCGCGGTGTGGGGCACACGCAGCGCATCCCGTACTGCCCCCACCCACAGCGAACCGAGGTGTTCCCATGATGGTCGTCGGCATCGTCGCCGTATGCGTGGTCCTGCTGGTCCTGGCCTTTTTCCTGCCCCGACTCTCGCGCCACCCGGAGCGCGGCACGCAGCGGACCCTCGGCGCGGGCTCCCGAGCCGCGAGCAAGGCGCCCGGCCCGCTGGGGCGTTGGCTGAGCAAGCCGTTCGCCACCAGTTCCCGGGCGGTCGGCCGCAGCGGCGCGGCGGGCCGCAAGGGTCGAGGCCGGATGCCCTTCTGACCGTAAACCGGTCGGTACATCGGCGCGACGACACCGCGGGCCGCGAGGTGCGAGAACGCCCAGAGCCGGAACGTGACGGAGCCCGGGAGCATGTCCAGCTCCCGGGCTCCTCCTTGCCACCCACCGGTACGTCCTCGTCGTACACCTCGACCTGTGCCAGGTGTCTCTCCGTGGCTCGGCCTCCACGTGGTTGCGCGGGACCTTCTTCGTACGGGTCGTCCGCACCCGCCGAAGGGGCCAGTCTCCACGCCTGGCAGGCTTCCGGCGCCGACAGCTTGCGCATGAAGGTATGCAGGTCGGAGAGCTGCTTCTCCAGGAACAGCAGACACGGGACGGACACCTGCGGCAGCAGCACCGAATCGAGAGATCCGCCACGCGGTCCGGTCCGCACTGGCGGGACCGGTCCTGCGAGCCTCATCGGCCAGGAAGCGGTAGCCGAACTCTGGGCCCTCACGGTGGGCGAGGTACCCAGGGGCAGGGAAGGCACCACCGTTGATGCAGCACTGCAAGTGCTACTCCAGTACGGTGAGTTCGTCCCCGGCTCCAAGACCCGCTTGGCGGACTGCCGCTTCGCAAAACTTCCGAGGCGGACAGTACTGGTGCTCCAGGATGTAATGGAGCACCAGCGTGGGAGCCGCGTAGACAACCCCTTCTGCGCCCTCGACGTGTACCTCGGCAGATCCGAGGAACACCTCGTTCGTACCGCTGTCACCCCCGAGGACAGATGGTGCGAGTGCCCGGCAGAACTCGCACTGGTGATAGCCGCGCATCTGATTCTCGGGACGAGCACAAAGGACTTTGAGCGCGTTCACGACGACGTCGGCCACGAGCCCCTTGGGGTACCGGTGCCGACCGGAGAGCCATCCCACGTTGACCATGTGGCGTTCGGACGGCTCGTAGGTGTAGGGCGAAAGGTCTGGGAAGTAGGCCATGGTGCCTTCCTGCTGATCTTTTCGAAGGCTTGGTGGCGTCGGCGACACCGGCGAGGTTGTCGAGTTCACGTTTCTTGAGCGAGGACCACAGCAGTTCCACGGGGTTCAGATCGGGAGCGTAGACGGGCAATCGTTCCAGGGCGAGCCAGTCCTGTTCCGCGACCTGGGCCAGCATTGTCCGGCTCCAGTGGGCCGCCAGGCCGTCCCAGACCATAGACCACGCGCTCGCCGCGGTAGAACACCTTCATCTGCTGCAGGACCTCGATGAGGGCGGCGGTGTCGTGGCTGCCCGGCTTGAGGTGAAAGCACAGGCACGCCCCGGCGGCCGGGGTCGGTGGCGTGGTGACCCAGGGTCCCGGCCATCGATGCACGCTCTCGGCACACACTCCCACCGCCCCTGCGAACTCCGCAGGGCCTGCTGGGAAAGTGGTGGCCCCGTCGAGGAACGTTTGACTCCGCCGTGCTGGTCGTCACTGTGTCCTCGTAGGCTCTCGGTGACCTGATCGAAGGGACTGACGTGGAAGACCCGACGGGTGTCGCAGCGCTGGCCAGGATTCTTCCTCCGGATTTCGGCGCCGACGAGGAGATCGACTGGGCGGCTGCGGAGGCGCTCTGGGGCACACGGCTCCCGCGGGACTACATGGCCTTCATGTCCGTGTGGGGCGGCGGCACCATCGCTGAGGCCTCTGGGGAGGTCGCCATCCTCATGCCCTTGCCGAAGGAGTACATCCAATGGGATCCCGGGACCTTCGAGGAGGAAACGGAGAACGTTCGCTACACATGGGAGATGCTGGGCGGTCAGGAAGGCCTTGCCATCAACCCGGACGCCCTACTCGCCTGGGGCGTTACCTCCGGCGCGGACATCCTGTGCTGGCTGACCACTGACCCCGACCCTGACAGGTGGCCGGTCCTGGTCTGCGGTCGCCACACCCGCGAAGACTTCACCCTGTTCGCCTGCGGCATGGTCGAATTCCTCCGCAAGCTGCTCCTGGACGAGTTCGACCCCTATCCGCTCAGTATCGATCTCCGCGACGCCTCGCCGCGCTACGTGCACTGGCTCACGCAGCAGCGTCGCTGGAAGGCGGGCCGGGACCCGTACTCCGGTGAGGCACGGCCCGCCAACCAGTGAGGGGGGGGCGCGGCCCCGCTGATCACGGCCACGCGATGTGCAGCCGTCTCCTCGTCACCCGGCCCCTGCCCCCCCCCGTGTCGCCGACCCGTCTGTCAGCTCAGGTTCGGGTCCTTGCGGACCGCTGCCAACAATTTGTCCACATCCGTGAAGTCCAACGGCACGATCGGGAGCTTGGCGAGCTGGCTCAGCCTCATGTCCGCGATCATCCGGTACCGGGAGCTCCCCTCCTGCGGGTACGCGTCGCCCATGGTTTCCCGTACGCGCTCCAGCAGACGGTCGACCGCCGCGCCGCCGACCGGGTGGGCGCGCCACTCCGCGATGGTGGAGTCGGCGTTCGGCGCCTCCTTGCGAGGGTCTCCCTCGACGGTGAGCGTCGTGGTGAGGCGGATGTCCCGGCTGGAGGCGCCGACCTCGACGCGGTAGTCCGTTCCTTCGACCAGCCAGGCGTCGTCGACGATGTCGAAGTACGCGAGGTCCTCGCGGGCGACGCGCAGGGTGATGTCCCGCGCCTCACCCGGCTCCAGGAGGATGGTGCTGAATGCCTTCAACTCGCGTACGGGGCGCAGTACTTCGGATTCGAGGGCGCCCATGTACACCTGTACCACCTCGTGCCCCGCGCGGCTGCCGGTGTTGGTGACCCGGACGGTGATGTCGCATCCGGTGGCGTCCTGGGTCGCCCGCAGGTCAGTGTGCGCGAAGGTGGTGTACGAGAGGCCGTGCCCGAAGGGGAAGGAGACGTCCATGTCGCGGGCGTCGTAGTGGCGGTAGCCGACGAACAGTCCCTCTCCGTAGCGGGCGTGTCCCCGCTCTCCCTTCCATTCGAGGTGGGCGGGGGTGTCGGCGATGCGCAGCGGGACGGTTTCGGTGAGGCGGCCCGACGGGTTGGCGTGGCCGAAGAGCAGGTCCGCGGTGGCGGAGCCGCCCGCCTGGCCGAGGAGCCAACCCTCCAGGACGGCGGGGACGTCGTCGATCCAGCCGGAGAGGCGGACGACACCGCCGTTGGCGAGGATCACGGCCACGTTCGGGTTGACGGCGGTGACCGCCCTGAGCAACTCGGTCTGCTCGGACGGGAGATCGATGTGGTCGCGGTCGTAGCCCTCCGACTCGAAGCTGGGCGGGAGGCCCAGGAACAGCAGCACCACATCCGCCGCGCGCGCGGTGTGCACCGCCTCCGTCCGGAGGGCTGCGATGTCGGCGTCCGGGTCGTCGACCGGGAAGCCGGGGGCGAAGTCGACCGTCGCCGCCGGTGCGGTGGCGGCGATAGCGGTCAGGGCGTCGTCGAGGCGGGTCGGGGTGACGCGGGAACTGCCGGCACCCTGGTAGCGGGGGGTGCGGGCGAACTCGCCGAGTACCGCGATGCGCAGTCCGGCGGCAGGGTCGAGCGGGAGCAGGGGGCCGTCGTTCTTGAGGAGTACGGCCCCGCGCGCGGCGGCCTCGCGGGCGAGGTCGTGGTGCGCGTCCCGGTCGTAGTCGGCGGGTTCCTGGGGCTGCCCGGTGGCCTTGTGGGCGAGTGCGGCGATGCGGGTGGCGCTGGTGTCCAGGGCCTGCTCGTCGAGTTCACCCGACGCGATCGCCGTGAGCAGCCGGGCGGGGCCCAGGCCGGAGGAGGTGGGCATCTCCAGGTCGAGTCCGGCGGCGAGCGCGCGGGCCCGGTCGAGGACGGCGCCCCAGTCCGAGACGACGACTCCCTCGTATCCCCATGTGTCGCGCAGCAGTTCCGTGAGGAGCCAGTGGTTTTCGGAGGAGTGCACGCCGTTGATGCGGTTGTACGCGCACATCACGGTCCAGGGTTTCGCCTCGGTGACCACCCGGCGGAAGGCCGGGAGGTAGATCTCGTGGAGGGTGCGGGTGTCGATGTCGGCGCTGACCGACATCCGGCCGCTCTCCTGGTTGTTGGCGGCGAAGTGCTTGAGGGAGGTGCCGACGCCCTGCGACTGGACGCCGTTCACCCAGGCGGTGCCGAGGACGCCGCTGAGGAAGGGGTCCTCGGAGTAGTACTCGAAGTTGCGTCCGCACAGCGGGCTGCGCTTGATGTTGATGCCGGGGCCGAGGAGGACGTGCACGCCGTGGGTGCGGGACTCCCGCCCCAGCGCACGCCCGACGCGTGTGGCGAGATCCGTGTCCCAGGTGCTGGCCAGTGTGACAGCGGGCGGGAAGCAGGTGGCAGGGGCGCTGTCGTTGATGCCGAGGTGGTCGGCCCGCTCGTCGTTCTGCAGGCGCAGCCCGTGCGGGCCGTCGGCGAGACGGAACGCGGGGACGTCCGCGTGAGGGTGGGCGGCGGTGGTCCACCAGCTCGCTCCGGTGGCCAGCGCGGCCTTCTCGTCGAGGGTGAGCCGGGCGACCGCTGCTGAGGCGGTGCTGGGAACGGTCCGGAGCGGGTCGGTCATGGGGAGGACTCCATGTTCTGGATGCGGGTGGAGAGGTGCGCGTACGGGAGGCGGGCGCGGCCCTGCGCAGGAGGCGTGTGCCGGAACAGCAGAGGGCTCGGGACGGGCCAGTCCGAGAGCGGGCGGCGGACCTGGTGGGCGGCAGCATTGCGGTGAAGTGGTGGTGCAGGCGGCGGCTGCGGGCCCTCCCGGGGGTCCTTGCACGGGCGGGACCTTCTTCGGCCGTCCGCCTCGTCCGCCTGCCGCGGAACCTCCGGCTGCAGCGAAACAGTACGACGTACGGTTTTGTGGGGCAAGGGGTGAGTGCCGACCGGCGGGAAAGAGGTGGGGGAGGGGGTGAGTGCCGACCGGCAGGAAAGAGGTGGGGCAGGAGGTGGGTGCCGACCGGCAGGAAAGGGGCCGCCCGGGTCCGGTCCACTCCGCGGCGGCTGTCTCCCGGTGTCTAGGGTGGTCCGGTGAAAGCCAAGAGTTCGTACGCCAAGGGCATCGCCAAGAGACAGGAGATCCTCCAGGTCGCCCTGGAGGTCTTCGGCCGGGAGGGTGCACGGAACACGACACTGCGTGCGGTTGCCCAGGAGAGCGGCATCAGCCTCACCGGCCTGATGCACTACTTCGATTCCAAGGACCACCTCCTCACCGAGGTCCTGCGCGCGAGCGACCGCGCGGCCGAGACCCGGTACCGGGCCCCGGACGCGGTGCGTGACCCCGGCGAGTTCCTGGCCGTGGCACTGTCGGCGAACACCACCGACACGGCCCGCGCCCGGCTGTACATCACCCTGCTCGCCGCCTCGACGGACCCCGCCCACCCGGCGCACGCCTACTTCCGGGAACGGTTCACCCTGCTGCGTGCCACCATCGCCGAGCACCTCGCGGCCGAGGAGGCCGCGGGCCGGATCGCCCCCGGGCTCGACCCGGACTTCACGGCTTCGGCGATCGTCGCGGCGTCCGACGGCGTCATGATCCAGTGGCTGAGCGATCCCGCGATCGACATGGCCGACCAGGTGCGCCGGGTGTGGCGCGCCCTCACCGCTCCCCGGGCCGCCGGGTGACCGTCCGGAACCCGCAGTTGCCGCTGCTGGAGCCGGGGGTGTTGGCCGAGCGGGCAGCCACCCGGTAGCGGTGGCAGTAGGAGCGGTGGCAGAGGTACGAGCCGCCGCGCATCACCCGCCGGTCCCCGCTCTCCGGCCCCCGGGGGTCCACGGCGGGTGAACGGGCGTAGTAGCCGGGCGCGAACCGGTCGGCGCACCACTCCCACACGTTCCCGGCCACCTCGTACAGGCCGAAGCTGTTGGGCGGGTAGCTGCGGACGGGCGCGGTCGCCAGGTGGCCGTCGGCGCCCGTGTTCTCGTACGGGAAGCGACCCTGCCAGATGTTGCACGGCCACCGGCCGCCGGGGGTCAGTTCGTCGCCCCAGGCGAATCGGCGGCCTTCGAGGCCGCCCCGGGCCGCGTACTCCCACTCGGCCTCGGTCGGCAGCCTGCGGCCCGCCCACGCGCAGTAGGCGACGGCGTCGTCCCACGCGACGTGCACGACGGGGTGGTCGGGTTCGGCACGGGACAGGGGGCCGTGCGGGTGCCGCCAGTCGGCACCCCGCACCTCCAGCCACCACGGGACGGCCGGGTCGGACCGTACGACGTCGGTGCGGGCGGCGGCGACCGCCAGGTGGAAGACGGCCGAGCTGCCCTCCCGCTCGGCCACGGTGACGTACCCGCTCTCCTCGGCGAAAGCCCGGAACATCGCCACGGTGACGGTGGTGGCGTCGATGCCGAACGGTGCGACGCGCACCGTGTGCACAGGACGTTCACCGTCTGCCGGATAGCCCTCGTCGAAGGCGTCCCCCATCGCGAACTCGCCGCCCTCCAGGGGGACTTCCGCGTGCACGGGTGGGACGGCGGCCCGCTCGGGGAGCGGTCCGGCGGTACCGGCCCGGGGGACTGATGAGCAGCAATCCATTGACGCCTCCATGACCCGAGTATATGAATACTCACATAGGTGAGAACACACATAGGGAGTCGCCAGGGTGAAGTTCGAGTACGTGCTGTTGGGGCTGCTGGCGCGCCGCCCCTACAGCGGCTACGACCTGCGCAAATGGCTGGAGACGGAAGGCCAGTTCGTGTGGGCCAAGGTCCATCACAGCCAGATCTACCGAAAGCTCGGCCAGCTGGAGACCGACGGGTGGGTGAGCCATGAGGTCGACGCGCGCGAGGGCCGGCCGGACGCCAAGGTGTACCGGCTCACCGAGCGCGGACGCGACGCGCTGATGCAGTGGGTGCGTTCCCCGTACGAGCCCTCGGACCGACTCCAGGACATCGACTTCACCGCGCGCTTCAGCGTGTCCGCCCCCCTGGACAGGGACACGGCGATCGGCATGCTCCGCACCGAACTCGACTTCCGCCGCGCCCAGATCGCCAAGAACCGCCACCGGGACCGCACCCTGCACTACGAGGACCCGCTGCCGGAACTCGACCAGGACCTCGACCGTCAGGTCCACGAATCGCTGCACCTGCTCGGCGCGGGGGCGATGGACTACTGGATCGCCTGGCTGGAGGAGGCCCTGCACCGGCTGACCGGGGAGCGAGCGACGCCCGACGACCGTACGACCGGAGACCGTGCGACGCCCGACGACCGTACGACCGGAGGGGAGGACGCCCGATGAAGGCCATCATGGTGATGTTCGACAGCCTCAACCGTCACATGCTGCCCCCGTACGGGGGCGACTGGACGCACGCCCCGAACTTCGCCCGCCTCGCCGAGCGGGCCGTCACCTTCGACAACGCGTACGCGGGCTCCATGCCCTGCATGCCGGCCCGCCGCGAGATCCACACCGGGCGGCACAACTTCCTGCACCGCAGCTGGGGCCCGCTGGAGCCGTTCGACGACTCCATGCCCGAACTGCTGAAGCAGCACGGCGTGTACACCCACCTCGTCAGCGACCACCCGCACTACTGGGAGGACGGCGGCGCGACCTACCACGGCCGGTACCACACCTGGGAGTTCTTCCGCGGCCAGGAGGGCGACCCGTGGAAGGGCCAGGTCGCCGACCCGCCGATGCCCGAAGACCTCAAGAAGGTGCGGTTCGGGGCCGGTTACCGCCAGGACTGGGTCAACCGGCAGCACACGGCCACCGAGGACCGTCACCCGCAGACCCTCACCTTCGACGCCGGTCTCGAATTTGTCCGTACGAACAAGGACGCCGACCGGTGGTTCGTCCAGATCGAGACCTTCGACCCGCACGAGCCCTTCTTCAGCCCGCAGCGCTACAAGGACCTCTACCCGCACGACTACGAAGGCCCGCACTTCGACTGGCCCGACTACAAACGGGTCGTCGAGACCGACGAGCAGGTCCGGCACGGGCGCATGGAGTACGGGGCGCTGCTGTCCCTGTGCGACCACTCGCTGGGCCGCGTCCTGGACACCATGGACGAGCTGGGGCTGTGGGACGACACCCTGCTGATCGTCAACACCGACCACGGACTGCTGCTCGGCGAGAAGGGCTGGTGGGGCAAGGGCGTCCAGCCTTGGTTCAACGAACTCGTCCACCTCCCCCTGTTCGCCTGGGACCCCCGCACGGCTGCCGCGGGCGCACGGCGGGAGTCGCTTGTGCAGACCGTCGACCTCGCCCCGACCCTCCTCGAGTTCTTCGGCGTCGAACGGCCCCGCGACATGCAGGGCGCGCCGCTGCCGATGGCCGACGACACACCCGTACGGGAGGCCGGTCTCTTCGGCCTCCACGGCGGACACGTCAACGTGACCGACGGGCGACACGTGTACATGCGGGCACCCGTCTCACCGGACAACTCCCCTTTGTACGAGCACACGTTGATGCCGACGCACATGCGGGGCCGGTTCTCGCCCGCCGAGCTCGTCGGCCTGGAGCTGGCCGAACCCTTCGCCTTCACCAAGAACGTCCGCACGGTACGCGTACCGGCCCGCACCCTCTTCAACCCGTACCACCACGGCACCCTCCTCTTCGACCTGGAGAGCGACCCCGAGCAGAGCACCCCGCTCGTCGACGACGCCCTCGAACTGCGCATGGCGACCCTGATGACCGAACTGATGCGGGCCAACGACGCACCGCCCAGCCAGTACGAACGTCTGGGCCTGCCCGAGCACGGCCCGGTCGGGGACGAGCACCTGCTGGTACGGGACCAGCGGGCCCAGGCCGAACGAGCGGCGCAACCGCTGCCCCGCACGGCGGACTACCCGCAGGGCCGGCTCTCGCTGCGCACCCCGTTCCAGGCGCTCATCGCCGACCCGTTCGCGGTCGAGGTGCTGCGCGCCCACCTGCCCGGCGTCGTGGACTCCGAACTCCTCCAGATGGTCGGGTCGACACCGCTGATCGACCTCGCGGCGACGGCGGGGGCACTGTTCCCGTCCGACGCGCTGCGCCGGGTCGCCGAGGAACTCGCCGAACTCTGACCGCGCCCGGCGCCCTCGCCCCTCTTCCGCGATCCCTCTCTCCGACCCCCTGTCCGCTGTTTCGCCGAACAGAATCGAGAAGGCACGATGACCGAGCTCAGCAAAGACGCTGCGCCCCCGGGCCCGGCTTCGGGCTCAACTCCCGCCCAGGTCAAGGGGCGCAACGGACAGCTCGCTCTGCTCGGCGGCACCCTGCTGGTCGACAACACCGAGGCCAGCCTGGTCAGCAGCCTGTTCCCCCTGATCAAGCAGTCCCTCGGCGTCTCGCTCGGCGCCCTGGGCATCCTCACCGCGGCCAGTAAGATCGTGGGCGTGTTCGCCGGCCCGTTCTGGGTGTGGGCGGCCCAGCGGACCTCCCGCAAGAGCGTCCTCGTCGTGGCCACCGGCCTGTGGGGCGTCTGGGGACTGGCCGCGGGATTCTCCCAGAACTTCACCCAACTCCTGATCTTCTACACGATATTGGCGGCGGGCTACGCCGCGGGCGGCCCGATCATCACCGAAGTCATCGGTGACCTCTTCGGCAGTTCGTCCCGCGGCCGTGCCGTCGGCATCGTGTACGGGACGGTATCGCTGGTCAGCGCGGTCATCGGGCCGCTCAAGGGACAGCTCGCAGGCGTGGACGAGGGCTGGCGCTGGGGTCTGTGGGGCATCGGCACGTTCAACGTCCTGCTCGGCCTGGCCCTGCTGATCTGGTTCCGCGATCCGGGCCGCGGCGCCGCCGAGCAGCAGCTCGCCGATCTCGACCAGGCCACGCGCGATGCCCACTCGAAGCTCACTTGGGACAAGGCGTTCTCGCTCCTCAAGATCCGCAGCCTGATGATCCTGATCATCTCGCGCCTGCTGTCCGGGCACCTGCTGGTGATCACGTTCGGCGTTGTGTTCCTCGTGGACGTGCACGGCTTCAGCACCCAGAAGGCCGCACTCGTCACCCTGCCCTTCGGCGTCGGCTACTTCCTCGGAACCCTCCTGGGCGGGGCCGCCTCCGACTGGGCGTCCCGGCGCAGCCCCCGCTACGGGCCGGTCGCCGTGCTCCAGGCGGCACAGTTCGCTTTTGCCGTCTTCGCCTTCTTCGGCACCCAGTTCCACTACGACAGCATCCTCGTGTACGGCACCTTCTTCGCCCTGATGGGCGCGTCGCAGGGCATCAACCCGAGCGTCAACCGGCCGATGGTCATGGCCATCACCCCGCCCGAACTCCGCGCCCCCGCCTTCGCGTTGTACGTGTCGATCGCCGAAGCGATCGCCTGGGCGGGCTACAGCCTGGGGGCGGGCTTCCTCGCCGACGCCGTGGGACTGGGCGCCGTGTTCCTGTGGGTCCTGGTCGTCCTCATGGTGATCAACGGCCTCTTCCTCTCGCTCCTCTACCGCCCGTACGCCGCCGACACCGTCCGCGTGCAGCGGGAGCTGGACGCGCGGCGCGACACCGCCCTGACCGAACCCCGCTAGCCACAACCTCACCCCGCACTCCGCACCCCTCACCCCTGGAATCGAGTACCGCCCATGACACCCGTACGCCGTTTGCCCGAGGGATTCCTCTGGGGCACCTCCACCGCCGCGCACCAGATCGAGGGCAACAACACCAACAGCGACTGGTGGTTCTTCGAACACATGGAGAACCCGTACGTCAAGGAGCCCAGCGGAGACGCCTGCGACAGCTACCACCGCTGGCCCGAGGACATGGACCTGCTGGCCGAACTCGGCTTCACCGACTACCGGTTCAGCATCGAGTGGGCGCGCATCGAGCCCGCCCCCGGCGAGTTCTCCAACGCCGCGATCGCCCACTACCGGCGCATGGTCGACGGCGCCCTCGCGCGCGGCCTGCGCCCCATGGTGACGCTGCACCACTTCACCGTTCCCCGGTGGTTCCTGGAGCGCGGCGGCTGGGCCGCCGCCGGTTCCGACGAGCTTTTCGCCCGGTACGTCACGGCGGTCGCACCCGTCTACGCCACCGACGTGGCCCACGTGTGCACGATCAACGAGCCCAACATGGTCGCCTCCATGGCAACCGCCTACGAGGCCGTGATGTCCGGCCGACCGCTGCCGACGACCGGGCTTCCGGCACCGGACGCGGCCACCACGGACGCTCTGATACGGGCACATGCCCGCGCCGTGGAAACGGTCAAGTCCCGTGCCCCACACGTGAGTACGGGGTGGTCCGTCGCCAGCCTCGTCTACCAGGCCCTGCCCGGAGCCGAGGACATCGCGGTGACGCTGCGACGCCCGCGCGTGGACGTCTTCCTGGAGGCCGCCCGCGCCGACGACTGGCTCGGCGTGCAGTCGTACACCCGCACCCTCATCGGTCCCGACGGGCCCCTGCCCGTACCGGAGGACGCCGAACGCACTCTCACCGGCTGGGAGTTCTACCCCGAAGCCCTCGGGCACGCCCTTCGCCACACTGCCGCCATGGCCCCCGGCGTCCCGCTGATCGTCACCGAGAACGGCCTCGCCACCGCCGACGACACCCGCCGTGTCCACTACACCGCCGGAGCGCTGCAAGCCCTCTGCGCAGCCATGGACGACGGCATCGACGTCCGCGGCTACTACCACTGGAGCGCGCTCGACAACTACGAATGGGGCCGCTACGCCCCCACCTTCGGCCTGATCGCCGTCGACCGCGAGACCTTCGTCCGCACTCCCAAGCCCTCCGCCGCCTGGCTCGGAGCGGCGGGGCGCACCCGGACCCTGCCCGTGGCCCCGCAGCCGGCATAGCCGCCCCGCTGCGAGAGCCGCCGGACACCACGGATACGAATCACCAGCTCCCACCCACCGAGAAGGCAGAACAACCGTGACGCACGACACCCCCCAACCGCTCGACGAACACCTCCTCCGCGCCGCGCTTGCCGTCGCCGTCCGTGCCCGCAAGAACGGCAACCACCCCTTCGGAGCCCTGCTGACCGATGAGAAAGGCCGCGTGCTGCTCGAAGCGGAGAACACCGTCGTTACCGACTCCGACGTGACCGCGCACGCCGAAACCAACCTGGTCCGCAGCGCATCACGCACCCTCGCGCCGCAGCAGCTGGCGACCGCGACGCTGTACACCAGCACGGAACCGTGCGCGATGTGCGCGGGAGCCATCTACTGGAGCGGCATTCCCCGGGTCGTCTACGCCCTGGGCGAGGACGAACTCTGCGTCCTCGCCGGAGCCGGCGGCGAACACCCCCTGCTCGCCCTTCCCTCCCGTCAGGTCTTCGCACACGGCCACCCCGTCGTGGAGGTAGCGGGCCCGTACCTCCACGACGAAGCGGCTGCGGTGCACGCCGGTTTCTGGACCTGAGCATCCCGCCTCGGCGTCCTGTCCCGCAGTGGTGACGACCGGACGAGGGAGCGGCCCCTGGAGGCACGCCGCATTCCGGGTTGACGTGCTGCCCGTATCGGCGTGCCTGTCATCCCCGGGTCGTCGCTTCGGGCAGATTCCCCATCATGCAGGATCCATTTGATCGCACCCTTGGCTGGCCGAGCTCTCATTACCCCCCAGCGGCGATTCAGGTCGGACTGGTGGCGGCGGGCGGTGCAGGCGGCCTTCCGTCGGCGGACGTCTCAGTACAGAGCTGCGGCGTGGGTCAGGAGCTGTGCGGTGGCACGGTGATGCCGGTGGGGGTTCAGGAGGCGGCGCATGGCGTCGAGGCACCGTCCGATGCGCAGCGAGTGCAGGCCGGGGGCTTCGTCGAGGAACGTCTGCCAGTGGGTGAGGGCGGCATCGAGATGTCCTTGGCCCAGGAGGCTCTCGGCGAGCCGCGCTCGGGTGAGCGTACGGGCCTGGCCTTCGGCGGGGGAGCGTAGCCGCAGAGATGCGGTCAGGGCTCTGGTGGCGCCCGCCTGGTCGCCGAGAGCGGCCAGGGTCTCAGCGCGCTGGTAGTGCAGGGCGCCGACCGGGTAATGGGTGAAGGGTCCCGGTGTGGTGTGTGCCTTCTCGTAGAGGCGCTCGCAGGACGTCAGAGCGGTGAGAGCGGCGTGCTTGTCGTGGTGGGCCTGCACAACGGCCAAGTGGGCCTGTGCGTAGGCCTGCACGATCGGCGCGGTCTCGCGGGTGGCGGCCCGTTCGGCCAGGTTGAGGACGGCGGGGGTGCGGTGGCCCAGGTCGTGGGCGTGAGCGGACATGGTGCGCAGCGCGATGGCGAGGGTCGAGGCGTCACCGGCCTCGACCGACAACTGGGCGCCGGTCTGGTGGTACCGCTGGGCGAGCGCATCCGCCCCGCTGTCGGCACACATGGTCCCGAGCAAGATGGTGAGCTGGGCGGCGCCGGACAGCAGTTGCCGGTGCAGGTCCTCCGTGGCGCGGGCGTGGAGGTAGCCGGTGGCGTCGTGGCCGAGGTAGGCGGCCAGTGCGGTGCGGACGTGCCCCGGGCCGTGAGCCTGGGCGGCCTCCGCGAAGACCCGGGTCATGGTCTGCATCTCTTCGACCTCCGCACGCCCTGCCCGGCCGGGCGCACCGGCCGGCCCGGCCGGGGGCTTCCTGTGCGGCTGCAGGGCTTCGGGTGCGGCCAGAACAGCCAGGCTGTACAGACCGGAGCTCAGCAGGTGACGCCTCGTGGGGTCGAGTTCGGCACGGGTCAGTGCGGAGAGCCTGCGCAAGGGGTCGGCCTCCTGGATCAGTTCGGAGACGGTGGACGGGGCGCGGCTGAGGCCCGCGTCCTCGGCGGTGACCGTCCGCTGAAGGCGCCGTGACAACACCTCCAGCAGGAGTGACGGAGCCGGGGGCCGCGGAGAGGTTCCGGACAGCCATCGCGAGACCATGGACCGGTCGTAGGCCAGACTCCTTCCGTGTTCGGTTCCCAAGTGTCGCAGTGCGGAGGCGAGTTGGGCACCGCTCCAGCCTGCTTCCTCGAGCAGCGACCGCAGCTGGGTGTTGGGCCTTCTGGGCACGTTCTTTCCTCCCGGCTGGAGCCGACCAGGCCGCTCACGGCTGATTTCACAACTGCGCAATGTTGCAGCGCTTGCATCGCATGCATCGCCCCGGCCCTCTGTGCGGCGCGGGGACGGGGCGATGTACTGGTTCTGCCCGACAACCACCTGCCCGCAACGTGATTGCGCCTGGGCGGGTTGGTGTCGGTCGCGTCCAGGCCCCGGCGGAGGAACGCCTGATGACCGTTGCCACACCTTCAGGGCCTAGCCCGGCCGTCGAACGCCCCCTGCTTGCCGGGGCCGCCCGCGCCGGAGGCGGCACAGAGTTGTACGAGGCCCTGAGCGGTATAGCCCTGCCCAGCAGCAGATACTGCAGGACCTGGTGGGCAATCCGGCGCTCGACGCGGAAGGCACCGCCCGCATCCGGCCCGTACTCCAAGCAACCGGCGCCCGTGCCCGGGTGGAAAACATGATCTCCGACCGCCATGCACAGGCCCTCACCGCACCGCAAACGGCCCCCTGCCCGTTCGCTGCTGCCGCCGCCCGGCGCCAGATCGCGGACCAGGCTGTGCGGCGCACCGCATAGGACGCGGCACGGCTCTCCTGCGCGGTGCGGTCCCGCCCCGGGCCGGCCGTCCGAGCCGCTCCGCATCGGCGATCTCCCGGATTCTCCCGCACAGACACCACACGGAGCGAATGATGACCACGACCCACGACTCCGATTCCGCGCGGACACGGCCCGCGGACGGGAATCAGGCAGCCCGGAAGAGTTCGGAAGGGCTGAAGGGAACCTACGGATACGTCTGGGCGGACTGGCTGTACGGCCCTCACAAGGACATATTCATGGCGTCGGTCTACAACGCCTGTTATGAGATCGACAAGTGCGACTCGCCCGTCATGAAGTCCACATTGATCGAGCAACTGAGAAAGCGTGTACACCGTTCCGGCGAAGCCTGGGTTGAGGGCATCAGGGAATTCCTGGACTTCGAGGAATACCGGCTCAGTCATGGGGCCGCGCCGGTCGATGTGCTGGACGACGGTGACGACTACCGGGCACTTGCCGCGCTGGACGCCGCCTATCGGCACGGGGCGTTTCGAGGTCTCTGCAAGACTCCCAGTGGTGCCGAATGGGTCGGCCGAGTCGGCGAGTTCGCCGCTGCTTGCGTGCACCAGGGATTCAAGTGGGTGCGGGTCCATGGTGGAACGGACGAGTGGGAGCTGCCCACGTTCGGAGAAGCCTGGTGCAAGGGGGCCGTCATGTGGGGGCTCACCACTATGTGGGTGGCCGTTGACGAAGCCGGTGCCTTCGCGGACAACGACGAGGTCCTGGCTCGCATGCACACCGTGATCTGCGCCCATCACATGGCGGGAGCCGGCTGGAGCGCGTACAGGGGTGAGCACCCCCACGAACACCGAGAGTGGGACCGTGCCGTTCCGGGCAGGGCGCCAAGTCCGGACGCGATCAAGGAGTTCGGCCACAAATGCTGCTGGCCCGAGCAGATGATCGCCGTTCTCGTTCGCTCCGCCGAGCACGTCAACACCTGGGCCAACCCGCCCTTCGATCCGGCTCACTTCGACCGAACGCGGGGGCTCGTGATCGCGGATTACACGCCGCGGCTGAACGCTGCTCTCATCAAGCTGCGCGATGAATTGTGCACGGAGCTGGGGGAGGCGGCGGGAGGAATCACCGACAGCGAGGCGCGAGAGATTCTCTTCCGCATCCAAATCTGGGTGTGCAATTTCTCAACCCATTGGAGGGGGCGAGGGACACGCAGTGACCTGTTCCTGGAAACCAGTGCGGTCGGTGCTGTCCTGGGGGTTCTGCGTGAGAACCGGCCTCATCTGACGGCCGAATTCGTTGAGCGGGCCGTCGAGTGGACTGCGGGGCGATTCGGCAGCCTGCCCCGTGAGCAACGGGACACAGCGCTCGAGCGGGTTCGGCGCTATGTAGAGGTCCGGGGAAGGGTCCCAGGGGCAGCAGGCTCCGCTCTCGGTAGTGCCGGGTCAGGCAACGACCGATTTGTGGACGGGGTTTGGGACTATGCGGAGTGGAGTGTGAGTCAGGTCGAGAACCGGGGTCGGCTCCCCGAGGTTCACCGAGAAGACGCTGTCAGGATGTTCAACGCACTGACCATTCAACGGCGCCTGGCAAGTCGGTACGACCTCGGACCCGACAAGGAAAACCACGGAGGGTGCTGGGTGTGCATCTGCGGCACCTTGTTCCGCGGAATGGTGGACAACCGGCCAACGACAGCCGTCAATCAGTGCCAGATTTGGGGTGGGCTGCTGTACGGGAATCTCGGCCTCGGTGCGGTGGATGACTGGTCTCTCGGAACCAGGTGAAAGGGTGGTCGCAGTGGATGCCATTCCCCTCCCGCAGGAGCGCAGCAACCCGCTTCTTCCTGCAGATGCTTACCAGGAAATCAACGGTCGGCCCGTGAGGGTTCGCATCCGCGACGGCAGTACGCCGTGGATGTTCAGCAAGTACGAAGAAGTGCGGCACATCCTGAACGACATGGAGACGTTCAGTGTCGACAACCACTCCCCGTACCACCCGCACCTCTCCAAGACTTCCTCGACCGGTTTCATCACGCTGCCCTTCCTTGACATTCCTGATCACCCCAGGGTCAGGAAGAGTGTGCAGCGGGAGTTCACCCATCATCGGATCAAATCCCACCGGGACAAAATTGAACACCGGGTCCACCAGCTTCTTGACGTCATGGAGGAGCACGGGCCGCCCTTCGACTTCCTCAACGGCTTTGCGATCCCCTTCCCGGTGGGGGTGCTTTGCGATCTGTTCGGGCTCCCCGAGAGCGAACAGCGAGAGTTCGTAGGAAACGCTTCAACGATCCTCCTCCCTGATGCGACACGGGAGCAAGCCGCACACGGCATGACGTCCGTCGTCCAGTACGTGGAGTCGTTCGTGTCATCCCCGTGCAGGCCGCCTGGCCTGGTGGACCGAGTGGTGCAACACGTGACGGATACGGGCTGCATCTCGCACAGCGAATTGCAGGGACTCATCCGAACAGTTCTGTTTGCCGGGCATGAAACCACCACCAGGGCGCTGGGCCTCGGTGTCCTGGCACTGTTCCAGAACCGCGACCAACTTCCCCAGCTCATGGCAGACCCGGCGAACGCGGTGGAGGAAATCCTGCGCCATCAGACCATCTTCCACTTGGGCATGGGGCTCTTCGCAAAGGAAAGCACAGAGCTAGGAGGTATCCGATTGGATCCCGGCGACGGAGTAGTGGCCTCCTTCGTGGGAGCCAACCACGACAAGGAGGTGTTCCCTCATCCTCACCGGCTCCACTTGGCTCGGGAAAACGCCTCTAAGTCAGTGGCGCTCGGACACGGGCCCCACGAGTGCCTCGGTGGGAATCTCGCGCACCTGGAATTGCAAATCGCGTTCGCGTCGCTGTTCGAGAGGTTCCCGAACCTTCGGCTGGCGGTGGATCAATCAAGGCTCACGTTCCAGGACTCGGGAATTCTCTATGGAGTGGCAGGCCGCATGCCCGTGACGTGGTGAACGAATCCGCCAGGCTGCGGTCCTCCTGCTGCGGTCCTTCTGTGGTGCGGGTCAGGGAGCCTTCTCGCGGTGCTGCTTCAGGGTGAGGATGTCCTCGGCGATCGGCGTGTCGTCCGGTCCCGGGCGGTGCGCACCGCCCAACAGCGCGGCGGGCATCGCACTTCCTCATCGGCGAGCCCTGCGATCGTCCCGGACGATCTGAGGGAAGATCTGCCCGCGACGGCGCAGGCGGCCTTGTCCTCCATCGTCAGCAGGCCGATCCCGGCCACGACATCGAGGGAGCACATGCCGTGCGACAGCGGGCAGTGACCAGCGTGCCCTGGGCTCCAGCCCTCCTGCTGATCGCCTGTGTGGCGCTCGACGCCGTGACCCCGTACGACCAGCGGTTCGACTGGCTTCTTGCAGCGGTTCCCGCACTCGCCGCGGCTTCCTGCACGGTGCGGACCACGCTGGGCATCGGCGCCGTCACGATCGCGGTGGAGATCCTCCTGTGCATGGTCAACCACCGCCTCGGCGCCTACATGGTCCTCCCACTCGTGGCGATCGCGGCCATCACCCTCTCGGCCGCCCACACGAGCCGGGTCCGCATCCGGCGCGAGGAGAGCCTGGAAGACACCCGGTCGGTCGCCCGCACCCTCCAGAACGTCATCCTGCGCGTACCGCCGCCTGCGCTGGGACGGCTGAACCTTTTTGTGCACTACGAGGCGGCCGCCAGCGAGGCCCGCATCGGTGGCGACTTCTACGAGGCCCTCCACACGGCCCACGGCGTCCGCGTCATCCTCGGAGACGTACAGGGCAAGGGGCTGCCCGCGGTCGAGAACGCGGCGGTCCTTCTCGCCTCCTTCCGCGAGGCCGCCTACGACGAACCCGACCTCGCACACCTGGCGGCGCGGCTGGAGACCAGCATGCAGCGCCACAGCGAACGCCACCCGGGATCGCCGAGCGCCGAGCGGTTCGCCACCGTCGTGCTGGCCGAGTTCCCCGACGCCGTGCCTGTGGTGCGGATCGTGAACTGCGGCCACCCCGAACCCCTGTGGCAGCGAGGCCCGGAGCTACGGTTCCTCGAGCCCGACGACCGGCTGCCGCCGGTGGGACTCGCCGGCCTGCTCACCGATGCCTACCGCTGGAAGGACTACCCGTTCGAGGAAGGCGACCGGCTGCTCTTCTACACGGACGGCGTCAGCGAGGCCCGTGACGACTCCGACACGTTCTACTCCCTTGCGGAGCGCGCCAGAATCTGGGCCGTGCTGCCCGCACGGGAGTCCCTGCCCGCCTTGGCCGCCGACCTGCGTCGGCACCGGGACGGGGAGGCCGACGACGTTGCCGCACTCCTTGTCGAACGCCCTCTGCCCGAGTCGGCTCCCACAGGGAGGAAAGCCCCGGCGCGCCGCTGACCCGGCATTCGACCCACGGCAACACGCGGCCTCGCTGTGGCACACCGCCCTGGCGCGGTCCGGATTCACGCGGTGGGACATGCTTCTCCCCTGCGGGCAGGGTCCGCGAAGACGGCGGCGAGGACGAACCCCATGCGTGCTTCGGCCCAGGGGCTCCAGAAGTGGAGGCGGGCGGTACCCCGGGGAGGGCCGATCTTCCTCCGCGAGCTTGCTCAGAGCGAACCGGTCCGCACCTGCGGCGAGGCCACTGCCCGGGGCGTGGCCATCGTGTCCGGTGAAGGCGTGGGCCGTTCGGCGAACCGTCGAGCCCCGCAACAAGCGCTCCTTGGTACGGCAGTCGGACCGTGCCTGTCGGCGGCATCCCGCCGTGCAGAGTACGTGGCCGTTCGGACGGGTTACGTACGCCATTCAGGTTGACCTTCGGGCGACTCTCCAAGATCAACATGGGGATTTCGGCATGTACGACATTCTCGCTGCGTTGATCCCCCGTTTGGAGGCGCAGATGTCACATGAGCCGACTCCTTGTGAGCGCGGTCGGTACGCCATGCCCGAGCGGCTCCAGCGAGCCGTCCGCGTCGCGGTGGCCCTGGCCATGATCGCGGGTGTGCAGTCGGCCGGAGCCGCCTCCCTTGCCGTCGCCGCCGCGGAACGCGGCCGGTGTGACAACACCGCGTACATGCTGCGGGACACCCAGGACGGCAAGCGCCGCAGCCTGGGCACCCTGGACCTCCACGCGGGGGACGGCACTCCGCTTGCCCGCACCGAGGGGCTCGACGCTCTGGGCTTCAGCCGCCGCGACGGACTTCTGTACGGCGTACGCCCGTCGGCGGACGGCACCAGCTCCGAGGCCGTCGCCCTCGACCCGGCCACCGGCACGCAGAAGGCCGCACGCCTGTCCCTGGCGGGAACCGGCTACACCGCAGGCGACACCACGGACGATGGGCACCTCGTCGTGCGGGCCGACCGCGCGCTGAGCATCGTCGACATCGATCCCGCCGGCCCCGACTACCTCCGGCGTACGGCCAGCGTGCCCCTGTCCGAACCCGTCACGGGTCTGGCGGACTTCTCCTACCACCCCGGCGACGGCGCGCTCTACGGCGTGGACGACACGGGCCGCCTGGTACGCGTGGATGTCGCATCCGGCGCGGTGAGCCGACACGGCAGTGTCGGGGTCAGGGGCGTCGGTGCGACGTACCTGGACCGAGGGGGCCGCTTCTACGCCGTCGGCGACAAGACCGTACAGATCGACCTCGGTCCCACCGGAATCACCGGCAGGTCCAACCGGTCGCTGACCGCCACCGTGATCGCCGGAGCCCCGTCCGGACTCCGCGACGGCGCCGGGTGCCTGGCCGACGAGAACCGCGCACCCGAAACCCCCGCACCCCGCCCCGCCGCCCCGCAGGCACCGGCCCGTGCGGAACGGGAGGAGACGGCCGACGCGGCGCCCGAGCGGCCCTCCCCGCAGACCCGCCGTGCGCCGCGAAGCGCACCCTCCTCCGTGCCGCGGCCTCGCGGACAGGCCGCTGCGGTCGGGCCGAACTGCGACGACGTCTTCTACCGCTCGGTCAACACCTCGTCGAAGACAGTTCTCCAGGCCGTCGACCTGACAACCGGGGCCGTTCAGGAGCGGGGCACCGCGGACATCGCGTACAACGCCCTGGCCCACGACAGCCAGAGCGGCGGTCTGTACGCGGCCCCCCGGTCCAAGGCCGACACGATTCTGCGGATCAACCCCACGACCGGCGCGGCGACCGAGGTCCAGGTTCCGGGGCTGCCGTCCGCCAACTACACGCAGGGCGCGATCAGTCCCGACGGCAGCACCTACTACCTGCGTGCGGGCAGCGGCGCTCTCTACGCGGTCGCGCTCTCCGCAGGCAACACGGTCTCCAACGTCAAGGTGTCCAACGAACTCGGTGACTTCGCGGTCCACCCGGGCGACGGCAAGCTCTACGGGTACACCTCCACCGGTACGCTGTACGCCCTCGACCCGGCCACCGGCACCGCCACGCGGCTCGGCTCCGTCCCGAAGACCGGCAGCACCCTGGAGAGCGTCGCCTTCGACGACCTCGGCAACCTGTACTCGATCGCCCGGGACGGCACCATCACGCAGGCCGACCTCACCGAGGTCGACGCAGGCACGGCAAAGCTCGGCAGCTCGTACCAGACGGGCAAGACCACCACCGGCTCCAACGCCGACGGGGCGGGATGCCTGGTCGCCCGTGACCGAGGCGACGCTCCCGACTCGTACAGGACCACCGACAGCTCCGACGGGCCCCGCCACCGTCACATCCCGGGCCTGACCCTCGGCGACAAGTGGGACGCCGAGCGCGGTGTCGGTGCGGCGAAGCTGAACACGAAGCTGGACGACGAGACGCTCGTCCCCGACGAGGACGGCCTCGCCGGGACATGGCCCTCGACCGTCACGGGAAACACCTACACGGGCGACGTCACCGTCACCAACACCACGGGCAGACCCGCCACCCTCGCCGGCTGGGTGGATTTCGACGCCAACGGCACCTTCGAGCCGGCCGAACGGACCACCGCGACCGCCAACGGCTCCGGCACGGTCCGGCTCAACTGGACCGTGCCCTCGTTCCGTTCCGGATATCTGACCGTGCGGCTGCGCCTGTACCCCGACCAGACGGCGGACCCCCAGCCCACCGGTGACATCACCGGCGGGGAGGTCGAGGACCACCGGGTGTGGGTGTGGAAGCCGGGCAACTGCCCGAACGACGTGTGGATCGTGAAGAACAAGGAGGAGAACCTCTACACCTGGACGCCGGAGGGCGGCACCAACCTCAACCTGATCGGCTCCGGACCGGCGAAGGTCGACGCCCTCGGCTACAACGTGATGGACGGCCATCTCTACGGCATGTCCTATCGCTACGGCGGCGGCACAGCGGGCCTGGTGGTACGGATCGACCCGGCCACCGGCGCCAGGCAGAGCTACCCGGTCGCCCCCAACGCTGAGGGGCAGAAGCTCTACGTCACGGATTACGAGGCCGGAGTCGTCTCCCCCGACGGTCAGAAGCTGTACGTGCTCACGCACACCGCGGGCGGTGGTTTCCAGGCGAACACCGTCAACGTGATCGACATCTCCGAGCCGACCCGTCCCCAGTTCGTCAGAAACATCCCCAAGGTCATCGCGCACAGCCATGACATCGCGTTCCACCCGCAGGACAATCACATCTACCAGGTCGACAACGGTGGACGGATCTACCGGGTGGATCCGGAAACCGGCAGCCAGAGCACCCTTCCCAGCGTCACCCTGGGCACGTCGGGCGGCTTCATCGAAGGTGCCTGGTTCGACAAGGACGGCTGGCTGTACGTCTACGGCAGTTCTGGCGGCACGGTGGCACGCATCGACCTGCGCAGCACCGATCCCTCCACGGGACTCGCCGTCGTCGGATCCACCACGGCCGAACCCGTGGGCCAGATCGGGAACTACAGCGGCCCCGGGTCGGACGCGGCCGGCTGCGTGCCGCCGCCACTGCTGTCGAAGAAGACCGTCAGCAAGACGACCGCCACCCCCGGAGAGACGCTCACCTACACCTGGACGATCGAGAACCTCGCGGACGAGCCGAAGCGCAACGCCCGCATCGAGGACGACCTGGCCAAGATCCTGGACGGCGCGGACTTCGTCGAAGGCAGCCTCACCGCCTCCAGCGGCACTGCCACCCACAACGGCAACACGATCACCTGGACCAATCCGCAGGTCGCTCCCCGCGAGAAGATCACCGTCACCTATCGGGTCAAGGTCAAGAACCCCCAGCCGGCCGGTTCCGACGGCATCCTCGACAACCGCATCCTCGCCAGCGAGGGCAACTGCCGTCTCGGCTCACCCGACGCACGCTGCGCCACCCGCGTCCGCATCGGTGTCCTGGACATCAACAAGACCGCCGACAAGACGACCGTCGACCCCGGCGGCACCGTCACCTACACGGTCCGGGTCAAGAACCCCGGCACCTTCCGCATCGACAAGGGAACCTTCACCGACGACCTCGCCAACGTCCTCGACGACGCGAAGCTCACCGCGGGCCCCACCGTCACCGGTCCCGGAACGGCCACCACCACCGGCGACAAGCTCACCTGGACCGGCGACCTCGACCCCGGCCAGGAAGCCGTCATCACCTACACGGTCACCGTGAACGACCCGCCCACCGGCGACCGAGAGATGATCAACTCCATCACCGGCGGCGGCAACTGCGCCCCCGACTCCACGACCCGCAGGCTCTGCACCACCACCACCGCCGTCCTCGCACCCACCGTGCAGAAGTCCGCCGACACCGCCGAGGCCGCGCCCGGCGACACGGTCACCTACACGATCACCCTGGACAATCCCGCCGACGCCCCCATCAACGGCTTCACGCTCTCCGACGACCTCGCCGACGTCCTCGACGACGCCGACGGCCCGACCGGCCTGGCCTCCACCCACGGCACCGCCCCGGCCTTCACCAATGGCAAACTGACCTGGAACGGGACGCTGCCCGCGAAGAGCACAGTGACGCTCACCTACCAGGTCACGATCAAGGACGCCGTCGGCGGCAACCACGCCATGAACAACCTGGTCGTCACGAACAAGGGCAACTGCCCGGCGGGCAGCAGAGACGCGAGCTGTACCGCGCACGTCGCGATCGACCCGCTGAATCGGCCCCTCGCCCTGAAGAAGACCTCCGACGCCGCCTCCCCGGTCAAACCCGGCGACAAGGTGACCTACACCGTCACTGTCACCAACCCCAACCCGGCAACCTACCCGGGCGCCACGTTCGAGGACGACCTGACCGGTGTCCTCGACGACGCGAAGTACAACAGCGACGCGGCAGCGACCGCAGGCTCAGTGTCGTACACGGCACCGAAGCTGTCGTGGACCGGGGACATCCCGGCCAAGAGCACGGTCACCGTCACCTATTCGGTCACGGTGAACAAGCCGGTCACCGGTGACGGCACGCTGACCAACGCCGTCGTCGGCCCGGAGGACTCCAACTGCCCGACCGGTTCGACAGACCCGGAGTGCACCAGCCCCGGCGGCGAGATCGCCGAACTGAAGCTGAAGAAGGCCTCGGACGCCACCGGCCCGATCAAGCCGGGCCAGAAGGTCACCTACACCGTCACGGTCACCAACAACGGAGACGTCGCCTACCCCGGCGCGACGTTCGAGGACGACCTGACCGGCGTCCTGGACGACGCCGCCTACAACAACGACGCGGCAGCGACCGTGGGAACGGTCTCCTACGCGGCTCCGAAGCTCTCCTGGGCCGGCGACGTCCCGCCGGGCGACACGGTCACCATCACGTACAGCGTCACAGTGAACAAGCCGCTGTCCGGCGACGGACAGCTGAAGAACGCGATCACCGGCCCCGGCGGCTCCAACTGCGAACCCGGCTCCACCGACCCCGACTGCAACGCGGGGGAGGGCA
The DNA here is from genome assembly GCF_044744005.1 of Streptomyces sp. NPDC087440. Lineage (NCBI taxonomy): Bacteria > Bacillati > Actinomycetota > Actinomycetes > Kitasatosporales > Streptomycetaceae > Streptomyces > Streptomyces sp. NPDC087440. The sequence continues at coordinate 102,785 of NZ_JBIUXN010000001.1, read as the reverse complement.
ACACCGCTCAGCTCGCCTTCAAGAAGACCTCGGACGCCAAGAACCCGGTCAAGCTCGGTGACAAGGTCACCTACACGGTGACGGTGGTGAACTCCGGCAAGGCGGAGTACAAGGGCGCCACGTTCGAGGACGACCTGACGGGTGTCCTGGACGACGCGAAGTACAACGGCGACGCTGCGGCCACGTCCGGTGGGGTGTCCTACGCGGCGCCGAAGTTGTCCTGGTCGGGTGATGTCCCGGCCGGCGGTACGGTGACGATCACGTACAGCGTGACGGTGAACAAGCCGGCTTCGGGCGACGGCAAGCTGACGAACGCGGTCGTCGGCCCGGAGGATTCCAACTGCGCGGCCGGTTCGTCGGACCCGGAGTGCACCAGCCCCGGCGGTGAGATCGCCGAGCTGAAGCTGAAGAAGTCCCTGGACAGGACGGGGGTGATCAAGCCGGGTGAGAAGGTCACCTACACCGTGACCGTCACCAACCCCGGCAAGGCCCCCTACCCCGGTGCGACGTTCGAGGACGACCTGAGCGACGTCCTGGACGACGCCACGTACAACGACGACGCCACAGCATCGTCCGGCAGTGCCTCCTACACGGCGCCGAAGTTGTCCTGGTCGGGTGATGTTCCATCCGGTGGCACGGTGACGATCACGTACAGCGCGACGGTGAACAAGCCGCTGACGGGCGACGGCAAGCTCGGGAACGCGGTGGTGGGTCCGGAGGACTCCAACTGTGCCACCGGTTCGTCGGACCCGGAGTGCACCAGCCCGGGCGGCGAGATCGCGGACCTCAAGCTGAAGAAGGTCTCGGACGCCAAGTCGCCCGTCAAGCCTGGTGACAGGGTCACCTACACGGTGACGGTGACGAACACCGGGAAGGCACCGTACGAGAACGCTCGCTTCGAGGACGACCTCACGGGCGTTCTGGACGACGCGAAGTACAACGGCGACGCGGCGGCCACCACGGGTACCCCCACCTATGCGGCGCCGAAGCTGTCCTGGTCGGGTGATGTTCCTGCGGGGGCGACCGTCACTGTGACGTACTCGGTGACGGTGAACAAGCCGGCTTCGGGTGACGGCAAGCTGGCGAACGGGGTCGTCGGTCCGGAGGACTCCAACTGCGCGGCCGGTTCGTCGGACCCGGAGTGCACCAGTCCCGGTGGTGAGATCGCCGAGCTGAAGTTCAAGAAGGCATCCGACGCATCCGGTGCGATCAAGCCCGGCCAGAAGGTCACGTACACCGTCACGGTGACAAACTCCGGGAAGGCTGACTACCCGGGTGCCTCGTTCGAGGACGACCTGACCGGTGTGCTGGACGATGCGAAGTACAACAACGACGCGGCAGCCACCTCGGGCACGATGTCCTACGCTCGGCCCAAGCTCACCTGGACCGGCGACGTCAAGACCGGCGAGACAGTCACCGTCACGTACAGCGTGACCGTGGACAACCCGATCACCGGTGACAAACAGCTGAAGAACGCGATCACGGGCCCCGAGGGCTCGAACTGCGAGCCGGGGTCCACGGCACCTGAGTGCGACTCCGGCGAGGGCGGCATCGCGGATCTGAAGCTGAAGAAGGTGTCGGACGCGAAGTCGCCGGTGAAGCCGGGTGACAAGGTCACCTACACCGTGTCCGTGGTGAACTCCGGCAAGGCGGAGTACAAGGGTGCTTCGTTCGAGGATGACCTGACGGGTGTGCTGGACGACGCGAAGTACAACGGCGATGCTGCGGCTTCCTCGGGTGCGGTCTCGTACGCTGCGCCGAAGTTGTCCTGGGCGGGAGATGTACCCGCAGGCGCAACGGTGACGATCACCTACAGCGTGACCGTGGACAAGCCGATCAGGGGTGACAAGCAGCTGAAGAACGCGGTGGTGGGTCCGGAGGACTCCAACTGCGCCGCCGGTTCGACCGATCCGGAGTGCACCAGTCCCGGTGGTGAGGTCGCCGAGCTGAAGCTGAAGAAGGTGTCGGACACCTCGGGTGCGATCAAGCCCGGTCAGAAGGTGACGTACACCGTGACGGTGACGAACTCAGGGAAGGCTGACTACCCGGGTGCCTCGTTCGAGGACGACCTGACCGGTGTGCTGGACGATGCGACGTACAACAACGACGCCGCCGCTACGTCGGGCAACGTGTCCTACGCCGAGCCCAAGCTCACCTGGACCGGCGACGTCAAGGCCGGCGAGACGATCACCATCACGTACAGCGTGATCGTCGACAAGCCGGTCAAGGGAGACAAGCAACTGAAGAACGGTGTCACGGGCCCGGAAGGTTCGAACTGTGAGCCCGGTTCCACCGACCCGGACTGCACCAGTCCCGGGGGTGAAGTCGCCGACGTGCAGTTGCAGAAGGTCTCCGATGCGAAGTCCCCGGTGAAGCCGGGTGACAAGGTCACTTACACCGTGACCGTCAGGAACGACGGCAAGGCCGACTACACCGGTGCCTCGTTCGAGGACGACCTGACGGGTGTGCTGGACGACGCGACGTACAACGACGATGCCTCGGCTTCCTCGGGCGCCGTGACGTACACCGCGCCGAAGCTGTCATGGACCGGCGAGGTGAAAGCCGGTGGAACGGTGACGATCACGTACAGCGTGACCGTGGACAACCCGATCACCGGCGACAAGCAGCTCAAGAACGCGGTGACCGGTCCGGAGGGTTCGAACTGCGAGCCCGGCTCCACCGACCCGGACTGCACCAGTCCCGGGGGCGAAGTCGCCGACGTGCAGTTCAAGAAGTCCCTGGACAAGACCGGTGTCCTGAAGCCGGGTGACAAGGTCACCTACACCGTGACCGCCACGAACACCGGCAAGGCCTCTTACCCCGGCGCGACGTTCGAGGACGACCTGAGCGACGTCCTGGACGATGCGACGTACAACGCGGACGCCGCGGCCACCTCGGGCACCGTGACGTATACGCGGCCCAGGCTGACCTGGACCGGTGACGTTCCGGCCGGCGGCACGGTGACGGTCACGTACTCGGTGACGGTGAACAAGCCACTGTCGGGTGACGGCAAGCTCGGGAACGCGGTGGTGGGTCCGGAGGACTCCAACTGCGCCCCGGGTTCGACCGACCCCGACTGCAAGACGCCCCCCGGAGAGGGAGGCATCGCCGAACTCAAGCTGAAGAAGACCGCGGACGCGAAATCCCCCGTCAACCCCGGCGACAGGATTACCTACACGGTCACTGTCACCAACCCTGGCAAGGCCCCGTATGAGAACGCGCGGTTCGAGGACGACCTGGACGGCGTTCTGGACGACGCGACGTACAACGCTGACGCCACCGCCACCGCCGGTACGGTCAACTACACCGCCCCCCGGTTGAACTGGAGCGGTGACGTCCCGGCCGGCGGCTCCGTGACGGTGACGTACTCCGTGACCGCGAAGCTCGGCGGCGACGCCGAGCTGTACAACGCGGTGAGCGCTCCGGACAGCAACTGCCCGGCCGGAGCGGCCGCAGGAAGCGGCGACTGCGGGATCGTGCTGGAAATGCCCACCGTCGAGGTGAGCAAGAAGGCGGACAAGAAGACGGTCAAGGCGGGTGAGAAGCTCACGTACACGCTCACCTTGCGCAACACCAGCAACACCCCGGCTCGCGGCATGACGGTGCGCGACGACCTGGCCGCAGTTGTGGACGACGCTGTCGTCGACGTCAACAGCCTCACCGCGACGGCCGACCCGGCCGCGCCGGTCGACGCACCGACCTACGACGCGGCAGCCCAACGGCTCGACTGGGCCGGGGACATCGCCCCCGGCACGACGGTGACGCTGACCTACACGGTCACCGCCAAGCAGGGCAGCGCGCTCGGCGACCACCTGCTGCGCAACGGGGTGACCACCTCCCTGGGCGGCTGCGCCGCGAGCAGGCTGAACCGGGCCGCATGCACGACTGCCACCCCGGTGGCGGCCCTGGAGCTGCGCAAGGCCTCCGACGCGAGCGCACCGGTGAGGCCGGGCGACACGGTCACCTACACGGTCACCGTCACCAACCCGGGCAAGGCTCCGTACCAGGACGCCCGGTTCACGGATGACCTCAGCCAGGCGCTGGACGACGCGACGTACAACAAGGACGCGGCAGCCTCCGCCGGCAGCGTGGCATACACGGCGCCGAAGCTGACCTGGACCGGAGACGTACCGGCCGGCGGCACGGTCACGGTGACCTACAGCGTGACCGTGAACGACCCCGTCACCGGCGACCACCGACTGGCCAACTCGATCGTCGGACCCAACGGCACGAACTGCGTCCAGGGATCCACCGACCCGGCCTGCGCCTCGACCGGCGGCAACATCGCCGACCTGAAGATCAAGAAGACGTCCGACCAGGACGCGTCCGTCCAGTTCGGCGACACGATCACCTACACCGTCACCGTCACCAACCCCGGCACTGCGGCCTACCCGAACGCCCGGTTCGAGGACGACCTGACGGACGTACTGGACGACGCCTCCTACAACCAGGACGCCACCACCACCTCGGGCAGCGTGGTCTTCGCGGCCCCGAAGCTCACCTGGACCGGCGACCTGGCCGCCGGGGCAACTGTCACGATTACTTACTCGGTACGGGTGGGCCTGGGCGGCGACGGCACCCTGCGCAACGCGGTGACCACCATGCACGGCAACTGCAAGGCGACCCGTCCCGCTGCCGTCTGCTCCACCACCCACACGATGCCCGAGGTCGACGTCGCCAAGACCGTCGACAAGGAGGTCGCCCGCCCCGGCGAGAGGGTCACCTACACCGTGACCCTGAAGAACGACAGCGACGCCTCGGCCCGCAACGTCGACGTCTTCGACAACCTCACCGAGGTCCTCGACGACGCCGTCCTGGACCCGGACAGCCTGATGGCGACCGCCACCCCGGCCGGCAGCCCGCCAGCTCCCGTCTTCGACGCGGCCACCAGCAGGCTCACCTGGCGCGGAGACGTACCCGCCAGGACCACGATCGTCCTTACCTACACCGTCACGGTCAAGGGCTACCGTGACCTCACCGACCACCGGCTCACCAACACCCTGACCACCTCGCTCGACGGTCACCGCTCGCTGCGCGACCTCCGCCGGATCATCTCCACCACCACCCCGGTGGCCACGATGGAACTGCGGAAGTCCACCGACGCGGGCCCCGAGGCCCACCCCGGGGACAAGGTGAGCTACACCGTCGAGATCACCAACAAGGGCAAGGCCCGCTACACCGGCGGCTCCTTCAGCGACGACCTGAGCAACCTCCTGGACGACGCCACCTACAACCAGGACGCCACCGCCACGGCGGGCAACGTCACCTACGACGCGCCGCTGCTGGCCTGGACCGGCGACATCGAGCCGGGACAGACCGTCACCGTCACGTACTCCGTCACCGTCAAGCCGACGGGGTCCGGCGACGGCAGGCTCACCAACCGGGTGACCGGCACCAGCCCCGGTGCAGGCTGTCCCGCCAACGCATCCGAACCGGACTGCGCGACCACCCCGGTGCCCGTCACGCCGCGGCCCACCGGCCCCGGGCCCTCGCCCAAGCCCACCCCGACCGGCCCGACGAAGCCGACCACCGGCCCGACTGCCGGGCCGGGCAAGCCGAAGCCCTCGGGCGAACCCACCGGCACCCTGCCGGACACCGGCACCGGCGAACGCGCGTGGATGCTGTGGCTGGCGATGATCGCCTCCGCAACCGTCCTGACCGGTGCCGGACTGGCGCTCAAGCTGCGCAAGGGCCCGCGAGGACGCCACTGACCACAAGGCATCGGCCGGACGGTGTGCGGGTGGGACAGCTGCGTGCTGTCCCACCCTCGACGGCAGAGTGAGGGCAGGCAGCGGACTGAGCGATTGTGGTGGGCGTACCTCACGAGGCCACCTCTGGTTGCCGTTCGGGGTACGGAGAGCGCCACGTGGGAGACCGACCGGGTTGTGGGCAGCGTGCGCCGGTCGTCAGAGAGCGGTTGGTCTGATCAGTCGCGGGTGGGCATGGTGAGCGTCGCCAGCAGGGCGAGCAGCGTCACCGCGGCGCACACTCCCCAGATCGTCAGGTAGGCCCCGAGGGCGGGGGAGCCGGTGCCGCCCAGCACCCATGAACCCAGGAGCGCCGCGAACCCCGTGCTCGCGATGCTGCCGCCCACCGTCTTGAGGTTGTTGTAGACGGCGGTTGCGCCCGCCACCCGGTCGGGTGTGCTGGCTTCCACCACGGCACTGGGCAGCCCGCCCAGTGCCAGGCCCATGCCGGCCGCGGCGATCGCGTAGGCCAGCAGGAACAGCGGCAGCGAGTCATGGACGGCCAGGAGCGCGAGGTGACCGGCCGCGGTGAGCAGGAACGCGAGCGTGAGCATCCGTCGCAGTCCCAGACGGGCCGCTACGGATGCGGCCAGGGCGGCCCCGGCGAAGGACAGGAGTTGGGGGAGCGCGATGCACACGCCGATCTGCCACGAAGCGAGGCCGAATCCGTACCCTTCGTCCTGCGCGGAGGCATCGAGATAGCTGACGCAGACGACCGGTGCGGCGAGCATCACCACGCCGAAGGCCAGGGCGGACAGGAGATGGGGGGCCATGGCCCGCGACGCCGACGCCCGCACGTCCACCAGCGGATGCATGACACGACGTTCCCACCCCACCCAGAGGGTGAAGAGGAGCAGTCCAGCGACGACGGCCGCGGCGGAGGGCAGGGGCGAGCTGTTGACCTGGGAGATGCCGGCCAGGAACAGGATCAGGGCGGCGCTCAGCAGGAGTGCGCCCGCCCAGTCCATCGTGCCGTGCGCCCGCACGGTGGATTCGGGGACACGGGTGAAGGACAGCGCCAGACACAGGGCGGCGAGGAGGGCGAAGACCCACAGCATCGGACGTACTCCGCCGACCAGGTCGCTGACCGGCCCGGTGGCCAGCGCACCGAGCAGTGAACCCAGGGCGAGAGTGGAGACCAGGACGCTGACCGCCTGCCGACCGTACTGCGGTGGGAGCCGGGTGCGGCACAGCCCGATCTCCAGGGCCAGCAGGGCCGCGAGCGGGCCGAGCAGCACCCGGCCGGCCAGAAGCAGCGGCAGACCGGGAGCCAGTGCGACGAGCACGCTGCCGAGCGTGATGAATCCCAGCGCCCAGCGCAACAGGCGACGGTGCCCCGTACGGTCACCGAGCCGGCCGAACACCGGAGCGCAGAGGGCCGCGCCGAGCAACTGGACCGCGGCGATGAGCTGGGCCTGCCCGGTGCTGAGGTCGAAGGAGTCGCGGATCTGCGGAATCAGCTGAGTCGTGCCGCCCTGAATGAAGCCGCTGAGCAGCTCGAACAGGGCGAGCAGCCCGACCGCGGTGCGGGCCTGTGACCGGGAGACGGGCTGAGAGGCATCCGGCGCCGCGGCGGAGTCCACGGTGCTCATGGGCGTTCGCTGCGGCGGGCGAGACGGGAGGCCGCGAGTTCGGCCAGCAGGGCTGCCTGCGGGCCCAGCACGCCGTCGTCGAACACCGCGGCGGGGGAGTGGATGGGCGGAGCCGTCGCCGGGTCCAGCCCCGGCGGCGTCGCGCCGAGCAGGAGCATCGCCCCCGGTACCTGCTGCAGGACGTAGGAGAAGTCCTCCGATCCGGCACTGGGCTGCGGGGACAGCCACACCCGCTCCCCGCCGAACAGCTCTCGTGCGGTGTCCATGGCGAAGTCGGTCTCGTCGGGCGTGTTGACCGTCACCGGGTAGAGCCGCTCGTAGGTGACCTCCGCCTCCAGGCCGTGTGCGGCGGCGATGGAGCGCACCAGCAGGGGCAGCCCCTCGGCCAGCCTTTCCTGGTTGGCGGCGGAGAAGCTGCGCACCGTGGCCTGGAAGGCGGCGGTCTCCGGGATGACGTTCTGCTGCGATCCGGCGTGGAAGCTGCCGACCGAGACGACGACGGGGTCGAAGATGTCGAAGGTGCGCGAGGTCCAGGTGTTGATCGCGGTCACCACCTCGCAGGTGGCAGGTACGGGGTCGAGCGCGTTGTGGGGTGCCGAGCCGTGGCCGCCACGGCCGTGCACGGTCACGTGCAGGACGTCGGAGGCGGTGGTGATCGGGCCGGGACGGCTCGCGACCATTCCCGCGGGCAGCGTGTTCGACGCCACGTGGAGGGCGTACGCCGCGTCCAGCGGTTTGCCCGCTGCCTCCAGCACTCCTTCGTCGATCATGAGACCGGCGCCGTTGAAGCCTTCCTCACCCGGCTGGAACATGAACACGACGTCGCCGCTCAGGGCGTCGCGCTCGGCACTGAGCAGTCGTGCCGCCCCCACGAGCGAGGCGGTGTGCAGGTCGTGGCCGCAGGCGTGCATCCGCCCGGCGATCTCGGAGGCGTAGTCCAGGCCCGTCTTTTCCTGCAGCGGCAGGGCGTCCATGTCTCCCCGCAGCAGCACGGCGCCGCCGGGGCGGCCACCGCGCAGCACGGCGGTCACCGAGCTCAGGCCCTTGCCCAGGGTGATCTCCAGGGGGAGCCCGGCCAGGGCATCGAGAACCTTCTCCTGGGTACGGGGCAGCGACAGCCCGAGTTCGGGTTCACGGTGCAGCCTCCGGCGCAGCGCGACCAGATCGTCCTGGATCTCCCCGGCGTTGCTCAGCATCGACGTCGACAAGGCGGGTGCCGTCCTTCCTGGTGGGGCAGCCCTCGGCGGGCGGGGGCGAGATGGATGTCGGTTACGCTGCGGGAGGCCCGGCGGCAATGGCGAGAGAACGCCGGAAACACGCAAGGAGCACCGAGGGATGCAGGAATCCCGCCCGGCCCTGGACGGTGCGGACCGGGCCCTGGTGCACGCGCTGCAGGTCGACGCCCGGGCCAGTTGGTCCCGGCTGGCCACGGTGCTGGGTGCTGACGAGGTGACCCTCGCCCGTCGCTGGGCGCGGCTCAACGAGCGGGGCGCCGCCTGGATCAACGGCCATCCGGGCATGGCCCTGAGCACCCAGGGCTGCCTCTCCTTCGTCGAGGTCGTCTGCGCCAACGGCCAGGTCGTGGAGGTCGCCGAGCGGCTGCAGCGGCATCCGATGGTCGTCACCGTCGAACACCTCACCGGTGACCGGGACCTCCTGCTCACCCTCATGACGCCGGACGTGGCGAGCCTGTCCCAGTGGCTCACCCAAGTCGCCGGTCTCACGCCCGGCATCACGTCCGTACGCACCCACCTCGCCGACTCCGTCTACACCGAGGGCAGCCGCTGGAGGACGCATGCCCTGAGCGCCGCCCAGGTCGCCCAGTTGCAACGCGGCACGCCCACGGGCGAGCGACCCTCGGTGCCGGTGCTGGACGAGGTGGACCGCAGGATCACCGCCCTGCTCTCGGTCGACGGGCGCGCGTCCTACCGCGATCTGGCCCACCGGAGCGGCGTCAGCGCCGACACCGTCCGCCGTCGCACCAAGCGTCTGCTGGATTCGGGCGCCGTCCAGCTGCGTTGCGAGATCTCCCGGCTTCTTTCGGACCGCCCCACCACCGTGATCCTGTGGGCCCGGACTCCGGTGGAGCGACTGGAGTCCACCGCTCGTCACATCGCGGGCATGGGAGACATCCGCCTGTGCGCCGGCGTGACGGGACGCGACAACCTGCTCGTCGCCGGCTGGATCCGCTCCGTCAACGATCTCCAACGACTGGAGAGCCGCATCCTGGAGCGCGCCCCGCACGTGGTGATCAACGAGCGCGCGGTCACGCTGCGCACGATGAAACTGAGCGGCCAGGTCCTGGCCGCCGACGGACTGCGGCAGTACGCGGTCCCCATCGACCCCTGGCTGAGCCTGGACTCCGCGGACGACGATCGGGCCCCCGCTCCGCAGTAGACGTGTCCCCCCTTCGACGGGCATCCGCAGGAGAACCCGCGGCAACCTGCGGCCGTCACCGTGAACCTCAGGAGGTGGCGCACAACGGGGCGGCGACGTGGCAGCACTCCCGGCGGAGCGCGCCCCCCCCCCGTGACGGGTTCTCAGGAACGCTGTTCGGGTGAATCCGCCGCACGAACAGAGCCCGCCTGCCCCGAGGGGGGAGGGAGCCTGAGTGCCCCCGGGGATCTGCCCGTCGGGTGGCCGCCCCTGCCCGCAGACGGAGGATTGCGTTGACGACCGCCGACCCTGCCACCGCCCGCCCCCACGCCACCCGGCCGCCGCCCAACGACTACTCCCTGCTCCTGGGCCAGATGCGCTCCCACGGCCTGCTCCGCCGAAGGCCCGCGTGGTACGTCGTGCGGATCGGCGCGCTCCTGGCGTCGGTGTGCGCGCTGTGGTGGGCCGTGCGCGAGTTCGGCGACACGTGGTGGGCGCCGGCGGGAGCCGTGGTGCTCGCCTTCCTGTCCGCACAGGCCGGATTCCTGGGACATGACGCGGCGCACGAACAGGCCTTCGCCTCCCACCGGGCCAACGCCTGGACGGCGTTCCTCCTGGGGAACCTGCTGACCGGTACGAGTTCCGCCTGGTGGCGGGACGAGCACAACCGGCACCACCGCCACCCCAACGACCCCGACCGCGACCCCAACGTCGCCGAGATCGTCCTGAGCCTCAGCCCTGAACGCGCGGCCGTGCGGCGTGGCGCGAAACGGTTTCTGGCCGCCCACCAGGCCTGGCTGTACTTCCCCGCGACCCTCCTGCAGGGAGCCAACCTCCACCACGTCAGCATCCGCGCGCTGCGTCGCCGCGAACTGCCCTGCCGCACCGTTCCCCGGATCGCGGAGATCACAGGACTTCTCCTGCACGTACTGGCCTACACCGGGTTGCTGCTGGCGGCCCTGCCGCCCGGCCGCGCCGTGGTGTTCGCCGTGCTCCACCACGCGCTGTGGGGCCTCTACCTGGGCGCCACCTTCGCCCCCAACCACAAGGGCATGCCGCCCCTGACACCTCAGGATGCCCGCGACCCCGTCCGCCGACAGGTCGTCACCGCCCGCAACATCCGCGGCGGGCGGTTCGTCGGGTTCCTGTACGGAGGGCTCAACCACCAGATCGAGCACCACCTGTTCCCGACGATGCCACGCCCGGCCCTGCGGCGGGCGGCCCCGCTGGTCGCGGAGTTCTGCCACAGCCGCGGCATTCCCTACGTCACCGAGACGGTGACCGGCTCCTACGTACGGGTGCTGCGTCATCTGCACGATGTCGGCACCGAGCTGCGTGCGGGAACCCGGTGACGCCCGCACCGCCCCGCTTCCCGTCGGCCTCCGGGCCGGTAGCGGGGGAACTGCGTCCGGTCGGTACGGCCAAGCGCTCGGCACTCCTGATCGGGGTGGTCATCCTCCCGCCGGCCGCGCTCCTGGCCGCGGTGCCCGTCGCCTGGGGGTGGGGCGTCACCCTGCGGGACGTGGCGCTGACCGCGTGCATGTACGTCATCGGGATCTGCGGCATCACCCTCGGCTACCACCGGCTCTTCACCCACCGGTCGTTCAAGGCGGGCCGCGGGCTGCGGATCGTGCTGGCCCTGGCGGGCGGCTTCGCGCTGGAGGGCTCGGTCGTGCACTGGGTCGCCGAACACCGCCGACACCACCGGTACGCCGACGCTCCCGGCGATCCCCACTCGCCCTGGCGCTACGGGGACAGCGGGTGGGCGCTGTTCAAGGGGCTCGCGCACGCGCAGGTCGGCTGGTTCTGGTCGAACCGGGAACGCGCGGACTTCGGCCACTGGGCCCCCGACGTCCTCGCCGATCCCGACCTGCGGGCCCTGTGCCGGTTCTACCCGCTCGTCGCGCTCGCCTCGTGGCTGCTCCCTCCGCTGGCCGGAGGGCTCTGGGCAGGTTCCTGGCAGGCGGCGTGCACCGCCTTCTTCTGGGCCTCCCTGGTGCGCTACGCGCTGGTCCACCACGCGACCTGGTCGGTGAACTCCGTCGCGCACACCTTCGGTACCGCCGCGTTCGCCACCCGCGACCGCTCGCGCAACGTGCCCTGGGTCGCCCTGCTCACGCTCGGCGAGGGCTGGCACAACTACCACCACGCGGACCCCACCAGTGCACGGCACGGCGTACTGCCGGGGCAGCTCGACCCGACCGCCCGGCTCATCCGGCTGCTGGAACGGGCGGGCCTGGTCCGGGACGTCCGCTGGCCCACCGCCGAGCGGATCGCCGCCCGCCGGCTCGACTGACGGGCTGCCGCACGCGCACTCGTTCGGCCCAGTACGCGTGCGGCCGGGCGGCGGACGGGGGTTCCCTGGAAGGACGCGCCGTCACGCGGTCCGGCGGTTCGGTTCGCGCAGAGAGCGGGCCGTACCGGCAAGTCGCATCGCCGAACCGCCCTATGCCTCGGACCTTGGAGTTGATCCCCCGTGAGTGCCCCGCCCCGCGAACCCGCAGCGCCCCGCACCACCTCCCGGACGCCTTCTCACGGTGGACCCTCCGGGGCCAAACAGCGCCGTGCCTGGTACGACAGGACGCGCGTCCTGGGGCTCGCCGAGCTCACTCACCTGCGTACGCAGATGGTCCGGCACAACCTCTTCGACGCCTACAGCGCCACCGAGCGGGCCGGCCGGGCGCCGGCCGGGCTCACCCCGTACCGCAGCTACGACGGATCGGGCTACGACCCGCACGATACGGACATGGGCCGCTCCGGAACCCGTTTCGGCCGCAACATGCCGCCGGAGTCCAGCGTCCCCGAGACCCTGCCCCAGCTCCTCACCCCCAGCCCCCGTGACGTCAGCCGACTGCTGCTGACCCGGGACGTGTTCCGGCCCAGCGACCGGCTCAACATGCTCGCGGCCTCCTGGCTGCAGTTCCAGGTGCACGGCTGGGTCAGCCACGGCGACGCCGTCAAGGACGATCCGATCGAGGTCGGCCTCGCCGACGACGACCCGTGGCCGTCGTGCCCGATGCGGGTGCGCCGCACCTCCGCGGACCCCCACCCCTCCTCGGAAGCCGGGGCGGCACCGGGATTCGCCAACCACATCAGCCACTGGTGGGACGGCTCGCAGATCTACGGAGCCGACGAGGCGCGCTGTCGGCAACTGCGTACCGGTGAGAACGGCAAGCTCGCCATGACCGACGGCCGTCTCCCCGACGAAACCGCCCCCGGCATGGCGGGCATCGACAGCACCGGCTTCAACGACAACTACTGGCTCGGCCTCTCGCTGATGCACACCCTGTTCGCCAAGGAGCACAACAGCATCTGCGACAGGCTGAAGGCGTCCTACCCGACCTGGGACGACGAGCGGCTCTTCCACACCGCCCGGCTGGTCAACACCGCCGTCATGGCCCGCATCCACCTGCTGGAATGGACCCCGGGAATCATCGACTGCCCCGCCCAGCACCTCGCCTCCTCCGTCGTCGGGCGGGGCGGACTGCCCCGCTGGCTCTCCTCCCGGGTACGCCACGGCGGACTCCTGTCCCGCAGTGTCGAAATGACCGGGGCCCTCGGCTCGACCATCGACCACGAGGGCGTGCCGTTCTCCCTCACCGAGGAATTCGCCTACTGCTACCGCCTGCACCCGATGCTGCGCGACGACTACCCCGTGCGCGCCCACCAGGACGGACGACTCATCGACACGGTCGACTTCACCACGCTCCAGGGCCTGGAAACCCGGACCGCGGTCGACCGCTTCGGGCTCAGCGACCTCATGTACTCCTTCGGCACGATGCCGTGCGGCGACAACGCGCTGCACAACCACCCCCGCGCCCTGTCACAGCTCACCCGCCTGGACGGCGAGGTCCTCGACGTCGGCACCCTGGACATCCTGCGCGGCCGGGAACGCGGCATCCCCCGCTACAACGACTTCCGCGCCCAGGTCCGCAAACCCCGCCTCACCGACTTCTCGCAGCTCAGCACCAACCCCCAGTGGGTGCGGCAGATCCGGGACGTCTACGAGGGCGACCTCGACCAGGTCGACGCCATGGTCGGCATGCTCGCCGAACCGCGCAAGGCGGGCTTCGGGTTCAGCGAGACCGCGTACCGCATCTTCGTCCTGATGGCGGTCCGCCGGATGACCAGCGACCGCTTCTTCACCGACGACTACTGCCCCAAGACCTACACCCCCGAGGGCATGGAGTGGATCGAACGCACCGGCATGCACCAGCTCCTGCTGCGCCACCACCCCGAACTCGCCGACGGCCTCGAAGGAAACCGCAACCCCTTCCACACCTGGCAGTCCTCCCGGTGAACGCGGACGCCGCGGACACCGCCCCGCCCCCCTCGGGCACCGAAGCACTGCACGCCGCGTCCCGGCTGCTCGGCAGCGCCGCCGCCGACGCCCGGCGGGCCGGCCGGGACGCCACCGCCGCCCTGTGCTGTACCGAACTCCTCGTCGCCGGCCTGCGCCGACCACGGACCGGACTGACCGCGGCGCGCGCCCTGCTGCGCGCCCTCACCCACCGCCGGGGCCTGGGACACGGCTTCGCCGGAGGACGGCGCGGGACGGCGGTGGAGTACGTCGGCCTGCTCCTCAACCGCACCGGCCTCGCCCGCGATCTGGCCGTCACGGGCCTGCGCCTGCGCATCGAAGCCGCAGCCCTGCGTCACCCGGAACTTCTGCAGGGGCCACTCGTCCGCCTCATCGAGGCGATCGAAGCAGACCGGCAGGCCGAGGCGGTGAAGATCTTCCGGGAGATGTCCGCGGCGGACGGCACCTCCTACTCCCTGTCCTCCGTCGCCCCCGTCTTCGCCGACCTCCTCGCCTGGAACGCACTCATCGACGAGAACCCCTTCAACGACCGCAGCGCCTGGGCGATCGCCACCGGGGACGTCCCGGACGCCGAACCGCTGCTGGGCATCCCCATCAGCTTCTGGGCGTTCTTCGACCGGGGCGCGGGACGCGCGGAACTCCTCACCGAGGACCCCGACCTCCTGGCCCGTCTCGGCACCGGGGGCTCGATCACCCAGTGGGTACGCAACATCGCGGCCCTCGGCAACGTAGGCCGGATCATGATCCACGCCGTGAGCTGCCCCGACGGTGGCGACCGCTACGTCCTGCAGATGTCCGGCATGGGCGGCGGCGCCCCCCGCAACGACAGCCCCATGGACCTGGTCGGCGGATTCACCAACGTCGGCCGCACGGACACTCCTTACACCCGAGCGGCCCGCAAAGCCGTCGCCGCCTGCGTGCCCGCCGGAGCACGGCTGGCGATCGTCGGCCACAGCCAGGGCGGCGCCGCGGCCATGAACCTGGCCTCCCTCCCCGCGTTCACCGGCACCTACGAGGTCACCCATGTCGTCGCCGTCGGCTCACCCGTCGACTACAAGAGGCCCGCCGATCCCCGCACCCAGGTGATCAGCCTGGTCAACGAACACGACATCGTGCCGGCCCTGGACGGCCGCAGCGCCGTCTCTCCGTACCAACTCCCCGACGGATGGCTTGAGTTCACCTGGCTCGACACCAGCCACGCCTTCCCGCTCTGCCACGCGGCCGAGCGCTATGCCGACAACCTCGACCACCAGGTCCCCCAGGCGCGCGACCGGATCGACGTCCTGCTGGCCCCGTACCGCGGACCCGTCACCGCCACCAGTGTCTTCCGCCTCTACGACCGCTGACAGGAGCCGACATGCCGCTGCGCACCCCGCTCACCGCCCGCGCGGACACCCTGCGCTCACACGCCGCACGTCTGGACAACGCGGCCGCGGAACTCGAAGCGCTCGCCGGTACGACGCAGCGGCAGGGCGGCCCGGGGGAGGGCCTGGCCGCACAACTGCGGGGCCAGGCCGAGCGTTCCCGGCAGGCGGCCACCGACCTGCGCGAGGCGGCCGGCCGGCTCGCTGACTGCGGGGGGCTCCGGCCGCGACCACGTACGGCAGCGCTCGGGGCCGCGGCGCTGCTGGCCGGGGCGGTCGCGGTACGGGCTCACCACCGACGGAGCGATCACCGCTGGTCCGTGCCCGGGGCGGCGGTGCGGTGGCGCAGCTGTGCCTGGAGGGCGGCGCTCTCGCGGGCGTAGGGGCGGTACAGCAGGGTGACCAGGGCGCCATTGGCCAGCATGAGGACGACGGTCAGCCACAGGAACGCCGTCTGGAGGCCGTACGCGTCACCGAGGTAGCCGACCAGCAGGGAGGTCAGGGCCCAGCCGGCCGCCTCGACGGAGAGCACCAGCGCGAAGGCGGTGCCGCGCAGCTCCGGCAGGGTCACCGAGGCGATGATCGGCCGGTTGATCGCGGGGTTGGAGCCCTGGACGGCGCCGAGGACGCCGAACAGCACGACGTACGCCCACAGCGGTTCCCAGGCGATCTGGCTGGCGACGTAGGAGAGCAGGCCGTAGACGACGAGGGCGGTCTGCATCATGGCGATCCGGCCGGTGCGCGGCGCACGGCGGTGGACCCGGTCGGCCACCACTCCGGCCAGGACCGTCCCGCCCAGGTAGCAGAGCATGACGGGCAGGGTCACGACTGAGGCCGCGGCGTTGCTGAAGCCGCGCACCTGGACCAGGAAGGTGACCCCGAAGCCGAACAGGATGAACTGACCCGTCGTCAGCCGCTGGGCGCAGATCAGCAGCAGTGTCCGGTTGCGCAGCAGGGCGCCCAACTGGGCGCGGGTCGGCGGAGGCTTGTCGGCCCGCCGGCCGTCCGTGGCTCCCACCCCGGGGTCGTGCAGGAACAGCAGGACCAGCACCCCGAAGAGCACCTGCACGGCGCCGGAGGCGAAGAAGCCGTACCGCCAGCCGTCCCGGACGTCGGAGAGCAGGCCGAGCAGCGGCCCGGCGACGCCCACGCCGAGGCCGGCCAGGCCGTAGAGCAGTCCGGCGGCGCGGCCGCGGGCGCGGTCGTCGAAGAGGTCGGAGAGCATCGCGCTGGTGAGCGGACCGCCGCCGGCGGCCCCGGCGGCGGCCACCGTGGTCAGGATCAGGAGCTGGGTGAAGTTCTGGGCCAGGCCGGCGGCGGCCGTCCACACGCCCCAGAATCCGCAGCACACGGCGAGGACCTGCTTGCGGGGCCACCGGCGGGCGACGGCGACCCAGGCCGGTCCGGCGACGACGGCGACGAGCTTGCCCGCGGCGATCAGGCCGCCGAGGGCGGCCATCGGCAGGCCGAGCGCCGCTCGCAGGGCGGGGAAGAGCACCGACAGCACGCTGGCTTCGCCGTTGTCGACGCTCAGCAGGCCGCCGAGCAGGGCGAGTTGGCGCCAGCGGCGCGGTGGTTGGGAGGGGGCCTGTGAGGGAGGGGAAGGAGAGATCGGTGTGGCGGGGGGAACGGCTTCGGTCGGCATCGCGGCTCCTTTGCCGGTGCGGTGGACCTGCGGCGGGTGGGTGGGTGAGCAGCCGTTGGCGCGCTGGGCGGAGGGCCGGTGGTCGGCGCGGCTCGGCAGGGCGTCGGGCGCGGGGTCAGCGGTCGGCGCGGCTCGGCAGGGCGCTGGGCGAGGGGTCAGCTGTCGGCGCGGTCGGCAGGGCGCTGGTCGCGGGTCTGCAGCAGGTGGATCCAGCGTTCGAGGAGCTCGGTGGTGCGCGGCCGGTCCGGGGCGTGCCAGGAGACCGGCACGTTCAGCGTCGCCAGGCGGTGCTCCAGATCCTCGGCGAGGTGGGCGCGGCCGGACTCGCGCAGGTGCCGGGCGTAGCGGGCGGGGTCGTTGTAGTACGTGGGGCCGGTCTGCAGGGTCGCCTGCATGGGGTCGGGCAGGGCGCCGGGCCGGCCCGCGTACTCGTTCCACCACTCGGCGAGGTGCGAGCGCATCCGGGCGGCGAGTTCGGGCTCCTGCGCCAGCAGGTCCCGGGTGAGGTACGGGTCCTCGGTGACGTGGAACAGCTGCTCCCACTCGGCGCGGAAGCACCCGGGGTGGTAGGTGCGGAGGTAGAGGTGGTCGCGGGTGCGCACGGCACGCTGGTAGGTGTGGGCGCCGTGCCCGAGGACCAGGTACGCGCGGGAGTCGATCCGCTCGCCGCGGACCGCCGCCGCGAAGGACTCGCCCTGCCAGCCCGCCGGTACGTCCAGGCCGAGCAGGTCGCACAGGGTCGGGGCGAGGTCGATGTTGTACAGCAGTGCGTCGTTGCGGCGGGCCTCGGGCGGCAGGCGGTCGGTCACCCCCGGCCAGTGGACGATCAGCGGGACGCGCTGGACCGGCTCGCTGGCCATGCCGTGCTCGGCGTAGGAGCCGAGCTCGCCGAAGGACTCGCCGTGGTCGGCGCTGACGATCACCGCGGTCTCCTCCGCGATTCCCAACTCCTCCAGGGCGGCCATCAGTTGACCGAAGTAGTGGTCCCAGTAGGAGATCGCGCCGTCGAAGCCGTTGACCAGGTGTTCGAAGTCGGCGCGGGAGCGGATCGCGTCCGGCATGTTGTGCGGGACGGGCGACTTCCCGGCGCCGTGGATCGAGTAGTTGAGGTCGAGGGCGCTGCGCGGGCCGTAGACCTCGGCGTGCGCGGCGATGGTCTCCTCGTCGGGCCAGGCCTGGACCGGGCCGGAGGCGGCCATCTTCTCGGTCCACTCGGCGGGCTGGGTGTAGTTGGTGTGCGGCTCCCAGTAGGTGAGGTGCAGGTACCAGTCCTCCTCGTCCGCGTGGCGGCGCAGCCAGTCGATGGCGGCGCGGTTCACGTCGGGGGCCTCCTCGTCGCCCATCCGGTCCGTGGCGCGGAGCGACTCGCGGAAGTTGCCGTGGAAGAAGTACGCGCGGTGGCGCTCGGCGAAGACCGAGATCGCGGCGGTGTAGTAGCCGCTCCAGATCAGCCGCTGGCCGAGCAGCGGGCGGTCCGGCTCCGGGCCGTGGCCCGCGTCGAGGCGGTACTGCGCGGCCGGTCCGAAGTGGCCTATCACGCCGTTGCTGATGCCGAACTGACCACTCGTCAGTGCGGTTCGCGACGGCAGGCACGGGGAGTCGGAGCAGTAGTAGCGGTCGAAGACGACGGACTTGTCGGCGAGCTTCTGCAGGTTGGGGGTGGTGGGGCGGTGGTATCCGTAGGGGGTGGTGTGGTCGGCGCGGAGGGTGTCCACGTCGACGTAGATGATGCGCATGCGTGGCTTCCAGGGGTGTGCGGGGTGGATTTCGGGCAGCACTCGTCCGCCGCGCGGCGGTACGGCGCACCGCGCGGTGGGGGAGTGCGGGGAATCAGCGGCTGAGCCGCGCCTCCAGTCGCGCCTTGGTCAGCTGGAGCCAGGCGATGTACGAGGCGGTGGACGCGTAACCCTGCTCGCGGGCCGTGGTGTGCACCTCGCGGGCCCAGTCCGCGTCCAGCTCGGGAAGCTGCGGCTCGTAGTCGTCGATGGGCGGGGCGGGCGAGGTCGCGTCGTGCTTGAGCCGGAACTCCAGCTCGGTGCTGACGATGTCCAGGGCGATCTCGGGGCCGAGCTGACCGGCGAAGAGGAAGCGCAGCTTGAACTCGGGGTCCATCGGGCGCGGCGACGGCTCGAACGGGGAGTGGGCCCACTCCAGCAGCGCTGCCCGGCCGTCCTCGGTCAGCCGGTAGACCTTGGCGTCCGGGCGGCCCTCGCGGGGGTCCACGTCGAACGCCACCCAGCCGCGATCCACCAGGGAGCCGAGCCGGCGGTAGATCTGCGGCAGCTGCACGCCGTAGCCGAGGTACCGGCCCGGTCCGTCCATCCAGCGGCGCAGGTCGTAGCCGGACGTTCGGCGCAGGGCCAGCACGCCGAGAATCACGTAGTCGAGCTGCATTCGGACCTCATATGTTCGCAAGAATCTATATGCCTCAGATTCACCTGGGGTGCTGGCGGTGTCAAGAGTCCGCCGGAACCAGTCCGCCGGAACCGGTCGCGCGACGTCAGAGCACGCAGCGGAACCCGGCATGGCCGCTGGAGCTGTCGGGGCTGTTGGCGGCTCGGGCGGCCACGCGGTAGCGGTTGCAGTACGACACGTGGCACAGGTGCGAGCCGCCGCGGGTGACCTTGTCCGTCCCCCGCCGGGGGCCCCGTGGGTTGACCGGCGCACGAGGGGCGCGGTGGTCGGTGCCCCACCAGTCGGCGCACCACTCCCAGACGTTGCCCGCCATGTTGTACAGGCCGAAGCCGTTGGGCTCGAAGGCGTTGACGGGCGCGGTGCCCCGGTAGCCGTCGGCGGCGGTGTTCTTCGTCGGGAAGGCGCCCCGCCAGATGTTGCAGCGGTACTCGCCGGCCGGGTCCAGCTCGTCGCCCCAGGGGTAGCGCCGCTGCTCCAGGCCGCCACGGGCGGCGTACTCCCACTCCGCTTCGGTCGGCAGCCGCTTGCCAGCCCAGGCGGCGTACGCCGAGGCGTCGTTCCAGGAGACGTGCACCACCGGGTGGTCGCCGCGCCCCTCCAGCGTGCTGCCCGGCCCCTCGGGCCGGTCCCAGGCGGCGCCCTGCACCCCGCACCACCACGGGGTGCGCTCGGGCCGGGGTGCACCGCGGCGCAGCGCGGCGGGCAGGAAGGCGGCGAAGACGTACGACCAGCCGAGGCGCTCGGCGTCGGTGCGGTAGCCGGTGGCGGCGACGAAGGCGGCGAACCGGTCGTTGCTGACCGCGCAGGCGTCGATCCGGAACGGGTCGAGGCGCACCCGGCGCACCGGCCCTTCGCCGTCCCCCGGGAAGCCCTCGGCGTCCTCGGCCCCCATCAGGAACTCGCCGCCGGGCAGCAGCACCGTCCCCTGCGCCGGCGGCACGGCGGGCGCCCGGCTCGCGGAGAGCAGCAGAGGTGCGGGGGCGACGTGGGCGCCGCCGCTCGTGGGCATGCAGCAGCGGGCGGGGCCACCTTGGCTGCGGGAATCGCTCATCTCGTCTCGGGTCCTTTCGAGCGGCCTGGGGTGCCGGACCCCGATCTATGTTCCAACGTACATATGAAGCGGAGATCGCGACAGAGCGGTGCGCGCATGAAGGTCACGCTGTGGCTGCTGTCCGGCACGTTCCTGCACCCCATCGAGACGCCCCGCTGAACACCCGCATCGGCACGGGAAGGTGCACCACGACGCAACGTGCCACGAAGCGGCCGCAGATCGCTGGAACGTTTCGTGCCGGACGCCACACAGTGGGCTCGACGAATGAAGAGGAATGAAGGCTTCTGCCGCGTCGCGCAGGAAGCGGAACCGGTGGCGGACATTCGGGCGCGAATCGAAGAAGCGATCACATGGTGAAGAAAGAAGGGGAGTGGATGGATAAACAGTGAAGGAGAGGGAGGTGCTGGTTCCCGTGGGCGGGTAGGGCAATTGACGCCCCGGCGTCCCGCCCCGGCACCCCGGTACCCCGGCCCCCGGTCGCTGCGGCGAGGTGGGCTGGGGAGGCCTGCCTGACGGCCCCGGACGCCCCGTCAGGCAGGTCGGCCAGATGAACTGATGTGGACCTTGGATGAATTGAGGGGCTGGTCCGTTCCCGTCGACGGCCGACCGGGCGGGTCCTGGCGGGCGCTCCGCGTGCTCCGTGGAGTCCGGGTGCGGCTGCGGCCTCGCCGCAGTGTGTAACCCCGCGCCCTGCACGAGACGGTCGAGCCTCCCCGCTCACCGGGTGCGGCGCGCCCGCCCCGGACTCCGGGGCCGCGCGGGACCGCAGCCCTCGCCGGGCGTCGCCGAACTGCCGGTCAGCCGGACGTCACACCGGCGGATCGGCGTGCAGACCCGGGAAATGCAAACGCCGTCCGGCTCCGCGCACGGGGCTCCTCACCCCTTGCTTCGATGGCGTGTGCTCACGCAGTGCGATCGACGGACGACCCGCGAGGGCGCTTCCCGTCGTGCGGCGTGCCGACTCGTGGTCCTTCCGGGCCGGGCCGGGCGTCCGCTGGCCGGACGCCCGGCCCGGCGATCCTGACGGTCCGCGATCAACTTCGGGGTAGACACGCGTCACCGGTACGGAAGCGTCACGTTCGGTGTCGCCCGCGATCGGGAGCGCCTCGCGCCCCAACTGTTTCCGGGGGTGCTCGTGATGCAGAGCCGGCCCGGCCGTTCCGTCACGGAAGGGAACCGGGCCTTCCGAATGAATTCGGGTCCTGTTGCTCTTCGCAGGCGCGACATCGTGAAGACGTCAGGAGCGGTGGTGCGCACAGCGGCCCGGATTCTGTATGCGCATTCCTGAAGTGCCGGTGCCGGTAATCGTCCTTATGCAAACGACCTCCCCGCCCAATCGTGGTGGCCGGCGCCGGATTCGCGCGCACTGACATTGCGTGACGTGCCGCCCCGGCGGGCGTCGTGACGACGCCTTTCCGTAGCCGGGAAAGAAGAACAACGCGCCATCCCTGGCTGAGGGAGAGCGGATGGCCGAGTTTGCATCTTTCTTACGGACTGAACGATCTGAAACGGGCCCTGACGTGCATCGGGCGGTCCCTCATAAGTCGGACATTTGCATGGAAATAGGCCCTGTTTGGGTCCTCATTCCTTGCGTGAGGGCTTGTCCGCAACATGCCCACGTCCCTCTCTCAAGGGCTGATCTGGCCATGTTGAATCAACCATAAACCGTGCTTGACGCCCCCCGGGGGAGCTGTTAGAACAAGCGGCGGAAAATCTGCGTCGCCGCTGGTGACAGCAGAAGAGAGGTGGGGGCACTTCCTGAGGAATCACGTACGGGGTTTTCGGTATTCGCTTCCGGATGCGCGCGTGAATTCGCAGATCAATCGTATTGAGGCACTTTTCTCCGTCGTCATTCGATGCGCTCGTCGAGCCTGACGGCAGATCAAGGAAGGGTTGCCTTTCCTTCGCACACCCAAAGCGCTTTTGGCGTGTTCTGCACGCCGCCCCGTCTGCCTTGCCCGCCCTTTTCGGCCTACTGAACGGTGTGGAACGTGAAAGCATATTTGGCCATCCTGCGCATCGGTGACTACCGACTGCTCTGGTCGGCCCTCGTCCTGAATCTCCTCGGGGACGGCGCCACCTACGCCGCCCTCGCGTGGATCACCCTGGAGAAGGCGGGAGCCCCTGGACTCGCCGTCCTCGGTGTGTGCCTGACCCTCCCGGTGATCCTGGGAGGGGCTGTCGTCGGACCGCTCCTCGACCGGTTCTCCCGGCGCAAGCTCTTCATCTACGACTCGGTGTTCCGCGGCTTCGTCGTCGCCCTGATTCCGCTGCTCGCGCTGCTGGACGCGCTCCAGACCTGGCACCTGTACGTCGTGGCGCTGGTGTACGGACTGCTCAAGATCATCCCGTTGGCAGGCACCCCCGCCGTGCTTCCCGAACTGGTTCCCGAGGAGAAGCTCCAGGCGGCCTCCGGTCTGGAAGCCACGGCCATGGGGGCCGCCAACGTCGTCGGCCCGGCTCTCGGCGCCGCCATGATCACGGCCTTCGGCGCCCCCCAGGTGCTCATCCTGGACGCCGTGACCTATCTGGTCTTCGCCTTCCTGATCAGCCGTATCAAGGCCCCGATGGGCCGGCCCGAACCGGTGGGCGAGGCCGGTGCCAAGGACTCCCGGCCCGGCTGGGGACCGGTGTTCCGCCTCATCGTCCGCGACCGCTTCCTCCTGGTGCTCACCCTGGCCTTCGGCGCGTTCAACGTCTCGGCGGGCGCGCTCATCGTGGCGCTGCCCTGGCTGGCGAAGTTCGAGTTCGGCGGCGGCCCCGGCATCCTCGGCCTGATGCTCGCCGTCATGGCGGCCGGCGAGCTGATCGGTTCCCTCGTCTCGGGCGCGGTGCAGACCTCCGAGCGGCAGATGCTCCGCATCGGCGTGCTCCAACTCCTCTCCGGGGCCGTGCTGTTCCTGCTCCTGCCGACCGCGCTGCCGTGGATCCTGCTCGGCCTCGCGCTCAACGGCATCCTCTCCGCACCCATGACGGTGCTCGGCGGAGTGGTGCGCATGACCCGGGTGCCCAACGCGATGCGCGGGCGCGCCATGACGCTGATGCGCACCGTGATGGCCGGCGCCCTGCCCGCCGGATCGGCGCTCGGCGGTGTGCTGCTGACAGGCAGCCACTACGGCGCCCTGATCCTGGTGGTCTCCGCGCTGGCTGCGGCCCCCGGTGTCCTGACCGTCGTCCTCTTCCGCAACACCCCGTTCCGGCTGGGGGTGACTGCAGCAGATGACCAGCGCGCCCAGCGGGACTCCGACCCCGACGCCGTCAACACCGCTTCCTGACCCGGGGACGCCTGCCCCGGGGACGTCGGATGCCGACGCCGTACTGCTGATCACCGACCGCCCCCGTACCCGGGAGTCCGCCTCCGGTCCCCTGGCCACGCTGCGGGTTCCCGGTGCTGGGGGAGCACAAGCCCTCGCCGCCCTCGCGGTTCTGCTGCACCGCCACACCGGCCAGTCCCGGCTGCTCCTCGACATCGGCACGGCGCACGGTGCAGCGGGCGCGCTCACTGTGACGCTGGACCCGGACGAGCCCGTGGCCGCGCTGCTGGCGCGGACGGCCGAGGTCCTGCCGGAGGGTCCCCCCACCGGTGCGGCCGTGCGGTTCGTCCAGGCCGCGGACGCCCGGCCGGGCGGCCCGTACGCGCCTTCCGCCGAACCGCACACCCCAGGCGGCAGCCCGTACGAACTACTGGTGACCAGCGACGGCGACGACCTGCTTCTCGGGTACCGCACCTCCCTCTTCGAGGAGGCCACTGCCAACCGCCTCGCACGTCACCTCGTGCTGATCGGAGCGTTCCTGACGGAACATCCGGACGCGACGGTCGGAGAGGTGGACCTGCTGGCCGACGGAGAGCGGGACCAGGTGGTCGGTGCGTTCAACGACACCACGCGCCCCTACCCCGACACCGCCACCGTTCACGGCCTGTTCGCCGAGCAGGCCGCGCTGACGCCGGACGCCCTGGCCCTCAGCTGGCGCACGACAGAAATGACGTACCGTCAATTAGACGCTCTGTCCGACGAGTTGGCGCACCGCATCCATGCGGCGGGAGCGAGGCCGGGCGACCGGGTCGCCCTGCGCTCCGGGTGCACCCCCGACTTCGTCGTCGGAGCCCTGGGCATCCTCAAGGCGGGCTGCGCCTACCTTGCACTGGAGCCCGACTACCCCGCCGAACGCGCCTCCTGGCTCCTCGCGGACGCGTCCGCGAGGATTCTGGTGGCGGCCGGTGACCTGCCGGTGGACCTGCCCTTCGACGGTACGGTCCTCACCCCCGGCTCGCAGGCCGTGGCCGACTCCATCGCGCCCGGCATCCCCGGGGCCGCGGACGACCTGGCGTACGTCTGCTACACCTCCGGCACCACCGGCAAGCCCAAGGGTGTCGAGGTCACCCACCGCAACGTGGTGCGCCTGGTGAAGGCCGCCCACTACGTGGACCTGGGCCCCGACGTCAGGATCCTGCCCACCGGCTCCACCGTCTTCGACGCGAACACCTTCGAAGTGTGGGGAGCCCTCCTCAATGGGGGATCGCTGCGCCTGGTGGACCGCGACGTGGTCCTCGACGCGCATGCGCTGGGCCGGGAGCTGGCCGAGCACCGCATCACCACGATGTGGCTCACCTCGCCCCTGTTCAACCAGCTCGCGGAGCAGGACGCGAGCGCCTTCGCCCCGCTGCGCGAACTGCTGGTGGGCGGGGACGCCCTGTCGTCCGTACACGTCCGGAAGGTGATGGACGCCTGCCCCTCGGTGACGCTGGTCAACGGGTACGGGCCCACGGAGAACACCACGTTCTCCGTGACGCACCGGCTGGACCGGTCCGACCTCGCGCGCATCCCGATCGGCCGGCCGATCACCCATTCCACCGCGTACGTCTTGGACGAGCGGGGCCGCCCCTGCCCGGTCGGCGTACCCGGCGAGCTCTGGCTCGGCGGTGCCGGAGTCGCTCGCGGATACCTGGGACGGCCGGACCTGACGCGGGAACGCTTCGTCGCCGACCCCTTCGGCCCCGAGGGAGGCAGGCTCTACCGCAGCGGCGACCTGGCGCGCTGGCGGCCCGACGGCGTCATCGAGTTCCTGGGCAGGCGCGACCACCAGGTCAAGGTGCGCGGCTTCCGGGTCGAGCCCGCCGAGATCGAGACGGCCATGCTCGCCCACCCCGACGTGGCGGAAGCCGTCGTCGTGGCCCGCACCAGGCCCGGACGGGGCGACAAGTACCTGTGCGGCTACTACGCGGGCCCCCGCACGCCCGACCCCCGGCACCTGCGCGACCTGCTCGCGGCCGAACTGCCGGGGCACATGGTCCCCGCCCACCTCGTGCCGTTGCCCGCACTGCCGCTCAACCACAGCGGCAAGGTCGACAGGTCCCGGCTGCCCGACCCCGACGGCGGGCACCTTCTCGCCGGGACCGACTACCTCCCGCCCTCGGACGACACCGAGCGCGTCATCGTCGAACTCGCCGAGCGCGCCCTCGGGATCGACGGCATCGGCACAGCGCACGACCTGCGCGAACTCGGCGCCGACTCGCTCACCGCGACCCTGATCGCGGCAGGCGTCCAGGAACGGCTCGGACGGCACTGCCCGGTCAGCGCCGTCCTGCGCGCGGGCACCCCCGCCCGGCTCGCGGAACTGGTGAGAGGGGCCGCGCCCGGACTCGGCCACTCCGTGCCGCCCGCACCCAGGCAGGAGACCTATCCCCTCACCCCGCAGCAGCGCCAGCTGTACTTCGAGCAGGTCAAGGACGACCGGGCGGTGCACTACAACGTGCCGCTCAGCCTGGAGCTGCCCGCCGACACCGACCCGCACCGTCTGGTGCGCGCCCTGACGGAGCTCGCCGGGCACCACGAGGCACTGCGCACCCGCTTCGTCGTCGAGGACGGCGAGGTGCGCCAACGCATCGAGACGCGTGCCGACGTCGAGGTGCGCGTCATCGACCAACCCCCGGGACCCATCGGGGAGTTCGTCCGGCCCTTCGACCTCGGGCGGGTGCCATTGTGGCGGGCGGACGTGCACCGCACGCCGTCCGAGGTGACACTGCGGCTCGACCTGCATCACATCGTGGTGGACGGGTTCTCCCTCGCACCGCTGCTGGAAGATCTGGCGACCCTGTACGCGGGAGGGGCGCCGCAGCCCGAGGCCACGCGCTACCGGGACTACGCGGTGTGGTTGAACGGTCCGGCCGGGACCGCCCTGCGGGAGGCCCAGGAGCCGCACTGGCAGCAGGTCTTCGCCACCCCCGTCGATCCGGCGGACCTGCCGACCGACACGACGAGGCCCGCCCTGCGGGAACTCGCTGGAGCGGTAGCGGAGTTCGAGGTGGGGCCCGAACTGACCGCACGGCTGCGCCAGTTGGCGCGCAAGGAGGGAGTCACCCTGTTCGCGGTGCTCGCGGGTGCGTACAGCGCCCTGCTCGCCGCGCTCAAGGGCACCGACGACATCACGGTCGGTGCACCCGTCTCCGGTCGCACCGCCCCCGGGCTGCACCGCACGGTCGGCATGTTCGCCAACACGGTCGTGCTGCGCACCGCTGCCACCCCCTCCCTGCCCTTCACCGCCTACCTGCACCACCTCTCCGACGTCGCCGAAGACGCCTTCGCACACCAGGACTTCCCCTTCGAGAGCCTGGTCACCGCGGCGGCCCCGGTGCGCGACTACAGCCGCAGCCCGCTGTTCGACGCCCTCATCGCGCTGCACAGCGGTCGCTACCTCACCGTCGACTTCCAGAGCACCGGGGTCCCGGTGCGCCTGGAACAGACCGGGCAGTCCGTCTTCGACCTGGACCTCCAGATCTACGAGGACGCCGGATCGCTCCGCATGTGCTGGCGGTACTCGCGCGGGCTGCTGCGGCCGGAGACCGTGCACGCCTGGCGGGACGACTACCTCCGGCTCCTCGGCGCGGTCGCCGACGACCCCGCGCGCACGCTCGCCGAGCTGCTGCCCGCACTGCTCCGTACACCCGTCGTGCCGGAACCCGTACTCGACTTCGACTTCTGACACCCGAGCAGCACACCGCGTGCCCGCCACGCACGTGCCGCCCCTCTCCGTCCCCGCCGCGCACGCACGCTTCACCCGCACCCCCCGCTCGTACGTCCAGGCGCACGTCTCACGCGTACGCCTGCGACGTCGACGGCTCAGCCACATCCGAACGGCTCACAGCTCAGTGCAGGAGAAACACATGCCACTGCTCGACTCCGAAGCGAACAGCTCCGCTTCCCCCTCCCAGGCCGCCTACTGGCGATCCCAGCTGGCCTCGCTCACACCGACGCCCGGCCTCCTCCCCGACCTGCGGCCGCAGCAGGCCGCGGAGGGGACGGCGCGCGCGGAGCACGGCACCCACGCCGTACGCCTCGGCTCTCCGCTCACCGAACGGCTCGACCGCATCAGCCGCGACCAGCCCGAGATGCTCGCCGTCGTCCTCACCGCCGTGCTGGCCGCCCTCGTCGCCCGGTACACGGGCGAGGAGGACGTGACCGTGTCCCAGCCGACCCGGGGCGCCGTCCCCGAGTTCGCGGGCGGTCCGCTGGCGCTGCGCATCACCACGGGCGGCACCCTGCGGGAACTCCTGGGGCGGGTGGCCCCGGCCGTCCGTGAGGCGGAGCACCACCAGAACCACGCGGTGGCCCCGCTCGCCGCCGAACTCGGCCGCACCGACGTCTTCGCCGTCGCGATCACGCTCGACGGGTACCACGACGCACCGGACACCTCCACCGACGGCGTCCGCCTCACCGTCTCCCGTGACGGCGCCGAACTGGTCGTCACCCTCTCCTACGACACCACCCGCTACACCGCCCCCTCCGTCGAACGGATCGGCGCGCACTACGCGCTGCTCCTGGAGAAGGCCGCCCACGCCCCGGACGACGACCTCTCCAGCCTCGACCTGCACACCGCCGACGACGCCTCGGTGATCGACGCGAGCAACGCCACCGGGCACCCCTTCGACGAACAGGCCACCCTGCACGGCCTGTTCGCCGCACAGGCCGCCAGGACCCCCGGCGCACCCGCCCTGCTCACCGACGACCTCACCCTCACGTACGCCGAACTCGACGCCCGCTCCAACCAGTTGGCCCGCACCCTGCGCGAGCGCGGCCTGGGCCGGGACCAGGTCGTCGCCCTGGTCGCCGAGCGCTCCCCGGAGATGATCACGGCGATCCTGGCCGTGCTGAAGGCGGGCGGTGCCTACCTGCCGGTCGACCCGTCCTACCCGCAGGCGCGCATCGACTACCTGCTCGCCGACAGCGCGGCCCGCCTCGTCCTGCACCAGGCCCGCTTCGCCGCCCTGCTCGGCGACGCGCCCGGCCTCGACCTGGACGACGACGCCTCGTACGCGACGGACTCCGCCCCGCTCGAAGCGGCCCCCGGGACGGACTCCGGCCCCACCGACACCGCCTACGTCATCTACACCTCGGGCTCCACCGGCCGCCCGAAGGGTGTCCTGGTGGAGCACCGCAGCGCCGTCAACCGGCTCACCTGGATGCAGCGCGCCTACCCGATCGGCCCCGAGGACGTCGTCCTGCAGAAGACGTCGATCTCCTTCGACGTATCGGTGTGGGAACTGTTCTGGTGGTCCTTCACCGGAGCCGCGCTCGCCCTGCCCGCGCCCGGCACGGAGAAGGACCCGGCCGCCCTCGTCGCCGCCCTGGACCGGCACAAGGTCACCACCACGCACTTCGTGCCGTCGATGCTCACCATGTTCCTCGGCCACCTCGCCCGGTTCGGCGACGGCACCGCGGCCGGCACCCTGCGTCAGGTCTTCGCCAGCGGCGAGGCCCTGGGCACCGCACAGGCACAGAAGTTCGGCCAACTGCTGCCGAACGCACGCCTGGTGAACCTGTACGGGCCGACCGAGGCCACCGTCGACGTCACCCACCAGCCCGTCGAGGGACTGGAGAGCGTGGCCCGCCTGCCGATCGGCCGCCCCATCGACAACATCCGGCTGTACGTCCTGGACGCGGCCGGGCGCCAGACCCCCGTCGGCATCCCCGGCGAGCTCCACGTCGCGGGCGTCGGAGTGGCCCGCGGCTACCTGGGCCGCCCCGAACTGACCGCCGAGAAGTTCGTCACCGGCGACGCGGTGCGCGAGGCGACCGGCGAGGAGCGCCTCTACCGCACGGGCGACCGGGCGCGCTGGCTGCCGGACGGCGGCATCGACTACCTGGGCCGGGTCGACCTCCAGGTCAAGGTGCGCGGCTTCCGGGTGGAACCGGGCGAGATCGAGGAGCGGCTGCGCACCCACGACGCCGTCCAGGAAGCCGCGGTCGTCGCCGTGGACGACGGCTGGCAGACCTCGCTGCGCGGCTTCGTCGTCCTGGCCGACGAGGCGAGCGAGGCCCAGCTCAAGGACTACGTGCGGGCCGCACTGCCGGAGTACATGGTGCCCGGCCGCGTGGTGTCGCTGGCCGAGCTGCCGCTCACCCCGAACGGCAAGCTGGACCGGGCGGCGCTGCGGCGCCCCGAGGCGCTGCGCAAGCAGGCCCCCGCGCACGTCGCCCCGCGCACCGAGCGCGAGGAGACCCTCGCGGAGATCTGGAAGGCCGTGCTGGGCCGCGAGAAGGTCGGCGTGCACGACAACTTCTTCGCGCTGGGCGGCAACTCCATCCACTTCGTGTCCGTGCTCGCCAAGTCCCGTGCGGCCGGACTGGACTTCACCTTCCAGCAGCTCTTCAAGCACCAGACGGTCGCGCTCCTCGCGGAGTCGATCGCGGCGGAGCAGGAGAGCGCGACCGTGGCCGAGGACGTCGCCGCGCGCGGCGCCTTCCAGCCGTTCGAGCTGATCGGCGACGCCGACCGGGCCCTGCTGCCGAAGGACGCGGAGGACGCCTACCCGCTGTCGATGCTCCAGGCGGGCCTGATCTTCCAGACGGAGATCACCGGCGGTCTCGGCCAGTACCACGACGTCCTCAGCTACTCGATCACCGGCGGCTTCGACGCGGAGGCGTTCACCGAGGCGGTGCGACTGCTGACGCTGCGGCACCCGATCCTGCGCACCACCTACCACCTCACCGGCTTCAGCGAGTTCCTCCAGATCGTGCACCGCGAGGTGCCCGTCCCGCTGACCGTCGACGACCTGCGCCACCTCGACGAGGACGGCCAGGAGGCGTGGCACGAGGACTGGCTGGCCCGCGAGAAGGCCCGCCCCTTCGTGTGGGAGGAGGGCGGCCTGGTCACGCTGCACGTGCAGGTGCTCAGCGACGAGCTGTACCGGTACACCGTCAGCCAGCACAACTCGGCGCTCGACGGCTGGTCCATCTCGCTGCTGCACACGCAACTGTTCGAGCTGTACCACCAGGTGCGCGACGGCCGGGACACCGCACGGCCCGCCGTCGACAACCACCTGCGCAACTTCGTCGGACTGGAGACCGAGGCGCTGCGCTCTCCCGCGTCCCGCGACTTCTGGCTGGACGTGCTGGAGGACGCCGGCCCCGCCGACGTACCGCCGAAGCCCGGCGCCGTCGCCACCGACGACTTCCGGGTCGTGCTGCGCGACGTACCGCTGCCGGCCGGACTGACCGAGCGCGTGGAGGCGACGGCCGACGCCCTGTCCGTACCGTTCAAGGACGTGCTGCTGGCCGCGCACATGAAGGTGCTGGGGCTGGTCTCCGGGCAGCAGCGGGTGATGACCGGCTACGAGCACAGCGGCCGTCCCGAACTGCCGGGCGCGGAGACGACGCTCGGCCTGCACCTGAACTCCGTGCCCTTCCAGATCGACCTGGGCGGCGGCAGCTGGGCGGACCTCGTCCGCCGCGTCTACCGTGCGGAGCTGGACCTGCTGCCGCACCGCCGTTACCCGATGGCGAAGATGAAGCAGGACCTGGCCACCCAGCGCACCCTGTTCGAGACGACGTTCAACTTCACGCACTTCTACCTGCTGAAGAACCTCCAGGAACTGCCCGAGTTCTCCCTGCTGGACATGCGGGTGGACTCCGAGACGGAGTTCCCCTTCCGCACGGAGTTCTCCCGGCACTTCTTCGACGACGAGGTGCAGCTGTGCCTGCACTACCACACCCACCTCTACGACCAGGAGCAGATCGACCGCATCGGCGGTTACTTCGTCCGCGTGCTGGAGCTGATGGCGAGCGAGCCCGACGCCCCGCACGAGGCACGGCAGTTGCTCGCCGACGAGGACCTCGCGCTGCTCGGCCGCACCCGCGCCGACGAGCCCGCGACGGTCGCACCGGGCGCTGGTGCGGCGGCGTCCGAGGAGACCGTCGCCGCGATCCGTACCGCGTGGGAGAGCGTGCTCGGCCTCACCGCCCAGGACATCGGCGCGGACGACGACTTCTTCGCACTCGGCGGCAACTCGCTGTCCGCACTGCGGGTCGTCCTGGAGCTGGACGGCCTGGTCACCCTCTCCGACCTCACCCGCGTGCCCCGGCTCGCCGAACTCGCGGCGCTCGTCGAGACCCGCGGCAGGCAGGAGGGCCCGGAGGAACTCCTGCACCTGCTCAGCTCGAAGGCCGACGGGGCCAGGGCGGCCGTGGTGTGCGTGCCCTACCCCTGCGGGCACCCGGTGAACTTCAAGCCGCTCGCCGAGGAGATCGAGAAGCTCGACCCGACGCTCGTCGTCTACGGACTGGAGCCGCCCGGCCACGACCCGAGCAGCCCCGGCGAGTTCGCCGACGTCCTTGAGACGGCGGCGCGCACGGCTGACGAGATCGAGGCCAAGGCGGACCTGCCGCTCATCCTGTGGGGCCACTGCGGCGGAGCCGCCGTCACGGTGGAGCTGGCCCGCGTCCTGGAGGACCGGGGCTTCGACCTGCGACACGTGTTCATCGGGTCGAAGCTGCTGCCGCCCGCGAAGGACATGCAGGAGTCGATCGACATGATCGAGACCTGGTCGGACGACCAGATCATCTCGTACATGGTCGAGGAGACCGGCTACAGCGAACTGGACGGTCTCGACCACCGCTACACCGCGTTCACGGGCCGCCTCTTCCGCCACGACGTGTGCGGCGGCTACCGCTACTTCATCAACGTCACCGAGGAGCAGCCCGACTGGCGCATCCAGGCGCCCGTCACCGCCGTCGTCGCCGACGACGACAAGGGCCTCGCCCACGCCCGGGACGAGTTCCGCTGCTGGGAGCGCGTCGCGGACGACGTCAGCTTCCTCGAACTGGCCGGCGGCGGCCACTACTTCGTGCGCGGCAATCCCGCCGGCACCGGTGAACTGATCGTGCGGGCGTGGGCGTCCGCCGCCGAGTTGGAGGGCTGACATGCAGATCCCCGTCCTGTGCTTCCCGTTCGCGGGAGCCGGAGCCTCCGCGTTCCGCCGCTGCCAGGAGTACGGCAGCGACACCGTCCAGATCGTTCCCGTACAGCTCCCGGGACGTGAGGAGCGGTTCGGCGAGCCGCTGTACACCGACGTCGTCACCGCCGTCGACGACCTGCTGCCCACCGTCCTCGACCAGGTGGCGGGCAGCCCGTCCGTCGCCCTGTTCGGGCACAGCCTGGGCGCGGTCATGGCGTACGAGATGGCCCACCGCATCAGCGCGCTCGGCGGCCCCGAGGTCGTCAAGCTCTTCGTGAGCGGCTCGCCCGGTCCCTGGACCCAGCGCGAGACCCGGGCCAGCGGGCTCTCCGACGACGCCTTCCTCAAGCAGGTCGAGGAGTTCGCGGGCTACACGCACCCGGCGCTCGAACACCCCGACCTGCGGGAGATGCTGCTGCCCCCGCTGCGCGCCGACGTCGAGATGCACGAGGCCTACCGCTCCCCGTCCGAGGTCCCCCTGAGCGTGCCGGTGGTCTCGATCCGGGGCGAGGTCGACGAACTGGTCGACCGGGCCCAGGCCCGTGAGTGGGACGCGGCCACCACCGGCCCGGTCCGCCAGGTGGAGCTGCCCGGCGGGCACATGTACCTGGTCGACTCGCCCGCCGCACTGGTCCGCCTCCTCGACGAGGAACTGGCCGCCCAGGGGGTGGGCCGATGAGCACCCTGCTCGGTGCGGCTCCCCACGGAACCGGTCCGTTCACCATCGCGCCCCTCGCGGGCAGGACGGCCCTCGTCACGGGAGCAGCCCGCGGCGTCGGCCGGGCGTGCGCCCTCGCGTACGCCCGCGCCGGGGCCGACCTGGTGCTCACCGACATCGGCGAGGACCTGGACGGCGTCCCCTACCCGCTGGGCACGGCGGGCCAGTTGGAGTACACCGCGCGGCTGTGCCGCGAGGAGGGCGGCGGGCCCGTCTCGACGGCCACGGCCGACGTCCGCGACCTGGACGCGGTACGGGCCGTGGTGGACGGTGCGCTCGACCGGTTCGGCCGGATCGACGTGCTGCTCAACAACGCCGGGATCGCCGCGCCCTCCGGCAAGACGGTCCACGACATCACGCCCGACGAGTGGGACCTGATGCTCGACGTCGACGTCTCGGGCGCCTGGCGGATGATCCGGGCGGTGGGCGCGGCCATGACCGCCCAGCGCGCGGGCAGCGTCATCAACGTGGCGTCCACGGCGGGCCTGGTCGGCTACCGGCACTTCGCCGGATACGTCACCGCCAAGCACGCCCTGGTCGGCCTGACCAAGGCGGCGGCCCTGGACCTGGCGCCCTTCGGGGTGCGGGTGAACGCCCTGTGCCCCGGGTCGGTGCGCGACGACGACGCCGCCGAGGGCCGGATGCTCACCGAGATCGCCCGGTCCCTGGACGTACCCGTCGAGGAGCACGAGGAGACCTTCGTGGCGGCCCAGCCCATGAACCGGCTGATCGAGCCGGAGGACGTGGCGGGCGCCGCCGTGTGGCTCGCCTCCGACGCCTCCCGCCAGGTGACGGGTTCCACCGTCACCGTCGACGGAGGGTTCACGAGCCGGTGAGCGCCCGAGCCCTGGAGGGGAAGACGATGAACGACACGGGAAGACTGTGCCAGGCCCTCGCGCTGCGGGTGCACACCGGCGCGGACCCCGAACGGCTGCGCCGCAACCTGGCGAGCGTCGCCGACGGCGTACGGCTGTGGGTGGAGGACGTGCCCGGCGGCGCCGACTCCGAGACCGCCGCACTGTGCCGCGAGCGGGAACTGACCCGGCCCGCCGACCCGCGCACCGGCCCCGGCCTGCGCGCGGTGCTGCTGCGGTACCGGGACGGGGCGGCGGACCTCGTGGTGGTCGCCCACCGCGCGGTCCTCACCGACCCGTACGACCTGGTGCAGTCCCTGCTGGTGGAACCGGCCCGGCCCGCCCCGGTCCCCGGAGAGGCCGGTGAACGGCTGCGTTCGGCGCTCACCGCGCTCGACCGGGCCGAACTCCCGGAGTGGGGGCTCGGCACCCCGGGCGCCACCACGTCCGGACTGCACCGCTTCGAGGTTCCCGCGGCGGGCGGCGCCCCCGCGGAGCTCACGCTCCGGGCGGCACTCGGCCTGGTCCTCGCACGCTGCACGGGCAGCGGCGAGGTGGGTGTCGGCGTGGACGCGGAGCACGCGCTGGTCCTCACGGTCGACCCGGCGGCGACGGTGGAGCACTATCTGGAACAGGTGGCGCGGGCCGTGCCCGTGACCGGCCGGACGCCGGTGGCGGGCCTGGTCACCACCCGGGCGCCGGAGGCGCTGACGGGGGAAGGGCTGAAGGCCGAACCGCTGGCGCACCTGCCGTTCCTGGACCCGGTGCACGCCTTGTCGGTGCACGTCGCCGACGACGGCTCCACGCTGCTGCGCGGCACGGTCCGCCACCGTCACGCCGCGTTCGGCGACGAGACGGCCGCGTGGCTGACCGGAATGCTGGCCACCGCCCACCGGGCACTGACCGCCGCCGACCCCGGAACCCCGGTCGGTGACATCCCGCTGTTCGACGCAGAGCAGTCGCGTGCCCTGGCGGTGCTCGGCGGCCTCGGCCGCGCACCCGAGGTGCCCGACGAGCGCATCGAGCAGGTGGTACGGGAGAGGGCCGACCGGACACCCGACGCACCGGCCGTCGCCTACGGGGACCAAGAACTGACCTACCGTCAACTCCTGCACAGGGCAGACCAGTACGCCGCCGCACTGCGCGACCTCGGAGTCGCCCCCGGCGACCGGGTGGGCGTCTGCCTGGAACGGTCGCTGGACCTGGTGGTGGTCCTCCTCGCCGTCCTCGTCGCCGGGGGCACCTACGTACCGATGGACCCGGCCTACCCGGCGGAACGCCTCGCGTACACCAGCGAGGACGCCGAACTCACCCTGGTGATAACGGAGTCGGCCCACTTCCCGTCGCGCGAGGGCGTCCGCACGGTGCGCCCCGACGCGCTCGCCGAGGGCGGCAAGGAGCCCTTCACCCCGGGCGACCTGCCCGCCGACGCGGCGGCCTACGTCATCTACACCTCCGGCTCCACCGGGCGTCCCAAGGGCGTCGTCGTCCCGCACCGCAACGTGGGCGCGCTCCTCGCCGCCACACGCGAGGACTTCGGCCTCGGCGGCGGCGACACCTGGACGCTCTTCCACTCCAGTGCCTTCGACTTCTCCGTGTGGGAGATCTGGGGCTGCCTGATGACCGGCGGACGCCTGGTCGTCGTCCCGTACGAGGTCTCGCGCGACCCCGCCGCGTTCGCGGCGCTGCTCGCCGCCGAGCAGGTCACCGTCCTCAGCCAGACGCCGAGCGCCTTCGCCCAACTGGTCGCCACCGACGGGGAGAAGAGGGTCTCGGACTCGGTGCGTCTGGTCGTCTTCGGCGGTGAGCCGCTGGACACGAGGCCACTGCGGTTCTGGCTCGACCGGCACCCCGAGTCGGCGTGCCGTCTGGTCAACATGTTCGGCATCACCGAGACCACCGTCCACGTCACCGCGCAGACCGTCACCCGGCGCGAGGCCCTCCAGGGCTCGCGCTCGGTGGGCGGCGCACTGCCCGGCTGGCACCTGTACGTCCTCGACCCCGAGGGCCGCGAGGTGCCCCCGGGGGTGCCCGGAGAGATCTACGTCGGCGGCCTCGGCGTGGCGGGGGAGTACCTCAACCGGCCGGAGCTGACCGCCCAGCGGTTCCTGCCCGACCCGTACGCACCGGGCCCGATGTACCGCAGCGGCGACCGGGGACGACTGCTGCCCGACGGCCGCCTGGAGCACCTCGGACGTCTCGACAGCCAGGTCAAGCTGCGCGGCTTCCGCATCGAACTGGACGAGATCAGGGCCCGGTTGCTGGACGCGCCGGGCGTGGGAGCCGCCGCGGTCGTCCTGCGGCAGGGCTCCGGTACGGGTGACACGGCAGGGGCGCGCCTGGACGGGTACGTCGTGTTCGGCGACGCCTCGGACACCGACACCGGGGAAGTACGGCGGCACGCCGCCCGCTTCCTCCCCGAACACATGCTGCCCGCCACCCTCACGGCACTGCCCGCGCTGCCGCTGACACCCAACGGCAAGGTCGACACCGCGCGCCTGCCGGAACCCCTGGCCCGCGAAGCGGGCGACGAGACGCCGCCCGAGGGCGACGACACAGAGTCGCGGCTGCGCGCCGCGTGGGAGAAGGTCTTCGGCTTCCGGATCGTCCCGGACGACGACTTCTTCACCCTGGGCGGCAACTCGCTGCTGAGCGTGCGGTTGCTCGCAGCGGTACGCACGGCGGGCCTGCCCGCCTTCGCGCTCCCGCACCTCTACCTCCACCGCACCGTGCGGGCGCTCGCCGCGCACCTGGACACGCTGGGGGCCCGGTCATGACGCTGGTGCTGGTCGGCGCGGGCTCGCAGGCGTACCGCGAGTACCTGCTGCGCTCGGTGGCCGCCGCGTACGAGGTCCACCTCCTGGCGGACCGGGGGCCTCTCTGGGAGGCGCCCTACCTCACCGGGCACACCGTCCTGGACACCACGGACGTCGCCGCGATGGCCGACGCGGTCCGCGGGCTGTCCTGCGAGGGGGTGATGACCTGGGACGACACCCGGGTGGTGCACACCGCGGAACTGGCCAGGCTGCTGGGTCTGCCGGGCAGCGACCCGCAGGCGATGCTCCGCTGCCGGGACAAGCGGGCCACCCGGGAGGCACTGCGCGAGGCGGGAGTTCCGCAGGCCCGCTCCGAACTGGCCACCTCCCTTCCCCAGGCACGGGCGGCGGCCGCCCTGGTCGGCTACCCGCTGGTCCTCAAACCCCGGGCCCTGAACGCGAGTACGGGCGTGGTGAAGGTGGACGCGCCCGAGCGGCTCTCCGCCGGATTCCGGCTGGCACGCGGGGCGAAGGCGCCCGGTGCCGTGGAGGTGGCGCCCGGGGACGTCCTGGTCGAGGAGTACCTGGACGGCCCGGAGATCAGCTTCGACGCCGCCTGGTACGAGGGCCGGATGCACCCGGCGTTCGTGGCCCGCAAGGAGTGCGGGTTCGCCCCGTACTTCGAGGAGACGGGCCACGTCGTCGACGCCGCCGACCCGCTGCTCACCGACCCGGCCGTCCTGGACGTGGTGGCCGCCGCCCATGCGGCGGTCGGCTTCACCACCGGGTGGACGCACACGGAACTGCGCCTGACGGCGGCCGGCCCCAAGGTCGTCGAGATCAACGCCCGGATCGGCGGCGACCGCATCCCCGACATCGGACGCCTCGCCCTGGGCGTCGACGCGGCCCTTGCCGCGGCCAGGGTGGCGTGCGGAGCCGCCCCCGACGTCACCCCGGACCGGCACCGGGTCGCCGCGGTGCGCTTCCTCTACCCACCGGCGGACTGCATCGCCCGTGAGGTCGTCGTCGACACCGGGGCGCTGCCCGCCCCGGTGGACACGGCCCTGGCCATCGCCCTGCCGGGACAGGAACTGCGCCTGCCGCCGAACGGTCACGTCTCCAGCCGCTACGCGCTGCTCACCTCGGTCGCCGCGACGGAGGCGGAGTGCTGGGCGGCGCTGGAGAAGGCGTCGGGGGCGGTGCGGCTGGAGGTGCTGAAGGAGCTCTGAGTCGCTCGCGGGGCCACCGCGACGACACCGCGCTCGCCGGATGCAGCCCTACGGGCTGCGTCCGGCTCCAGCGCCTGTGCCATGTCGGTGCCCGCTCGTCGGGAGTGATGCCGCTGCAGATGCCCGCCAGGTGAGCAGTTCCGGTGAACTCGCCCGCCTCGCGGGATCGAGCTTTCGTACAGGTCAGGGCCGGTGATCGCTGCGGAGACGCTCTGCATTGCGAAGGTTCAGCGGCGAAACGCTTGGCGTTACTACGTGCGTGGGGTTGCGTACGAGGACGGGTGCCGCCCTGTCGGCCGGTCGTTGGAGGACGCCCAAGCGATGGCCGGGCTCCCGCCGGGGGTGCGCACGGGGGCGCGGTCTGACCGTGCTCGGACTCGCCGACGGGCAGGCGGTGACGGAGCGGCAGCTGGAGCTGCTGTTCGATCGGGGCCGGCACCCGGACACGCCGGTCGACCAGCAGCTGGCCGACGGGCGACTTCACCTGCGGGATCCAGGCGTGGTCAGCACTGGGCGGGCTCGGGAGGGACCGCTTTGCTGCGGATGCGCTGCGTCCAGGCGGTTGTCGCCGCGGTGGCGTTGGGGGCGGCTTCTGTGTAGAGGGCGTAGCCGTCGCCGTAGCTGCCGCCCAGGTAGAAGCCGACGATGTACTGGTGGCCGGGGAGGAGCAGGTCGTAGCGGCTCGTTCCTTCACCGATGGTGTACGAGCCGTCCGGTTTCGTGTCGACGGACTGACCAAGGCGGAAGGAGCCCGGGGGCGTGCCTTTCAGGATCTTGTCCGTGCGGACGGTGACGGTCTGGACGCCGCCGGGCGTGGCGCGTTCCTCCGCGACGAAGCCGTGTTTGCCCGTCACCGTGATGAGCGCGATGTTCTCGCTCGCGGCGGATACGTACTCGGGCCGGGACAGGTCGGGAGCGCACAAGGCAGGGGAGTCGGCCGGGGAGGGACTGCCGTGCCACCAGGTGCAGCCCGCCCACCCGCCGGCGGCCAGCCCGCAGACCGAGAGGGCTGAGGCGAAGAGCGTGAAGGTGCGTCGCATGGGCTGTCCCCAGAGCTTTCGGTAGCTGGCCTTGTCGATGGCGGTGGGGGCCAGGAGCGAGCCCGGTGACGTGAACCTGGTGAGCCTGCTCAGCGTCGCCGACGACCTCGCTCGCAGCCTCTCCGCGCTGAAGATCCCGGTCCAGCCCCACACCCCGAAGACCTCGCTCGTCAGCCCCGAACGAGCCCGGGCAAACACGGAGAAGGAAGTCAACCACCTCCTGGCCACGGCCGTTGACCTCCAGCGCCACGCCCTGCCGCGATGCTCGGATGCTGCGTCCTGGGCGCGGAGTCCAAGGAGGACTGCTCGGAGTAGGTGTCAAGAGTTGTGGATGGGGCGGTTGATGTCTATCGGTGCTGCTCCCACTCGGTCCGGGTGAGTTCGTACTCGACTTCACCGTGCTCGGAACCCTCGATCGCCTCCGGCCAGTCCCCGGTGAAGTTCCGGACGAAGGACAGGCCCGATTTCTCCATCACGCGACGGGAGCGGGTGTTGACGGCCATGGTGTTTGCGGTGACCCGCTCGACCTCCAGCTCCGCGAACCCCTTGTGGACCAGGGCCCGGGACCCCTCGGTAGCATAGCCACGCCCCCATGTCGCCTGGTTCAACCGGTAACCGAGTTCGACCACGGCGGGGCTGTGCTCCTCCAACGGCCGGAACTCGAACCAGCCCAGGAAGGTGCCGGTGGGCTTTTCCTGCGCAGCCCAGTAACCGCGGGTCTCCCAGCACGGGTAGTCGTGCAGGAGCCGCGGGAGGGTCCGTGTCTCGATCGCCTCCCGACTTGTGGGGCGGCCACCATTGATGAAGCGCATGACCTCGGGGTCGTTGTCCAGGGCGAGCAGGTGGTCGATGTCGGTGGCCGTGAACGCGCGCAGGACGAGCCGGTCGGTCTCCAGGAAGTTGGGCATGCCGCGATCTTCGCCACGGGCGGGCCGGGCCTGCCACTGGTTTTCTGACCGGCGGCAGGCGGTGGTGTTCATGCCGCGCGGGCCCCGGATCGCTCGACCAGGAAGCCCCGCTCGAAGCGGGCGCCGGCCCGGACCAGGGCGACGAGACGGGGTGCGTTCACGGCCCGCCGGTGTTCCTGGGCTGACGCGATGAGCCTGAAGACCATGACCAGGACGGCGGCCTTCGCCTCTTCCCGGCGTATGCGCAGGTGAACGCCATCGGCCCAGACGTAGACATAGTCCGCGGCTGGTGGAAGCCGTTGCGCACGACCAGGCGGCGGCCGGAATCGTCTCGCTGATCGGTCACCTCGGTTACGTAGGCGTTGACTTCTGCTTACAGGGCGGCGGCCGGCACGGGCGTGCCTTCCCAACCGGCGCAGCGGACGTCGGCCTCCTCGATGACCATCACAGGATCATCGGGAGGGTACGCCCTTCGCGTGCCAATCGGAGCCCGATCCACAGGACTTGAGCATTGCTCAATGCTGAGGGTGTCGCCAGTTCCGGTGCGACGCCAGGTGACGTGCTGTGCGCCGGGATGCGTGGCCGGTCCGTACGGCCGCGGCGCGCGACTGTTGCCGTTTCGGATGAGGTCGCATGCGCTGGGCGCGCGGTGGCTACTTCGGGTCCGCACCCTGCCGGGCCCGGTGCGGTGCCACCGGGGCGGGCGGGCCCAAGTGTCCGGTTGCGGTGTCGGCGGACTCCGGGTGCGGAATGGTGTCGATGCGCAGACCGGTCAGGGCAATGAGGGCGACGAGCGCGAAAGCGCAGGCGCCGAGTGCGAAGGAAATCGTGTACTGACCCTCGGCGGGCAACGGATGTGTTCCGGGAGGAAGGCCTGTCAGCAGATGGGCACTCAGCACCGCGGTGATCACAGCACTGCCCAGGGAACTGCCCAGGGACCGGGCGATCGAGTTGATGCCGTTGGCGATCCCGCTCTGATGAGAGGGAACACCTGCCACGATGAACGCGGGCAGCGTCGCGAAGCCGAAGCTGACCGCGATGCCGGTGAGCAGGCCTGCCGCCACGACGCCTGCGGGGCTGCCGTGGCTGAGGGCCAGCCAGCCGAAGCCCATGACCCCCGACGCGGCCCCGGCAGCAAGGGTTTTGCGGGCACCGATGCGGCGGACCAGTACGCCACCGAACTGCGCGGCGATCAGAGATGCGATGGTGCCGGGCAGCAGATAGACCACGGCGGCTTCCAGCACCGATGCCGAAAAGCCGTAACCCGCCACGCTGTTCGGGGTCTGCACAAGGTAGGAGATCCCGATGAACTGGGTGAACATGCCGAACCCCAGAAGAACGCCGGCGAGGTTGGTGAAAACCACCGGCCGCAGCACGAACATCCGCATGTCGACCAGCGGCTGACGCACCCGACGTTCCACGAAGACCCACACTGTGGTGAGCAGCACCGCTCCGCCCAGCAGCCCCAAGCTGCGTGCCGATGTCCAACCCCAGGCCGCACCCTGTGAGACGGGCAGCAGAAGCAGGATCATCGCGCCGGCGAGCGTTGTCACCCCCAGCCAGTCCGTGCGCCCGCCGACGGAGGAGGGGGACGGCGGCACAGCGATCGCCGCGGTGGCCAGGGCGATCAGGGACAGGACGGTCGCCAGCCAGAAGACCCGGTGATAGTCCGGGTGCGGGCCCTGGCTGAGCAGTCCCGCACCCACCAGGGCGAGGCCGCTGCCGAACGCGAGCGTCCCGCTGACCAGACCCATCGCCCCTGGCAGACGTCGGGCCGGCAACTCGTCGCGCAGCACCGACAGGGCGAGCGGGAAGATCGCCGTGGAGGCGCCCTGCATCGCGCGGGCGAGGAGGAGCAGCGGGAGCGAGCTGGTGACGGCGGCCAACACGGATCCGGCGACGGTCACCCCCAGAACCCCCAGCAGCACGGGCCTCTTTCCGTGCATGTCGCCGAGCCGGCCGAGCACGGGGGTGAACACGGCGGCCGACAGCAGCGTCGAGGTGGCCAGCCAGCTGGTTGTGGAGGAAGACAGGGACAGATCCTTCTGAACCACTGTCAGGATCGGGACGATCAGGGTCTGCATCATCGAGACGATCATGGCCGCCAGGCCCAGTGCGAAGACGAGACCGCGTCCTGAGGAATCCTTCGTGGCGGAAAGCCGGTGAGTGCGTGGCATGGTGGTCCGCTTTCCGTTGCGGTCGGAGGCAGGAGGCAGGAGGCAGGAGGCAGGAGGCAGGAGGCAGGAGGCCCGCCGGTGGGACAGCCCGTCAGCGGGGCACGCCGACCGTGGTGGACAGCAGTGCCGACACGTCGTCGGCGAGGATGCGCAAGCCGCCCTCGGACAGAAGGGATTCCGGGTGGAACTGCGTGGAGCGCAGCCGCGCTCCGCGCAACGCGTGGACTTCGCCGCTGACCGGGTCCCGGCTCACCTCGACCTCCTCGGGACCGTGCGGGCCGCGGAAGCGGTCGGTGGGGCACAGGGCCGCGTAGGTGTTGTAGAAACCGAGCCTGGCCGGGTGACCGAAGTGGTCGATCTGCCGCTGCACCCCCTGGTTGGGCGGGTTCTTGCGGACCAGGTCGAGCCCGAGTTCCGCGCAGAGCACCTGGTGTCCGAGGCAGACGGCCAGGAACGGCCGCTGTGCGGCCAGGAGCCCGCGGACGGTGCGGCCCAGGGCGGCGATCTTGGGATGGTCGCGGTCGCGCGGGTCGCCGGGACCGGGGCCCACGATCACGAGGTCGTGATCGGCGGGTTCGTAGGGTTCGTCGAAGCGCCGGACCGTGACGTGCAGGCCCAGGGAGAGGAGTTGGTGGTTGAGCATCGCGGTGAACGCGTCCTCACCGTCGATGAGCAGGATCCGCCTGCCGTTCAGGACCTCGCGCTCCTCGCGGTGCACCTGTTCGTCGAACGGGTCCAGCCAGAACCGGGCGAGGTGGCGATTGCGGTCCGCCAGGGAGCCGAGGATGTCACTGTTCCCGGTGAGCCCGGCGTCCGGAAACGTCCCGAGCGCGTCGCCGCGCAGGGCCTGGAGCACCGCCGCTGTCTTGGCGCGGGTTTCGGCCACCTCGGATGCCGGGTCGGAATGGCGCACCAGGGTGGCGCCCACTCCGATCCGCAGCCGTGAGTCCCTGGTGATGTCGGCGCAGCGGATGAGGACCGCGGAGTCCATGCGGCGCGCGCCCGCGCCGTCCCGGCCGATCAGCGCGAAGATCCCGCTGTAGTAGGCGCGTCCGTCGGT
Source organism: Streptomyces sp. NPDC087440 (assembly GCF_044744005.1). Lineage (NCBI taxonomy): Bacteria > Bacillati > Actinomycetota > Actinomycetes > Kitasatosporales > Streptomycetaceae > Streptomyces > Streptomyces sp. NPDC087440. The sequence continues at coordinate 59,300 of NZ_JBIUXN010000001.1, read as the reverse complement.
CTCGTACCGGTTGATGACCCGGCAGGCGTTCTCCAGCGGGCTGCCGGTCACGGTGGGGACGAACATCGTCTCCCGCAGGATGTCGCCCGGCTCGCGCGTGGTGCGCCCGGTCAGGTGGTACTCGGTGTGGGCCAGTCGCGTCATCTCCCGCAGGAACGGGCCCTCGGCACGGATTCCCGGCTCGCAGATCCGCGCCATCATCTTCAGCTCTTCGTCGACGACCATGTACAGCTCGTCCGTCTCCTTGGCATCCGCGAGAAAGCGGAGCGTGTCCGGGACGGTGGGGCCGAGAGCCGGGTAGCGGTAGGTGCCGCTGATCGGGGTCATGGTGACGGTGCCGTCGTTCAGTGCGACGTGCCGCTCGGGGGTGGCACCCACGAGGGTGCGCGTTCCCGTGTGCACGAGGAAGGTCCAGTACGCCCCCGCCTCCCCGCGAAGCAGACGGCGGAACACCGTCAGCGCTGCCGGGGTGGGCGGCCCCTGGACGGTGGCGACGAAGGAGCGTTTGATGACGAAGTTGGCCCCTTCGCCGCGTCCTATCTCCTCGCTCATGATCTTGCGGACGATCGTCTCGTACTCGGCGTCGTCCGTGTCGAAGCCGGCGTCCGTCAGCTCGAAGGGCCGGTCGGGGATGGCCGCGAGGGTCTCCTCGACGCTCATCCTCGTCTGCTCGTTCACCGTCATGGCGAGCAGGGGGGTGCCGTCGTCCTGGTGCGCGTAGCCGCGCTCCGCTATCTGCCGGTACGGGACCAGGACCACGAGGTCGTGACGGTTCCCGGATCCGTCCTGCGGGGGGTCGCAGGGCAGCGGAAGGTCGCTCAGGCCCGGCACCTCCATGACGTCCCCGAGGAGGAGTTCGACATCCTCGTGCCCCGCGGAGTGCGGCCTGTGCAGCAGGACGAACGACGGGGCGTCGAGCCCGCACAGTGCCTGCAGACGTGCTGTGTTCATCTCATTCACGAGAACTCCCCGAAAGCTCGCAAGGCAACAGGATGGCCGCCGCCTCTGGGCTCTTGTTTTCGCGCATTCACACTTCTCCTGCGCTGCGACCAGAGTCTTGCAGCCGGGCCGGGCGGGGGCCACTACTCACATACGCTGCGCGCTGTGCCGGGCGAGTAGGTTGTCAACAGCTTCCGGCTACTCGTACGGGTAGCCCGAAAGGGCTTCCAGGCGGCTACATTCGAAATCGGCTGACCGCGACGGACTCAGCTGCGCACACCGGCTGTTCAGCCGAAACAATCGTTCAACCTCAGCGTCATTCGGCTGTAACGTGCCGAACACCGACGATTCACTTTGTGCCTCATTCAGTTGCTCTGTGCCGAGGCTGCCGACAGGGGATACGGGGATCGAACCTTCATGAATGTCGCCATCAACTGGGCCGGACTCACCGAATTCCATTCCGCCCTCACCGAGGACGAGATGCGGTCCTGGCGGCTGTTGCCTTCGCGCCAGCAGCCCGCCTGGAACGACGACTGGCTCGTCACGGGCATCAGGCGGGACCTCGCTCTGCTGCCGGAGCTGGTGGACGCCGTCGAGGTCAACGCCCTGCACTCGGCCCTGGCCGAGGTCGCGGAGGGCCGCAGGCAGGTCATTCAGGCGGGTGACTGCGCCGAGGACCCGGCCGAGTGCACGCCCGCCCAACTCGGCCGGAAGACCGGCCTGCTGGACGCTCTCGCCGGCGTGATGCAGATCGGCTCCGGGCTCCCGGTGCTCCGGGTGGGCCGCTTCGCCGGTCAGTTCGCCAAGCCCAGGTCCGCTCCGACCGAGATCGTCGACGGCGTCGAACTGCCCGTCTACCGGGGTCACTTGGTCAACGGGCCGAAGGAGACCGAGGAGGACCGTCGGCCCGATCCGCTGCGCATGTTCGCCTGTCACGAGTCCGCGACCACCGCCATGGCGTACCTGCGCAAGCAGCAGGAGATCACCAGGGTGCCGGTGTGGACCAGCCACGAGGCCCTGGTGCTGGACTACGAACTGCCGCAACTGCGCCGCGGCAGCGAGGGAGATCTGCTGCTGACGTCCACGCACTGGCCGTGGATCGGCGATCGCACCCGGCAGATCGACGGGGCACACGTACGGATGCTGGCCCTGGTGTCGAATCCGGTCGCCTGCAAGGTCGGCCCCAGCATGACGGAGGACGAACTCCTGCGCCTGTGCGCACTGCTGGACCCCGAGCGCAGCCCCGGCCGGCTGACCCTCATCGCACGCATGGGAGCCGGAGAGGCGAGCCGTCGCCTGCCGGCGCTGGCCGCGCGGGTGCGGGAGGCTGGGCACCCGGTGGTCTGGCTGTGCGACCCGATGCACGGCAATACCGTCAGGGCCGCCAGTGGGCGCAAGACGCGACTGCTGACCTCCGTCGTGCAGGAGATCCGTGAATTCCAGGGTGCTCTGCGCGACATCGGGTTGTTCCCCGGCGGACTTCATCTGGAGACCACTCCCGACGACGTCGGCGAGTGCGTCACCGACGCGTCGGAACTCACCGGTCGCGACGGCCGCTCCACCTCGCTGTGCGATCCCCGGCTGAATGTGGAACAGGCAATTCATGTCGCTGCGAACTGGAATTGAGGAGCAGTCGGTGCCCGGAGTGGAGAAGTCGATGCCCGGAGTGGAGAAGGTCGCCGCGCTCGATCGTGTGCGCAGCATCGTCGCCGATGTCCTCGAAATAGAATTCGAGAACGTGGAGGCGGACTCCATATTCTACGACGACCTTGCGGCGGACTCCCTGGAAAAGGTCGAGATCGTCGTCCGGGTGGAGCGGGATTTCGGTGTCGAAATCAGCCCGGACGAGGCCGCCGGAGCGACGTCGGCCGCCGGTGTGGTGGCGCTGCTGCGCACCAAGCAGGAGACGGTCTGATGGCGGCGCCGGTGGAGTGCGCGCCGGGGCGGCCGGGTGTGGTGGTGACGGGAGTCGGCGCCGTTTCACCGGCCGGGCTGGGCCGGCGGGCGCTGTGGGAGGCCGTCCGCGGGGGGAGGGTGACGACGGGCCCCGTCACCCGTTTCGACACCTCCCGCCACCCCTCGGACCGCGCCGGGGAAGTTCCCTGCGACGCGCTGTCACAGCTCGACTCCCTGGTGGCGCCGCACCGTTCGCTCGCGGCACGCTTCCTGGCGGCCGCCGCCCTGGAGGCGGCGCACGTCGCGCGACTCACCGGCGGGCACCGCACCGGGGTCTTCGCCGGGACGGTCATGGCCACCAGGCCGGTGCTCGACCACGGGATCACCTCCGAGGGCCTGACGCCCGAGGGCACCGAGTGGGCCGAGCCGGAGCGGCTGCTCGATCTGATGCCCGACGTGGTGCCGTACGACGGGCCCGCGGTGCAACTGGCCTCCGGCTGCTCCGTCGGCGGCGACGCCGTGGCCCTCGGGGCCGACGCGATCGCCGAGGGCGAGGTGGACGTCGCCATCTGCGGCGGGGCGGAGGAGCTGTCCCAGGAAGTGTTCGCCATGTTCACCACGTTGCGGGCGCTCGCCCCCGACGTACCCCGCCCCTTCGACGCCGACCGGCTCGGCATGCAGCCCGCCGAGGGCGCCGGCGTCCTGATCCTCGAAAGCGCGGCGCACTGCGCCGCACGAGGCGCCGAGCCGCTGGCCGTCCTGCTGGCACACGGCGGCGCGGCCGACGCCTACCACCTCACCCGGCCGCGGCCCACAGGTGACGCCCTCGTCCGGGCGATCCGCACCTGCCTGACGGACGCGGGCCGGTCACCGGAGAGCGTCGACTGGGTGTGCGCACACGGCACCGGCACCCCCGCGAGCGACGGGATCGAGGCACGGGCGATCGCCGCCGCCCTCGGCGGCCCCACGCGGCGCAAACCCGCCGTTTCCTCGCTCAAGGGCGTGCTCGGCCACACCCAGGGCGCGGCCGGCGTCCTGGAAGCCGTGGTCGCCGTGCTCGCGCTGGCCGAGGGCCACCTCCCGGGCAACGCCACCCTCCGCCGCGCCGACCCGGACTGCGCCGGGCTGGATCTGGTCCCGCCCCCGGGCCGCCCGGCGGACCTCGCCTCCGTGCTCAGCCTCGCCTTCGGGCTGGGCGGCGGGGTGTCGGCACTGCTGCTCGGTGCGGCCGGGAGCGACGATGCGGCCTGACACCGTCGTACGGACCGCCCCCAGCGCCCCCGTGCGCCGAACGGCGGCAGCTGTGGCAGGGGTCGGCGTCCGGCTGCCCGGCGCGGCGGGGCTCGCCGAACTGCTCGCACCGTCCGGCCCGCGCACCTTCGCGCAGGAGGCGCCGGAGCACGCACACGCGCTCGCCGCGGCCACCGCCGCCCTTGGTGCCACGTCATGCCGCGCCGCCGGGGCGCCGGGCGCGACCGCCACGGTCTGGGCGACGTCCACCGCGGGGCTGGCGGACTACGCGCAGACCTGCGCGGACATTCCGGTGAGCGGGCCCACCCGGGTCTCCCCGCGGCGCACCGCGCACTCCGCGTTCACCGCGCCGGCGACGGAGCTCTCCGTACGGCTGGGACTCGACGGACCGTACCTGAACGTGACCGGCGGGCGGGACGCGGGCGCCCACGCCGTCACCGAGGCGATCCGCATGCTGACCCGCCGGCGGTGTGAGCGGGTCGTGGTCGGTGGGTCCGCCGAGGCCTCCGCCTGGCGGAGCGGCCCCGACGGCGACCCCGCGGAAGGGGCCCTGTGCCTGGTGCTCCGCCCGGAGGCCCCGGGCCACCGGGCGACGACCCTGCGGCCGGTCCTCAGGGCCCGCTGGACCCGTGGCGGCATCGACGCCCTCGTCCGCTCCTGCCTGGCACGCATGGACGGGCCGGCGAACGGGATGGTGCTGTCCGCGTCGGCCGCCGACGCCCCCGCACCGGACGCGCTGGCCCCGCTGAGCCTGGCGACGCCGCTGCGCGTCGAGGACGAGCTCGGTGACCTGGGGGCCGCGGGCGGCGTCGCCGCCCTGATCGCCGCCGTCGCCCGGACGGCGGACCACAGCACTTCGCAACGACGGGGCCCGCGCGTGCTCGCGCTGGCCCTCGGCAACGGCAACGCCGTTGCCCTGGAAGCGACGTCCCCGAGGAAGGATCCGCGATGAACCTGGTGGAACTACTGGTGGGCAGGCATGTGCGGGCAGGCGCGGGGGACCGCGTCAGCCACCTGGACCCCGACGTCGGCGAGGTGACCTACGCGCAGCTGCACGCCGCCGTGACCGGTTACGCGGGCGCGCTGCGCGAGCGGGGCGTGCCCGCGGGCACACGGGCACTGGTGGTCGCCGACGACTCGGTGGCGACCACCGCGGCGATCCTCGGCCTGTGGTGGCACGGGTGCGTGCCCGTGCCGGTCAGTCCCGCGCTCTCCGACCCCGAACTGCGGTTCATGGCCGCCGACTGCGAGGCCGGGTTCGCGCACTTCGACCTCCCCAACGCCGACCGGCGCGAACTGGGCGAACACATCAACGGCCTGCCCCGCAGCACGGGGGAGGAAGTCCGTACGGTCTTCGGCGGTGCTCCCGACACCCGTGTGCACGCCCCCGGCTCGGCGTCGGAAGAGGCGGACTGGGCCGCCGGGCAGCCCGCACTGATCCAGTACACCTCGGGCAGCACCGGCTCGCCCAAGGGAGTGCTGCACGCGGCCGGCGGCATCGAGGCCGTCACCTCCGCGGTCGGCTCGCTGACCGGACTCGGCCCCGACGACACGGTTCTCTCCACCGCCAAGGTGTCCTTCGGCTACGGCTTCGGGAACTCCGTCATCCTGCCGCTGGCGGCGGGCGCCCGCACCGTGGTGCTGCGCGGCGGCGTCGACGCGCACGCCGTCCACAGCGCACTGCGCCGCCACCGGCCGACCGTGCTGTTCTCCGTCCCCCGGATGTACGTCGCCCTGATCGCGCTCACCGCCGCCCACGGCACCGACGCCATCGCGTCGCTGCGGCTGGCGGTCACCGCGGGCGAGCACTGCCCGGCCACCCTCACCGAACAGGTGCGCGAGGCCTTCGGGGTGCCTCTCGTCAACGGCCTGGGTGCCACCGAAGCCCTGCACATCGTCGTCGCCACCCCGCCCGAGGCCGCCACCGCCGGGGCGACCGGCCGCCCCGTCGCGGGCGTCACCGCGACCGTCAGGGACAAGGAAGGCGCCCTGCTCCCGGACGGCACCGAGGGCGCCCTGCACGTGGCCGGGCCCTCCGTGGCACTGGGCTACCTCAACCGGACCGAGGCCACCCGCCGGACCTTCGCCGACGGCGGCGCGTACACCGGCGACATCGTGCGCCGCGACGAGGCGGGTGACCTCTGGTACCTGTGCCGCGCGGACGACCTGCTGAACATGGGCGGCTACAAGGTGGCCCCCAGCGAGATAGAGGCGGTCGTGCGCGAGGCCGTCGAGGTGGCGGAGTGCGCGGTGGTGGCCGTGAGCGACGAGAACGGCCTGGACCAGGCCGTCGCGTACGCGGTCCCCGTGCCGGGCGTTGACCCCGGAGTCGCCCGCAAGGCGATACTCGCCCTCCTCCGCGCCCGCCTCGCGCCGTTCAAGCGCCCGGCCAGGGTCGAGGTGATCGACGTCCTGCCCACCACGTCCACCGGAAAGCTGGCCCGCAACCGATTGCGGGAGTCCGCGGGACGGGAAGCGGGGCCGGGCCGATGAGCTGGGACATCACGGGCCTGGGCGCCGTGGCGAGCATCGGCGACACCCCGCGCGCCGTCTACGACGCGCTGTGCGCCGGCCGCAGCGGCCTGGCCGGACTGCGCGCCTTCGACCAGGAGAAGTACCGGGCGAAGCAGGCCTACGAGATCGACGACCGCGGCCCGGACGGCGCGGACCGCCCGCTGCGTGCCACCCGCTGGCTGGAGACCGCGGTCGAGCAGGCCCTCACCGACGCGGGCCTCGACGCGGCGGACGGCGACATTCCCGTCCTCGTGGGGACGACCCTGCGCGAACAGCGCTCGGCGGAGCTGTGGTGGCGCGACGGGGCCCCGCTGACCATGCCGGACCTGCACTTCGGGAGCGCGCTGCGGGACCGGTTCGGCACCGCGCGCAGCTACACCTTCGCCAACGCCTGCGCGGCCACGCTGTACACGCTCGCCCTGGCCACCGACATGATCGAGCTGGGGCAGGCCGACACCGTCGTGGTGGCAGGCACGGACTCGATCGCCGAGAGCGCCTTCGGGACGCTCGACCGGGTGCAGAACGATACGCCGCGCGCCCTGCGGCCGTTCGACCGGGCACGGGCCGGCATGCTGATGGGCGAGGGCTCCGTCGCCGTCGTCGTCCAGCGAAAGGGCGTCTCCCGCGCGGGAGTTCACGCCGTCGTGCGCGGAGTCAGCACGAACTGCGATGCCTCGCATCCCACCGCCCCCGACCCGACGGCCATCTCGTGGGCCATCAGGGACGCGCACCGCAGGGCCGGACTCAAGGCGGACGAGATCGATCTGGTGATGCTGCACGGCAGCGGCACCCAGCTCAACGACTCGGCCGAGGCGACCGCGGTGTCCCGGGTCTTCGAAGGCGTCGGCCAGGGCCCCCTGCTGACCGCAGTGAAGTCCATGACCGGGCACACCCTGGGCGGCTCCGGACTCCTCAGCCTGATCACCGCGGCCTTCGCCCTGCGTGAGGGCGTGGTCCCGGCCGTCCTGGGACTGACCGACCCGATCGAGGAGGCGGCCGGTCTGCGGCTGGTCCGCGACACGGCCGCCACCGCCCGGATGACCACCGCACAGATCAACGCCTTCGGCTTCGGCGGCATCAACGCCGTGGCCGTCCTGGAGAAGGGGGACCGCCCGTGACCGCGCTCCATGAGGAAAGGACGGCGGCGTCCGCCGTGATCACCGGGGTGGGCACCGCCGTCCCCGGCCTCACCGAAGCCGCCGATCTCCTCGCTCCGGGCGACCCCGACGGCGGATTCGACCCCGGCACCGGTCTCAAGGGCCGGGAGATGCGGCACAAGGACCGTGCCTCGCGCCTCGCCCTGCGGGCCGTCGCCCCCGCGCTGCGTCAGGCCGGTCTGCTGTCCGACGACGGCGAGACGTACACCGGCCCCGGTGACACCACCGCCGTGGTGATCTCCTCCAACCTCGGCAACCTCGACAGCGTCTGCGACTTCGTCGACACCATCACCGCGCACACGGTCACCGGACTGAGCCCCCTCGGGCTGCCGCACACCTCGTCCAACGTGACAGCGGGCTGGATAGCCATCCGGTACGGCATGCGCGGCCCCAACCTCACCGTGTGCAACGGGGCCACCAGCGGAGCCGACGCCCTGCACTGGGCGCACAACCTGCTCGCCGCGCGCAGGGCCGACACCGTCGTCGTGATCGGCGTCGAACCGGACACCGAGCCCGCCGCCAAACTGCTGGACGACGGCTCCGGGCGCACCCCGCTCGACGGCGCGGCGGCGCTGGTCCTGGAGTCGTCGGAACGCGTCGCCGCGCGCGGTGCCCACCCCCTGGCCACCCTGACGCGCAGCGTGCGGGCCGCCGACTCCGCCACCGCCCGCGCCGGCGCGCTCGGCGACGACACCGCTGTCGCAGGCCTGTGGCTGGGGTCGGCCGAAGACGCCGCGACGGCCTCCGCGCTCGACCTCTCCGCACGGCTCGGCCACTGCTCCGGGGCGCTCGGCGTCCTGCAAGCGGCTGTGGGCGTCGCACATCTCGCCGGTGGGGGGCCGGGACCCGTCCTGGCCACCAGCGGCGGAGGGGCCGAGGACGACGGGGCTGCCGCACTCGTGCTGACCGCAGCCGGTGAGATGCCGTGAGCGCCCACGACCGGCACGGCCGCCGGGTGGTCGTCACCGGCCTCGGAGCGATCTCCTGTCTGGGTTCGGGCGTGCCCGCGTTCTGGCAGGGACTCGCCGACGGGGGCGCCGCGCCGCGCCCCGTGACGGACCCGGACGCCCGCATGGCGAACCGGCTGATGTACCTGGTGCCGGAGGCCGACGTGCCCGAAGGCCCCCGGCGGCACGCCCACGTCGAGCTCGGTGCCGGCCCCCGCATGGCGGTCGCCGCCGCCCGCGAAGCGGTGGCGGACGCGGGCCTCGACGCCGTACTGCGCGAACGCCTCAGCGTGGTGCTCGGCGTGGAGATGGGCAACGCCGGACAGCACGAGGCCCGACGCTCCGCGCGACGTGACGCGCCGACGCGCCCGGCCGCCGGCACCTGGTCGCCGATGACGGTGACCTGCGCCGCCGTCTCGGCAGCGATCGGGGCCACCGGTGGCAGCACCAGCTTCGGCAACGCCTGCGCGGCCAGCGGCTACGCGGCGTCCGTCGCCGCCGACATGGTGCGTGCCGGCGAGGCGGACGTGGTCCTCACCGGCGGGGCCGAAGGCCCGACCCGGGTGGGCATGGGCGTCTTCAACCGCATCGGCGCGGCCGACCCGGTGGCGTGCCGCCCCTTCGACACCGACCGGCAGGGCACCCTCTTCGGCGACGGCGCGGCGATGCTGGTGCTGGAGGCGGCGGAGCACGCCGAGGCCCGGGGGGCGAAGGTGTACGCGGAGTTGTCGGCCGCCGCCTTCAGCTGCGACGCCCACCACCCCACCGCCCCCGATCCCGGCGGCGTCCAGGCCGTACGCGGCATGCGCCGGGCGCTCGCCGAGGCGGGCCTGCGGCCCGACGAGGTCGGAGCAGTGGTACCGCACGGAACGGGAACCCCGCTCAACGACGTCGTGGAGAGCGAGGCGCTGCGTGCGGTGTTCGGGGCGCACTGCGACGAGCTCCCCCTGTTCAGCCTCAAGGCGATGATCGGCCACACCGCGGGAGTCGCGGGCGCGTTCGGAGTGCTGACGGCGGCACTGATGCTGCACCACGGGCAGGTCCCGGCCAACGCGCCCGTCCTGGCCCAGGATCCGCGCTGCGCGGTGTGGCTGCCGCAGGACGGACCGGTGCCGCTGGGCGTGCCCTCGGTGCTGGTCAACGCCTACGCCTTCGGCGGCAACAATGTCTCGCTGGCGCTGACCGCCGCGCCCGGACGAGCGGCCGCACACCGGGACGCGCCGGGCCCGGCGGCCGCCGCGCGCCCCGCACCCGCCCGCTCCGGCCCGGCCCGCCGGGACGTCGACCTCGGGGGAGCCGCCGCATGAGCACCCTGAACGTACTCGGTGTGGGCGTCTGCCTGCCGGGCACCGACAAACCCGCCGAAGCCTTGTCGCCCGCCGTCACCCGCACCCGCGGCCCCGGCTGGCTGGACGTGGCCACGGCGCTGCCGGGCCGCGGTTACAAGCGGCTGCCGTCGGGCTGTCAGTACCTGCTCGCCGCCACCGGCAATGCGCAGCAGGACGCCGAGGGGGCGCTGTCCGCCGTGCCCGCCGACCGCCGCGGTGTCGTCGTGGGCACCAACAACGCGGGCATGGCGCTGCTGGACGAGCAGGACCGCACGATCCTCGACGAGGGCGCGGCGGCCATCGCCCCCCTGAGCGCGCCGTACTTCGCGATGAGCCTGTTCGCGTCCCGGCTCGCGACGGAGCACCAGGTCAACGGATTCACCCTCACCGTCAACTCGCCGCGCACCGCGGCCCTGGACGCGCTCGGCGCCGGTGCCAGGGCGCTGGCGGCCGACCGCGCGGACACACTGGTCGTCGGGGCGACCGAGGAGACACTGCCGCCCGGCGAACCGGGTGCCGAGGGCAGCGACACCGGAGCCGTCGCATTGATCTGCGCCCGCCCGGACACGCGGTCCCCGGGGTCCGGGTACGGGACCGTGCGGGTCCGTACGGCCTTCCTGGCGTCCGGCGCCGGTGCCCCCCGCGTACTGGCCGACGTCTGGCGCGACCTCGTCGCGGACGCGGAAGGAATCCCGAAGGTCGACGCGGTCGTCGACGACTCGCCCGTCGGCGAAGCCGTGCTGGCCTGGCTGGGAGCCCAGGACGCGGATCTCACGTTCTTCCCCGCCGGCGCCGGAGCACTCACCCCGCTGCGCCACCTGGTCGCCGCGCTCGCCGCCCGCGACGGCCGCCGCAGGATCCTCGTGACGGCCGCGGCGGAGGGCAACGTGGCCTTCGCCCGGCTGGACGCCCCCGGGCCCCCGGCCCCCCACCATCCCCAGCAGCAAGTCCACCCCCAGCAGAAAGGGAACCGGCAATGATCACGGACATCCAGGGATCCTGGTCCCTCGTCCTGGGCGTCTCCAGCGGCTTCGGCAGGGCCGTCGCCGGAGCGCTGGCACAACGCGGCGGCAACGTCATCGGTGTCCACTTCGACACCGCCGACAACGCCGAGGCCGCCGCCAAGTTCGAGGCCGAACTGCGCGACACCGGAGTGTCTGCGCACTTCTTCAACCTCAACGCGGCGAGCGCGAACACGCGCAGGGAGGTGGTCGCGCGCGCCGTCGACCTCGCAGGCGACCAGGGCATCCGCATCGTGCTGCACTCGTTGGCGTTCGGCTCGCTGCTGCCGTTCGCCGCCGCGCCGGACGGCCCGCAGGACCAGGAGACGGTCACCTCGCGGCAGTTGGCGATGACCCTCGACGTCATGGCCAACAGCCTCGTCTACTGGACGCAGGACCTGCTGGCGGCGGGACTGCTGCGCCGCGGCGCGAAGATCTACGGCATGACCAGCGCGGGCAGCACGCGGGTCCTGGACAGCTACGGGCCCGTGTCCGCGGCCAAGGCCGCACTGGAGGCCCATCTGCGCCAGCTCGCGGCGGAACTCGCACCGCGCGGCATCGCGGCCAACGCCCTGCGCGCGGGCACCACGCTCACGCCCGCCCTGGAGAAGATCCCGGGCAGCGCCGCCTACGCGGAGGTGTGCCGCAACGCCAACCCGCACCGGCGGCTGACCGAACCCGAGGACGTCGCCGAGGCGGTCGTCCTGCTCTCGATGTCCGACTCCTCGTGGCTCACGGGCAACGTCATCGGCATCGACGGCGGCGAGATCCTCACCGCCTGACCTGACCCGATCCGACGTGCCCTGACCTGACCGCGCGTCACCCGAAGCCACCGCCACCAGCTCCACCCGCAGCATCCCGCACGTCTCCACGGAAGGAAGTCACCACATGTCCGAGAACACCGCTGTCGCCGTCGACACCGAGGAACTGCGCTCGCTCGTCGCCGACGCCCTGGAACTCCCCGTCGAAGAAGTGACCGACGAGGCCCACTTCGTCGACGACCTCCAGGTCGACTCGCTGATGGCCCTGGAGATCGTCGTCAACCTGGAGAAGAAGTACGCCATCAAGGTCGACGAGTCCGACTTCAAGCAGGTGTCCAACCTGCTCCAGGTGCGAGCACTGGTCGACTCCCGGCTCAAGTAACCGTCCCGGCCCCGGGTCCGTGGGCCCCCGCGCGTCGGCGCGGGCCCACGGACCCGCCCCGCACCACCGGCCGGGCCCCACCGTCCGCCGGCCCGCGTCCCGTGGCCGCCCCGCGAGGGCGGCCGCGGACACCGACCCGCACGTCCAGCGAAAGGCAGCAGGCATCATGAGTGACGGCGCACGACCGGTCGCCCTCGTCACCGGGGGTTCCCGTGGAATAGGGCGGTCCGTGGCCACCCGGCTCGCCCGCGACGGCTTCGACGTGGCCCTGTGCTACCGCTCGGACACCGGCGCGGCCGAACAGGTCGCCAAGGAGATCACCGAACTCGGCGCACGGGCCCTGACCTGCGCGCTGGACGTCGCGGACCCGGCCGCGGCCCGCGAGTTCGTCACCCGGACCGAGGCGGAACTCGGCTCGCTCGACGCCGTGGTCACCAGTGCGGGCATCGTGCGCGACAGCCCGCTCGTCCTCATGGAGGACGCCCAGTGGCGCGACGTCGTCGCCACCAACCTCGACGGCACGTACGGCGTCTGTCGCGCCTCGGTCTACTCCTTCATGAAGCGGCGTACCGGCACCATCGTGACCATGTCGTCCGTGGCGGGCGTGTACGGCAACGCCACCCAGACCAACTACGCGGCGTCCAAGGCCGGCATCATCGGCTTCTCGCGCTCGCTCGCCAAAGAGGTGGGACGGTACGGCATCCGCGTCAACTCCGTCGCTCCGGGGCTCATCGAGACCGACATGACCGCGGCCATGTCCGACGCCGCCAAGAAGCAGATCCTGGGCAGGATTCCGCTGCGCCGCTTCGGAACGGCCGAGGAGGTCGCCGACCTCGTCTCCTTCCTCGTGTCGCCGCGGGCCGCGTACATCAGCGGCCAGGTGTTCGGCGTCGACGGAGGGCTGGTGGTGTGAGCAGCAGCGGTACGAACTCCGGGGGCGGCCATGCGCGTACGCCCGGGGCGTGCGGCCCGACGCACCGCACGCGGACTTTGCGCCTTCGGCCAGGGACGCGGTCGTGAGCGGCCGCGGCGGGGTGCTCGCGGCGCCTTTCGACGCCCTGCGCGCCGCGTACACCGCCTTCCACCCGCCGGGAACGGCACGTCGCCGCCGTCCCGCGCAGTTCGGACTCACGGCGCAGGAGGTGACGATCCCCGCGGGCCGCGGCGGCCGGACCCTCTCCGGCTGGTACTGCGCCGCGGAGCGGACCGACCGCGTGGTGCTGCTCGGCCACGGGCTCGGCCTCGACAAGTCCCGCAGCCTGCCCTACGCCCAGGCCCTGCACCGGGCCGGGCACTCGGTGCTCCTGTTCGACTACCGCAACCACGGCGACAGTTACCGTGACCGAGGCTTCACCGGCTTCGACCGCAGGTTCGCCCAGGACACCGTCGCGGCCGCTCGCCACTGCGCCGTCCTGACCGGGGGCACCCGCCCCCGGCTCGTCCTCTACGGCTTCTCGCTGTCCTCGTTCGCGATGCTGCGTGCGCTGCGCACGCTGCACCGGGACGTCGACGCCGTGGTCTGCGACAGCGGACCGGCCTGCGACCCCCCGGCGATCTCTCCGAACCTGCTTCGCGAGGGTTTGCTGACGCTCCCCGAACGCTCCCGGGAGGGGAGGGCCGCCACCGTCGCCGCACGGGCCTTCGAACTGTTCAACCACCTCACCATCGGCAGCACACAGTGGCCGCCGGCCCCGACCGCGCCCGGATACGCCACGACCCCGATGCTCTTCATCGGCGGCGGCGCGGACACCGTGGTGCCCGCCGAGGAGATCGTGCGCCTCGCGCACCGTTACCCCCACGCCCGCACGCTCGTGCTTCCGGGCGCCCGGCATCTGCGCGGCCTGTGGACCGACAAGGACCGCTACACCTCGACCGTCCTGGACTTCCTGGACACCACGCGCGTACGGACCGCAAACGCCACGGAGACGGCCGCCGAACCGACCAGGACGGTGCACCGATGAGACTCGGACTGAACCTGCGCTACCTCGGCCCGCTCGGCGCGGGCGCCGACCCGAGGACCTCCGCCCGCTACGTCCAGGAGGCGGAACGGCTCGGTTACGCGGTGGCCTGGACGGCCGAAGCCTTCAGCTCGGACGCCGTGTCCCTGCTCGGCTACCTCGCCGCCCACACCAGCCGCATCGGCCTGGGCACCGCCGCCATGCAGATCCCGGCCCGGAGCCCCGCCATGACCGCCATGACCGCGACCACGCTCGACATCCTGTCCGAGGGCCGCTTCCGGCTCGGCCTCGGTGTCTCGGGGCCCCAGGTGGCCGAGGGCTGGCACGGCACCCGCTTCGACAGACCACTGGCGCGCACCCGCGAGTACCTGGACATCGTCCGCATGGCGCTGCGCCGGGAGGACGTCGTGTACGACGGCGCGCACTACCGGCTGCCGCTGCCCGACGGACCGGGCAAGCCGTTGCGCCTGGGCACCCGGCCGCGTCGCAAGGACGTGCCGGTCTACCTGGCAGCCGTCGGCCCGCGCAACGTGGAACTGGCCGGGGAGGTGGCCGACGGCTGGCTCTCGGTCTTCTTCCAGCCCGAGACCGTCGCCGAGCATCTGCCCCTGTTGCGGGCGGGAAGGGCGCGTACGGGCCGGGACCTGCACGGGTTCGACGTCGTGTCCTCGATGCCCGCGGTGATCGGAGACGACGTCGCCGACTGCGCGGACCGCGTCCGCATGTACACCGCGCACTACCTGGGCGGGATGGGGTCCCGCAAGGAGAACTTCTACAACCGCCTCGCCGCCCGCATGGGTTACCCGGACGCCGCGCGCCGCGTCCAGGAGCTGTACCTGGAGGGGCGCCCGCGCGAGGCCGCCGAGGCGATACCCCAGCGGTTCCTGGAACGCACGTGCCTGCTGGGTCCCGTCGACCGCGTCGCCGGCCTGCTGCGGGAGCACGCCGGGTCGGGCGTCACCACGCTGTCCGCGATGATCTTCCCCACGGACGCGGAGGACGGCCTGCGGACCCTGCGCTCCCTCGCGGACGCCCTGGACAAGGCGGGCGTCGGATGAACCCCACGACGCGCGCGGCCCCGGTGACGCCGCGCCTGTCCGCGCGGACGCCCGCCTCCCCGCCCGGCCCTCCACCGGGCCCCGTCTCCGCACTCCGGACCCTCACCCTCAGGAAAGGCATGGTCGTCCCGTGTACGACGTCATAGTGGTGGGAGCGCGGGTCGCGGGCTCCCCGACCGCGATGCTCTTCGCCCGTGCCGGATACCGCGTGCTGCTGCTGGACCGCGTACGTCATCCCCGTGACACTCTCTCGACCCTCTACATCCACCAGCCGGGCGTCGCCCATCTGAACCGCTGGGGGCTGCTCGACGCTGTCGCGGCGACCGGCTGCCCGCCGATAGAGAAGATCCGCCACCAGGTCAAGGACGTGGCCCTCGAAGGGTCTTCGTGGCCCGCCGACGGAGTCACCGCCGCATACGCGCCGCGGCGCTACCTCCTGGACCACATCCTCACCGAGGGGGCGGTCGCCTCGGGCGCCGAGTTCCGGGAGCAGTCCACGGTCGACGAGCTCTTGTTCGAGGAGGGCCGGGTCACCGGCGTCCGTTACCGCTCGGGCGGGAAGCAGTTCGAGGAGCGGGCCCGCCTGGTGGTCGGCGCCGACGGCATGCGCTCGAAGGTCGCCGAGCTCGCAGGCGCCGGGACCGAGATCGAGGATCCCCTTCTGACCTGTGTGTACTACTCGTTCTGGTCGGGCATCGACACCGGTTTCGAAGTGTACGAGAGCACCCGCAAGTGGGCCGGGTTCGTCCCCACCAACGACGGCCTGACCCTCGTCGGTACGTATTTCCCGATGGCCGAGTACGACCGGGTGCGGGCCGACGCCCGTTCCGCCTACCTGGGCAACATCTCCGCGATCGCACCCGTGCTCGCCGACCGCATGGCGGGGGCCACGCAGGAGGACCGGTTGTTCGGCACCGGCGACCAGCGCAACTTCTTCCGTCAGGCGGCCGGCCCCGGCTGGGCGCTCGTGGGAGACGCGGGCCACCACAAGGACTCGCTGACGGGCAAGGGCATCACCGACGCCTTCCGGCAGGCTGTCGCACTCGTCGAATCCGTCGGCGAGGGACTGCGGGACGGGCCGGGGCTGGACAAGTCGCTGCGCCAGTACGGCGAGCGACGCGACGACCTGGTCATGGACGGCTATCGGGACACCCTGGCGGCGGCGGAGCTGCGGCCGGGCCGCCGACTGCCGCTGATGCGGGCCATCGTGGGCGACCCGCAGCTGACCGCGCGCTTCTTCTCCGCGATCTCCGGCGTACTGCCGTCGGAGGAGCTGATGACGCCGGAACTGCGAGAACGCGTCGGGGCGTGACGCGGGCCGTCCTCACCGGCCGGACAGCAGACGCACGCCGGCCCTCGCCCGCCGTCAGAGAGGCGGGGAGGGCCGGCGTCCGGACGGACCGGTCTAGAAGCCGGCCACCGCGGGACGGGCGGCCACCGAGCGGAAGCACTCCCGGGGGTCCGGGACGAGCTTGCGCGCGTCCAGATCGAGGATGCCGCCGACGTTGAAGACCTCCGCCACGAGAGTGCCGTCCGTCTTGGTCATGGTCTGCTCCACCCGGAAGCTCTTGCCCTCGCCGAAGACGAAGGCGCAGCTGACGTCGACCTCGTCACCGGCGACCACTTCGCGGTGGTAGCGGATGGTCGTCTCCAGGTTGACCGGACTGACCCGCTTCTTCAGCAGGTCGCCCTGGTGGATGCCCGCCGCGTTCAGCAGCTCCCACCGCGCGTGCTCGGCGTGCTGGAGATAGACGTTGCCGTTGAGGTGTCCCTGGGCGTCGGTCTCGTAGACGCGGACGGTGACGCGGACGGTGAAGGGCTCGGTCATGGCTGGTTCTTCCTTTCGACTGCGCGCGCTTCACGCGCCGTGGACGATGTGGCGGGCGACTTCCACCCGGGAACTGATGTCGAGCTTCCGGAAGATCGCCCGCAGGTGGTAGTTGACCGTGTGCGGGGACAGGCTGACCCGTCGCGCGACCTGACGGTTGGTCAGCCCGTCGCTGACCAGCAGGGCGATGGATCTCTCCGTCTCCGAGAGCGCCTCCCAGCCCGTCGTGGCCGCCTCGGCCCGGCGAGGAGCGTGCGAGGGCGGCGGCCCCTGACGCTGTTCCCTGAAGGCCTGGATGCGCGCGGTGTCGCCCTGCGAACCGATCTGCGCGAAGCGCCGCTCCGCCGACCGCAGCGCCGCGGCACCGAGAGCGCCGGTCTCCTCCCGGCCGCTCAGGAGTATCCCGAGGTCCTCCTCGGCGAGCGCGCCCGCGCAGGGACTGACGTGCTCACGGGCCGCCTGGCGCAGGGCGTCGGAGTTCCGTTCCAGCAGCCCCCTGGCGTGCAGCGCGCCGACGGCCAGGGTGGGGTGACCGACGTTGGCCGCCGCGAACCTCTCGGCGGCCGTGACCACGGTCGTGGCGAGCGGGATGTCGTCGGCGGCCAGGGCGAGCCTGACCAACCAGGCGGCCGCGGCCGCCTCTTCGACGAACAGTTGGGGGGAGGTGAGCAGATGGGCGTACGTGGTGGTCAGCACCTCTGACGTGCGGTGCGGGCCGAGTTGCAGGGTGGCCACCAGACACTCGCCCCAGTCGAAGTGGATGGAGGGGAAGACCGTGCTGTCGGCGCCCACCGCCGCCCTGCACCGCCACACGTAGTCGGAGGCCGACGCCAGGTCGCCGCGGCGCAGGGCGACCAGGATCAGCACCGCCTGCCCCACCGGCACGACCCAGCCGCCCCCGGCCCGTGCCGCGATCTCCAGCCCGGACTGGGCACAGGCCTGGGCCTCCTGGAGCCTGCTGGACTGGAGCAGCACTCTGGCCCGCGCGATCAGCGGCGTGGCCCGGTGCGGTCCTCCCAGCGCCTCGGCCTCCGTACCCGCCGCCTCGATCAGCTCCTCGGCCTCCTCGAAGCGGCCGACGTCGGAGAGCTTGGTGGCCAGCGCCATCCTGACGTAGGGGGACCACATCGGCGGGGTCGCGGGACCCAGGCTCTCCACGGCGCGCCGCGCCCACGTGAGCCCTTCGGCCAGGTTTCCCGCCGCCCACTCCAGGTTGGACATGACCACGGTGGCCGTCACGATGTCCGCCTCGTCCGCGCGGCCCCGGTGGCCGGCGAGCACGGCCCGCGCCCGAGCGGTGGTCCGCTCCGTCCCGTCCGAGAAGAGGGAGACCGTGTTCCGGGTGATGGTGCCGAGGTGCTCCGCGCGTGCGGAGCGCGTCCTGGTGGGCTCCACGAGGGCGTAGTGGGACTCCAGTGCGGTGGACAGGCCGGTGCGCAACGCCTCGGTGAGCCCCAGCGGCAGGGGCTGTGCGCGCGTGCTGCGTGCCATCAGCAGGGCGGGCAGCAGCCGGTCGACGGCTCCGGGCCCGTCGGACGGCACCGGGAGGCGGGCCGGTACCGGCAGCCGGGAGGGAGCGTCCGCGGATGCGGGCGGGCGGGCGGGGGAGGCGGGGGTGGCGGTCACCGGGCTGCCGGTGACCAGGAACTCCGGTGGGATCGGCACTTGCAGGCAGTGCTGGCTGCTCAGCGCCGCCATGTCCTGGCGCAACGCCTGACGGACCGCGGCGGGGAGCGTGGCGGCGATGGCGCACCGAATCAACTCGTGCTGGAACAGGGTCTGTTCACCGGGGCAGATGAGCAGACCCGAATCCAGGGCTTCGTTCAGAGTGGGAAGCATCGACGCGGTGGTCTCCCGCAGCATCGACGCGACCTCCATGACCATGAAGGATCCGCCAACGGCCGCGGCGACCTGGAGGAGTTGGCGGGCCTTGTCCGAGAGGGAGTCCAGCCACTGCTGCGCGAGGTCGCGCACCCGCCGGGGCACGCGCTCGTCCAGCAGCTCGGCCCGGCCGCGGGAGATCTCCACCAGACCCTCTTCGCGCAATCCGCGGATCAGCTCCACGACCAGCAGGGGATTTCCTCCCGCGCTGGAGACCGCGGCCGCGAGTCGCGGATCGGGTGTCGCGCCGAGGAGGCTGGCGGCCATTGCCTGGGAAGTGCCGTCGGAGAGTCTGCCGAGATCCATGCGGTCGCTTCCGGTGAATTCACTGGAAAGACGGCGTAACGCATGGTCCTGCAATCCGGTGCGGAGTCCGATTATCCGCACCAGCGGCGCTTCTGGGGAATTCCTGGGGATCCGGTGGCGGGCGAGTGCTGTCACCGCCTCGGTCAATTCCTCGGACGCGTCGTGCAGGTGGTCCACGACGACCAGTCGGGGGCCGGTGCTGGGGGCTCCGGGGGAGAGCACCCCGCGGAGTGAAGCGGTTTCCTCGCGCCCCGCGGTCCTGCCCACGGCAGGTGCGAGGAAGGAGGAGACGGTGTATCCGCCCTTTTCGGCGGCGCGTTGGGATTCCAGCAGCAGCTGTGTCGTACCGATACCAGGGGGTCCCTGGATGACGAGGGTGCCGCTGTGTCCGGCCCTCCCGTCGGCAAGTAGCTGCTGTATTCGCTCAATTTCTGCTGTCCGACCGAAAGTCTGAAGTAATTCAGTGCGATCTGTCATGTCGCCTTAAGGGGTGCGGGCGTCGGATCGGGCAAAATCCGAACATGCGGACAGGTGGGTGCTTTCTGTGCACTTGCGTTGCGGTTTCACCATGGTTTCCTCTCCCCTTTGCGGCGGATCGGCTACCAGTGCGACCCCCGTTCAGACTGGCATAGACCCAACTGTTTCCGGCGTGACCTTCGTCTCGGTTTCGAATTCCTTGACGAGGATTTGGTGTGGCGAGCAGGGAAGTGCCCATGGCGGTGCGGTGTTTCGGGTGGGGAGGAGCCGGCTCGGAGGGGGCGGGTCAGGGCCGTGGCGGCGGACACGTCTCGACGTGCGGGCGACCGTCCGTGATGCGCACCACGGGATCGCCGGTGAGCTGCAACAGGACGGTGCGCAGCGAATCCCGGGCGAGTGGGGTCAGCCCGGCGAGCAGGTCGCTCTCGATCGCGTCCACGTCACGGCGGGCGGCCGTGAGGGCGTCCCGGCCCGCGTCGGTCGCCTCCACGATGCGCGCGCGTCTGTCGGCGGGATCGGGGCGACGCTGGACCAGCCCGGCCGCCTCCAGCTCGTCGAGGACGATGACGAGCTTGCTCTTGTCGACGGACACGACCTGGGACAGGGCGAGTTGACTGCGTGTGGGTGCGTCGACGACCCCCATCAGCACCGTGTATCCCCACAACGTCATGCCGTGCTCGCGGACGGCCGCGGTCTCCGCGGTGGCGAGCCCTTGCTTCAGTCGGGAGAGCAGCCAGTGGAGATCGCTGCCGAGCAGGCTGCCCGACGTCCGTCCGTCGACGGGGGGTGTGAGGGACATGGCGGCAGTCTAGCGCAGAATTGAGATCGTCTTGACTTGAGATTATCTCCAACTACCCTTATTTCAGGGCGAGATCATCTCGTCAGCAGGATCATTCAGATCGAAAGGGACAGTTGTGCCGCATCTGCTGCACCTCGACACCAGCGCCCGGAGCGACTCCTTCTCCCGGGAGCTCGGAGCCACGTTCGTGGACCACTGGAGGGCCGCCCAACCGAACGGCACCTACACCTACCGCGATCTGGTCAAGGACCCGGTGGAGCCCATCGACGAGGCGGGTTCGCGGCTGGTCACGGAGTCCTCCGTGCACGGCGTGCAGGACCTCGCAGCCATGGACGAGCTGGCGTCCGCGCCCGAACTCGCCCCTGCCTGGGCAGTGACCCGCCCGCTCATCCACGCGCTCCTGAGCGCGGACGTCCTCGTCATCGGCGCCCCGATGTACAACTTCTCCGTCCCCGGCTCCCTCAAGACCTGGATGGACCGGGTGACCCTGCCCTGGCTCCCGCTCTCGGGCAAGACCGCCGTGATCCTCAGCGCCCGCGGCGGCGCGTACGGCCCGGGGACCCCGCGGGAACCCTTCGACTTCCAGGAGCCCTACCTGCGCGCCTACTTCTCAACGCTCAACCTGACCGACATCGAGTTCGTGCACACCGAACTCACCCACGCGCCCGCCGTGTCCCGCCTGGCGCACTTGCGCGACATCCATGACACGTCCCGGGCCACCGCGCTGGACAGGGTCAAGGAGCTGGCCCACCGGCTCCCCCCGACGGTGCGGAGCGCCTGAGCCGTACGTCCCGACCGGACGTGACGGACACGGAGCCGGCACGCCCCGGACGGCTCGTTCCAGGGGCATGCCGAGGACCGGCGGCCGGGACACGCTGCGCGCGGCGCCCCGACCGCCGGCGCGGCCGCTCTCGCCCTGGCCGCGACCGTTGACGGGTGAGGGGCAGGGGCAGGCCGTGGACCTGGTGCGTCTCTCAGACGGGGACAACAGTCTCCGGGTGCGTGTGCCGGGCCGCCGCAGGCCGGGGGTGCTGCTGCACGACCGGCTGGCCGCTGAGGTGCTCATCGAGAGTGGTTTCGTCTGGATGTACTGGCCTCGGGCGGTGACGTCTGCTGGATGGACGACGACCGAAGCCCTGAGATCCGGGTCCAGGCACTCAACGAAGCCTTCAGACGGGGGCGTAGCAGGTCGATGGCTTCTTGCCCCGGCCAAGGGCGACCAGCAGCCGGGCCTCGACTGGTGCGGCCAGGCGGTCCGCGCCTTCCTGGGCGCGTATGAGGGCCAGGGCTGCTTCGGTGCGTCCCCAGCTTTCCAGCAGCGTGGCGGCGAAGTTGACCGCCTCCCACTGGTGGGGCTGGGCGTAGGGGGCTGTCACCGCCCAGGCATCCTCGTGCCGCCCCTGGCGGCTCAGTTCCGCAGCCGCGGTCCGCGCGCACTCCGCCAGGTCATGATCTTGCGTCTTCATGGGCGGCACTCTAGGGACGCCCACTGACAATCCGTTGTCTGCAGAAGCCACCGCGAGGGCGACTCCCGCGCCCTGATGAGCACGGGAACCGGCGTAGTGACAGTGGTGCTCGAGGACGTGAACTCGGCCGAGGACGCGATGCGGACCGCGCTCACGAACCGGTACGTGACGGTGCACCCGTTCCTTCGCTAGGGCTGTGTCTGCGGAGAACGCCCGTCGAGGGTCAAGGCGCGCAGCCGCAGCGGTACGACCAGGACGTCGATGGCGTCCACCAGGCTCAGGAGGTCTGTGTCCAGGCCCGTCACTGCAACGGGCACACGCCGCGCCCGGCTCCCCATCGAGAATCAGACAATCGGCATTTCAGGTGTGATCAGGAACTTCCCGGGCACTCGGCCTGGCGGAGGGGGCACCGGCTTCCGCTACGGCCGGACAGCCGCCCCTCCCCGCCGGACCCAATGAGGAAAAGGGAGTTATCGTGAGCGACATCTGGGGTTACCAGCCGACCACGGGCCACACCGCCGGAACCGACCTGACCGGGTACAAGGTCGAGGCGACGGACGGCAGCATCGGCAAGGTCGACAAGCACTCCGACGAGGTCGGCTCCGCCCATATCGTCGTCGACACCGGGGTATGGATCTTCGGCAAGCACGTCCTGCTCCCCGCGGGCACGGTCAAGTCGATCGATCCGCAGGAGAAGAAGATCCACGTCGCGCTCACCAAGGACCAGATCAAGGACTCGCCCGAGTTCGACAAGGACAAGCACACCGGCGACGCCGGATACCACCAGCAGGTGGGCGACTACTACGGCAACCCGCGCATCTGACACCCAGGTACAGCGCGTGAAGGCCGGAGCCCGGCCGGAGTTCATTCTCCGGCCGGGCTCCGGCACGGACTGCTTGAGCCGGGAGGGCACTGCGACGGCCGGATCCTGCCCGGTGGCAAGGACGAGTAACCGGCGCAGTTCGACGGACGGTGGTGCGCGGCCTCTACGGTTGGCTGCGTCTCGGTCCGCACGTGGATCCAGGAGATCGAGCTCCCCGCCTTCGCCGGCTACGACCCGTCATGGGTGAGGTGCTCCTGGTCGCAGCGCGCGCCCTCAGGACGCCTGTCAGTGGACGGAGGTGAGGCGGGCGTAGACCACGACGTTGTCGTCGTAGCGGCGGGTGGTGGGGGAGTAGGCGCCGCCGCAGGTGATGAGGCGGAGACCGGCGTGGTCGAGGTTCTTGTACACCTCCACGGTGGGGAAGTCCTTCTTCGGGTAGCGGACGGTGCGTTCGACGGTGAAGCGCGCGGTGCGGCCGTCCGCGCGGGTGATCTCGATCTGCTGGTCCTTCTTGAGGTCGCCCAGCTTGAAGAACACGCTGGGCCTGTCGTTCCAGGTGACGTGCCCCGCCACGACGGCGGGTCCCTTCTGCCCGGGTGTGGGGCCGGGGGTGAACCAGCCCGCCTTGTCCGGGTCCTGCGGGGTCTCCATGGCGCGCCGGGCGTCCAGGCCCAGCCGCTCCAGGGAAGAACGGACGCCGATCGCCGGAATCGAGAGGAGCTCGGGGGAGGAGGCGGGCAGGACTTGCCTGCCTCCGGGCGAGCGAGTGGGGTTGTGGTGGGCATGACCGGACGGTGGCGGACCGCCTCGGACGGACGAGTTCGCGGACGGGGGAGGAGCGGGCGCCGCCTGCGGCGGTGCTGGTTCCTGGCGGGCCACCCCCACGGCCAGGAGGACTCCGGCGGCGGCCGTCAGGGCGGCGGACGCCACGAGGAGCGCCCGCCGCCGACACGCGTTTTCTGCCCCGTACCGCCGGGCGGCGCTGTCGCCCCTCGGTGGTGCGGTCTCTTCGGGGGAAGTTCCTCCGGTCATGGCCGGGACCCCGGTTCAGCGAGCCCGGGCGTCGTGGCGCCGGCGCGCCACGACGAACGTTCCGGCAGCCCCGGCGAGGGCCGTGCCCCCGAGCGCGAGCAGAGCGGGTGACTCGACGCCGCCCGTGGTGCCGGTACCGGTCTCGACGCCCCCGACCGGTACGGAGCCGACGGCCGCGCCCTCGATCATGCCGCAGCTCGCAGGTGCGGTGGCCTCCTGAGGCAGCTTCGGGTCGAGTTCGCTCTTGCCCTGGGAGAAGTCGTACTTCTTGTTCTCGTTCGGGTCGATGCCGTGCTGGACGACGTGCAGGTCCTGGAGATGGTCGGCCGCTGTCTGCGACACGGTGATCGTGCGCTCGTAGGAAAGGCGTCCCTGGGCGTCTGCCGTCGGCATCCGGTCGACGGCCAGGCCGCTCGCCTTGCTGGTGTCCCCCTTCGTGGTCAGAGAGATGTTGATGTCGCCGTAGTCCGGGATGCCCTCGGCGGTGGTGACGAGGCCGTCGCCGTTCTTGTCGGCGGAGGCGCTGGGGCAGTGGAAGTCGTGCCCGTCGGTCGAGCCGTGCAGGTGCTGCGCGTGCGGCTGTCCTGGGACCAGGCCGTCGGCCTCTATCTTGACGGTGAGCTTCGTGCCGTCCAGCGTCAGCATGGCGATGCCGCTGGCCCCGCTGTCGTTCAGCTGCTCCAGGCCGACCTGGTAGGTCTTGCCGTCGGCCGCCGCAGCGGTACCGGCGAGGCCGAGGACGAGTGCGGCGGGCAGTATGGCAAGGGCGGTGAGACGGGCGGTGCTTGGGGTGATCACGATCGTTCGACCTCCAAGAGGGCGGGACCGCCCGGCACATTGCGTACGGGCGGGATGAACGTGGTTCACCGGTTTCGCCGTCCGGGGGCCAGGGGTACGAAGACCGATCTGGTGTGTGATTCGGAACGGGGTGCAGGGGTGGATTGGTCGCACCCGGCGTTCTCTCGCCAACGTTCCTTGCCGGGACTGTAGTTGTGAGCCCGGCTGCGAAGGGGAGCGCCCTGTTCGCAGCGGACCGGTCGCCCGGGAGAACCCGTGCCACAAGATGCCTGGCGCGCGCCCTCAAGGGCGGAGACTCCTGGTGAACGAGGCGCTGGAGTCAGTGGATAAGGACGGACCGAGGGTGCGGTGACTGTCCTGCATCGAGCGCGGAATGCGCGACATATGCCTGGTGGGCAATTTCGTATTGCTTTGTCCTGGGGAGTACGTTGCGGTACTGCCGGGCCACATTGGTGGCTCCCGCAGGATGGAGAAGAGCCGCATGCTGATCGCGCAGCGTCCGTCATTGACCGAGGAAGTCGTGGAGGAGCACCGATCCCGGTTCGTGCTCGAACCCCTGGAGCCGGGATTCGGCTACACACTCGGCAACTCGTTGCGCCGTACCCTCCTGTCGTCCATCCCGGGGGCTGCGGTGACGAGTATCCGTATCGAGGGGGTGCTGCACGAGTTCACCACCGTGCCAGGAGTGAAGGAGGACGTCACCGACCTCATCCTGAACATCAAGCAACTCGTGGTCTCCTCGGAGCTTGACGAACCGGTGACGATGTACCTCCTGGCGCAGGGTCCCGGAGTTGTCACCGCCGGCGACATCGCCCCGCCGGCCGGTGTCGAGGTCCACAACCGGGATCTCGTCCTGGCCACCCTGAACGGCGGGGGCCGCCTGGAGATGGAGCTGACCGTGGAGCGCGGCCGCGGCTACGTCTCGTCGGTCCAGAACAAGCGGGAGGGACAGGAGATCGGCCGGATCCCCGTCGACTCCCTCTACTCACCTGTCCATCGGGTCACCTACAAGGTCGAGGCCACCCGGGTCGAGCAGCGCACGGACTTCGACCGTCTGGTCGTCGATGTGGAGACGAAGCCGGGCATGCTGCCCCGTGACGCGATGGCATCGGCGGGCAAGACCCTGGTGGAACTCTCCGGCCTGGCCCGCGAACTCAACACCGACGTCGAGGCTCTGGACTTGGGCAACCCCCTGGTGGACGCAGCGACGACGGCCCAGCTGGTGGTGGCGATCGAGGACCTGGACTTCTCCGTCCGCACCTACAACTGCCTCAAGCGCGGCGGCATCCACACCGTGGGCGACCTGGTGGCCCTCACCGAGGCCGACCTCCTCGACATGCGCAACTTCGGTTCGAAGTCGATCGACGAGGTGAAATCCAAGCTGGAGGAGTGCGGACTGACCCTCAAGGACGGGGGCCCTCCCGGTTCCGCTGCGGCCCCGGCACCGGGCTTCGAAGGGCAGGATGCCGGTACCGGTTTCGTGGGCATCGGGCAGTACTGAATCCACGCACACGTTACTGGCCGGCATGCACGTCGCGGGTCACCGCAAGCCCGTTGTCGGCGGGCCGCCGGGCAGCGACGTCGGCGGAGGCGGTGGATCGTTGACGCCCGCGTTTCAAGGGGTGCGCTCGCTGTTTCTTGTGTCCCGCCTGGGCTCGGACGCCGACATACTCGAGGCCGCCCGGCAGGCGGGTGTGGAACATGTCGTGCTGGTGTCGTCCATCACCGTCCAGACCCACCCGCACCTCGGCCCCGCCGGCGAGAACCTGGCGGTGGAGCAACTGCTCAAGGCAAGCGGCATGGCCTGGACGATCCTGCGGCCGACGCAGTTCGCCTCGAACGCCCTGATGCGGGCGGCTTCCATCCGGGGCCACGAGACCGTCCGCGCGCCGTACGCCGAGACCGCGCTGCCGACCATCCATCCTGCGGACATCGCGGCGGTGGTACGGGCGGCACTGACCGAGCCCGGCCACCACGGGCGCACATATGCCTTGACGGAGGCTCAGACGACAGGTCGAATCTGGAACTGATTCACGCAGACTGCCATCGGGAACACCATGCCCTTGGCGACCGAAGGGCACCAATTGCGCGGGCCTCGCAGCCCGCTTGAGCCGTGTGCGTTGCGAGGCGCACGCACGGTTCTGAGGGGGGTCCGGCGCAGCAATGCGCCGGACCTGCCCGACCGCAGAGGCCTCGCCGGTTCCGCCGTCGGCACCCCCGACCTCCAGATCCTCAACGGCACCGCCCGCCCGGTCCACCACGCCGACGTCGCGGTCATCGTGACCAACGGGCGGGTGACCGTACCCGCAGAGACCTTCGCCCACCAGCAACGCCTCCACGTCGTCGACCGTCACATCCTCGCCACCTGGGCCTCCGGCTCCCGCCCCCTGTGGGACCTGCTCCCCGCCGTATCCCGGCCGCGCAAGCCCGGCGCCCTCTCTTGAGCCCCACGCATACCGATCGCCGCGGTCGGGGCAACAGCCCGGCGGCAGCGGCGGTTTCAGGAGATGGGCACCGCCGGGCGACGCACGGGGCGACATCCGGGCCTGGTACCGCTCAGGGCCGGGGTCTGGGACGTTGCGCCCGGCACCCCGTTCCATTGGTGGGCTCCCAGCCGAACGTCCCCTGCGTGCAATGGGCGTTGGCCGTTGGCACTGTGTTGCCGTGCGGAATTACGTCCTAAGGGCTGTCCCGTAACTGGGGTTACGGACAGGCGTCAGACGCTCGGGTTCCTCCACAGGTGTCGCTCGTCCAGGGTCCCGAACCGCACCTCTCCGCGTGCAAGGTCGACGAGGATGGGCCAGCAGTCCAACAGCTGCTCTCGCGGCTCCCGCGAGGCGAGGTACTGCACAGAGTTGTAGGGCACGATCAGGGGCCCGTTGCTCACCCGAACTCGCTCTGCGTCGATGGCGAGAGGCGGCTCATCATCACGCTGGCTGTCCGCGAGAAACGCCACCGCGAGTTGCAGGGCCTCATCCTGTTCCATGATCCGTCTCCAGCCCGTCGCCTCGAAGGAGAAACCCTAACCAGCCTGGAATGATCTTGGTGTGGCTGGTGTGATCACGGCGTCGGAGCCGTCTTGGATAGCCCCGTTCACCGGGCTGAACCCGCGGCAGTTCGGGAAGCTGGTGACTGTGCTGCGGCGGTAGGGGGCGAACGCGGTCCGCAGAGGCCGGCCGTGGAGTCCTCCGCTGGAGGACCGGGCCCTGCTGGTGGCGGCCTACTGGCGCACGAACCTGACCATGCGCCAGCTCGCTCCGTTGTTCGGGGTGTCCAAGTCGGCGGCTGACCGGATCATCGACCACCTCGGGCCGATGCTCGCGCTCCAGCCCCGCAAACGGTTCGCGAAGGACACCGTGCTGATCGTGGACGGCACCCTGGTCCCCACCCGTGACCACACCATCGCCGAGCGGTCGAAGAACTACCGGTACTCCACCAACCACCAGGTCGTCATCGACGCCGACACCCGCCTGGTCGTCGTGGTCGGTTGGCCGCTCGCCGGGAACCGCAACGACTGCAAGGCATGGGAAGAATCCGGCGCCAAGGCCGCCGTCGGCAACACCGTCACGATCGCCGACGGCGGCTACCCGGGCACCGGACTCGTGATCCCCCACCGCCGACAGCAAGGCCAGACCGAACTGCCGGACTGGAAAGAGGAACACAACAAGTCCCACAGGCAGGTCCGGGCCCGCGTCGAGCACGTCTTCGCCCGCATGAAGACCTGGAAGATCCTCCGCGACTGCCGCCTCAAGGGCGACGGCGTCCACCACGCCATGCTCGGCATCGCCCGGATGCACAACCTCGCCCTCGCCGGATAGACCAGGGATCACACCGCGACCAACGATGCCCGGGACAACTTGGAGATCATTTACGGGACAGCCCTTAGCATCAGGGCATGGCCGACCACGAGACGGCGTTCGCTTCCCTGGACGGAACCGCCCTGTCCGGCACGTTCCGTCTTGAATGCCGTCAGGCTGCTGCTCAGCGCAGCGACGTGGAGCTTGACGAGGTTGACGCTGTGGCTGATGTCGCGGTAAATCTCCTTGTAGTGCTCGGAATCCTGCGCGCCGATCCACGGCGGGCGTATCCAAGGTTCATTTCCGGGCTGGGTCATGTTTCCTCCTTTTCGTAGCGTTCGCTGTTTCTCTGGCCCCTTCACATGTCTCGCTGAGGAAAAGGGTGGATGAATCGATACTCGGTCCCTGGATCTGCTGGCTCATCATCCTGTTTCCGGCGGCTGCGGTGGCACCGTGGGTGCTGCACTCCTGTTTCATACGTATACGGCTCAGGATCTGGGGGGTCGCAGTCAAGGCGGAATGCACGGGGACCAGCTATTACGGCCAAAAGCAGGGCATCGATTACGTGTACTTCGCCCCGAAGGGGAAAAGGAACTGGCGGCTCTTCAGGGTCGAGTACGGGATTCCACACTTCGAGGAGGGCGACGCGGTCGAGGTGGTGTACGACAGGGGACGGCCGTCCCGCTCCCGCACCCAGTTCGAACTGGACCGCTGGTGTCCGTGGGCGGGAGCGACCGTCGGGTCCTATCTGTTCGCGCAGTTGGTGTGCGGCATCGTCGGTGTGGTGTTTCTCCGCGTCGGGATGTTCCGGGGGTAGGCAGTCCGGTCAGCCGAAGAAGCAGACCATCTCGGCGACACTCGGGCCGGAGGCCGCCGGATCGGATGCTGCCGGGCCGGAAGTCCCGGACTTCGACGGCAGGTCCTCGTCAGGCTCCCGGACTCCTGTGCCGGGGCGCACCACCGGCACCGGATACTCCAGCCTTTCCGCGTCCTCGTCCTGATTGACCGTCGCGTACATCCAGTTGGCCTCGGCGAGGTGGTCGACCGCTCGTGCCAGCAGGTAGTCGGTCACGGACCAGTCCGCGGCCTCGCCGTTCAACTCACGGGCAGAGGCGCTGTCCTGCGGCGGGTGCCGCACCAGCACCGCGAGTCGGCGGGAGGAGAGCCGGCCGCGGTGCCAGTCGAGCAGGTCCACGCCGTAGTGCCTGAGCAGGTCGGCCTCCAGGGCCTCGGCGTGCTCTTCGACGAGCGCGCCGAGGCTCAGTCTTCCCCCAGGCCCAGCCCCGCCTCCTGGCCGTAGGCCTCCAGGATGGCGGAGATGTCCTGCATGGTGACGCCGTCGAGCCCGTCGAAGCGGGCGTACTGGCTCTCGCCGAGCAGCAGGGTCAGCAGGGTCTGGTGCGCGCCGGCCAACGGCGGGACGAGACCGGCGCGAAGGTGAACGAGTACCACTACTCCAACACCTCCTCAGCCGCGTCGAGTTCGACCAGAATCCGGTCCGCTTCCGCCTGAAGCTCCTCCGCTCGCACCCGGGCAGTGGTTTACCGCTCCTCCAGCAGCCCCATCACCGACGCCACCGGCCACCTCCGCATCGCCGAGAACGAACTGAACGCCCGCCCCTCCCTCGAGGACATCGGAACCATGCCTGACCAGGGGAAACTCAACGCTCACAATCGGAAAGACAACGGCTTCTAGGAGGTCGTTTTCATCTGCAGAGTCTGTTTGCTCCCAACATGCCCTTGTGGCAGGGCGGCATCCAAGCGCTGCCGTGGGCACCCGTGACTCGGGGGCTCACGGGAGGCCCGGATTGCCTGTCTCATCCCGCAGGGCCTGTCTCACTCCAACAAGCGTGGCCCACACCGTTACGTCCCTCGCCGACGCGTCCAGATCCGTGAAGCGAGCGGCAGCGGTGCTGTATTGAGGCATATGAGGGGGCGCAAACCAGATGAAAACGACCTCTGAGGCCTGCGGCGGTCAGAACAGTGGGAGGGTGCCCGTCAAGGCCCGCCGGTAGGCCGTCGGGAGACGCCGATCGCCGCCGAGGGGTGCTGGTGCAGGGAGACGGCCGCGCCGAAGCTCGCGTGGCCGCGACGTCCTCGACGGATTTCTCGCGGGAACCGGCCTCTCCCTCGACCTTCCACCACCATCACCCCGAAGCGCCGACTGCAAGTACGGCGCCCTCTTATGGTCGTGCCTGCGTGGGCAGGGTGAGAACTTCGGCTCCGTTGTCGGTGATGGCGATGGTGTGCTCGCTGTGCGCGGTCCGGCAGCCTGTCGCGCTGCGCAGTGTCCAACCATCGGGGTCGGTGACGAGTGTGGCAGTGTCGGCCATGACCCAGGGCTCCAGGGCGAGCAGCAGTCCGGGGCGCAGCTTGTATCCGCGGCCGGGCCGCCCGGTGTTCGCGACGTGTGGGTCCTGGTGCATGGTCGAGCCGATGCCGTGGCCTCCGAACTCGGTGTTGATCGGGTAGCCCGCCTTGCTGAGGACCGTGCCGATGGCGTGGGAGAGGTCGCCGATGCGCGCCCCAGGCTTGGCGGCGGCGATGCCCGCGGCGAGTGCACGTTGGGTCGTCTCGATCATCGCAACGCTCTCCGCCGGCCTGGCCTTGCCCACCAGAAAGCTGATCGCGGCGTCCGCTGCCACCCCGCCCCTGGCCACGGCGAGGTCGAGAGTCAGCAGATCCCCGTCTGCCAGTGTGTAGTTGTGAGGCCGCCCGTGGAGCACTCCGTCGTTGACGGCCGTGCAGATGTAGTGCCCGAACGGGCCGCGCCCGAAGGAAGGCGCGTAGTCGACGTAGCAGGACTGTGCTCCCGCCTCGGTGATCATCTCCTTGGCCCACTGGTCGATGTCCAGCAAGTTCGTCCCGACCGTGCTGCGCTGCTGCAGCGTGTGCAGGATGTTTCCGACCAGGGCGCCGGTGTCTCTCGCCCGCTCAAGCCGCGCGGGGGTCAGGATCTCGATCATGGGGGCCTCTCCGATGCGTCCAATAACTATGCCGGTATAACTGTACCGGTATTTGAATGGGGCTTTGGTCGTGTTGCCGCTCCTCCCTGAACTCCCGCCCCTCACCGAGCCGACTCCGACGGCGGCTGCTCGTGCTGCTCTCCTCGATGGCCCTGGGCTCTCCGGCCTGCTCGTCACCGCCGGTCCCACACACGCGGACGAGCTGGTCCAGATCACCGAGTCGGCCGACCCCGTCACGGTCGGCACCCCGTACACCTACACCGTGACCGTTGTCCCCGGACGGGATCTCTTCAACGCCTCCGACAGCATCAGCGGTCCGGCCACGATCACCAGTGCCGACAACGGCGGGGACCCCAGCCTTGTCTGCTCCCTCTCCGCAACGAGCTACTACCGCTACACGGCCCAGTCCGGTCTCACGAACTCGGCGGTCCTGACGCTGACGGTGCTGCCCCACGCCGCTGGCACCGTGACCGCCAGTGGCGCCTCGGAAGCCAACAACCGTCAAGGCTCCGACAGCATCACGACCACTGTCAACGCGGCCCCGCCCGTAGCGGCGGACATCGACGTCGATGTCACCGCGCAACCGCACCTGGGCATCCTGGTCCTGTAGCTCACCTACACCCTCAAGGCCAAGAACACCGGCCTCGGCGACGCTCACCGCGGCCCTGCCCCCGGGGGGCGAGCGCCACGAACCTCTCCGCCGGATGCACCACCAGCACAGGTACCGTGACCTGTACTTACGGGGCTGTCACCGACGGAGCCGCCTCTTCGAAGACATTCCGCGTCCCGCTGCACCTGCTGTCCCTGGGACCCGTCACGGTAACCGGCACACGAACTGCGTCCGCCCCAGCGACCCGAACGCGGCCAACGACCGCGACTCCGCCTCCTGCACCGTGATCTCCCTCGTCCTCGTCTCCTGCGCGTAGGCTGCACCCCTGCCTCGACGCATAACCGCGCAGGGCCCGCACCTCACCTCGGGTGCGGGCCCTGCCGCCGCCCCCCTCACGCTGGTACGGCCTGGTTTCGCGGGACGGCTACGTGTGGGAGCACACCGGCTGCGAGGCCTTCACCGCCCTCGCCACGGTCTCTACCGCCGAGCTGACCACCACACACGTCGCCGAAGCGACCGTCAACGGCGACTGCGGACACTGCACCCCGCGTGAGCGGGCCTCCGGGCGCGTCTTCCTGGCCCGGTTCGCGGCGGGCTTCCGCTGCACCCGTGACTCGTCGGGCACCGGCTGGCGGGCCGAATCCCTCAACGGTTCCCCCGGCTTCACCCTCCTACGCTCCTGACCCGCATGCAGGCCTCTGGCCGCGGTGCGAGAGGCGACACGGATCGTGTGTGCCAGGGCCCGGGAGGAAGAGGCGCGGTGAGTGTCGGCGCATGAGGCCTCGGTACAGCGGGGCCATGCCCGTGGAGGGGGTTGAGGGCGCACTGGGCGTCCCCGACGAAGGCGAGTCGCCGCAGCGGAGGGGCCGGCCGTAGCGGTGCCAGTGGTTCCCGAGCCCGGAGTACCGGCTAGAGGGGGCTGAGGGGCTGACAGCCCTCTACGATCTGCTTGATGTGGGGGTTTTCGAGGGCGGCGGCGTAAGCGTCGAACCCCTCGGGGGCGGAGACATCGCCGGCGCCGAAGAGACAGACGAGCCAGCGGTCGTCCTCGATGGCGACGACCAGGCCGCCACGGGGAGTGGTGGGGGCGATGGTGGCCTGCAAGGAGGCCTGGAAGCCCGGGTGGCAGCCGGGAGGGGGCGGTCGGGAAGGTGCCTGGACGGTACGGAAGGGTGCCGTCGGCTGTCCTGCCTGCCTGTTCGTCCTGCGGTCACGGGCACAGTACGGCCCTGCCACGGATTCGGCCCGCCGTCAGATCGGCAGCGGCACGTGCCGCGTCCGCCAGCGGGTAACGGCGGACGTGACTGAGGTCGAGGCGTCCCGCGTGGGCCAGTTGGAAGAGATCGTGCAGTTCGGCGAGGCCGCCCCAGACGCTGGTGGACAGCTCGGTCTCGAAGGGTACGTCGGTGCTGCCGACCCCGAAGGAGACGGTGCCGCCCTTCGCGCCGACGACCAGGCAACGGCCGGAGGGGCGAAGGGCGGCCGCGGCCAGTCTCAGCGACTCGGCGGTGCCGACGGTGTCGATGACCGCGTCCACCTCACCGCCGGGCACCAGGTCGCACAGGCCGTCGGGCCCGTCGGCGAGCCCCGCGACGGCATCCGCTCCGAGCCGGCGCGCATGGTCGGCGAGTTCGACGGGGCGTCGTACGCAGCTGACGACCATGGCCGGGGTGAGCAGCCGGGCCAGCTGGACGGCGAAGGAACCCACACCACCCAGACCGATCACGACGACCGCCCCGCGTGGACCACGCGAGGCCAGTGCGGGGAGCGCGCGGCGCACGGCATGGTAGGCCGTCAGCCCGGCATCGGTCAGCGGGGCAGCCTGTTCTGCCGGAAGACCGTTGAGGGGGAGCAGGTGGCGGGCGTCGGGCACGGCGACGTACTCCGCGAAGCCGCCCGCACGGCCTACGCCGAGCCAGCCGCCGGAGCCGGGGCACAACTGCTGGTGTCCGGTCGTGCAGCGGGCGCAGTCGCCGCAGCCGCCGGGGCCGTACACCGCGACCGGGCTGCCGTCGGCCACGTCGGCGGGTGGCCGTGCGTCAGGGCCCAGTTCGGCCACCACTCCTGCCACCTCGTGGCCCAGGACCCAGGGGAACTCCGGCAGCGGGAACAGGGGTGCCAGCTCGCCGGCGGCCAACTGCAGGTCGGTGCCGCACAGGCCGCAGGCCCGCACCTGGACGAGTGCCCCGCGCGGCGGGACCGGAGGCACAGGGTGGTCCCAGGCCGCGAGCGGGGTGCCGTAGGCGGTGAGCAGCACGGCCTGCATCGTGGTCATGGCGGATCACAGCGCCTTTCCGGGGGAGACGAGGGACGGCACGCGGGAGGCCAGGGTGCGGTGTTCGGCCGAGCCCAGTTGCAGGACCACCGGAGCGGCGGCCCGGCCCCGGGTGAGTTCCGCCAGGAAGTGCGCCGCGCCTTCGTCCTGGGTGAGTCCGCTGAGGTGGGCCCGGCGTGCGCCCAGCGCCTGGGTGAGGGGCGCGGAGCCCATGCCGACGTCCCGCCACAGGGTCCAGGCGATGGTCTGTTCGTCGTGCCCGGCGGCATGGGCCAGTGTCGCGCAGGCGCCGAGGTAGTCGTTGGCGGCGGCGTAGTCGGCTTCGCCGGGCTGGCCCAGGGTTCCGGCGAGGGAACCGAAGTTGACCCAGCGACGGCAGTGGGTGCCGAAGGCGTCCTTGAGGTGGTGGTAGCCGGTGGTCTTGACCGCGGACACGGCGCGGAAGTCGGCGAGGGACTTGCGGCCGGGGACGGTGGAGCGGTTGATGCCCGCGCCGTGCACGAAGAGATCGATGCGGGGGTGCCGGTGGAGGACGCGGGCAGCCGCGGCGGTGACGGAGGCGGCGTCGGTGACGTCGCAGCGGACGTAGTGGACGCGGTCGGGGCCGAGAAGGGAGCGCAGTTCACCGAGGGTTCGGGTGGTCTCGGATGCGGCACCGGCACGTTCCTGGGCGCGGACGGCGTCGGCGAGGGAACGGCCGGGGTGGGCGGCCAGCCAGTCGCGCAGGAACGCCTTCCGCTCCTGGCCGACGGCCGCTTCCGACTTCTCGTCGGGTTCGGGCGAGCTGCCCAGGAGCCACAGGTGGACCCTGGCGGTGGCAGCCAGTGCGCGCAGACAGGCCGCGGTGATCCCTCTGGCGCCGCCGGTGGCGACCACCACCGCGTCGTCGGACACCAGTGCTCCGGCGGCTGTCGGCCGGGCGGCCCGGACGCGTTCCGTGTAGCGCTGTCCACCCCGGTGATGCACGCCCTGGGCAGTGGGCGCGCAGGTCGTTTCCGCGGCGAGGGTGCGCAGCCCTTCGTCCAGGTCGGAGCTGTCGGTGAGCACCGTGGTGAAGCGCAGGCCCGGCAGGTCCAGGGTCAGGCTCTTCGCCAGGCCGGCGAGGAGGGCGGTGTCGGGGTGCGGCGTGGAGGCGAGGAACGCGCGCAGACACAGCGTCAGGAACGAGCCGGTGTCGGCGTTCTCCCGCCACAGCCGGCGGGCGGCGAGGAATCCGAGTTCCTGGAGGCGGACGGTGGCTGGTTCGGCATGCGGAACGTGCGGTGGTTTCGGTGTGGCGCAGAGGTTCACCAGACGGATGTGCCGGGAGCCCGCCGCGAGGGCGTCCAAGCTCGTTTCGGTGACCTCGGTGAGGGTGTGAACGGCGCGGTGTGCGGCGCCTGACCGCGTGCAGACGACGACGGAGTCGGAGTGCCGTTCGGCCAGAGTGTCGGCGATGTGGCTGTCGTCGCAGATGACGAGGGTTCCCGGGGGCATGGCCTCGACGGGGGTGCGTACGGCGGTCGGGGGCTCCTGGACGCGCCCGAGGATGTGGCGGCGGGCGGTGAAGGCCGCGTCCGGGGCGGTGACGCCGCTCTCGGCCGGTTTCTCGTCCACGGCCGTGCAGTCGACGGCCGCGCAGTCCACGGCCCCGCAGTCCACGGCCCCGCAGTCCACGGCCGTGCCGCCCCGCACGGAGCGGCGCAGCACCAGGGAACGGGCTCGGCCCGGTACCCGTACGACGGGTGTGTCCGCCTGACGCAGTGCGGCCGCCAGAGCCGTGGCCGGGTCGTATCGCCGTGGGCCGGCGGGCACCGTAAGGGTGGCCACCGCCCCCTGTTCCGCCGTGACTTCGGCGAGCACCGGCCAGCCGTGGGCGCGGGCGCGGTCGGCGCGGGCGAGGGCGAAGAGGTGCGTGGTTGCCGCGGTCTGCGGGCCGGCCTTGGTGAGGGTGGTGGCCCAGGGTTCCGGGTTCGTCGGCGAGGACAGAACCAGTGCCAGTTCGAGGTCGCCGTCGCGCAGGTAGCGGGTCGCGAGGTCGACGGCCGCGTGCAGGGAATCGGGGCCGTCGCACACGGCCATGGCCAGACCCCGCAGGTTCTCCCTGTTGGTGATGCGGGACGGGGTGACGTTGGGCATCAGACCCGGCGCGGTGTCGGGGCCGGTCGGCGCGGCCCGGTTCTGGAGTGCGGTGAGCCCGGAGCGTACGCCGACAGCGGCCCGGGGCATCCCGGACGCGGACAGGTCGTCGGCGATGCGTGCGACCACGGTGCGATAGGCGCGGGCGGTGACGTCTGCCGAGCGGGCGGGCGGCTCCCACATCGCCGAGATCACACCGGTGCGTTCGGCGATGTCGGGGTCCTGCCACAGACGTCCGTGTTCGGCTGCGAAACGTTCGGCCACGAGCAGGGCCTGGACCTGCGTGGCGTCGATCTCCCGCACCGTCCGTGGGGTCAGGCGCAGTTGGCCCGACGGGGGAGGGGCCGGGGAGGCGGGCTGTGTCGGCAGGGCGGTGAATGCGAGGAGCACCAGAGGTTCGTCACTGTCGGCCTCCGGAGTGTCCTCGGCCTCCGGAGTGTCCTCGGCCTCCGGAGTGTCCTCGGCCTCCGGAGTGTCCTCGGCCTCCGGAGCGGCCTCGGCCTCGGGGGCGGGATGGTACGGGTCGCTGACCAGGAGATGGGCGTCCGTACCGCCGAAGCCGAATCCGGAGATTCCGGCGACGCGCGGTGACTCGTCGGCGGTCCGGGGCCAGGGCACTTCCCTGGTCGGTACCTCCACGGCCGGCAGCTCGTCCGCGAGGCCGGCCGGCAGGTGTGTGAAGCGGGCCTGGGCCGGGATGAGGCCGGTATCGAGCGCGGTCACGGCCTGGACGAGGGAGACGGCGCCCGCTGCCCAGCCGGTGTGTCCCAGTACGGACTTGTTCGCCGTCACCGTGACGGGGCGCTCGCCCCTGCTCTGCTGGATGACCGTCAGTTCGGTGCTGTCGCCTGCGACGGTGCCGGTGGCGTGGGCGAGCAGCCACTGGGGCGGGGTGCTCCGGGGGTCGCGGTGGCGTGCGGTGGCCCGTTCGATCGCGTGGCGCTGGCCCTGGGCGTTGGGGGCGCTGATGCTCTTGCCCCGGCCGTCGCAGGCGGCGCCGAAACCGCCGAGTACCGCGAGGACACGGTCTCCGTCCGCACGCGCCCGGTCGAGACGTTTGAGAGCGACGATCGCCGCGCCGTCCGTGAACATGGTTCCGTCAGCGGCGGCGTCCAGCCCGCGTACGTCTCCGGAGGCGGAGAGGCCGTGGAGCTTGCTGAACATCACCGAGTAGCGGGGCGTGTTCTGGTAGACGCCGCCGCACAGAGCCACCTCGCAGCGTCCCTCGCGCACGGCCCTCGCCCCCAGATCCACGGCGTACAGGGAGGAGGAGCAGGCCGTGTCGACGACGAGCCTCTCGGCGAGCCGCGGGAACAGTCCCTCCAGCGCGGCGTCGAGGACGGCCTCGGGCAACAGGGTGCTCGGATCGTCGGTCAGCCGGGGCAGGTGCTTGCGCAGTACCCCCTCCAGCCGGGACGTGTCCGCGGCGCCGGCCCAGGTGCGCAGCAGCAGCCCGAGCACGTTCTCCTCCAGGTCCTGGCTGCCGTCCACCCACTGGCCGCTGTAGCAGGCCACGCGGTGGGACTCGTCGATGCGTACCTGCTCGGCGGCTTGAACGAGGCTGTGCCGCAGCCAGTGTGCGCAGTCGCCGCCCGATGCGGGGCGCGCGGCCCGGGGGTGCGGCACGAAGTCGTGCAGGTATCCGGAGAGCCGTGAGTACGTCTTGTCCTCGGCGGTGCGGTCCGAGGACCAGAAGTCGTCGATGTCGAAGCGGTCGTGCGGCTCGTCGAAGACCGGACGGCCCTCCTTCACCAGCCGGTGCAGTTCCTCGGGCGAGGAAGCGCCGGGCACGGCGATGCCGCAACCGACGACGGCCACCAGATCGCCGTCCGGGCCCGGGGCGGCCCGTGGTGCGGGCTCGGAGACCGACAGCGAGGCCGTACGGACCCCCGTTCCAGCCGTACGGACCCCTGTTCCCGGTGTCTCCGGCAGCCCGGGGACCAGGGGCGGGGCCGCCGGCCGTCGGGGTGGCGACAGCATCACGCCGCCCAGCGACAATCCTCCGTCCGCCATCACGGACTGCCCCGTGACCCACTCGGCCGCCGGGGAGGCGAGGAACCCGACGACCGCGGCAAGGTCTTCCGGGCGCCCCATGCGCCCCATGGGGGTCGCTGTTGTGACCGCCGCGCGTACCTCCTCCGGGTGCGGGAACAGCCCCGTGACCCTGCCCTCGATGAAGCTGGCGTTCGCCGTGTTGACCCGGATGCCGAGTGGTGCGTACTCGTACGCCAGGTAACGGGTGTACGCCTCCTGTGCTGCCTTGGAAGCGGCCACGGCGGCGTAGTTGTCGATGATGAACTGTGTGCCGATGGAGGAGACGTTCACGATGGCCGCGTGCTTCCGGCCGAGCATGAGGGGGATCGCCTCGGCGCAGCACCAGCGGACGCCGTGGAAGTTGAGGCCCAGCACCCGGGCCCAGTCCTTCTCGGTCAGCTCGGGGAGCGGTACGAAGCTGCCGTACGCGGCGTTGTTCACGAGGACGTCCAGTCCGCCGTGGCGTTCGCGCACCTCGGCGAACAGCTGCCGGACGCTGTCCTCCTTGGCGACGCTGGCACGGATCAGCTCTGCCGACAGTCCGTCCCCCGTCAGCTCCGCCAGCGTCTCCTCCGCCGCCTCCTGGGAGTGGAACCAGTTGACCAGAACGTGCGCGCCCCGTTCGGCGAAGTACCGGGCCGTGGCCCGGCCCACCCCCTTGCTGGCACCCGTGATCAGTACGACGCGTCCCGTGAACTCGCCCGTGGCCGCCTCGCCGCTCATGCTGCCGCTCCCGTCCCGGCCTGGGATTCCAGCAGTGCGGCGACCTCACTCAGGGTGGTGTACTGAGTGATCCGGAGTGTGTCCGGAAGGTTTCCCAGGCCGTACTGCTCCATGGCCTGCGCGAGCACTTCGGTCTGCCGGATGGAGTCGACTCCCAGGTCGCCCTCCAAGTCCGCCTCCGCGTCGAGGAGTTCCTCGGGGTACTCCAGCGCTTCGGCGTACAGGGTGCGCAGGTCGGCCAGGAGCTGGCCGTGCGCGGGCAGTGTGCCGGGTGCTTGTGACGACGGCCCTGTCCCGACGTCTGTCGTCGTGGCCCGCACCGGCTCGCGGTCCTTCCTCTCGTCGACAGCCACGGGCGCGGGTTCGGGAGCCTTCGTCGTGGCGGCCACCGGCGCCGCCTTCGGAGCGGGGGCCACCGGACTCGGCCCCGGGGAGGCGTCGCTCGCAGGCTCCGCGGAGCCTCGGGGGCGCACCACACGGGGTGCTGCGGAGGCGGGCAGCGCTGTGACGACCCGCAGCATCCCCCGCAGTTCCTCCCCGGACACGGTCGACTCCAACGGCGCCACCGTCTGGATCTGGGCGACCGCCGCACGGGCCAGTCCCGTCAGTGCCGAGCGGGCTCCGGCCTCGACGAAGAAGTCCGTTCCCGCGGCCTGCAGTTCACGCACGGCGCGCAGGAATCCCACCGGGTGGGTCAGATGCGCGCACATCAGTGCGGTGACGTCGTCACCGTCCGTGTACCAGCGGTGGTGCACGGTCGAGTGCACGGGGAACCGCATCGGCCGCACCGGGACATCGGCGAGAGCCTGCTCAAGGTGCCGGGCGACGGGCTCCAGGAACCGGTGGTGGTAGGGGTGGGGCGACTCCAGCCGCTTGCGCGGAACACCGAGTTCACCGGTGATCGCGACCAGCTGTTCCAGGGACGCGTCGGGGCCCGAGAGCACCGTCTGGCGCGGACCGTTGACCGCGGCCACGTCGATGTCGACCAGCCCCGCACCGGTGACGAGTCGGTGCGCCCGCTCGACGGACAGGCCCACTGCCAGCAGCCCTCCGGCCGGTACGTCGAAGGCGCTCATCGCCTTGTCGCGTTCGCACAGGACCCGGGTCCCGTCAGCGACGGAATAGGCACCTGCGGCGGTGAGTGCGGTGATCTCACCCACGCTGTGCCCCACCAGTACGACATCGCTCAGGCCGAGTTCCTCGACGGCCAGCGTGGCGACGACCAGTGACGCCGCGAAGATCGCGACCTGGAGGCGGTCGGGGTCATCGGCGAGCAGGACGCCGAGCGGGGGCGAATCGGAGTCGGTGAGGAGCGGTGACACGGGGGCGACGCCGTACTGCGCCGCCACTCGGTCGATGGTGTCGAGCTGCTCGGCGACCGACTCGTGGTCGTCGTGCAACTTCTGCAGGGCGCCCGGCAGATAGGCGCCTTTCCCGGGGAAGAGCAGCGCGGTACGGGGAGCGGTCAGGACAGACATGCGGACATTCCTCCAGGACGCAGGACGCAGGCACGAGGTGGACGGGTCGGACGGCAGGGGGCTGGGGCTGGGCAGGTCACGGGGGCAGGGCCTGGGGCGGGGACAGAGAACCCGCGCGGACGTTTCGGGCCGGGGCACAACGGGCCGAGTGCCGGGGTCCCGAGGGGGCGCGACGGCGTCGGCGGGCAGCCTGGCCGGCGGCCGTGATGCCGCCGGGGTACCACTCGGCCCGAGGTGTGGACGCCCTGGCCCGCGACACGGAGCTCGGGGCCTTGCCGTGCTGCCCCTTCCCTCGTGCTGCCCCTTCCCCCGTGCCGCGCCTTCGGTGTGGGTCACGCGCGGGCACAGTCCCCGCCCCACGGAGCGGGAGCTCAGGAAGGCGCAGGCGTCGCCGTTCGCCTTCCGGGTACGTCCGTCACTCGTGGCCCCGCGGAAGCGGACAGCGGTTTCACACCGCGCGAGCCGCTCCCTGGACCTCTGGCCATGTACCCGGCAGATGTGCGGGCGTCGCCACGGACACGGCAAGTGACAGCACGACGGCATCGCACTCTCGCGCAAACCGCACTTTCTTCTCGACGACTGCCGCCTCCGGGGCACCGGTGAGGCACCGGCACTGTCACGACGTCGCCTGCCCGGCCGCCCGGCCCCCGCGCCGGCTCAGGCTCGTGGACGATTGCCCTGCGACCCCGCGGCGTGCACGACACGGAGCGATCCCTCCACCGTACGAGGCAGCCGGCGGCCGTCCGGGAACGGTGGCGCCCAGGTCGAATTCCGCCGTCCACGGGGGACCCACTCCTCGTCCTGCTCCACCGCCATCGCCACCGCACTCCTCGGTATCCCGTACGACTTCACATGCTGGATTTTCAGGTTGAATCTCGACATTCCAGATTTCAATAGCCCCTAAGGGCTACTACCGCACATCAGGGGCAAGTCCATATAGTTTGCAAACGTGAGCGAATGTGATCCTGTTGACACCCCCCACGGTCTCCAGCCACGCGAACCTCTAGCCGGCCAGGACCTCCCCCCATGCGAACTCACCGTCGCCGTCATGCATGCCGTCAGCCAACTGAGCAACAGGTCCGACCAGTTGGATCATCCTGTTGCGGAACCACTCCCGGAAGATCTCCCGGAAGATGCGGTGCAACCCCCCGACGACACGGGGCTCCAAGCCCCCCAGGTCGCCCGCGGCCTGAGCCGTCGAGAGCTCGGCGTGGCACTCCTGATTGCGCAAGGACACACCAACCAACGGATTTCCAGGACCCTGGGGATCTCACTCAACACGGTCAAGAACCACAACAAGAAGATCCTCGCGAAACTGGGGCTGCGCAGCAGGACCGAAGTGGCCATCGCCGTCCACCGCGTACCCGGGCAATGCCGGGGAAACCGGAACAGCGATGCCTGACGGTGCTTCTCCCGTCCGGTTCCAGGGCCTTCCCCCTCCCGAGGGGCTGGTCGCGCAACCCGGTCCGGCCTCAACGTCCCTGTACTGGTGGCCCGTTCCCCAGGTGCGTCCCGTGTCGGCTCCCGAGGTGCTGACCCTTCGGGAGAGACGCCGTGTCACCGCGCTTCCGCCCGGCCCGGGCGCCACGTACGC
This sequence comes from Streptomyces sp. NPDC087440, assembly GCF_044744005.1. Taxonomy (NCBI): domain Bacteria; kingdom Bacillati; phylum Actinomycetota; class Actinomycetes; order Kitasatosporales; family Streptomycetaceae; genus Streptomyces; species Streptomyces sp. NPDC087440. The sequence continues at coordinate 17,104 of NZ_JBIUXN010000001.1, read as the reverse complement.
ATCCGCCAGGACCGGAACCCGTATCCTCCTGGCGGCCTTGCTGGACGAGGACCCGTATCGCCTCGTCCTGCGTCGTGCCCGCTGTCCCTTGTGCGGTTCCCTCCGGCACGGTCCACCCGAGGTCGCCACCCCTCGTGGCCCGGCTCCGCTACGGATCGCGCTGACACACACGGCCGGTGTGGTGCTGCTCGCCACGTCGACGGCGCATCGCCCCGGCGTCGATGCGGAGGTGCCGCACCGCAGTCCCGCCCCGCCGTCCCCGGCAATGCTGAGGCTGCTCTCCGAGCCGGTGGAAGCAGCCCGTATCACCTCGGCGAACTACCTGAGGGCCTGGACTCGCAAGGAGGCGATCTCCAAGGCCATGGGGGTCGGGCTGGGCATCCCGCTGCCCGCACTCCGTGTTCGCCCTGAACACGAGAGTCCGCTGGAGATCCGCGTTCCCCCGGGCCCCTGGTCCTGCGTCTGGCGCGTGGACGATTTACGGTGTCCACTGCCCGGCGCGGAGGGCACGGTCGCGGCACTGGCCACACCGGGCCGGGGGAATCTGCAGGGACGACGGCGACCGTCGTGAACACGTCAGCAGCGGTCGAGTTGCTGGACCTGCCGCGCAGCGCGGGCCTGGCGGCCGCCCGGGACGCGATCGCCGACCCGGAGACGGCACCCGCAGCAGGCGAGGGCCCGCACGTACGCTACTTCTCCCGCAGCGTGGCCAGAGTGGCCGGTGCCGTCGGCAGTCCCCGGGCCGCGACCTCCCGCTTCGTCCCGTCGGTGAGCGGCACCCCCCACGCCGCGGAGAACGCGGTGAGATCCTGTCCGGCGACGCGGCTGGTCAGGACGGCCGGATTCCCCTAGCGGTCGCTGCCCGGCATCGGGTGCTCCCGCAGGTGCCGCTGCGTCCGCGGCCAGAAGTCGTCCCCGTACTGGAGGGTCAACTGCTGGAGCATCACCAGCCGTTCGAAGGCGTCGAAGGCCTTCTCGAACTCCGCGCCCGGCGTGCCGACCTTCCGCAGCGCCCGGTCGTAGACGGAGTCCGTCACCAGCCGCGACCGCTGCTGGAACGCCTTCTGCACGGCCGGCGAGAAGACGTTCACCGACACCTCGGCCAGTGCCGACGGCAGCACCGCCCGTTGCTGGCGCTTGTGACCCTGCTCGTGCCACACGCCCCAGCCCGCCTCCGCGCTGTCCGCGACCCACGGCGCGGAACCGTACGGGACCTCGCGTCAGCATTCGTTAGGGCGCGGGAGCGGCCCCCGCTCACAACCGGCGGGTGAACTCCTGGCGGTCGGCGAAGTTCTCGTAGCCTGCCCGTTCGAAGGCCATGATCATGGCGGTGTTGGCCGCGTCGCAGTCGCCGCGGATCTCCTCGGCGCCCGCTTCGATCAGCAGCCGCGTGCCGCGTGCCACCACCGCCGTCGCGTAACCGTTGCCGCGGCACGCGGGAGACACAGCCACCAGGCCGATCACCGCGGTCGAGGGGTTTCGGGCGGGGAGGCTGAGGGCGGCCGGGGTGCCGTCCGGAGCGTAGCCGATCTCCCACCACCGGGGTTCGTACGAGAATTCCTCCATGTCCGTGAAGAGGCTCTCCGCGGCACGCCGGGCGCCATGCCGGGCGACCATGGCGGCGAGTTGGGCGTCGGCGCTGGTCGGCAGCGCCTCGGCGAGGAGAGCGATGAACGGCTCACGGCCCAGACTGGGCAGGGAATTCCAGTTCAACCGGTCATCATGCGATGCGAGTTCCACTCCGGAGTGGCGGCGGAAGCGGCGACCGTCTCGGGCGCGCTCGAAGCCCGCCAGACGGAGAAGTTCGGCGCGCCGTTCCGGCTCCGACTGGTACTGCGGCGGCTGTGTCGGTGAGTCGGTGACGTGCTCCAGCTCCGTGGCGCCGAGCGAGCCGGCCAGGGCGACGGCCTCGGCCAGCAGTGCCTGGCCGGTGGCCAGGCCGGGTTCGTCCCACGGTGCCTCAAGAAGCACCAGGGCCATCGGGACGTCCTTCCCGGGGAGGGTCCACAGCGCGGTGGCCGCGGTGAGCCGACCGGCCTCGTCCTCCGCGACCAGGCACCACTCCGGCCGGGTGCACTTCTTGGCCAGTAGGTCGGTGAGGTAGGCGGCCGTTCCGGCGTTGCGCTCGGGCTGGTCGGAGTGCTGGACGAGGGCAGGCAGTTCGTCTGGGCGCGCTATGCGTATAGGCATGTACGGGGATCATCCTGTCTCTCGATGACGTAGCCGGCTTTGCATGAAACTGCCGCCAGTGGCACCGGCACGGGCTGTTCCTGTCCTTGTCGGACCGAACGTCAGAGCCGGGCCTGCGGCCTGGATACTGTCGGCCTCCTGCGGCAGCGGTGGGTCCCACTGCCGATCGGTGGTGGTCGTGGCCTGGCGCAGGGCGGTGCTGCGTAGGCCTCTCATTCCACCGGGTAGCGCACCACCAACACCCCCTCCACATTCGGCCCCACCGCCTCGTACTGATGCGGTACATCCGCCGCCCACCGGGTGTGGCCGCCCGGGCCCACCTCGAGCGGGGCGGAGGCAGGACCAACCCGCGCCGTGCCGCTGAAGACCAGCAAGTGCTCCTCCGTGCCCGTCACATGAGCGGCCGAGTGCTGCACCGCGCCGCTCTGAATGCGGATGCGATACACCTCCGACACCGCAGCCGCGTCCTGCACGCGGTCCGTCAGCACCGCGTGCACCGCCGCACCCTGTACCGGGGCGGGGCCGACCACCGTGCTCAGCGGTGCCTCGAGGGCCGTGGTCAGCGCGTACAGCGTCTCCAGGGTCGGATTGCGCCGGCCGGTCTCCAGTTCCGAGAGCGTGCCTTTTCCGACGCCGGAGCGGCGGGCGAGTTCCGACAGCGACAGGTCACGGTCCTGGCGCAGACGGCGCAGCCGCGAGCCCACCTCCTGGGCCAGTTCCATAGTTTTCCGCCCCTTACTGCGTCGTTGATGCATGGGCCGTGACGCGACTAGCGTTCCACAAACAGAACGTTCTGTAAACGGAACGATCGAGGCGATGCACGCGCAACGCGGCGCAGGCGTGGGTTCGGACTTACTCGTCTAGAGGGTGGCGAGCCAGTCGGTCAGCAGGCGGTTGACCTCGTCGGGGCGTTCCTGCTGGATCCAGTGGCCGGTGCCGTCCAGCAGGTGGGAGGCGGACAGGGCGGGGAGGGTGGTGGGGTGGGCGTCGATGGCATCGGACATCCAGGTGGTGGAGGCGTCCAGTGCGCCGCCGATGAACAAGGCGGGCTGGGTGATCGGGGCGCCGCGGTGGGGAGCGAGGTCTTCCCAGTCGCGGTCCATGTTGCGGTAGCGGTTGAGGGCGCCGGTCAGGCCGGTGCGCTCGAACTCCCCGGCGTAGACGTCGAGGTCGTCCTCGGTCAGCCAGGCCGGGAGCGGGCCGGCGGGGAACCGGTCGCGCAGCTGACAGCCCTGGGCGACGAAGTGCGGGTCGGGCTCGCCCTGGGCGGGCATGGTGTCGGCGGACAGGGCCGCGTAGAAGCCCGCGAGCCAGCCCCGTACGTCGGGTTCGATCTCCGCCTCGGCGCGGCCGGGCTCCTGGAAGTAGGAGACGTAGAACTCCTGCTCGGGGCCGCCGATCCGGCCGAAGATGTCGGTGGGGCGGGGCCCGCCGGGCGGCGCGTACGGGACGCTCAGCAAACCGACCGCGCGGAAGACCTCAGGGTGGAGCAGGGCGGAGGTGGCGGCGATGTTGGAGCCCCAGTCGTGGCCGATGACCACCGCGTTCTCTTCACCGAGGGCGCGCACGACGGCGACGTTGTCCTCCACCAGGTCGAGCATGCGGTAGGCGTCGGTCGCCGCGGGCCTGGAGGAGCGGCCGTAGCCGCGTACGTCGATCGCCACTGCCCGGTACCCGGCCGCGGCGAGGGCAGGAAGCTGTCGGCGCCAGGAGTACCAGGACTCGGGGAAGCCGTGCACGAGCAGGATCAGCGGGCCGGTGCCCTGCTCTGCCAGGTGCAGGCGCCCGGCTGGGGACTCGATGGTGCGGTGGCGGAGCGCAGTGGTCTGCTCGGAGCGCATGGGGGACTTCTCCTTCTGTTCGCAGGCGGTCGGCGGCACCCAGCGATCATGCGGCGCTGCGGCCGGTCGGCGCGATCAGCGTTGCCATTTTGGCAAGGTTGCCGCACAGGGCGGTGAAGCGTGCGAGGGGAAGGAACGGGGACGGCGGCTGGTGACGACGTGATCCAGACGCTGGCGGCGATGGGGCCGCGGTTGCGGGTCGTGCGCGAGTGCCGCGGCGTCACACTCGCCGATGTCAGCCGCGCGACCGGCATCGCGCCCAGCACGCTGTCACGGATCGAGACCGGCCGGCGCAAGCCCACCCTGGAGGTGGTGCTGCGCTGGCGAAGGAGTACGCAGTCGTGCGGTGTTTGCGCTGATTGCGAGCGCATGCGGGCCACGCAGCGACCTCATTCCAGGACTCGGCCATCCGGTCGGTCCGCCACCTCGCTCTTTCGCCGCGCCTTGAGAGCGCTCAGCCGGTGACCGTCTTGCGGCTGCGGAAGGCCGCGACGCGGGTCCGGTTCTGGCAGGTCACCGAGCAGAAGCGGCGTCGGCCGCCGGGAGACTGGTCGAGGTAGACATCGGCGCAGTTCCTGGCGGTGCAGACGCCGATGCGGGCGAAGCCGTGGGCGGCCAGGTACTGACGCAGAGAGATCGCGGCTGTCGCGAGCAGGGCGTGCTCGGCATCGTCGACGCTCCACACGGCCCGCAGCGAGCCGCCGTCCCCGGCCCCCAGGGCGGGGCGGACGCCACTGTCCGCCAGCAGACGCGTCAGGTGCCGTGCGCACGTCTCGGCGTCCTGGGCGGAGAAGACCGGGTACAGGCGGTCGGCCGCATGCACGAGCGCCTGCGGGGTCAGCCCCGCGTCCACCCGCGCGGGCAGCCCGAGGTGTGCCGTGATGTCGGCTACGGGCCGGTACGGAGCGTCTCCACGGCCGTCTCCTTCGCGTGGCAGCGTGCCCCAGCCGTTGACGAGGTCCGTCAGCACCTGGAGAGGAATGTCCATGAAGGTGACCGCCATACGTTCCAGCGTAACGCGCTACTGCTCCTCTATGCGTTGCGGCGACAACATCGGGTAGGTAACGTAATGAAGAGCTTGTAAGCGTTACTCGCCCAAGTGCGGGAGGATGTCATGCTGGACCTCACACTGTTACCCGCCTATCTGGCGGCGGTCGCGATTATCACCATCGCCCCCGGGCCCGACGCCGCGTACATCACGGCCGTAGCACTCGAACGGGGCCCCCGGGCCGGTCTGGTCTCCGCCACCGGTATGGCGCTGGGCATGGTCGTGCACGTGACGGCCGCCGCCCTCGGCTTGGCCGTCCTGCTGCGCTCGACGCCCGCAGCACTGTTCGGGGTGGAGCTGGTCGGCGGCCTCTACCTGGGATGGCTCGCGGTATCCACCATCCGCTCAGCCAAGAAGCCGCCCACAGAAGCCCCTGAGGCACCGCCCGAGCGCCGAATCCTGCGCCAGGCCGCCCTCACCAATCTGCTGAACCCCAAGACCGTGCTGTTCTTCGCCGCGTTGCTGCCGCGCTTCACCAGCCCCGGACACGGCCCGCTGTGGCTCCAGCTCCTGGCACTCGGGCTGATCTTCCTGGCAGTGGGCTTCCTCTGGGACAGCACGATCGGCCTGTGCGCCGGCCGGCTGGGCCAGGGCCTGATGCGGAGCCGCCGCACGGCCGTAACAGTGAACAACGTCGTCGCCGTCACCTTCGCCACGCTGGCGGCATTCCTGCTCCAGGACGCGCTGGCCACGCTCCTAGCAGCCTGACCACAGACCGAACGACCACCACACCGCCCAGCCCGCCCACCCCACCACCGACTGCCAGCGCCGCCACCATACGGCGAAAGCGCCCCGTCGATCTCCACCTCCACGGCGACGAACGGCCCCAGCCCGGTCGCGCCCCCGCCTTCCCGCCTTGTCCACGACGTCCGGTCCCTGCTGGGAAGCCTCCTGTCCACGCACGCTTCTCACGAACCGCCGTACCGCCCCCGAGTCTGTCCAACATCCCACCGCCCGGACTACGTAGGGGCAAGCACCCGATGGCACGTCGTGGGCGCTGCTCGCGGCCGCCGGCGGCGGGATGATCGCCGAAGGGTCCGTGTAGCGAACGGTGGAACTCCGTCGGTCTTGTTCAGCGGCGTCCGGCGGTGAGCCGACCTAGAGCGGCCGTGCGGGTCGGTGGCGTACACCTGCAGGTCCGCGAGCGGTCCGAGCGGCTGGTTGCCCACGCTGTAGCTGATATGGCCGTGCGGGTCCATGACGACGGAGCGGCCGTCGTCGCTGCGGAGGAACACCCACAGAGCGAATTGATTCTGGCGGCGACGAGCGCGTGCGAGGCCCGCTGGAGCAGACCGTCGTTGTAGTCGTAGTCGCCCCCCTCTGCTTCCGGGGCGATGACCGCGCGAAGGTCGGCGTCGGGTTCGGCGTCGAGCCAGTGGGCCCGGACGGCTTGCCGCCTTCCCCACCGCAGGTCCAGTTCGGCGAGCCGGGCGCGGCCGTGCTCGATGGTGACGTTGCGGTAGGCCGTCTCGTCGGGAACGTGGGACATGAAGCCGCCCACCGCCGCCTCGACACCCTGCTCGGAGGCATGCGCCCCGTGCAGTGGAGCGCGTGACGTCCAGGGCCACGACTGCCTCAGTGGCGGCGCAGGTTGGCTGCGAGTACGCGGTCGACCGTGCGGTCTGAGAGGAACCGGCCCAGACGCATGATCAGGGCTGCGTCCCGCCCTGCGGTGTACCGGGTGCGCGGCTTGCGCGTCGTGACGGCCTTCGCGATGACCTGGGCTGCGGCGTCCGCGGTCAGACCCGACGCGGTGCCCGACGACATCAGCTTGTTGTTCGACCGGACCAGCCTGCCGTAGCGCTCGTCCTGCTCCGGCGTCATCCCGGCAGCCAGGCTGTTCGCAGTCGCCACACCGCGGGCCGCCATCTCGGTGCGGACGCCGCCGGGCTCGACCACGACCACCCGTACGCCCAGCGGGGCGACCTCCCGGCGGAGCGAGTCGCTGACCGCCTCAAGGGCGAACTTCGAGCCGGCGTACGCGCCGTAGGTGGCCATCGCGTATTTGCCGCCGATCGAACTGATGTTGATCACGCGGCCCTTGCTGCGCAGCAGGTCCGGCAGGAGTGCCTGTGTGACGGCGATGTGGCCGAACAGGTTGACCTCGAACACCCTCCGCCACTCGTCCATCGGCAGGGCTTCGACCGGGGCGTTCACCTGGATGCCCGCATTGTTGACGAGGGCGTGCAGCGCGCGCGGGTCCTCGGCGACCCGCGCGGCCAGCGCCGCCACCTGTTCGGATCTGGTGATGTCAAGGATGACCGGTTCGATCCCTGCCGACCGGACGGCGTCGGCGTCACGGTCGCGTCGGACACCGGCCAGGACGTGGAAACCCTGATGAGCCAGTTCACGGGCGGCCGAAGCGCCCATGCCTGTGGAGGCGCCGGTCACGACGATCAGCTTCTGAGTTTCAGTTGACGTTGTCACCTTAAGTACGTTACCAGTTCAGATGACGTCGTCAACTCGTTGTACGATCGTGGCATGGTCACCCGTGCGGAATCCGCCGCTCTCACCCGTCGCGCACTGCTCGACGCGGCTGCCGAGCTCCTCGACCTCGGCGGTCCCGAAGCGGTGACCCTGCGGGAGGTGGGCGCGCGGGCAGGGGTGAGCCGGGGGGCGCCGTACCGGCACTTCACCGGCAAGGACAGCCTGCTGACCGCCGTCGCGACCGAGAGCTGGGAGCGGATCGCCGACCAGGTCCACGCCCTGCGTACCGATCCGGCCCTGTCGGCCTCCGAGAAGCAGCGCGGCGCCCTGCGCACCCTCATCGGCGTCGGCCGGGACCAGCCGCACCTCTACCAGATGCTCTTCAGGCGCCCAGGGCACCGCCCCGAGGACCAGGGCGAGGGGATCGGCCGGGTGCGGCGGCAGCTGTGCGGACAGGCCGGCGGACCGAGGAACGGGCAGACCTGCGATGCGACGGGCGAACAGGCAGGCGGGCCGGGGGAAGGGCAGGCCGGCGGGCCGGTGGACGGACCGATCGGTGATCCGGCCGCGGACCGCATGCGCGCGGCCGGACGCTTCCAGAACGAGTTCCTGGCCGTGGTCGCCGAACTCGTCGGGGAGGAGAACGCACGGCACTACGGCGCCCTGCTGCTCACCAGCGCCCACGGCATCGCCGACATGGAACTCAGCGGCCACCTCGGCGCGGAGAGCCTGCGCGCCACTTCCGACGAGCTCGTGGACACGCTCGTCCGCCTGGTCGGGGACGCCGCCAGGACGGCATGACGGCGCCCGCACCTACCTCCTGCCAGGAGGAGTGAGGTGCGGGCGGCGCAGTTTTCGATCAAGTTATGGACACAGTTGCTCGTTGTCCAATGTCCGCACGTGGCCATCAGGTTCAGTACCGGGCTGACGTCGTCGCGGCAGCGGATCACGTGCCCAGCACCGAGCCAATCCGCCATGGCGGAGCGCCGAGACGTGCGGTCGGGACCGTCGAAGCTCCCAACGCGGGACTTCGGCAGCGGCGCGCCGCCGGAGTCCCGTGTGTGAAGGCGTCTGGTTCTGCCCTCACCAGGGTCGCTCACGGCTGATGGGCAGCGATGACCTTGTAGAACTCCAAGTTCTGCTCGGCAGCGCCATCGCCGGGCTTCTCGGCGTCAGCGTAGGACTTGATTCCGGACAGGCAGCCGATGCCGGGGACCTTTGCGGCAAGACCGCGCAGGTCGTCGGGGGTGAACACGGCTCCTGGCAGGTCCTGGGAGCCCTGGGTGCCGAATCCGACCATGGCGCCCATCCGGCGCCATACCTGTGCCTGGCTCCATCCGGGCCACAGCTTGGCGATGTCGCCTTGCGCACCAGTGAGGATCGTCATGCATGCCTGGGCAAGATCGCTGGGAAGCGTCGTGGAGAGCGGGCTCTTGTCCATCCTCAGATCACCGAGGTCGATGTTGATCAGCGAGGGCACGTAGCCGCCACCGGCAACCTGGGCCAGCAGCGCCTGCGCGTACCCGTGGAGTCCGTCGTAGCTGCCGGATGCGTCGAGGAACGCGGGGACCGTGTAGGAGACCTGGAGGCCGGGGTTGGCCGACAGGAGACGCCTCACCGCCGCGACGTGCCGGTCCCACGGTGTCGTCGTCCCGTCGCTGGTCCCCTGCAGCTGCAGGGTCCACGCGTTGCTGAAGTCGATGTGAGTGCACCGGTAGTTGTCGATCACCCGCTGGTACGCCGCCGTGACCTCCGCAATGTCCGTCTCCTCGGCTTCGGGCAGGCGCCCGGCCTCCCCGCCGAAGGAGAACGCGACGTGTCCGCCCGCGTCCCTGAACGCCTTCAGATCGTCCTTCTGGAAATCGGTGCTCCCCGCGTCCCCGTCGTACGTCTCCCACGTCGACTCGTAGGGCCGGCCGGTCTCGGTCTGCTCAACAGTCGACGTCGCCGTGCTCCAGCCGAGCACCGCCGGCTTCTGCGGCGCTGCGGAGACCCAGCCCACCGTGAATCCGTCCAGCCCGGTCGCACTCTGGCGCTGGGCGAGCTGCGGCGTGGGGAACTCGTCGTACTGCACCACGACACTGCGCCGGATCGACCATGTCCCCGGATCAAGCACGTCACTCTGGTTGGTCATCGAACCTCCTTGGAGTAGGAGCCGCACGCCGGCCCGCCCAACCAAGATCGCAGAACCGGACCATCCTCGTACCCGAAATCCGGCACCGCTGGCCCTAACCTTCCGTCACCGCAAGGACGTTAAGGAACGAATGGACAGAACGCTGGGGACCTGTGAGGTGCCCGGCTCTGCCGGCCGCTGGTCTGCGGGAAGACGCATGGACGACGCTCGAAGGCGCCCTTGGCACCGAGCCCGGCTGCATTGGGCGGGCAGAGCATCGATGCCGTGCGTAGACGGAAACTTACCTTGCGGCGTGATCAAGAAGACCGCCAGACTTGGTACGCCCTGCAGCCAGCCTGAAAGGACGCCTCCATGAGCGACCAGAGCGACACAACCGCCTCGCAGATCCCGGTCGTGGTGACCTACCCCAACAACAACGCGCCGACGATCCCGCAGGGGCATCTGACCGTCACCGGCACGGGCGAGCCCGGAGCTGCGATTACCCTCGCCTACGATTTCTTTCCGGGCTCCGCAACGATCGGTACGGCGGTGGTCGACGCCACCGGCGCGTGGTCCTGCACCACGACGACCTACTTCGTCAACTCGATGAAGTCCCTGTCCGACGGGGAACACATCGAGGTCCGTCAGAAGTCCTCCGGCCCCACCGCGGCCGAGAGCTGGACCAGCTTCAACTTCTCGATCGAGTACGACACCTCCTTCGACGAAGGCGATCCCTCGAGTAACGAAGGGCGGCCGAACCACGGAGCGTGGCAAGACCTGCGGTAGGTCACGGGTCCTCAGTTCCCGCGACCGGGTCCCTGGCTCGGGGTTCTCAAGGCGCGGCGGCCGCTATACGGGATGGGTGGCGGCAGCACGAGCTGCCCTGAGCTTGACTCTGTCGGGGATCTTGGAGTTTGCCGGTGTGGCAGAGCGGTGAACGGGCATGCCCGGGTAGTTCCGCCGACCGATGCAGCTGTCGAGGTGCCCGTTGTCCCTGCGCCCCCGTTCCGGTGAGCAATTCCCTCCCTCCTCTGACTGCGCAGGTCGCACGCGCGAGCAACCCGGTTAGTACGACGGCGATATGGGTGCGGGATCGCCTCGACGGGCTGTGGCGTGACGAGGATTTCGCCGACGGGTACCCGCGCGACGGACGTCCCGGCCTCTCGCCAGCTCAACTGGCCACCGTCTGTGTGCTGCAGTTCCTGCTCGGCCTGTCGGACCGGAAGGCTGCGGAGGCGGTTCGCTGTCGCATTGACTTCAAGTACGCGATGGCCATGGAGCTGGACGATCCCGGCTTCCATCACAGCGTGCTGTCTGATTTCCGCGACCGTCTCGCTGAAGACGACCGCGCTGAACGTCTTCTTGACCTTGCACCAGCCCGTCTCAGAGAGGCCGGACTGGTCCGCGAGCGCACCACGCAGCGCACCGATTCCACCCATGTCCTGGCCGCGGTGCGGGACCTGACCCGCCTGGAGTTGATCACCGAGGCGGTCCGTGCCGCACTGGAAGAAGTCGCCGGCATCTCGCCTCATCTGCTGGACGAGCTGGTCGATGAGGACTGGGGGCGCGCCGCTACGGCCGACCGGTCCGCCTGGGCAAGAACCCCACCAAGCCCAAGACCAGGATCCTTGCCACCGGACACGACGCCGTCCAGCTCCTGGAACACCTCTACCGGCACGGAGCAGACCGCACCTCCGGCCCTCATGTCCAGGCCCTGGGCCAGATCCTGGTGCAGAACTACCACCGTGACACCGCAGGGCACCTGCGCTGGCGCACCGCCCGAGGCGGAAGGCGGGCGCGGACTGCCGCCCTCGTCCCGGGCGATCGTCTCGCCCTACGACACTTCGGCCCGCTCCGCACGGCACGGACACATCATCAGCTGGAAGGGATTCGCCGCTCACCTGACCGAGACCTGTGCTCCCGACGGCCCCAACGTGACCACGGATGTGGCCACCACCGCGGCGACCACCCACGACAGCCAGGTCCTGCCCGGCATCCATACCCGCCTGCCGCATCGCATGCTGCTGCCCGCCGAGCACCTCGTCGACGCCGACTACACCTCACTTCCGCACGTGGAACAAGCCACCCGTGAACACCAGATCACCGTCTCCGGACCACTGCGGGGCAACCCCACCTGCCAGCACCGCCAGACCGAGGGCTTCGCCCGTGACGACTTCCACGTCGACTACGACCGCCAGCAGGTCACCTGCCCCAGGGCCAAGTCAGCCAGGGCTGGCACGGCCCCTACCCGACCTCCTCACCCACCGCCGCCCCGCTCATCGTGGCCAGGTTCACCAAGAGCCAGTGCCGCCCCTGCCCGGCCCGCACCCAGTGCACCACCACAGCCGACAGCAACCGCACCGTGGGCTTTCCCCGAGAGAACTCCGCGACCTGCAACTCCGCGTCCGCGCCGAACAATAGACACCCGAGTGGAAGACCCGCTACGCGGTCCGCTCCGGAGTCGACGGCACGGTCAACGAGTTCGCCCACGGACACGGACGGCATGCGACGCTGCCGCTACCGCGGACAGAGAAAAGCCCACATCCAGCACGTCCTGACGGCCATCGCCGTCAACATCGAACGCCTCAGCGGACTGCCACCGAACGAGGAAGCTCTTATCCCCCGCCGACCGACGGCCTTCCAGAACTACCTCGACCGGCACGAGCGACCCCGACCGAAGTCTTGGCGAACCCTGGGCACCTGACCTCGGCGACTCCAGATCCCCGACAGAGTCAAGCTCAGTGACCTTCGGGTGGCAGGGGCATGAGGGTCGACACGGGCGCACTGCGGCCGTTTCGTCAGGTGCACCAGTAGGTCGGAGCCCGGGACTGCCTTGTCCGGGGCACGCGACCACCCCGGTGTGCGGTTCCCGTGCGAGCTCTGGGAAGCGTGGGAGGAACGGGGCGAAAGTCCCGTCCCATTCGGGACCTTCGCGGGGAACCCGCCACTCCTTTCCTCCCTATGCTTTGCCCGTTCTTTTGCATTCCTTTACCCATATCGGCATGCTTACGTTGGCTACGAAAAAAGGCCCATGACGGAAACCATTCCGCCCAGACCTGCCCGTACACCCCGCCACCGAGCCCGCATCGGTCTCGGCCTGGCCGGTGTCCTCCTCCTGGAAGCAGCCGTCGGGGGGCTTGCCGCGACAACAGCGCACGCGGCTCCCCGGCCGGACGGCAAGCCCACCCCGAAACAGGACGCCAGCAGTGCGTCTCTTGAGGCCCGCATGACGGGTCAGCGGGTCGAGGTGCTCGGTGAACGCACCGAGACCCAGACCGTGTGGGCCAACCCGGACGGAACCCTGACCGAGGATCAGGCTGCGGGGCCCATCCGATTCCGGGGCCCGGACGGCGCCTGGACGGACGTGGACATCGAGCTGAAGAAGTCCGCCGACGGCGGCGTGGAGTCCAAGGCCCACCCCCTCGGCCTGACCCTGGCGGGGCAGCGGGCCGAGCGGCCCGACGCCGATGCCACCAAGCGCCTGCGGTCGGCCGAACCGGTCGCGGCCGCCAACCCGCTGGTGTCCCTGACGTCCGACCGGGGCCGGCGCATCGAGCTGGGCTGGCGCGGAGCACTTCCCGCGCCCCGCATCGACGGCACGAAGGCGACCTACCCGAAGGCCCTGCCGCATGCCGACCTGGTGGTGGACGCCACCCGCACCGGGTTCGAGCAGTTCCTCCTGCTGAAGTCCCGCGAGGCGGTGGACGAGGCCGGAACCCTGCGCATGACCCTGAACGCCACGGGCCTGACCGCCCGCAAGGGCAAGGACGGCGGGGTCGAGTTCCTCGACTCCAAGGGCGCGCCGGTCGGCACCCTGCCCGCGCCCATGATGTGGGACGCCCGGGTGGACGAGCGGTCCGGTGAACAGCTCCACCGGGCACCGGTCGCCCTGGAGTTCGCCCAGTACGGGGACCAGGTCGAGCTGACGCTGACGCCCGACGCGGCGTTCCTGGCCGATCCGGCGACGAAGTTCCCGGTGACGGTGGACCCCTCGGTGAACCTGCTGACGACGTTCACGACCTTCGTGCAGCAGGGGTACACGACGGACCAGTCCACGTCCAAGGAACTGAAGATCGGCAACAACGGGTCGAACCAGGTGGCGCGTTCGTTCCTGAAGTTCAACAACCGGCCGGTCAAGAACAAGGTCGTCCAGTCGGCCACCCTCAAGCTGTGGAACCACCACTCGTGGTCCTGCCAGGCCCGTTCCTGGGAGGTCTGGGACACCGCCTCGCCGAGCACGGCCACCCGTTGGACCGCGCAGCCCAAGTGGAACAACAAGTGGGCCACGTCCACCCAGACCAAGGGGTTCAGCAGCGCCTGCAACGACGGCTGGGTCACCGCCGACGTCAAGTCGCTGATGCAGGCGTGGTCGAACAACCCGAACGCCGAGAACTCCCTGGGCATCCGGGCCACGGACGAGAAGGACGCGTACGGCTGGAAGCGGTTCAACTCGCGCAACGCGGCCAGCAACGTGCCGGTGCTGTCGGTGACGTACAACACCCTGCCCGACACCCCGCAGGGCGCGGCGGGCATCGCCCCGTCCTCGTACAACGAGTTCAACAAGCAGACCTACGTCACCTCCCCGACGCCGACCTTCTCCGCGAAGGTCTCCGACCCGGACAGCGGGACGGTCAAGGCCCAGTTCGAGGTGACCGCGGTGTCGGCCGCCGCGAACGGCTACGCGTGGACGGCGACGAGCGCCGGTGTCGCCTCCGGGCAGGTCGCGAAGGTGACCGTGCCCGCGGACAAGAAGCTGGGCGACTACTGGTACAAGGTGCGGGTGCGCGCGCACGACGGGACCGCGTACGGCCCGTGGAACACGCACTTCTCCTTCCGCGTGAACACCGGCAAGCCCGCCGCGCCCAAGATCAGCTGTGACGGCTACCCGCAGGAGCAGTGGACCGACAGGCCGGGCGGCGACATCACCTGCACGCTGACCACCGCTTCCAGCGACGGTCGCGGCTACCTGTACGGGCTCGACGACCCGAACACGCCGCAGAAGGTCAACGACCCCGACGGCACCGGCGGCAAGCCGCAGACCGTGAAGGTCAAGGCGGGCAAGGGCTGGCACACGCTGCACGCCCGCACCGTGGACTCGGCGGGGCTGCTCTCGGGGACGACGGCGTACCAGTTCGGCGTGGGGCCCAAGCCGAGCGTGCTGACCGTGCCCGACGTGCCGACGACGCTCCAGGAAGGTGCGGAGGCGAGCGACACCCCCCTGCTGTCCGGCGTGCTGACGTCCCGGGGCCAGGAGAGGCTGCGCGGTGAGTTCGCGCTGTTCGACGCCCAGGGCAAGGAACTGCCCGGCGTCGCGCTGCCGCCCGCGTTCGAGTACAGCGGCAACCGGGTCGCTTCGGTGATCCCCGAGGACACCATCGCCCCCAACCGCCCCTACCTGTGGGCCATGCGCGCCTGCAACGACGAAGCCTGCTCGCCGTGGACCCAGCGCCGTGCCTTCAGCGCGAAGACGCCCAAGGACGACCCCGCACCATCGACCCGTACGGTGGAGATCTCCGGCGCGGCCCTGGCGGACGCGACCGCACCCACGGGAGCGGGCGACTGCGGCGGCAAGCCCTGCGCCGTCGTCCAGGACGGCACGCTGAAGGTCGGTACGCCGGGCGGGACGGCCTGGCGCACCTGGTTCAAGCCCGACGTGTCGGCCGTGCCTCCGGGCGCGCTGATCACCGACGCGCGACTTCAGCTGCACCGCGCGGACTGCACCGGATCCTCGTGTGTGGAGCCTGCCGCGTCGCTGCGCGAACTCAACCGGCCGTGGAACCCCGCGACGCAGAGCGGTCAGGAGCTGGCCGCCGCCGCTGCCGAGGACCTGTACCACGCCGAGGACGAAGTGCCGGTGGGACTGCCGGACCTCAACATCGGTGACCTGATCGCCGACTGGAGGTACGAGCACACGGACGACAACCACGGTCTGAGCCTCCAGCTGGGCGACGAGAAGACCGCCAACCCGGGCGTCGTCTACCACTCCTCGCGCGCCGCCGACACCGCCAAGCGCCCGAAGCTCGTGGTGACGTACGTCCCGTCCGGCGCACCCAGCGCCGCCGGGCACGTCAAGGCCGTACCCGCCGACGGCGGCCTGCTCGCCACGTGGAACGCTCCCGAGGAACCGGGCGCGGAGACCGAGGCGTTCCGGTACGAGGTCGTGCTCCGCAAGGGCGGCTCGGAAGTCGCGCGCCGGACGACCGAGGACACCCGGACCACCTTCCAGGGCCTGGACAACGCAGCCGACCACACGGTGACCGTCACCGTCCTGTCCCCGTACGGAAAGTCTCCGGCCGCCTCCTCGGCGGCGGTCCGGCCGACGCCCGTGTCCGACGCCGACCGCTACACGGCTGCGGTACGGGACTACCACGCGGCCCGCGACGGGCTCCGGAGCGGCATCCACACCACCCTGGAACAGGCACTGGCCGGCTCGCCGCACTCGGCGGTGTTCCGCGACCTGCTCTCCGCTCAGACGGAGAACCTGACCGAGCGGCACAAGACCTTCGCGAAGAACGGAATGAAGATCACGGCGAAGACCGAGCTCACCGACCTCCTCGTCGGCCCCGGTCCCGGCGGCAGCATCCTCGTACGCGGCGAGGTCACGGAGAAGAGCGCTCTGCGTCACACGGACGGAACCGAGGAGACCGAGGAGGATTCGCTGCCCGGCCGGTTCGTCTTCATCGACGGAAAGATGCAGCGCAAGGCGAACGACGCCGAGGTGGAGGTCACCCTGCCCGCCACGCCCGAAGCGGCGCAGTCCGCGACCGTGGCCCTGTCCGGCGAGGAGACCTTCGAGGAGCTCTTCCCCGAGGACGGCGAGGCCCCGCTGGTCGACGTCGGCGAGAACGGCCTGCCGGTGGACACCCCGGGTGCCGCCGCCGCACCGATGCCGTTCGCCGCACCCGACGGCAACGGCACCTCCAACTGGGCCAAGCGCAATGTCGCCACGTTGAGCCGCCCCTACGACCAGGGCTGCGCCAACTTCGTCTCCCACGCGCTCAACCGAGGCGGCAAGGTGCAGCAGCGCAAGGGCGGCCGTACGAATCCGTCCCGATGGTTCCAGAACAAGATCGGCCCGAAGCGCTTCGACAGCTACACCTGGGCGGGTGCCAACAACCTGCGCAACCACCTCAAGGCTCACCGGGGCGGCCGGGAGATCTCCCGGTACAACGTCCGCCCGGGCGACGTGATCTTCGCCTTCTACCGGAGCGACCGGACGTGGAACCACGCGGGCGTCGTCACCGGTGGCAGTGCTGGCCGGATGAACATCGTCCAGCACGTAGGCAAGAACCAGAGGCTCAACCAGTCCACCCTCAATGGCTGGTTCCAGCGCAACAAGGACCTCAGAAGCCGTCTTCCTATCGACCATGAGCACGATGTGATCGAAAAGGGGGATGGAGGCGGGTGAACTTGGCCGTGGCGTGCATGAAGGCAGGGCCTCCGGTGCAGCACGAGGGTTGCGAAGCCAACTCGTGACCCAGGAGG